>DASZVE010000025.1:0-77970 GCA_035547095.1 Mucilaginibacter sp.
CTGGACCTGGCTTTCGCCAAGCGGCGGCGGCGAACCTTCGGGCGATTTGGCTAAAGCTATAAACAGTACTTTCGGCTCCTTTGCCGACTTTAAAACCAAGCTGAACGACGCCGGCGCTACCCGTTTCGGTTCAGGCTGGGCATGGCTGATCGTGACCCCCGATAAAAAACTGGCGGTATGTTCAACCCCTAACCAGGACAACCCACTGATGGATATTGCCGAAGTAAAAGGCACGCCGATATTTGGTGTCGATGTTTGGGAGCATGCATATTACCTGAAATACCAGAACCGCCGTCCGGAATACCTGGCGGCCATTTGGAATGTGGTTAACTGGAACCACGTTGCCGAACTGTATAGCAAAGCAACATCCTGATAATAGGATGAAAGAATATAAACGGCAGGCTTTCCTGCCGTTTTTTGTTTCGATACATATCATTATCCTTGTCATGCTGAACGAAAGTGAAGCATCTATTGGCGAATTAGATTCTTCGCTATGGCTCAGAATAACAATTTAGGTTTAGTATATGAAAGCAGTCGTTTTAGAAGCCGCAAACAAGCCGCTGGCGTTGAAAGAAGTTGACAAGCCTGCCCTGGCCGACGATGAGGTGTTGGTACAGATCAACGCCGCAGCTTTGAACCGCCGAGATTACTGGATAACCGTCGGTCAGTATGCCGGTATCAAATACCCGTCGATCCTGGGTTCGGACGGCGCAGGCATTGTGGCCGAAGCCGGAAGCAAGGCCGGCCAAAGCTGGCTTGGTAAGGAAGTGATCATCAACCCTTGCCTTAACTGGGGCAATCATGAGGAATATCAAAACCGCGATTTCAGCATACTCGGCTTGCCCGAAGACGGCACTTTTGCCGAATATGTAAAAGTAAAAGCGTATTATTTATATCCAAAGCCGCCCCACTTAAGTTGGGAACAAGCCGCTGCCTTGCCTTTAGCCGGGTTAACTTCTTTCCGGGCCTTGTTCGCCAAGGGCCATGCGAAGAAGGGCGATAAAGTACTGGTCATAGGTGTTGGCGCCGGCACCGGCGTGTTCGCCTTGCAATGGGCTGTTGCCGCAGGCTGCCAGGTGTTTGTAACATCGGGTTCGGGCGAAAAGATTGAGCGGGCCAAACAAATGGGCGCGTGTGCAGGCGTAAATTACAAGGCGCAGGATTGGGCCGAACAATTGAAACTAATGGCCGGCGGATTCGATGTGGTGATCGACAGCGCTTTGGGCAAAGATTTTGATAAGCTCCCCGACCTTTGCAACCCGGGTGCGCGTATCGTTATTTTTGGCGGAACAGCCGGCAACATCCCGCCGCTGAACGCGCGTAAAATATTCTGGAAGCAACTGCAGATACTCGGAACAACCATGGGTTCGCCAGATGATTTTAAAGCGATGATCGATTTTGTAAATGAGCATAAGATCGTTCCTGTCGTCGACGAAATATTCCCGCTTGCACAGGCTCAGAAAGCCATCGATAAAATGGCTGTTTCCTCGCAGTTTGGCAAGATCGTATTAAAAACCTGAACGGCATATGCTTCAATTGAGGATTGAGGATATTAAATGGGAAACGCCCGACACCGCTACTTTTTTCTTAAGCGAAATATCGGGTAAACATATCTCCTACAAAGCCGGGCAGTTTCTTACGTTCATATTTTCGCATCACGACGAGGAAATACGCCGGTCCTACTCGTTAAGTTCTTCGCCGGACGAAAAGTTATTAGCTGTAACGGTTAAACGAATTCCAAACGGCGAGATATCCCGCTTTATGCTCACTAAGCTCAAACCGGGCGATGTATTGAATGCGGTCGAACCGGCCGGCAGATTCACCGTAGCCGATTTCAATACTGAAAAAGATATTTTCTTTTTCGCCGCGGGCAGCGGTATCACGCCCGTCATCTCACATCTGAAATATATTTTAAAAAGGGAGGGTTATAGCAGATTGATCCTCATTTACAGCACTAAAAATGATCCCGTAATCTTCCGGCCGGAACTGAACGCGCTTGTACTTGCCCATGCCCACAGATTGCAAATCGTGTACCTTTTGAGTGCCGAAGGACGCAGGTTAAACAATACCATGGTGGAACGATTGGTAAAAGCAAATAACGTTTTCGGCCTGGACAAAGCCGAATTCTACCTGTGCGGCCCATTCGATTACATGCGTATGGTCAGGCTGACACTGCTATATATGGGTATCGGAAACAAGCAAATTCGTAGGGAAAATTTTGTGATCGATACCATTAAAGTAAGCGGCAACCTGGCGACATATCCTCCGGGAAAAGTAAGGATACATTTCGGCAACGAAATATACGACATTACAACAGGCGAGAACCAGTCGATCCTGCAGGCGGCCTTGCAGAACAAGATCCCGCTGCCGTATAGCTGCCGCACCGGGTCGTGCTCAACCTGCTCGGCGATATGCACAAGCGGGAAAGTAGTTATGCCGGTTAATGAGGTTTTGACAGAAGATGACCTGGCAAAAGGCTGGATATTGACCTGTACGGGGTACGCTGTAGGTGAGGATGTGGTTATCGAATACACTTCGGAACTATAATTCGCATTGCGAAGTGCCAAATGCGAAATGAAAACCCATTCCGCCTTTGACATTCCGACTTCCGAAATCTACAGTACCTCTTTCTTCTTCCTGCTTTTCATTCGTTTGGGTACCAGCTCCAGTATTTCATTTTTCAACGCCTCGATCATCCGGCGCTTTAGAAAATTCTTTTGGATAACGATGCTTATTTCGCGCGCGGGCTCGGGGCTTTTAAAGTAGTGTACCTTGCCTGATTGTTTGTCGTTCAGGTCGATCAGGGCAAGCTCTGGTAATATGGTTGCTCCGCCATTCTGGTCGACCATGCGCTTCAACGTCTCCAAATTATCCGAGTTATATTCAAAATGCACCGAGGCTTTGGGCGAACGCCTTCTTTTGCAAATATTCAGCACCTGGCCGCGCATACAATGCGCCTCGTTCAGCAGGTATAGTTCGTCTGTTTCGATGTCGCCGGGCCCTATACTTTTCTTTTTGGCTAACTTACTGTGTTTGGAGGCATAGACAACAAAATTCTCGTAGAAAACGGGTATTTCGGTCAGTAGAGGTTCATGCAGCGGGCCCGACATGATACCACAATCCAGGGTGCCTGATTTTAGTTGCTGAACGATCTCGTTGGCAGTTTGCTCCAGGATAAGCAGCTTTACCAGTGGGTATTTGTGAACAAATGCCGATATGAGCTTCGGCAAGACATACAGTGCTAATGTTGAAATAATGCCTACTTTCAGCTCGCCCGAAAGTTCTTTGTCCTTATCGGTAATGATCTCGCGTATCTTTTCGCTTTCGGCCAACATAACCCGCGCCTGTGCTATAATCTCGATGCCGATGTCGGTTGGCGTAACGGGCTGCGTGCTGCGGTCAAACACTTTTACACCAAGTGTTTCCTCCAGCTTCTGCACCTGCATGCTCAGCGTTGGTTGAGTAACAGAACACCTTTGGGCAGCCATCACAAAGCTGCGGTAGGTATCCACCGCCACGATGTATTCGAGTTGTGTAATGGTCATATAGATAAAATCTATTCAAAGATAAAAATATTATTGATTTTACTTACTAATGTGAATAGTCAATAGTGAATGGTGAATTTTTTATCCATCAATTGACTATTGACCATTAGCCCATTGACCACGCCGGCGATTAAGCGCTGGCCCTACCGAAAATCAAGCATTTACCATCCAACTTAATCGATCAAACGATTACCTTTGTCACCGAATGAGAAAATTATTCGGTTATATTTTAACGCCCATCCACTATCTCTTTTTCGGACTGGTGCTGGTCATCTTTCATCCTATTCAATGGGCCTGCTTCAACCTTTCGGGCTACCGGGCGCATAAACGGGTTGTGGATATCATGAACTGGTGCCTTGTGGCTACGTATTACGTGCTGGGCGATACCGTTACCTTCATTAATAAGCAACACCTTGCCGCAGGCAGGCCGATGATCTTTGTCGCTAACCATCAAAGCCTGTATGATATACCTGTAATGATTTGGTTCTTGCGAAAGTATCACGCCAAATTTGTTTCGAAGATCGAACTGACCAAAGGCATACCGTCGGTTTCCTATAACCTGCGCCACGGCGGCGGCGCCAATATCGACCGGAAAGACCCGCGCCAATCTATAACCGAACTTGGCAAGCTGGGTACGCGCATGAAGGAAAAACGCTGGTCGTGCGTGATATTTCCAGAAGGTACGCGTTCAAAAGATGGTACCATCCGGGCATTTCAGCCGGCAGGTATTGGCGCCATATTAAAAAAATGCCCCGATGCGCTGATCGTTCCGGTAGCGATCAAGAACTCGTGGAAGATCAGGCAATATGGCGTATTCCCGATAGGTACCTTCATTAGCATGAAATGGGAAGTGCTGCCGCCTGTCGACCCGGCGGGAAAACCACTGGACGAAGCTGTAAAAGAGGCGGAAGCAGCGATCAGGCAAAAATTAACGCATTAAGCAGGCAATTTACCGCCGATGGTTTGCGCCTGACTTTCCAACTACAAGCTGAAAACTAAATATTCTTTCCGTCCACCACCTTAAAGAAATCATCGCGGTAGGTGTCCCCCACCGGGATGATCTTATCCGCGATAAAAATACGGCTGCGCTCAATGCTGTCGATCTTATTGATGGAAACGATATAGGATTTATGCACTCTTATGAAATGCTTTTCGGGCAGGGCATCCTCCATTTTCTTCATGTTCTGGAGCGTAATGATCCGCTCGGCGGGAGTAAATATGGATATGTAGTCCTTTAATCCTTCGATAAACAAGATATCGTTCAGATACACTTTTTGTATCTTATGCTCTGTTTTGACGAAGATAAAATCGCTTAAAAAATCGTGCTGCGGGGTTGCTTCAACTCTCGTCTCTGTTTTAGCTGAAGGCTGAATAATGGCTTGCGCCTTTTGTGCGGCTTTGAAAAATCTGTCGAAGGCGATGGGCTTCAGCAAATAATCGATCACATCCAATTCATAGCCTTCCAGCGCATATTGCGGATAGGCGGTAGTCAGTATAACCTTGGTTTTTCCGTTGGCTATGCGCAGGAATTGAATACCCGTTAATTCGGGCATCTGCACATCCAGGAATACCAGGTCGATGCCGCCCTCCTGAACCAATTGCAGTGCTTCGATAGGGTTTGTGGTAACCTTCACCAATTGCAAAAAGGGCATCTTGGAAATGTAATCTTCCAGTATATGGAGCGCAAGCGGCTCATCGTCAACTACAAGGCACCTTATCATATTATAAAACTAAGGATAATTCGCAGATATAGAAATCGGGCTTGTCCTGTATATCCAGTTTGTACTTGTTCGGATAAAGCAGGTCGAGCCTGCGCTGCACGTTTTGCAACCCAACTCCGCCTTCTAAATCCCGGTTATTCATGTGTTTTTTATTCTCGGTGTAAAAATGCAGGTTCTCGCCGTCAAGATTGATAAGTAAACGTATCGGCACGTTAGGGTCGTTTGCCACGCCATGTTTAAACGCATTCTCGATAAAGGCAATCAGCAACAAAGGTACGATCTTCTGCGACCCCACTTCGCCGGTCACCTTAAAATCAACAAACGCTTTATTGCCGAAACGTATTTTTTGCAGATCGATATAATTGTGGAGGTATTGAAGTTCCTTAGCCAGGTCGACCTTATTATCATTGCTTTCGTATAGCATATAACGCATAATCTCAGAAAGCTTTAAAATAGCTTCTGGGGCCGTATCCGATTTTTGATAGGCGAGCGAATAAATACTGTTAAGGGAATTGAATAAAAAATGCGGATTGATCTGTGATTTCAGGAACGCCAGCTCGGCGGAAAGACGCTGGTTTTCCAAATCCTTCTGAATACGAGCGTTCAAAAACCAGTCGACCGCGAATTTGAGAGCCGTGCTCAGGAAAAGAAAAAATATATTGGTTAGCGCCGAACTGATGAAATAGGTCCAAAAGGGAAGCATCTTCCCTTCGTGCAACAGAATATAGGATTTAAAATTGGTGGCCAGCCAATATTTGCCTAAGGCAAACACGATTATGGCCAAAACAAGCGAAATGGCGTAGTAGCGGTATTTCTTTTTGTCTAGAAATTTCGGTATCAGGTACAGGTAATTGAGGTAGAACAGGCCGATATTTACAATGCTGAAAACGCCGAATATCACCACAAGCGCTTCCGTACTGATCTTGCTGTTTTGAACCGTCAGGTAAACAAAATAAGAGACTATGCTTACCCAAAAAACGATATGCCAGAATATCTGCCAATTTTTTTTCACTCACCTAATGTAACATTTTGTGATTGTTTACATCCAATATTTATATATAGGCGAGCTTTTTTTCGATGAACTGCCTTTTTTAACCGATAAACGCTTTGTTACCGCAAATTGCCTGTTCATCTACAAATCCCGTCAGTTGGTCTAATACTTTTTAGCAGGAAAAAAAATAGCTATTCCTTTGTTTCATCAAATTCACTCACGATGAAAAGGCTGATCAAAAATTCGAATCCGTTTATCTTGCTGCTGTTACCTGTGGTATTTGCTTTAGTGATGGGGATTAGTTACCAGTCTCAGCAAAAAAAGGATTATTCCGACGGTAGCTCGTCTGTACAGGCTACTTCGTTGTTCTACAAAGGAGTAAGTTTAGTAAAAACCGTTTGCTCAATTGCCAAAGAAAAACTATGGTAATTGATACGCAGGGATTAAGCTTCAATTTCGGCAACCAGCAAGTTGTCAAGTCGCTGTCCCTGCAGGTGCCCGAAGGCAGCATATATGGCTTCCTTGGGCCCAACGGCGCCGGAAAGACCACTACTATAAAGCTGCTGCTCAATCTGTTAAAGACAGACCAAGGCAGCATTCTTATTTTTGGTAAGGACCTGGTTGCCAACCGAATTTCCATTCTCTCACAAATCGGTTCGCTTATCGAGCAACCGGCCATCTACAGCCACCTGTCGGGCAGGGAAAACCTGGTAAATAGGGCGCTGCTGCTACAGGTGCCAGAGAGCAGGGTAGACGAGATGCTCACACTTGTTCGCCTCAAAGAGGCGGCAAATAAAAAGGCCGGGAAATATTCGCTCGGAATGAAACAACGCCTCGGTATCGCCCTGGCCTTATTACCCAATCCCCAACTGCTGATACTCGATGAGCCGACCAATGGTCTTGACCCGAACGGAATCATCGAGGTGCGGGAGCTGCTTATCCGGCTGGTTTCACAACATAAAAAAACGGTGTTTGTATCCAGCCACCTGCTGGCTGAGGTTGAACGCATGGCAACCCATGTGGGCATTATTGACAAGGGCGAATTGCTTTTCCAGGGAAGTATTAAAGACCTGGAAGCCATAAGCCAGCCTCATGTGCAGATCGAAGTGGATAACACCGTCGACGTGGCCAATTTCCTTAAAAAGCAGGGTTTCACGGTGACCGACATCAGCGACGACTATCTGCAAATACCATATTTGTCCAAAGAGCAGATGGGCGAGATCAATGCCTTGCTGAATCGTAACGATTATCAGGTATATAGCATTCATAAAATACAAAAGGACCTGGAAAAGCTGTTTTTGGACATCACTCAAAAAGCCTGAACAAGATGAAAGGATTTATACTATCGTTCCGGTCTGAGTTTTACAAAACGCGCAAAACCATGGCTTTTTGGAGCGCAGTTTTACTGCCGCTGGCCATATGCCTGCTGCTTTTCTTCGGCTTTTTAAATCACAGCGACCGCCTTGTTCATCAGCCCGGTTTTATGTTGTGGCTTCAATTTGCGGGCGCTATCCTGGCTGTGATGGGCTCGCTGATATTGCCGATGCTGATCGTTTTCCTGGCCTATTCGGTTAATAATATCGAACATAAGGCCGAAACATGGAAAACCCTGTTCAGCCTGCCTATATCCAAATGGGCTGTTTATTCGGCCAAATACTTTTACGCCTTGTTCCTTACTATTCTGTGCCTTTTACTGTTCATGCTGTTTACACTGGGATTTGGCAACTTATTGAGTGTATTAAATCCGGCCCTGAAATTCAGCGAATATCATGTCGAGGGAACTTTGGCCAGGATATACCTGAAATTGCTCTTGTCATCGCTGGGCATTCTGTCTATACAATTTCTGCTGAGCCTGCTGTTCCGCGACTTTCTAAAGCCCATGGGCATCGGTTTTGCCGCAACTATCGCCGGCATTATCATGGCCAACGTAGGCTGGAAATACGCTTACACCTTCCCCTATGCCCACCCGTTGCTGACGATCAAAAGTATTTTTCCAAGCCGGATGGGCGAAAACAGCCCGCCCATTCCACAGATCACCGTCGACTTTTTTACTAAAGATATTGTTGTAAGCCTTATCGTAGCCGCAGGCGTCTTTATACTAGGCTATTTTATCGTGCTGAAGAAAAGTGTTAAGTAGCCGGGGCGCGAGTAATTGTTAAATCTTGTTAAATAACTATTCGTTAACATTTTACGCGGGCTTTATTGGTCATATTTGCTACAACCGAGCAATATTATCATTAATAAAGTCTTAACTATCCTTTTCGCACTTACCGTCTGCGGATGCACGATGCAGACACCCGCGCCTGTATATCGTGCTGGGTTCAGAACCGTTCGCTTTACAGACAGGTCAAGAACTTACAAGCCCAATACCGACACGACAGATTATCTTCATTACCGGCCTGTGGACATCGACACCTGGTACCCGGCCGATGCTGCACCCAGCGACACCGCCCTGAATTTTAAATATTTTCTGGACCTGTTTGGCAGCAGGGCCAATTATTACACGGCATCAAAAGCAGGTGACAGTATTCCGACACAATTTGCGAAGGCTTTCTGTGATGGGTTTAAATGCTCGACGCCCAAACAATTATTCAGTTACAAAACCTCATCTTATAAAGACGCGAAACCAGCGCCGGGGAAATTCCCACTGGTAGTTTATTTGGCAAGCTACAACGGCATGGGCTACGAAAATTATAAGCTATTGGAAGAATTGGCCGCGAAGGGATATGTGGTTGTGGCAATAAGTTCGATCGGGCGCTATCCGGGCGATATGACCATGAAGAACGAGGATATGATGGAACAAGTGAATGATGCATTAGCATCATTAAAGCGTTTACAAGACAACCCGCAGATAGATTTTTCAAGAATTGCACTGCTGGGATACAGTTGGGGCGGTGTTGGCGACGCGATATTAGCCTCCAGGCTTCAAACCGTGAAATGCATTATCTCTTTTGACGGCTCTGAATTTCACCACTACGGCAGCGATAAGAATGAAGATGCCGATTTTGATGGCATAAAAAACAGCGCCGTATTTAAAAGTATGAAATTGAATATGGCTTATTTTAGATTGGAAAGTTCACCATTGGCCAAAGAACCTAAGAAAGATTCCGTTTTTGATTTTATGCAAAAGCTTAGCGGCGAGCGTTTGATATTGAAAGTTGATTCGGCTGACCACCAGGATTTTTGTTACCTGCCTGTTGTCGTAAAATCGTCGGGAAAGTGCAATACCGGGGGCCTGTATTCCACTATTTCCGACCTCACGATCAGCTATCTGGATGAGCATTTAAAGGGGGTAAACGATTTTCAGTCTGTTGTAAATAAGCTCATGAATAATAAACGGGTGCGCAGGTCTGCCACACCTTAAGCAATCCAATCACTTTACCGGCTTCGGCACGACAGGCAAACTCTCATGTCCATCGGCATCGACCGACTGTACTGCAAAGAGATAATTGTCTTTGGAATAATCCAGATCGGCTTTAGTATCGGTCACAAAAAATTTCTTCTCCCAGTAGGGGCTTGTAGTTTCGCGCATCAGCACATAATAACCGGCAGGTTTTTTACCCGTTGCAGGTACTTCCCATTTTAATTGGGTGCTGTTGGTAAGTCCGCTGGTTACTATCCCCACATTCTGCGGTTCAGCCGGGGCCGATGCCAGGTTGGCCAGCACCGAAAGGTTCATTCGTGCGACTTTTTGCACATAATTGAAATCGACAAAATCAGGCAGATCGCCATAATCCACGCCATTCTCCGTGCGGATGGTCTGGTGCTGACGAGTGTAATCTTCGTTCATCTCCGTTATCCGTACTGCTGTATAGCCTTCCTGCTGAAAGGGAATATGGTCGCCGCCGCGCAGGTAACGGTCGCGGCGGTATATCAGCTTCACATCCAGTTGGTCTACATAACGCTCGCCAGTTTCTTTTATGTAACGGGAAAGCTCTCGGGACGGGCTGTCGTTTTCACCGCCGAGCGAGATCACCCGTGCTATTTCTTTCGCATTGCCGGCATCGGCTGTCGGCACACCCTCGCTAAAAATCCGCACGTGCGTGTTATCCTTCAGGTCGTTATCCTGGCCATGCGTATTGCCGACTATATCGTTGTTCAGCATGGCATCGATGTTCCAGTTTTCCGCTTTTGCCCGTTTGGCTACGTGGCCCGATCCATCCATACCCTGTTCCTCGCCCGAGACCGCCATAAAAATAATGGTCGCAGGGAATGAGTGTTTGGCCATTATGCGGGCCAATTCCATAGATACCGCCGTACCCGAAGCATCGTCGTTGGCGCCGGGTTCATCACCGTTCGGATCCATAATATCGCTCATCCGCGAATCGTAGTGGCCGGATACAATGTAAACACGCGTATCTTTCGGATCGGTACCCTTCAATATGGCAAGCACATTCTTTAAAACAACCGGCCTGTTTACGCGCTCTTTAGGCGGCTGTGTGAGCGTATCGAACTGAACGGTCATCCGGCCGTGCGATTCAGCGGCATATTTTTCATATTCCGATTTGATCCAGTTGCGGGCGGCGCCGATACCGGTCGTTTTGCTGGTGGTATCGCTCAGCGTGTGCCGGGTTTTAAAGCTTACCAGCTTGCGAATTGTCGCCTCGATGTTCTTTGAAGACACCTCGTCACACATCTGTTTGATGGCGGCGTCCTGCCGTACAGTGGTTTGGGCCGACACGTGCACGGAGGCCATTAACAACAAGATAACACTTAGATATTTCATATTATTCCAAATAAATTCGAAATTGAACATTCGAAATCCGAAATCACATTTATTCTTCCGCGCCACCTGCCAGTTCCAAAATATTGCCCGGCTGGGTAAAATTGCTGCGCACAAAATGGCACCATTCACAATCGTCCTTGCCGCAGCCGGTGTTAAAATCATGCGCCATGATCTTCCGGTAAACCGTACTGATCTGTTCTGTAACCAAAGTCACATCTTCGCCGGTAACATTCACATGCTCTTTATGGTATTCGCCCGGGTTTACCGGTTCCACAAAATCAAAAACAGTATCGGTCACATGCCAATCTTTGGTGCGGTCGTTACCGATCAGTAATTTATAAAAAACAGCCTGCCGCCAGTAATCGCCGCCGTTAGGATTGTTATCGTTGGGCCTCATGAATTTGTCTTTGGCATATTTGAGGTTGCCGGTCTTATAATCCACTATCGTGACGTTTTTACCCGTGAACTCTACTTTATCCAGGTTGCCTTTAACCGGCACGCCCGCTACTTCGATATTCCTGACCGGCAGCTCGACCGATGTGATTTTGTTCCACAGTGGGACATTGAGCTCATAATAAGCCGGCAATATCTTTTCCCCGTACGCCAGGCGTCGTTTCAGATCGTCCTTAGTAAATGAATCACGGTTACGCCACATATAGGCGTTAAAATCCCGCATAAAAGTTTCGGTCGGCATAAACTCGTCGCCGTTGTCCTTCAAATTGCGAAATGCCTTTTTCAAGGCTTCGTGGACAGCCAGTCCAAAGGTGGCCGCAGGATTTTTTCCTGACGGCACCCTGATCAGGCATTGGAAATAAAACCGTAACGGGCAATCAAGATAATTGCTTAAGTGGGTAACGGAAAGCGTATAATTTTGCAGAAGCTGGTCGATATAATTTTTATCCAGCAGTTCAACCTTTGGCTTGTCCTGTTCGGTTAGCTGGGTAGCATAAAACTCAACCATATCCTCCACATCAACCTTCGGCTGTTCGGCCTGCAAGCGGGCGGAGGCCAGTATCTCGCTAACAAACTGCGACGCTTCCTGCTCTTTTCCGTTCTTATCCCTACGCGGGTATGAGATCGCCAGGTATTGCTTTGCCCTGGTCAACGCTACATAAAACAAACGCCGCGATTCCTCGGTGTGCGAGCTGTCGTCCGTCGAACCCCGTGTAAGTGTATCCGGCAGGCTAAACCCATAATTGCGGCCTTTGCCATCCCAGGTACGTTTGTCGCACCCGATAAGGAACACATGTTCAAACTCCAATCCCTTCGAGCCATGTGCCGTCAAAAAGTTGACGCCGTTATCGGAATAGATCACCTGGTTCAGGTCGAGCCTGATCTCGTGTTTCCGCATCAGCTCGATCGTATTAACTAAGCCGGCTAACCTGATATCCGGGCTTTTTCGGCTTTCTTCCTTGAGGAAATCAAAGAAATTGGTAAGCACTTGCATATACCAGCCTTTGTCGGGCTGCTCCATGACGTATTTCAGGATACCCATTCGAGTAATGATCTGCTGAAAAAGCTGCTGCAGCGTAACGCTTACCGAGGCCCTGAGCAGGTCTTCAATGCGGCTCATCAACGCCTTCATCTCGACGTTCTGCACCACGTCGAACAAGCCCGGCTGTGCCGGAGGCCTAAGTTCGCTCACATACCGGCGAAGTGAAGTTTTCGGCGCATCGTCATTGAATGTCCGGTAATTTTCCTTACTTACCGCAACGCTGGCTTTGGCAATGTCAATAGGCGGAATGCCAAAGAAATCATAATGCATGATCTCAAACAGCAAATCGTCGCCGCTGTAAGGCGAATCCATTTCCATGGCCAGGTAGCGCAGGATATTGATGATCTTTTCGCCGAAAGGCAAGGCCAATATATCGATCTTGCGTTTAATGTTAACCGCTATTTTTTGCGCATCCAGGTACGTAACTAATTGTTCGGCCTGGTTGTGGTTGCGGTAAATAACCGCTATCTCGCGGGCATCAACGCCATTTTCAACTAGTTGCTTTATCTGCCGCGCCACATCTACCAATTCCTGGTCGGGGTTTTCGTATTCGCGGATCGACGGCCCCACGGTTAAACTCTCAAATCTCGGGTGGGCGGCCTTAATATTCTTATCCAACTTGAGCTGTTGCGTTAAACGCTCGCGGTTGTTCTCGATCAGTGTCCGGGACAGGTCCAATATACTTTGGTTAGAACGATAGTTATCCTTCAGCACTATAATCTTCAGGTTTTTGGAATACCCGGCGGCAAAGTCGAGGATATTTTTCATGTTTGCGCCCTGGAATTTGAAGATCGACTGATCATCGTCGCCCACCACAAACACATTCGGGGTATCCCAGTAATTCAGCAGAAATTTAAGCAGATCGTTCTGCGAGCCGCTCGTATCCTGGAACTCGTCGACCAAAATATACTGGTACCTTTCCTGGTACCGGCGCAGGATATCCTCATTCTCGCGGAACGCCTTCAGCACCCAGGTGATCATGTCGTCATAATCGTACCAGCCTTTGTTTTTCATTTTGGCATCGTACCGCTGGTATTCGCCCACGGCTGCGATCAGCTTGGTCATTACCTCTTTGGCTGCATCGATGTCTTTTTGTTTCAGATCGCCTGGTTTGATGCCTTTGGCGGCATTGCCTTTTTTATAGACAAATTCTTCCCTGTTAGGCAAATCGTCCAGATATTCGGTTACAGCCACACTGATCATATCCTCATTCCAGTTCTCGCGCTTCATCAGCGAGAAAAGGTTTTTCAGCCGGGGAATATCATAGTAAATCTCTCCGGTAAAGCGCTTCAGCAAATGATCGTTCGGCAATTCGTCCACCAATTCCCGGAAAAGCATCGCCGAGTCAAGATCGGATATCGGATCGAGGTTCAGCTTGCCGAAATATTCCAGGTTTTCCTGTATGATATCGTTGCAAAAGGCATGAAAGGTGTAAATGTTAACCCGGTACGCATCGGGACCGATAAAATCGAACAGGCGCTTGCGCATGGCAACCGCGCCGGCATCGGTATAAGTGAGGCACAATATCTCGTGCGCGTTCGCATCGGTTTCAAGCAATATCTTGCCGATTCGCGCGGCTAATATCTGTGTTTTGCCTGTACCCGGCCCGGCGATCACCAGCACCGGCCCATCCACTTGCTCAACAGCAGCCAATTGCTCGGCATTCAGTCGGGATAAAGCTTCAAGAAATTGCTCGTTGTATTTGTTGGGGGATTGCATAAAATTAGAGTAAATATAACAAATGCAGGCCGTATTAATCGGCGGGTTTATTTCAAATACACCCCGCTTCCCGAGGGAAAATACTGGTTGATCCTTACCGGCGACCTGCCTTGCGGATCAATCTGGCGTGTAAGCACTTTTACCGCAGCACGCTGCATCTCGTCGCTCATCTGGTAGCAGGCTATCAAAGCGCCGCATTTTTCAATGCCCGGCAAGCCGGCAATGGTGTAAGGGTTGGCAAAAACGCAAATCACCGTATTCGGACGAGCGGCCAGCTCTTCGATGAAGAACGTTACACCCTGGCTGTAGTCGAGTTTACTCGCCGGCCGCGGGCGCGTATCATTAATGCTGACGTAAACCTGGTCATAATCCCTTAACTTTTCGAGCAGTTCCAGTAATTGATCGGCAGATGCGGCTTTACCTACGCTAAAAGTGTCATTGTTCAGATACCACTGCGATAGCTCGTCCTGGAATATGGTCTTTTGTTCGGTACCGATACTGACAATAGCGGTTTTAGCTATCGGGTTCATTTGAATAGTGCCTGCATCGCCTTTCAGCAAGGTTACTGCCGCGTCGCTTAGCTGCTGTACCAGTGCTTTTGCTTCAGGCCGGTTCAGGTCTTCGATAAGATGATCGGGCGATGCCGGCTCATAATGGTTCAGCCCGGCCCAGTATTTGGCTGCCAAAACCTTTTTCACTTTTGCCTCAAACTCCTGTTTGGATATTTTTTTCTGGCGAACGGCCTTTTTGATTACATCGATTGCCTGCTGCGAATTTTGCGACAGCTCAATAATGTCGTTTCCCGCCAGGAAAGCCCGCAGATCGGCTTCGCCGTTGGGGAAGTATTTGGTTACGGCCTGCATCTCCATTGCGTCCGAAACTACGAGGCCTTTAAAACCCAGTGAATCCTTCAGGTCTCCGGTAATGATGGGGCGCGACAGGGTCGACGGCAGGTCCTTAGTGGAATCTAATGCCGGGATATCCATGTGCGCCACCATAATGCCGCTTATACCCGCTTTGATGGCCTGCCGGAAAGGATATTCCTCCAGCGTATCCAGCCGCTGCCGGGTAAAAGGCAGCAGGGGCAGGTCGAGGTGTGAATCAACGTTGGTGTCGCCGTGACCAGGAAAATGTTTGGCAGTGGTTAATATGCCTTCATCCTGCATACCTTTCATATAGGCTATGCCTTTAGCGGCCACGTTATACTTGTTGTCGCCGAACGACCGGTAATTGATCACCGGGTTATCCGGGTTGTTATTGACATCCATATCAGGCGCCAGGTTCATCTGCATACCCATGCGTTTAAAATCCCACGCCACAAACCGGCCCATTTTGTAGATAAGGGAGTTATCCTGGATGGCGCCCAGCGTCATTTGGTAAGGATAAGAAATGGTCGAATCCAGCCGCATGCCAAGGCCCCACTCGCCATCCTGGGCTATCAATAATGGCACCCTGGCCAGCTTTTGATATTTGTTTATCAGTTGCAGTTGCTGCACCGGTCCCCCCTGGAAAAAAACCAGTCCGCCAACCTGTTGATCCTTTATCACATTCCCGACCGAGTCTTCGTAAGCCTGCCCCCTGTTGGTATGTGCCCGGACAAAAAACAATTGTGCTATGCGCTGTTTTTTATTCAGTTTTTTATAAACGGAATCAACCCAATGATTTTTCCGGCCAAGGAGAGCTATATAGCTGATTTTTGATTGTCCGGCGGCGTCGATACAAGCCAATATCGCGGCAATAAATAAAATGGCAACAAGGCCCGGACGAAGTTTGTTCATAACGTTCAAATGTAATAAAGTTGTCGCTGCGAACTGAATGCGGGCAGTATGGATTTCCCGAAATTGTCATCAAACGAAAAAATATTTTACAAACAACTAAACCAGCGGCTTGTCTTTTACTCTAAAAAGGGATAAAACATTAAACTATTTAAAACTTATTGTGATGAAAAAGATCTTCTTTTTAGCGACATGTCTTGTTATTATGGGCGGTTCGGCATTCGCGCAAGCTTACTATTATCCGCGCCGTGTGCATCGCCCCGTGCACCGCCGCGACGACGATTTTTACCGCCCGCGCGTGGGTATCGAAGGCGGCCTGAGCGTAGCCAATACGGTCGACTCATACAACAATAGTTACAGCACTGCTGGTATACTCGGTTTTAATGCCGGTATTACAGCGGATATTCCTTTGGCTTATCCATTATCATTTGAACCTGAAGTGCTGTTTTCGCAAAAAGGCTACCAGGCGAACACCACCGATGGTACCTTTACTCAAAGGAATGACTATATCGATATTCCGCTGCTGGCGAAATTCAGGCTGGTACGAGGGTTCAATTTCCTCATTGGCCCGCAGATCAATATTCCGGTGTACAGCACTACCACTTTTGATAATGGTTTTAACACCTCTTCGGAATCTTATTACACCGACAGCAGCAACAAAAGTTATATAGCAGGCGCCGTTGGCTTTAGCGTCGACCTTAATCCGAATGTCGACATCCACGCAAGATATGTGATCGACCTTACATCAAACACCCAAGACCCCAATTCGCCTTTATACGACTACCGCAACCAGGTGTGGCAGTTTGGTATTGGTATTAAGTTCCAATAATAATTCAGCAATTATTTTAAAAGCCATTTCCTGCAAAAGCGGGGATGGCATTTTTTATTTAATAAAGCTCCACAATTTTGCGTTTGTCGGCCTTGATAAAGCTATACCACAAATTTCGGGCTTTTAGTCCCCACATATATCTTTTGATACGCCTTAAGTCGTTGTCGTGTTCTTTTTTGGACAGATAAAAAAGCAACTCAGCATTTCTCTTCATGAATTTTTCGAGGCCGACCGAAAAGTAAGAGTTGATCCGTTGTGAATATAAACGATACAATGTTTTCACAAATGCCGGATTCTTATTTTCCTTATAGTTGGCACAAGCCTCCAGCCATTTATATTGTCGTTTGAACAATTCCGTTTCCTGTGTAAACGAAACCTTTTTTGCTAAAACATCCGTGCAGTTTCCGTCATGCTGACGATATTTTACCAGCGACCGCGACATATAGTTAATGCTCCCATGGTTCGCCGCCACATAAGCTATCCACCAGTCGTGGAAATGACCCTGCAACGGCAGTGCATGGCTGAGCAATTCGCGTTTTATCAGCATGGTATGACCTGAAATACAATTCAACATTAAAAAAACTTCAGGCTGGTCGCCACTGTAAAAGTTAAAAAGATCAGACATCCTTTTGCCCAGCGGCTTACCGTTATCGCCGATCAGCTCCGAATCATGATAGTTTATCAGGTTATCGCCGATAGCGTGCACCTGCAATTCAATTTTTGACGGATCCCAGATATCGTCCTGGTCGCAAAGCGCTATCAGGTCGCCTTTACAAAAGCTCAGTGCTTTTGCAAAATTCCCAAGCAATCCAAGGTTGAACTCGTTCCGGAAGATCTTAATACGATCATCTTTTTGGGCAAATTTAAGCAGGATCCGATGGGTGTTGTCGGATGAGCAGTCGTCCACAATAATGATCTCGATGTTTTTATAAGTCTGTTGGACAACACTTTGCAACAGTGAAGCCAGGTATCGGTCGCCATTATAGGTACACAGGGCTACAGATACAAGCGGGGTATCGTTCATTGGCAGATGAATTGTTAACTGTAACAACAAACAATACGCATTTTGTTATCGAAATATTACAAAATTTTTCCCATGGTTAAAAGATTTACCAGTATGACAAAAATTAGTCCTAAAAACCCCCGTTATCAAAAAAAATCCAGATGAGCGCCAATGGATTTTTTGGTTTTCACAATCAGCTTTGCTGTTTTTATCTTTAGCGCATGGATCAATTACCGCAATTAGACGATGCCGAACTTCGCGTGCTCGGCTCGATGATGGAAAAAAGCCGCACCACGCCCGATTATTACCCCATGACGATAAACAGCCTGCTGTCGGCCTGCAACCAAAAGACCTCGCGCAACCCGGTGGTCCAGTATGATAACGAAACTGTCGTAAATGCTATCAATACACTGAAGCGCCGGGGCTTGGTATCGACCGCAACCGGCGGAACGGACAGGGTAGTAAAATACAAACACAACTTCGCCATTGTATTCCCGCTCATCCCTTCGGAACTGGCTATTATTTGCCTGCTGATCCTGCGCGGGCCGCAAACACCCGGAGAACTGAATACCAATTCGGGCAGGCTATATGAATTTGAATCGATAGAAGAAGTACAGGAGATGCTGGACAAACTGGCGTCGGGTGATAAGCCTTATATCAAACTGCTGCCACGCCGGCCAGGTCAAAAAGAGGCGCGTTATATACATCTGCTGGGCGGGTCGACCGACTGGAGCGAAGAGAGCTTTGCGGCCGAAACCCCATCGCGCTACCCAAGCGATCTGGAGGCGCGTTTAGCCAAAGTGGAGACTGAACTGGCTGAGTTGAAGGAAGCGTTTGAGAAATTGATGAAGGAGTTGATGTGATTTTGGACAAAAATTTTCTTCAGTATTACCCTTTAGCTTTTACAAAAGCTGAAGCCGAAGAATTTTTTAAAGGACTAACAAATAACATACACTGGGGACAGGAATCAATCATTATCTTCGGTCGAAAAGTGCTTACCCCGCGACTAACTGCCTGGTATGGCGACGTGGGAGCAATCTATAAATATTCGGGTGTTTCATTCGATCCTTTGCCGTGGACCGAGGAGCTGTTGCTAATCAAATCCAGAGCCGAACAATTTTCCGGAACCCGTTTCAATAGCGTGTTGCTTAATTTTTATCGCAACGGCAATGACTCGATGGGCTGGCATAGTGACGATGAACCCGAGTTAGGCCGAAATCCAGTCATCGCATCCATAAATTTTGGTGAGGCGCGGCGCTTTGATCTCAGATCGAGGGCCGACAACAAACGAAAAGAACACATTGTACTTGAAAACGGTTCAATACTGGTTATGAGAGGTGACTTGCAGCATCGTTGGCAGCATGCCATAGCCAAATCGGCCAAAGTAAAAGGGCCCAGGATCAATCTAACATTCAGGATGATAAATAAATAAGAATTGCACTTCGACTAACTGACTATCGCGTGTGCCGAAGTGCATTCCTTTTGCTTCTTAATTCTCTGCAAACCCGGAGTTTTTATCCGGATGTCCACCGACATCACCCACCTGGCTGGCACCTATATCCAGGTTCCATGCCGATACCTGGAAATACGGTCCTTTGTCATCCGCGTCTTTTCGTTCATAGCTACAGTCAATCACGCGGCTTTCTCCCGGCGCCAGCTCGATGTAATTGTCGCTGAAAATAACCGGCAGTATGTCATCGCCATCCTTTCCTTTCAACGCCCGCAGGTGTACCTGGAAGGCAACCGTTTTACCGGTATTGGTGATCCTAACGTGGTCGTAGGCTATACCCTTGCTCTTATCGGTGAACCAGTTGATCTTCAGGCTTGTTTTGCCGAGATTTTTCAGGGCCGTAAAATTGGTGTAAGAACTTTCCGGCGTCATGTACCATTTCGACTTCTTCCAATTCAGCACATCCGGCTTCTTCGAAAGCCAGTACCAGTTGATGCTTTTCAGGTCTCCTTCTTTATCAAACAACTGCAGCTTGAGGAAATAGGTGTCGGAAAACTTATCCGCCGCAGGCAGCGCAAAGCATTTGGCTGTGCCGTCGGGATTTACTTCCACCGTTGCGGAATGATCGTATTGCTGGCTGCCGTCCAGGTTATAGATGGTTGCCTGGGCTTTTAAACCGGTGAATTTCTTCAGCAGTGAATTGATAACGTCGACTTCGTTATTAGCGTACGAGTACATCACATGCAGTGTTTCCATCGACTTTTTCATGCCGAAATAGGTTCCGGCCGGGTAGAGGTAATAGTCGTAAGTATGCCAAATCAGGCCCGGCCAGGGGTTGCTGCCCATCCATTGCACTACGCCGGTTGCGGTGTGGTATTTATGCAGACCGTAAGCCTCCATCATCGCACGGTGCGCTTCATAATTCTGCGCCTGCGCTTCAGCAACATATTGCTTAATGTCCGAGGGCTGGCCATACCTGCCGATCAGCGCTGCATTGAAAACTTTGGTATTGCCAAAGGTCATGGTACCGCAATGGTAATCCCAGTCGGCTGTGTTGTACCAAAGCGAATCTTTGGGTATAAATTTGATCAGGCTTTCATAAGGCGGTATTGACGGGCCCGGCGATATTTCGGTAGCAAAACTCCAGGCGCCACCATATTTTTCGGTTGAATCAGTTTCCCAGTAAATTGGCGGCACCCACTCATAAGGACCAGCCATTTTAACGCCGCTATAACCCGATACTTTTGATTTACTGGCATCGGCAGTCGATATTGTTGGGTTGGGCCATTTCAAAGCGGCTTCGATGTTCAGGTATCCGCGTTCAACGCTGGTATCGCGCGGGGGCATATCGCTGCCGTTCAGCCAAACCATAATGCTGGGCTTGTTACGCAGCCAGTACATTACGCTGCTGTCCGACTGCATGGCCACCATGCGTTTGGCCTTGTCCCAATTTTCGGGATATTGCCAGGCGCCGCAGCACATCCAGCCCGTCATGACCAGCAGGCCGTACTTGTCGCACAGCGCATAAAAATGATCATCTTCCAATTTGCCTTCGGAACGCACGATGTTCATGTTCATATCACGGTACAGTTTGAGTTCCTGCTCCTGCCTTTCAGGCGAACGGCGCTGGAATATATCAGGCGACCAGGCCGCGCCGCGCAGCATGATAGGCTTACCGTTGACGATGAACTCGCGCGATTTATCATTGATCAGCTTCGAAACGATCTCCCTTATACCAAAACCTTCGGCTATGGAATTGCTCAGTGCGGCACCGTTTACTACCGACAGCTCGATACGGTTCAGTTCCGGCTTGCCATATTGCCAGGGCCACCATATCCTCGGGTCCTTTATATTCAACTGTGCATATTTAGCCGGTGTAAACGTTACATTTTTGATCTCGTTCGGACCGAGGTGTACTTTTTTCTCGAAGGTAATGTTATCGTTGATCTTGCCTTTAACCACCACGTCCTGCGACGTTTTGGAATAGTTGGTTACCAGGGCATCTACGGTCAGGTGTGCCACACTCAGTGAGGGCAGATCAAAATGGGTAGTTACCAGCGGATATTGTATGCCTACTTTATAGTAAGTTTTGATCTCGATATCATTTACGATACCGCCGTTATAATCCGGGGGGTAATGTATCCAGTCGGCATAGTCGATGGCCAGGTCGCCACCACGTTTTTGAGGGTTTACGGGCCTTTTGATCTCCAGCGCCAACGCATTTTCTCCAGTTTTGATATGTTTGGTCACATCCAGCTCGATGATGCGGAAGGGCCCCATGGTTTGGGTCGAGTCGGCAATTTTTACGCCGTTGAGCCATACATTGGCTTTATAGTTGATACCATGCAGCTTAAGGACCACATTTTTGCCTTTCTCCGCAGCAGGCAATGAAAATTCTTTGCGGAACCACCAGGGCTTATCTAGCGCCGGATCATCAAGCTTTTTAAAATTCATGCCCATAAACGGGTCGAAATCATAGACTTTGTTGGCCAGCAGGCCGGCAATAATGGTGGTCGGCACGCTTACTTTATACCATTGCTGCGGCTGAAATTTAGTTTGCGAAATGGTGCTGCCGTCATTAGTAACTTTGGTTGCCGACTGCATTTGCCAGTCGTCCTTCAATATCATCCTGAAATTTTCGCTGTCCTGCGCAAATGCCTGGGAAAGAAATAGCGATAATATGACCGCCAAACCGAGCCTTTTCATATGTATTAGGTTATATTAAGTTTTAATTTAGTTTGACACCGGGTTAACCCGTCGTCCTTCCAGGGGGAGAAGGAGAAACATATCGATGGTTAAAAAAATCGTCGATATAATATTCACTTATTGCGCGTCGTAATACAATGCCGCTGCGCCCAAAATGCCGCTGTTTTCCAGTGCCGATGTTTCTATGCGTAATCCTTCAATACTTTTAGGGAAACCGAATGTCCTGATCCGCTCCCACATGGCCTTCTCAAAGAAATCAAATGCCAGTTGTACCGATCCGCCCAAAATGATCAGCCCGGTATCGTAGGTATACATGATCATCTTTACTGCATTGCCCAGGTGTGTACCCAACTCTTCGTAAAGTTTGATGGCGTCCGTGTCGCCGGCCTTTGCCTTTTTAAAAACCTCTTCGCCGTTCAATCCGTGAACATTCTTAAAAAAAGAACCGCTGGCGTAGAACTCATAGTTGTTTTCGAGGTAGTCCACCATGCCGAACTCGCCCGCGCCGCAATTTTTGCCGGCATATAAATGCCCGTTTACAATAACCCCCGCGCCCAGGCCGGTACCGATGGTTAGCCCGATCATATCCGGCACATCCTTGCCCTTGCCGAAATAATGCTCGCCCAGGGCGAAACAATTGGCGTCGTTATTTACAAACACGGGTACACGATACCTGTTTTCCAACAATTCCTTCAGGTGCACCTCTTTCCACGAGGGTATGTGGATCACGTCGTAAACAATGCCGTTTTGCACATCCACAACACTCGGTACTCCGATGCCGATTGCTTTAACATTCTTATCGATCAATGAATCGATCAGTGAGTAAACGTCCTGCAATACTTCTTCCTTAGTGCCTTTGACATGGATCCGGCGGGAAATGATATCAGATATATGGTTATCGCCCACTACCGCGCCGCGGATATTGGTCGCGCCCAAATCGATCCCTATAACTTTAGTGCTCATACAACCGCTTCCTTCTTATCGAAAATAGTTTGGTTTTTGATCAGTGGTTTAGCCCAGAAACCGATGCTGAGCATATAGCCGAATGTGAGGTACAGGAACATCATCCCCTCCCGCAAGCCGATCATATTACCGAGCGCGCCGATAAGCAGTTGCACTACAGCTCCGCCGATAATACCGGTAACAAGGATACCCGCAAACGAGCCATGATCTTCGCTGACAGAACTCAGCGCCAGCGAGAAGATGATCGGGTACATTACTGACATGAAAAATCCCGTAATCGAAAAGGCATACAGTGAGACTTGTGCGCTGCCGAACAGGCCAAGCGAAAGGCAAATCATAGCAGGTATGGTAAACAGGATCAGCAGTTTACGGCTGTCCATCAACTTCAGTAATACCAGTCCCAAAATACCGCCCACCATCATCAGGCCCCAGAAGTAGGCGACAGCGTCGGCGCCTTTGGTTTGTGGGTCGAATTGATGATAACGATGCAAAAACTCCGACATCCAGTAAGAAACACCCTGCTCGGTACCAACATAACAGAACAAGGCGATAAAATAGGCCACGACAACCGGCTTTTTAAACAGGTCGATATGCGTTTTCCACGGGCCGGCTTTTTCGTCGCTCTGAAGCTCAACTTTTGGAAATCTTGACAGGAGAATTACCACAAACATCAGCAGGCTGATTATGGTAAACAGCCAGTAAAGCGATATCCAGGGCATGCCTGAAGGAACCAACGGCTGCAATACAGAGATTATACCACCATCATTATGCTGCAGGTGCAGTACCATATAAGAGTAAACCAGCGGGCTGATAAAAGATGCCCCGCCAAATATCAATTGTGCTAAAACCGAAGTAAATGCATAGTTTTCGGCTCCGCCTGCTACACGCAGCAAAGGGTTAATCACCACCTGCAGCATCGCCATACCGCAGCCGATCAGGAAAAGAGACAATATCGCCGTCAGGTAATTCGGTTCGGCAGCGAGAAGAAGCGACCCGGCAAAAGCCACGACAAAAGCGGCAACCATTATCCTTTTTTCATTGTACTTCTGCACCAGCATGCTCGTGGGAATAGACATGATACCGTAAGCTATAAAAAAAGCGAAAGGCAGCGCACCGGCAAGGAAGTCGCTCAGTTTAAAGTCTTTAATAAATTCAGGCGATAACGGCCCTATGACGTTCGTGAGGAATGAGATCACGAAAAACGTGAGCAGTATCAATACTACAATGTAGTAGTTGGGTTTACTTTGCATTAGCTAAATTTAGGCGTCCGAATTGGTATCCTAATATCGCTAAAATTCCTGCATATCCTAACTTTTTGAAATAATTTAAAAAGTTCTCATGTAACTTTTATGTTAGATAAATCAGCGCCTGTTAATTGGCGGCCACGCTGTCCTTCCCGGTCGTAACGGGGCAGCCCTTCTTTGCAAGCAGCTTATTTAGGTCGGCGTTAAATTGCTTCCGGGCCTGTTTGTCGGTGTATGGCGTCAGCGAATCCAGTTGCCGTTGTATCGTATCGGCCAAAGCAAGGCTTACTTTTAGCAAAGAGTCCTTCTGTTTCAAATACACCTTCATGCTGTTTTGCAGGCGCTCCTTAGTCTTTTCATCTTTTATAGCGCCCAGGGTATCGTCGGCAAAACGAATTTTATCAGCAAGCGCGTATCGCTGTTGCCGGATTCGCATGGCCCGGCATGAACGGTCGGCCAGTTGATTTAATTTTGAATTTTTATCGGCAGACGAAGGTTTATTGCATGCGACAATAGCCGCAAGCAAGAGGCAGCAAGATATAAAACGCATAACAGATTATTTAATATTAGATGGCCATTGAAGCAGTTTATTGACGTTATCGCCGATCTCCCGGCCCATCTTTAAGCCTTCCTGGTTATCTTCATTGTAATGTATTCCACCGTAAAAACGTGAGTTGGCGCATTCCTGTGCCATATCGTTAAAGTTGGAATAATGTCTTGCTGCATAACCGTACTGGAGCTGGCTGTCGTCGGTAAAGTCGTAATTGCCGTTCGCATCGGCAAACATATTGATGAATACCATGCTGGCGGCGCCCGATTCATAAGCGTGACCGCTGGAATACGATGGAAAGGCAGGGGTGCCGATAACCGTTGAAAAACCAGCGTCGATATATTTTTTAATGAAGCTTACCGGCCGGATCAGGTTGTATTGGTATTTACATTTCCAGCAACTGATAAAAGCATCATTCTCGGCAATGGATAGTTTGGCAAAAGCGACCGAAGCTTTTTCAAGCGTGGCATTATTTTCCTTCAGCAACTGCACCATAATATTAAACGTATGACCGGCAGGTGTACAGGTTTTAAACGGATCATCGGCCCAAAACTGTGTTATAGCCATCTGCTCGGCAGTGTTATTTTTTACCTGGTTGTAAACTCCCATGGCATTGGCATAAAACTTCGAAGCCGGGTCGGTTGAGAAAGGCGTGTGCTGATCGAACGTAACATTACTGACATTAGCCGTCATAAAAGGACGAAGGCTGCCCCATTCCGGGCTGATCGGCATTGGAGTTGACGGGCTGGTAGGCACCCAGCACGAATCGCAAGCAGGTAAGGTATATGGCAGGTGAAAGGGATTCAGGTACGACTGGTCGCCGCCGTCAGATACCGATGCCTGGTATACCGCATCGGCGACTTCTTTGCCATATTGTACCGACCTGTCTACAATAGCGTGGTCTACGCCACCTGACAACGCGGCAAGGTTAGCGTTTTCAGTACTATCTATCGTAGTCGAATTGGCTTGAGACAACTTGGAGCCAAACATTTTATGCATCATTTCAGGTATCGCAGCGTTAGAACTGATAGCCCAGTTATACGCAACGCCCGCATCGGGTGACGGCAATACAGGTAAACCGTTTAATTGTCCGCCCAAACTTTTGGCGCCCGGTATGCCATTCACCACCGCTTCGTAAGCGGCCACACCAACATATGCATATGCCCTTGCCGCCTGTGTTGGAAAAAAGCCCTGTGTATTTTTAGTAACGGTACACATCAGGGTGAAATAATTCCTTATCTGTTCGCTGGAGTACGTGCGTGCAGCCGGCGAAAGGTTTGCAGGGTTTTCGTTTTTGTCTTTGCGACAGGAAACAACAAGAATGGTTGATGCAAACACAGTTGCATACAGATAGCGGGAGTAACTTTTCTTCATGGGTAATGAGCCTAAACAATAAATCCTTTAATCAGTGGATATTCCTTATCAATAATTCATCCGAAATTGTCAATATCGATAAAGAAGATGCCTTTAAAGCTGCGGAGGGGCAAGTTTGGAAGGTAAAATATTTTGAGCGGCTGAAAAACGTGATTCAAGTATAGTATTCTATTATTATTTATGATGATAAATATGCGCAAAGTTCCCCAAATATCAAAGAAAATCTTTCGTCTAGTTTAAATTATTATATAATATTTAATGTTTAAACAGCAAATATTATATAATTTCCTCACACGAAAAATATCCGCCAAACAATTTTTGAGGACCCTTAACAACGCCCCAAAAGAGTTATTTGAGGAGATCTCTTATCTCATATCTATCTACGGATCTGTCGTACCGCGGCCATTCGTTGTAGATATAGTAGTAAATGTATTTTTTATCCTTGTCTATACCGGGCACCTGTTTGCTGATCACCCTTTTTATGTTTTCGTTTTCCTTTTTAAGCGCAATGGTATCCTGCAATTTAATGGTCGATTTATATGCAACGACAGGGAATACGCCGTCAGGTTTGGTCTCGGTATAAACAGCGAACACCCTTGGTTTGGTGGCAACCTGGTCTATCGTGTAGGGGAACACATACTTTTTATTTGCGATATCGACTAACTGGTTATACTCGCTTTCGATACGGGCCGAGTCGGGGTAATGCCAATCTACATACGGACTCAAGCAGCTTCTTGCCTCGGCCATGGCGTTTACTGCATTTACCAGGTAATGTTTGGCAAGTTCCTCTCTGGCAAACTCATACAACTCGGGCGCGGTTTTACCATTGGCCATATACTGGCTCAAACCCAGCCGGTCCAGTTTCCATCCGTAGTCAAATTTCCGATAAATAGCAGAAGCCATCCAGCGGTTAGCGTTGGTTTTTGGAACGAAGAAAACAATGTACATTTCTCGGGTATCGGCATCGTAGTTTATGGTATAACTATTAATGCCTTTATTATGCATACCGATGCTATGCGGCCCCTTCTTTTCGTTAACGATATAAAACTCATCCAAAATATCGTACGGCGCCTCTTTCATCCGGTTACTGATAAGCTCGACCGTACGGAGCCTGCCCGGGTTGTCGATCATCCTCTTCGACCAGATACCAGCGAGCATTTTATCGTTATTTGCCTGCAGACCCGCGAAAAGTATTTTGTTCAGCGCGTGGAGCTGGAGGCTCATATCATGTTCAATATCATTATTGACCCAAAGACCGGGTTTATGAGGCTGGCAGCTAGAAAGTAATAAAAAGGTAATTAATATAAAAAACGATGGAACAGCGCGAAAAGGTTTCATAATTCAAATGAATAAGGGTCTGGTTGTTTCTGGCACGATTATACCATTTTATTTGACTTTGTACAAAAAAAGGTGGACATGTTAAGAATTCCGCTATATTCATGACCGATTATACCTGCTGATCATGCCAAACCGAAGAGTATTCCTGAAAGACACCGGGCTAATGGCCGCGTCGTTAGGATTCTACCCGAAACTGTTCAAACAAATCGCGTGGGGCGATGGTAAAAGACCGTTCAGCCTGCCCCGGAGCACGCCCGAAAAACAAGGGATATCGTCGGCGGGTGTAAGCAGGTTTCTTGACGCCGTGGCGCAAAGTGGCCAGCAATTTCACAGCCTGATGATCGTGCGGCATGGCTATGTGGTTGCCGAAGGCTGGTGGGCGCCTTACTCGGCCGAGCATCGCCAGCAATTGTATTCGCTTAGCAAAAGTTTTACGGGCACTGCTATTGGTTTGGCCCAATCCGAAGGCATGCTCAGCGTGGATGATCCAGTCATAAAGTTCTTCCCCGATATGCTGCCCGACCAGGTAAGCGATAACCTTGCATCACTGAAGATCAGACATTTGCTTTCCATGTCAGTTGGCCACGCCAAAGACTCGATAATGATACTGGAAGCTTCGCACGCCGGGGTGCCCTGGGAAAAAACATTTTTAAACATTCCGGTAGTTTTTAAACCTGGCAGCCAGTTTATGTACAACTCCGGCGCCAGCTTTATGCTGAGCGCCATCATCAGGAAACTAACGGGCAAAAGCGCGCACGAATACCTTAAGTCACGGTTATATGAGCCACTGAATATCGTCAACACTACCTGGGGTGAAAATTGGGAGGGTATTAATATGGGTGCTTCGCACCTGCGTATGCCCACCGAGGATATCGCCAAATTTGGCCAGCTTTATTTACAGAAGGGCATGTGGAACGGCAAACAGGTAATCAGCAAAGAGTGGGTGGAAGCGGCTTCGTCCAAACAGATCGAAAACGGGAAGAATGACAGCAGTTGGGGCTACGGATACGGATACCAGTTCTGGCTCAACCCGCCAGGAGGCTACAGGGCCGACGGGGCATTCGGGCAATACAGCATGATCCTCCCTGAATTGGATGCCGTAGTGGCCATTACCAGCGAAAGCATCGATACCAAAAAAACCATGCAGATGGTATGGGACATTTTGCTGCCCGCAATGAAGGACGCACCCCTTAGCAACGACCTGGCTGCGCACAGTGAATTAGCAAAAGAATTAAAAGCGCTGAAATACGATCCGCCGAAACTGGCAACGACGTCACCCTTGGCGACCGGTATTTCAGGGAAGGAATTCGTACTGGATAAAAACCCTTTCAATGTTAAATCGGTTTCGTTCCGTTTTTCTGATAATACATGCATTTTCACTTTAAAGGAGGAAGGGAAACAGGATATCGTGATCACTAATGGCCTGAACTATTGGATAAGGAAAGGCAACCTCAAACCATCGGCCCACTCACTATTTTCACTCAGGCGCATCGACTTCGATTCTATCGTTGCGGCAAGCGCCACCTGGCCAAGCGAAAACACACTGTTGCTTACCTGGAGGTATATCGAAACCGTGCATGGCGATAGCCTTGCATGTACTTTTGACGGCGATAAACTGACGATCAAATTCCTGTTCAGCGTTAACCGGCTGCAGAACAAGCCCGACGACCGCAGCGATATTTTGGGCAAGGCGACCGCCTGATTACAGTACTACGTTGAAGGGGCGAGGCAAGCACCTATTCAAGCCATCCCGGCTCAATGCCTTGTCGGATCAAACGGGAACGCATCCTGGCTGTCGGGATATCCATCGCCGTCCGAGTCCTGTTCGCCGTCATCCTTGTAAAGCAGCTGGTAATCTATCGGCAGGAACGTATGCAAGATTTCGTTGCTGAACTGGGTGGTGGGCGCCGCTGTGGTGACAATATTGATCTGCTCGGCGCCTAAGCCCGACTCGCTGGTAATGGTTACGCTCAGCGCAGCCGAAAAATTATCGAACCGGATAAACGCTGCAGCGGTGGTGGATGTGATCCCTACCGCCCTGGGCAGCGACCCCTGCTGCGAGCAGATCGTCTCTACATTGCCATTGCTTTTTAGAAAAGCGCGCAACTGTGTCACCTCGTTATTCAAAACTACCTGGGCCGAAGCATTTCCCGAGTAAAAGATGCTGGTGTAACGCCAGATTGCCTGGTTATCGTTCCGGATCAGGTTTACACCGACGGCGCCGGAAGTCTGATCGGTTTCTGGTGTATAACCCGAAGGATAAATAAAAGTAAGCAGCGGAAAGGAGGGGTGAATATAGGTACCGCCAGGATTGGCTACCATAGGCACGCCATTGGGCAGGTCCGTACGCGGTATGCCGTTCATCAGGTCCCAGTATATGGCTTCCACACCGGTTACCTGTCCGCATATATGCGAAGTAGCATTGTTTGCGTTATTATTCTTATTGGTGTTAGCGCCCTTTTTGCATTGAAAAAAGAGCAGGCCCAGGGTCAAACATGTAAATGTAAAAATCCTGGAGTTCAGGTGATTAGCATAAGCTTTCATGGTTATTACGTTTAAAACTAATGGGTAAGGCAGTATTTAAGGTCAGAAATCCATTGCGGGCCACTTGGTCCGCACGTATTCGAAGCGGAACAAAACAAAAGGCATTATTCCGGGCAGTTATTAAAATGGGGTTGTATTGGTTATACCAAATTAATTCTATGACGATTTTTCATCAATAATCCATTTGGATAGTTTTTTTTTCGATAAATTCTGTTGAACTTTCTACTGCATTACAACGATGCGGATTGACGAGATTTAAGGTCGTTACCGGAATTTAGTATTTTAAACGTTAAGCAAGCCCCGCAACCTGACCGCATGACACGGGTAAAACACACGCTGTGCTTTTTACTCCCCTTCGCTGCTGTTTTTTCATTAAAAGCGCAGGTAAAACCCGTATTGCCGTTGAAAAAGGTAGTGGTTAACACCATCAATTACGAGCAGGGGCTGATGAACAACGAAACCTCGTCGATCATCACCGACGATCTGGGCTTTACCTGGATAGGTACTTTATCGGGCCTGCAGCGTTACAATGGTTACACATTGGAACCCATCAACCCGGTTATTGATAACGATACATTGAAGATCAGGTCGCAGGTATATCTTTATAAGCTAAAAAACGGTAGTTTATGGATCAGCACACGTTTTGGGATCCTGCAATACAATCCGTATACCAACATCTTTAAACGCCTGATCGCCGCTCAAAGCCCCTCCGACTTCTTTTTTACGATTGTGCCTGTTACCGAAACCGATAAAGGCATCTGGTGCCTTAAAAAGGGTGAAGGGATAGTTATTTACACCAGCGACGGCCGGCTGAAACAAAAAGTACCATCCATCAGCACGGCTATATTAGACAATGTTATCCGCAACGATTTTCTACTAACCAATCGGATCATCGCCGGTAATGCCGACCAATTTTTTATCTGTACGCGGCCGCACAGCCTGTTGCGTGTTAATACGGCGAATCACCATTTTAGCGAAGTAGCCGTCGCCGGCGATATAATGGGGGTTAGCTGCAATAAAAACTTCTTTTATGTATCGACGAACCAGGGCATCAGCAAATTTCCGGTTACGGACAGTAAACCTGCCGGCAGCTTTTTGTTTGCAGGTATCTTTCCCGAACAAGTTTCGCAAAGCCTGGTGTATTGCATCGGAGATAACCGGCTGCTGGCAGCCGTAAATGATAAGCTTTTTGAATTGGATGCCGGGCTGAGCCATCCCCGGCAATTATCCACTTTCAATGGCGCCCCTCTGCTTGCTGCAGGGCGGGTAGACCATATTTACCGCGACAGCTACAAACGGATATGGGTGCTCACCAATGATGACATTAAAAGGATACAAGATCGGGAGATTGCCTTTTCATACCTCAGCTATCCCGGCGCCGCTAACAATTTTGTAAGAAGCCTGTATTTTGACGATCAGTCGCAGGTGTTGCTGGCCGGTTGTTTCAACGGCGGCCTCCAGGCATATGACCGTTCTTCCGCACCTTTATGGCGTTTTCCGCTTCAAACCGGCAGTGTAAAAGATGTGCTTGGCATAACCAGGTTAAGAGCTGATAATTACCTTATCATCACCTGGAGCAAAGGCTGGTTTTTGTTCGACATCAGGAACCGGAAATTATCTCCCTTCAAGTTTACTGCCGATGTGAAGTGGCGAAATTTTTTATACCATAACGCTTTTCCAAATAACCTTCAACGCATAAACGACAGCACGCTATTAATAGCAAGCTCTTCGAATGTTTTCCGTTGCGTTTTCAGGGGAAACCTGCTTATCTCCGTAAAACCTATATTACCGTTCTTCAAACCCGAGGAAGACTGGATCAACTCGTTCTGCCAGGCCTCAGACGGTACGTTTTGGGTCGGGTCGTACAATGGGTCGCTTTACCGGGTGGATAAATCCGGAAAGACAGCGATCGTCAATTTGCCCGGGAAATTCGGCATACGTTGTTTTGCGGAAGATGCTCAACATCATATTTGGGTAGGTACAAGTTCGGGCCTGCATGTTTTTGACACAGGCGGCCGGCTGCTTAAAAGTTTTTATAAGGATTCGGGCCTGCTTAACGACTGCATTTATGGCTTACTTCCGGTACCCGGCAAGGCATCTGTTTTTGCGAGCAGCAACATGGGCCTATCGGACATATCGCTTAATGGAAACATTAAAAATTATACGAAAGAACTTGGTCTGCAGGATAACGAGTTTAATACCGCGTCAGTGGCCGCATCGGCTTCCGGTAAATTTTATTTTGGAGGTATAAGCGGCATTACCGCCTTTTATCCTTCAGCGCTTAATTCTTTCCGGGATAAACCCGTGCTGAACGTGACCAGGCTGACTGTGAACGATTCGAGCTATAATTCGTCGGGCATATGGCGCGGTGATACGGTTAGGGTAAAATATAACCGGAACCACCTGGAATTTGATTTTGCAGCTATGGGGCTTCTGAATGCCGACAGCTATTTCTACCGCTATCGCATGATCGGATTCGGCAAGAACTGGCAAAGCACCCACCGGCCTGCCGGCATCAGTTATATTTTGCCGCCGGGTAAATACACCTTACAGGTAGCCTGCAGCGACGAACTTTCCGGTCCGGAGGTACGGACCAATATTGTAGTCATCATCGATCCCCCATTCTGGTTACGCTGGTGGTTTTTCGCCATCATGGGTTTCTGCACTACGGCCGCGGTAGTGCTTATCGTCTCATTTTACAATAAGCGCAGGTATCAGAAAGCTTTGCAGGAAGTGTTGGTGAAACAGCGCTTGCAAAACCAGCGCGAGCAGATAAGCCGCGACCTGCACGACAATCTTGGCGCCCAGGCAAACGCCATATTTTATGGCACCGAGCTTTTGATGCGAAAGAGCGGTAATAAGGAAGCGCTTATCGGCAGCCTGCACGATACGGCTCGCGATATGCTGACCGTGTTACGCGAGACATTGTGGGCTATGAAAATAACCCAGGTGGACGCCGCCAACCTTTGGCTCCGGATATTAAATTTTGCCAGGAAGATAGGCAACTATTATCCGGGGCTCAGTATAGTGATCAACGGTTCGCCGCCGGAGGCGCTGGTTATCAACGCATCGCTGGCGCTGAATATGATCTTGATCGTACAGGAAGCCATTAATAATTCGGTAAGGCATTCGGGGGCAAAAGTTATTTCGGTAAGCAGTTACCCGGGCAACAAAACATGGCGCATCGAGATCATTGACGACGGCAAAGGCTTTGACCTGGCCGAAACGAGCAAAAAACCGGAAAGTTACGGGCTGGAAAATATGGCCGAACGCGCTGCCGAAAGCAATATCGCCTTTGGCATTAACTCTGTACCATTGCACGGCACCAAAGTGTATATGGAGATCGATATAAGCCCGACAGGACCACAATTAAATTGAGAAACATGATCAGAATTGGCATTGTAGACGATAAAAAAAACAACCGTATTATTTTGGCCGACAAGCTGCGCCGCAACAACCTGTTCGATGTTCGGCTGGACGCTGCAAACGGCGAGCAGTTTTTGCAAAAAATGATGGAGCTGAAATTCGACGAGCGCCCGGAGATTGTGCTTATGGACCTGGAAATGCCCATAATGGATGGCATCGTCACCATCGCCACCGGCTCGTCACTTTATCCCGGTGTGCGGTATGTAGTATTGACTACTTTCGATGATGACGACAGGATATTCAACGCCATTAAAGCCGGCGCCTGCGGCTACCTGCTGAAGGAAGAAAGCGGCGAGATCATTGCAGATATCCTTGTTAACCTGTGGACAAACGGCGCCGGGCCCATATCGCCTAGCATCGCATATAAGATATTACAGATGATACAAAATCCCCCTCCGGTTAAATTGCCGCTGGCGGGAAAAAAAAGCGAAAATCTGTTCCAGCTCAGCGAACGCGAAAAAGAAATATTGCGCTTCCTGTGCCAGGGCCTGGAGTACAAGGAAATAGCGCTGAAACTATCGATCAGTGCAAACACGGTAAAAAAACACGTCATCAACATTTACGACAAACTGCATGTGAACAGTAAAGGACACGCGCTCCATATCGCCTATACCAAAAACCTGCTTTAAAACGGCTGCGTCGTCGTTCCTTTTTTGCGCTATGATCCACATCAGGCGGGTTTATGACTTAAGTCATTTATAATATAGCCCGCGGCCCGGAGGTTTGTATTTGATTTACAACTAAAAGGGATGGATCAATCCGAGATCATTTTTCTTGACGGCCCGCACTCACGTTTAAAGGAACTCAAGTTTACGCTTGAAACGGTGGTGGAACTGATACGCGGGTTCAGGGCGCTGCACTTTTTAGGGCCCTGTATCACGGTATTCGGTTCAGCGCGATTCAAAGCAGGACATCCCTATTATGAGCTAACGAAGAATGCGGCCGCACAGTTTGCTAAACTCGGCTTTACCATACTCACCGGCGGAGGTCCGGGCCTGATGGAAGCGGCAAACAGGGGCGCTAAAGAGGTAGGCGGCCGGTCGGTTGGTTGTAACATTCAGCTACCGGTGGAACAGAAACCCAATCCTTACTTAGATAAATGGGTTTATGTAAAACATTTCTTTCTCAGGAAGATCCTATTGGTCAAATATTCTTTCGCCTTTGTGGTAATGCCGGGCGGATATGGCACAATGGATGAATACTTTGAAGCCCTTACGCTGATTCAGACACATAAGATCGAGAACTTTCCCATTATCATTTTTGGAAAAGAATACCATAAAGAGCTGCTGGCACACATTGAAGCGATGAAGGCCAACGCTACCATAGGCCAGTATGACGACAGTCTTTTCCTCGTTACCGACGATATCGACGAAGCTAAAGAACTGATAATAGAAAAAAGCATCAGGCAATATAATCTGAAGCCCAAACGAAAAGTAAGGCCGCTGAAATGGCTTTTTGAACGCGAATAAATCGAATTTAAACAGAATGCTATGAAGACTGATAAATTTCGCACCGGGCGCGTACCGGCCGTAAAAGCAAGATGCATATACAAGGGCAGGTTGTTTGCAGCGCCTAATATCCCTAATCGCGGCTATATATTAAGGCGGCTTGAAACCGCACAAAACCAGGATTTCGACAGCGCCCGCCTGGCAGGCTTAAGGGAGAAGGAAGTAAATCTGATCAAAAAACGCTTTCTTGCCATGACGGCCCGCGAATTCAGGACGCCGTTGAATGCTATTCTTCTTTCGGCAGACCTGATCGAACAGTATTATGACAGCTTCGATAAGCAGAAAATTTTTAGCGAGCTCAATAAGATCAAAACCGCGGCCATGTATATGGCCGACATGACCAACGATTTTATTTCTGTCGAAAAAATCGAGACAGGCAGGCTACAAGCGGAACCGGGCATTTTCGACATTAAGTCATTAGCTGAATCCGTTATCCATCAAATGAAGAAACAAACCAAGGACTGGCAGGATATCAGGTATGTGCACGCGGGACCACAGTCCAATGTATCGCTCGATAGAGAACTAATTCAGCATTGCCTGGTAAACCTCATCTCCAACGCCATAAAATACTCTGACGTCGCCGATCATATCGTAGTGGAAACCGAAATAGCCGGCGACTTCTGTATAATCCGGGTAAAAGACAGCGGCATCGGCATTCCAAAAGAAGAGCAGGAACGGTTGTTCGAGCCTTTTTTCAGGGCAAGCAATGCCTCACATACCGAAGGGACCGGCCTGGGCCTGAATATTGTAAAACGTTATGCCGAATTAATGGGCGGATATGTAAATGTGGAAAGTACCGAAAACCAGGGGTCGGTATTTACATTGGTTTTGCCGGTAACGCCATTTCACAGAAAACAGCATGACCAGGATCACGCGAGGTTATGACGGCGATCATTGTATGTGATGTCCGACATGCTGACCTTAGCATACAAACTATTAAATATTGATCGTTATGTCAACGTTAGTTAAAGCAAAAACAAGCGGATTTCCATCATTAAGGTCGATGATGGAAGATTTTTGGAACCCCGACCGGTTTTTCGGCAGGGCACTATTCAGCGGCGAAACTTTGCCGGCTGTAAACATCAAGGATAACAGGAACCATTATGAAGTGGAGGTCGCGGCGCCAGGCTATAATAAGGATGACTTTAAAATAACAACCGAGAATGGCCTGCTGACCATAAGCGCTGAAACCAGCAGCGAACAAAAAGAGGAAAAAGAAAACTATACTCGGCGGGAGTTTTCGCGCACTTCGTTTACCCGGACGTTTACTTTGCCAGATGACGTTCAGGCGGATCACATCGATGCGAAATACCGCGACGGCCTGCTTACCATTGAACTGAAAAAATCGGCCAAATCCGTTAGCGCCAAAAAGGAAGTAAAGATAACTTAAACCCTATCTTACTGGTCAAAATCGAAAAGCGCCTCCTCACGGCGCTTTTTGTTTTGCACTGTAAACACCTGCGGGTGGCAAAGCTGTTATATTAGTACAAACAACACAATATTAAAATGAGCGGAACAATGAGAGCCATGGTTCTCGAAAACCCGCGGCAGCCGCTGGTCCTTAAAAAGTTATCAATACCGCACCCTGCCGCCGACCAGGTACTGATCAGGGTGATAGCCTGCGGCATTTGCCGCACCGATCTGCATGTGATCGATGGAGAACTAACTCAACCCAAGTTACCGCTTATACCCGGCCACGAGATCATTGGGACCGTCGCGTCGGTGGGAGAATCGGTTGAAGATATCCGCGTTGGCGACCTGGTGGGCGTTCCCTGGCTCGGCTATACCTGCGGCACCTGCAAATATTGCCGGCAGGATAAGGAAAACCTTTGCGAAAACGCGCGTTTTACGGGTTATACCATCGATGGGGGTTATGCCGAATATACGGTGGCTCACCATAAGTATTGTTTCCAGCTGTCAGAACAGTATAACAACGCATCATCGGCGCCTTTACTTTGTGCCGGGCTCATCGGCTTCCGGTCGTATCATATGATCGATCCTTCAGCGAAAAACATCGGCATGTATGGATTTGGCGCTGCCGCGCACATCCTGGTACAAGTCGCCCGGGCGCAGGATAAAAAAGTATTTGCATTTACACGGGACGGCGACACAAGCTCCCAGGAGTTCGCCCGCGGTCTTGGCGCTCACTGGGTTGGCGGAAGCAGCGATACCCCGGCCGAAAAGCTCGACGCCGCTATCATATTCGCGCCCGCGGGTGAACTGATCCCCAAAGCGTTGCAGCATGTGGATAAAGGAGGCTCTGTTATCTGCGGCGGTATCCATATGAGCGAAATACCCGCCTTTTCATACGATCTGCTTTGGGGCGAGCGACTGGTGCGATCGGTAGCTAACCTGACCCGCAAAGACGGGCTTGATTTTTTTGAACTCCTGCGTTCGGTCGCCGTTCATACCCAAACCGAATTGTTTCGTCTTGAGCAGGCTAATGAAGCCATTGATAAATTGAGAAAAGGAAAGATCGAGGGAGCGGCGGTGCTGGTGATGGACCACTAGTAACCAGTATCATGTTTTATCCTGACGGCTATCATTTCACAATAACTTCATTTGAGCTTTATTGCGGCATTAAACTCGCCTTCCTGTTATGAAACCTGCATTATTAGCATTTATTATAGCCCATGGACTGATCCACTTCGTGGGTTTTATCAAAGCATTCAGATTCGCCGATATCGAACAGTTAACCCAGGCTATTTCAAGACCCGGCGGTATTCTATGGCTTTTGTCGGGGCTACTGTTTATTTGCTCAGCTGTTTTATTTTCCCTGGACAAAGAATGGTGGTGGCTATTTTCAGCATCCGGCATAACTATTTCTCAGTATCTGATCATTAGTGACTGGCACGATGCCAAATTTGGCACGATTGCAAACGTGATCATTTTGCTTCCAACGCTGATCGGGTTCGGCCTTTGGTGGATGATCAAAGACTGATGAGTGAAATAAAAAAAGCTATTAAAACTTTTAATAGGTGTTATCGGTCACCATCCCGGCAAATGCCCCGGGGCTATAAGAATAGAAAAATTCCCGTTTATTGTTTAAAGTTAGCAGGGAAAATCAATAAAGGCAATGTTTGAGCTGATATAGCTTTCCTGGTTACGCTTCGGCGGAAAAGCCGTGAAAAAAAGGAATCCTTATAATGCGAGAACGCCAGGAGGTCCGCCTTTGATTCCTGGCAAAGCCTGTTCAAACGCCGGGTTATGTTTTTGCCATATGCCTCTTTGTAAATAATGCCGTCATTTGGCATTTGGTGCATATGTCTCATGAATTCAAGCTCACGCAGGTTCCTGGTAATATCGTTTTCGTCTAACAGATTGATATGAACAATCTCCAGCGTAAAGTTAAAGATATGGCCAAGTTTAACGAGGTAGCGCACAATGCCGACATCCCCATCCGTATAATTGGTAGCAAACAGCACCTTGCGGATATTTACCAGGCGCGATTCATGGGGTATAACAAGCACCGGGCGGCTTGATTGATCGATGACCGAAAATGTTTCGCTCCCGGTTAAGAAATGATCGATCCTCCCGCCTTCACGGCATCCCATTACGATCATCTCAATATTTTTTTCGTTTTCAAGGTCGTCCACCTGGTCTGCAAGGTCTCCTACCCCCTGCTGAAACTGAACTTCAGGCTTCCAACCGGGGCCCGATTGTGCGTGCCTGGTCAATGATTCGGTAAGTTCCTGCAGTTTTTCCAGGTCTTCTTCATCTTCAATGGTGTTCATCAGCATCGGCGGACCGGCATATTCCGGCGCCATAGGCTGCACAACTTCGGTATGGAAGAGCAATATATTGGTATGCATTCTTTTGGCTAACGCAACCGCTGAAAGCGCTGCGTGGGCAGCATTTTCTGTGAGATCAGTCAGGACGAGTAAATTTTTCATAGCACTAATTTTTAAGTCGGTTCATTTTGAAGGAAATATCAATAAAGGCGCCTTCTGATTGGCCAGGGCTTTTTTGACCATACTATGCTGAAACAATTGTATTAAAAATGAATTCTGCACATGCGTCATGGCTAATATGGTCCCGGGAATGTCATCGATGAATTGGTTCAGTTCGTCGATGACGTTCTTGCCTTTGATCCGGTAATATTGCATGCCGAGATATTTTACTTTCGCAAGCCGTATTTGAAAGTCTTTCTCTTTTTCGTCGCATCCGTTTTTGTCGTTGTCAGACACATGTACTATTTCGACTTTATAATAGAATGATTTAGCAATGCGGGCTATAAAATGAATCGCTTCCATATCAGCGTCTTCAAAATCTGTTGCAAAAACAATTCGGTGCTGATTTCTTAGTTCGGTTCCGGCAGGCGTTATCAAAACCGGTCTAGTTGCGTATCCGATCACGGCGTTGGTGTCGGCGCCGAACATATAATCGTCGGCGGTATCTGAACGCGCGCCCATAACAATCATTTCAATATTTTTAGTGTTGATCAGGTCAACCATATCTATGGCCAGGTCGTTATCGTCCGACTCGGCGTAAATATTCGGTTTGCGATCGCCGGCGTCAAGCTGGCCGCTTAGAGACTCCAATCCCTCGATCAATGAGTCGAGACCAATGCGGCTTTTATTCTTCCGTTCGCTGAATTCATCGACGATCCAGCCGCCGCCACCATAGGACGCGATAGTTTGGTAATCGATGTAAGTGTTGTATAACAAAAGATCGGTATGCATTTTACCCGCCAGCAGCAAACCGGCTTCTGCAGCAGATGCCGCATTTTTTGAAAAATCGGTGAGGACGAGAATATTCTTCATAAACGTTTACATTTAACGTTCAAATATTCCGTTCCTGCCGATCATTTCGAATGATTTTAATCAGTTAAGTAACTGATATAAAGCATATTTTGATTATGTCAGGATTGATCGCAGAGCACTTGTCCGCTTGCTTGCACGGCCTGGTATATTCTTTCCGCATCGGCTTTGGTGCATAATTCCGTACCAAAATTTAAGGTTGCCGCACTGCCGCAGGCCACACCAAATTTTACGGCGTCGACGAGGTCTTTCCCAAGCGAAAGATAATATACGATACCTCCAACCAAACTGTCACCAGCGCCTACGGTGCTTGCTACTTTCACATCCGGCGGACTAATAGTGATCGCGAACTGGCCGGTAACCAGGGCAGCACCCATAGCGCCAAGCGAAACCACTACTACTTCAACCGGGTATTCGGAGATCACTTGCCGGGCTATTTTCACGGCGTCGCCGACGGTCGGCTCGTCCTTACGGGCAAGTATTCCCAATTCTTTCAAATTTGGCTTTACCAGGTAAACACCTGCCTCCACCGCCTGCCGCAACGCTTCACCGGAAGTATCGACGATGAGCCTGGCGTTCTTTTGCAAGGCAATGCGCGCCAGGCGCTGGAAAATATCGGCAGGTAATCCCCCGGGCATGCTGCCGCTTACAACAATATATTGCAGGTCGTTAAGTTTCTCAAGGCCGGCCAGGCATTCCTTCCATTCGTTCTCCGAAACTGGTGAACCGGGCATATCAAACAGGTATTGTTTGCCGGTTCCCAGGTCTGTTACTATTAAGTTTTCACGCGTGCTGGCCTTTCTGCGTATCGCTATCGACGGCACACCATCGGTGCTAAGCAACTCGCCGATCATTTCCCCGGCCGATCCGCCGCCCATATACATCGCAACCGCCTCGCCTCCCAGCTTTTTTATCGCCCTTGCGACATTAATTCCGCCACCGCCCGGTTCGTAAACAGGCACGGAACATTTAAGCTTACGTTCGCTGACCAGTTGGGCGACGCTAACGCTTTTATCAAGCGCAGGATTGAAAGTTATCGTGACTATGGCTGCCATATTCGTTATTTGGTTATTCCCGTTCAATTTCGAACAATAATTCGTCCCGGTCTTTTATCGCAATTTTTGCGTTTATTCCTAATTCGTCGTATATCTTTACACGCAGGCAATCCATCGCAGACGGTTCGCCATGTACAAGATAAACATGGCCTGGTTTAGGAGTGAATGCCCTAAGCCAGGTTAGCAACCCGGCCTGGTCGGCATGTGCAGACAAGCCGCCAATCTCATGTACCCGCGCCCTTACGGGGTAATATCGGCCGTGGATTTTCAGTTCATGCGCGCCGTTAAGCAGCGCTCGGCCGCGTGTTCCGCCTGCCTGGAAACCGATGATCAGGATAGTATTCCTGTCGTCGGTCAAATAGTGCTTCAGGTATTCCAGCACACGCCCGCCGGTAAGCATGCCGCTTGCAGCTAATATTATTTTACTGCGCCGTTGCTTTATGATCCGTTCCGTGCCGTCAAAATCCTGGTTGATAGTGATACCGTTGAACATCTGTACGCACTCGTTTTTGCCTATCGTTATCCAATCAGGGTAACTTAAAAGGGCTTCACCGGCCGCGGAAGCCATCGGGCTGTCAAGGTAGACGGGCAGCATTGGTGGTATGGTTTTTTGTTGCTTTAGTTTGTATAAGAGGTGGATAACTTCCTGTGCCCTGCCTACAGCAAAACACGGCACCAGCAAGTTGCCATCGCGCGCAATCGTATCATTTATAACCCGGGCAAGTTCATCTGCTACGCTACCTTTATCGTGCAGGCGATCGCCATAGGTTGATTCCATGATCACAAAATCTGCCTGAGCGGGATGATCCGGCGGCGGCATTAATTCTGAATAATCACGTCCTATGTCCCCCGAAAACAAAATACTTTTGCCATAACATGTTATGTCAACCGAGCAGGCGCCCTGTATATGTCCGGCTTTATAAAACCTAAACCAAATATGGTCGCTCAATCTGAAAGTGGCATCCAATCCTACGGTCCGGAAAAAAGGCAATGCCGCTTCCACATCAGCCGTGTCGTACAGAGGCATTGCCGGGTGGTGCTTGGTATAGTGGTGCTTGTTTGCCTTCCAGGCATCTTCTTCCTGCAGCTTGGCACTATCCCGAAGGATCAGTTCGGCCAGGTACCGGGTAGGCTCACTCATAAATATCTTGCCTTTAAATCCCTGCTTCACCAGCAGCGGAATATAACCGCAGTGATCGAGATGCGCGTGGGTCAGTATCATTGCATCGATCGATGAAGCATCAACTGATAATCGTTCCCAGTTTTCCTCGCGTAGCTGCTTCAGTCCCTGGAACAAGCCGCAGTCGATCAGCAAATTAAAGCCTGGCGTTATAAGCAGGTGCTTTGAACCGGTAACCGTACCTGCAGCGCCGAGCGACCGCAGGTAAACTGCCCGTCCGGTTAATTTTTCGTTCCTGATCGGCCGTCCTGACATGATACTGAGCGTTGCGTATTACATCCATTTCGCCGCAAAGCGGTTAAACTCGTGGCGCATCTCGTTGAACAGCCTTTCCTCTATAACATACTGTTCGTACATATCTTTATTGGCTGCAACTGTATCATCGTTCGCAAACCCAGCCGAGTGCCCGAGCTCATAGCCCAGGTCGCGCTGATTCTTTTGGATTTCATGATTTAATTCATTGATCCGCTCACCATGAATGTAGAACTGGTCCTGAAAATGACCGATTTGTTTTTCCACCTCGTCGCCGGTATTGTCGCCGGCTATTTCCTGCAGGCGTTCCTGCAAAATGCCCAGTTCCTGTTTGTAGAAGGCGAGACCGCGCAACGCATCGTTGTGCAAATTGCCGATATGTTTGATGTTTACTTTCATAATACAAGATTATTGGCTGCTTCGCAGCATCCGAATGATGCTATACACGATTAATAGTGACATCTGTCATATACAGCCCTGACCAATATCATAGCCCCTGCCGCGTACTGCTGGTAGTTTTGAGCTTCAGATCAACACGACGCCATGGAAGCTTTTATCAGAAAATTTAGTGAAACGGGGATAGACGATATCGCAGAAGTGGGCGGCAAAAACGCGTCGCTGGGCGAAATGTACAGCCACTTGGCAAGCAAAGGCCTGCTGGTGCCTAACGGTTTTGCGATCACTGCGTCGGCATACCGTTACTTTATACATTATAATGAACTGGCCGGAAAGCTGTCGAAATTGATGAAGGGGCTGAACAGGACAGATTTTTCGAATCTTGCCGAAACCGGCGCCCGGGCGCGTAAACTAATAATGGATGCCCGTATGCCATCTGATCTCAGCTTCGCGATAACAGATGCTTATGACTATCTTTTTGACACCGCCGAGCAACCGGTTGCGGTACGCAGCAGCGCCACCGCCGAAGATTTACCCGACGCCAGTTTTGCCGGGCAACATGAATCATATCTGAACGTACACGGGCATATGGCCTTGCTTTTCGCAATAAAAAAATGCTATGCGTCGTTGTATACGGACCGCGCAATCAAATACCGCGAAGACAAGGGGTTTGACCATGATAAGGTTTTCCTTTCCGTGGGCGTTCAGCAAATGGTAAGAGCCGACCTCGGCTGCTCCGGTGTTGGCTTTACGCTGGAACCCGAATCGGGTTTCAGGGATGTGGTTCACCTGGCCGGCGTATGGGGCCTTGGCGAAAACATCGTACAGGGCGCTTCGACGCCCGACGAATTCCTGGTGTTCAAACATTCGCTGATGATCGGGAAAAAGGCTATCCTTCAAAAAATCCTCGGCAGCAAAAATAAAATGATGGTTTATGCTGACGCGGATGACGAGATCCATACCACGATAAACAATGATACGCCCTGGGAATTGCGCGAAAAGTTTGTGCTGAGCGATAAAGAAGTGGAGAAACTGGCTCGCTGGGCCCTGGTGATCGAAGACCATTATCAGAAACCCATGGACTTCGAATGGGCCAAGGACGGTGCGGATCACCAGATATACCTGATACAGGCCAGGCCCGAAACGGTCCACAGCCGCGAACGCTCACTCGAAGTCACATCTTACAAGATCAAGGAAAAAGGTGAAGTGATAACCAGTGGAGAAGCTATAGGTAACAAGATAGCATGCGGGTATGCACGGGTACTGAAGTCGCCCGCCGAGGCGGACAAGCTGCAAAGCGGCGATATCCTGGTTACTGATATTACCAGCCCCGACTGGGACCCGATAATGAAGCGGGTGGCCGGCATTGTAACCAACAAGGGCGGCCGCACCAGTCATGCTGCGATCATTGCCCGCGAACTTGGCGCTGTAGCCATAGTAGGCACAGAAAATGCCACGGATACTATTGCCGATGGAGAATTGATCACCCTAAGCTGCGCGGAAGGGAAGAATGGCATTGTGTACAGGGGAAAATCTTTATGGGAAGAAACCGTAACCGATGTAAGCCGGATCGAACTGCCCGAAGCGGTAAAGCCGCAATTAATCATCGGTGAGCCGGACCAGGCTTTTCAGCTGGCGCGCTACCCCAACTACGGCGTAGGCCTGATGCGTATGGAGTTTATTATCAGCAATTATGTGAAGGTACACCCGCTGGCCCTGGCTAATTTTGATAAAGTTACCGACGACGGTGAGCGGCTCGAGATAACCAATCTGACTAAAAATTATAAGCGCAAAGCCGATTATTTTATCGACAAATTATCGCAGGGAGTAGCTACGATCGCCGCTGCCTTTTTCCCAAAGGAAGTGATCGTTCGGATGAGTGATTTTAAGACGAATGAGTATGCAGGCTTGATAGGCGGTAAGTACTTTGAGCCGAAAGAACAAAACCCGATGATCGGTTTCCGTGGAGCGTCAAGGTACTATAACGACCGCTACCGCGAAGGCTTCCGGCTTGAATGCGAAGCGATGAAGGTAGTACGAGACGAAATGGGGCTGACCAATGTGAAGCTGATGATCCCGTTTTGCCGCACGGTCGAAGAAGGCAGGCGGGTAATAGCCCAGATGAAAGAATTCGGGCTGCACCAGGGCAAAAACGGCCTCGAAATATTTGTAATGGCCGAAATACCGAGCAACGTGGTACTGGCCGAAGAATTTGCAGAAATATTTGACGGTTTTTCCATCGGCTCGAACGATCTTACCCAGCTCACATTGGGCATTGACCGCGACTCGTCGCTGATAGCAGAATTGTTCGACGAGCAAAACGAAGCCAGTACAAGGCTGATTGTATCCATGATCGAAAAAGCCAAACACATGCATAGGAAAGTTGGATTGTGCGGACAGGCGCCGAGTGATTCGGCAGAATTCACCAAAATACTGGTGGAAGCAGGTATTGACAGCATTGCTTTTAATCCGGATGCGCTGATAGCCGGAATACATAATATCAATCATGTGCTGGGTACGGAGAAAGAACGGGAAAGCACAACTGAGGTAAACAGCCTGAAGAGCCTGGTGATGTAACATTAAATTTTTTGAGCGATGAAAGGAATGGTGATATACAAGGGTAAGTACGGGGCCACTGCCCAATATGCCGAATGGATCGCCGAAGCGCTATACCTGCCGGTTTACGACCTCGATAAGCAGTTCGTAGATCAACCCGAAAGCCGCGATACAGTGATTATTGGCAGCCCCGTGTATATCGGCAAGCTGCTGATCAAGAATTGGCTTGTAAAGAACAAGGGACTTTTAAAGGACAAAAAGATACTGCTGTTTGTCGTCTGCGGTTCGGCAGGCGATAAGCACCAGCAGGACCAGGTCATCAAACAAAACTTACCGGAATGGCTTGCTAAATGTGCCGAGATCTATTTCCTGCCGGGCAGGGTTGATATGCGAAAATTGTCTTGGTGGGACCGCTTCCTGATAAAAATGGCGGCTTTAGTACAAAAAGACCCAACAAAACGCCAGGCGATGCGGCGTGGCTACGACGCAGTAAAAAGGGAACATATTAACGACCTGATCAAAAGTGTATTACATTATGCCAATACCGAAAAGGTGATGTAAAAACACTAGCTGAATTGACATATGAAGATGAAAACACTATCAAATAAAGTTGCGCTGGTTACCGGGGCCGGATCGGGTATAGGCAAAGCAATTGCCACCTTATTTGCCGAAAATGGCGCCAGCGTTGTCCTTGCCGATCTGCACCAGGTTAACATAGAGGTCGTGGCTAAAGATATTAAAGCGAAAGGCGGCACTGCCGTGTGTTTTGCAGCCGATGTGTCACGCGAAAGTGACGTAAAACAAATGATCGACTTTACTTTGCAGAACTATGGAACGCTGAATATCCTGGTGAACAACGCCGGCATTATGGACAATTTTACCCCCGTTGAGGATGTGACCGACGACTTGTGGCAAAGGGTAATGGGTGTTAACATCAATGCTGCATTTTACACCTGCCGCGAGGCTATAAAAATATTCCTGCAGAAGAATACCGGCGTTATTATCAATATCGCGTCTGTCGGCGGGCTATTTGGCGGACGAGCCGGCTGCGCTTACACCACGTCAAAACATGCGATTGTGGGTTTGACCAAAAATATCGGCTACGACTATGCGCAGAAGGGCATCCGCTGCAATGCTATCGCTCCCGGCGGGGTGAATACCAACATCAGTCATGGCATGGATCCGAACCCTTTCGGATTTGAAAGAATGAATGCAGGCGCAGGCAACATCCCGCCTGCGGCAAACCCCGATGCAATTGCCGAACTGGCCTTATTCCTGGCTTCCGACAAAGCTTACTTTATCAACGGTGCGGTGATTACCGCGGATGGAGGCTGGACGGCATATTAAAAGGCGTTATCGATAGCAGGTTTTTGGGTCAGGAAAGTTGCCTGATCACCTTCATTACGTTATCCACCACTATGTCGCATCTGCGCAGGTTAAATTCATATATCTCGCGCGGGTTCCATACGCGCTGCAGATCGGCACGCAATATTTCCTTAGCGCGATTTAGCCTTATTTTAACATTGGATTCGCCGATATTAAGCGCCTCCATGGTTTCATTGGTACTCATGCCCTGGACTTCGCGCATAACAAACACCAGCCTGTATTTCTCAGGCAGCGAAGCAACAGCGCCTTCCAGTATCGATCCCAGTTCCTTATTGATCAGCCCGCTCAGTGGCGTTTCAGGATGTACATCCGTAAAATTTGTTTCCATACGCAACTGTTCTGTTCTTTGAATCCTTTTTTTGTGTAACAAACTCTCATTGATCAGTATCCGGGTAAGCCAGGTGCCGAAACTGCACTGGTGCCTGAAATTGTTCAATTGGCGGTAGGCATTGATATAGGCTATCTGCATCACGTCTTCAGCCTCCTTATCGTCTTCGACGATTGAAAGACTGATGCGGTAAAGCCGCTCGTTGTATTTGCGCATAAGGCTTTCGAACAGGTCTACCTGACCCTTCAGCACCAGGTTTACGATCTCTTCATCGGTCAAATGATCCATTTTAAAACACTGCTTTTATATGGTAGAGTACCGGGATGGAAAAGGGTTACAAAGTATGCAAAAATATATTTTGTAACCCTTTTTTTGCGGCTTGTCTCTAATAGCCAGATAAAAGCAAAAAAACATGGAGACAAACATCAAGCAATTGCAAACCTTACTGAAGTTCACTTACGGCCTGGTTCCGATAGTGGCCGGGCTTGACAAATTTACCAACCTGCTTACCGACTGGGAGCACTATTTAAGCCCCTGGGTAAAAGGGATCATTCCCGTCAACGGCAATACTTTTATGATGGTAGTGGGCGTGGTCGAAATTATTGCAGGCATTGTGGTACTGGCTAAGCCGCAGATAGGCGCCTGGGTCGTTGCATTATGGCTGGCGCTTATCGCATTGACGCTTATCACCGGAGGTAATTATTTCGACGTGGCTGTTCGCGACCTGGTGATGGCTATCGGCGCCTTTGTGCTGGCCAGGCTATCCAGTATCACCGGGAACAAACTTGCCTGATCAATATAAACCGCTATAATTGGCGGGAAAGCCTTTAGTGAAAATAACTAAAGGCTTTCATTCTATCAGAAACTTGTCAATGGGAACCTATACCCTCAGTGACCCACGGAATCCCCGGGCCAGCTCGATGTTTTGGTGTCGAACTCCCCGAACTGCTGCAATTGTCGGTATTGTTCTTCGGTTAAAAGTTCGATATCCATTTCAGCAGCCACATCCACGGCGCTGTTTGCCGGTTTAAACTGCTTCCTGGCATCCAGCGCTTCACGGTCGTAACAGAGGTTCCTGCGGCCTTTAGGGCTTTCGGGCGAACAATCGTAAAAAATATATTCGCTTGTGGTTTTATCATAACCCACCACATCCGGTTCACCGCCGGTTGTTTCCATATCATCCAGGGACCACAGATTTCCGGAGTTAGCCTCCAATTTAGCTTGAACGTTGGCCCATTCAAGCCCTTTATGGCGGTGCATGTTTTTGCTAAAACGGGTTTCCAGTATGTTTAAAAGTTCTTGGCGCCGAACCGGTGGCAACATTTTTTTATTGTTCATAGTGATAGCGGCAGCAATGTCAAGAGCAGAAATTTAGTGTTCGTGTTTTAAATTCCTGTATACCACGACCATCCTCCTTTAATATCCGCTGCCGGGTCGACGAATTTATCGGTTACCACAATGCGTTGCAGATATTTGACGTTTTTATAACCTATTTGCGTCTCCACGCGCAACCGTAACGGAGCGCCGTTGCGGGCGGGGATCGTCTCGCCGTTCATGGTATGGGCCAGTATGGTTTGCGGATGAAAAGCGTCGAGCATGTCAATACTTTCGGCATACTTGTCGAAGCCGTATAAGCTTACAAAACGTGCAGAAGACAAAATACCTGCCTCTTTCAGCACTGCGCCGAGGGGCACGCCGGTCCATTCGGCAATGGCGCTCCATCCTTCCTCGCAGGTATGCCGGGTTATCTGTGTGCGTTCGCCCAACTTTTTAAGCGCATCCATAGTATATTTTCCCGGTTTAGCCACACTGCCGTCCACAGAAAGCACCCACTCTTTAAAACCATTGCTTTTCAGCTCTTCGTATTCCTTGCTGTAGGCATTCTTACTCGCCGGATCGGCCGGGTCGCCGATATCGGTAACCGGGAACGAAGTTATATCGCTTTTCTGGTACTCCATAGCCAATGCCCGTTGCGACAATAGGCCGCGCTGACCCAGGTAGGTCAGGTCGTCGCCCATACGCAGGATACTGCCGTAAGTAGGCGGGGCCTTTTTGAGGCAACCCGAAAACAACAGCGCCCCTGCCGAAGTAAGTCCGGCAAAAATGGCGCTGCGCCTGCTCATCAATCTTTTTTCCTTCATGGTTATTTTCCGAAAGTTATAGCCCAAAGATTTCGTTTAAAGCCGGATCTGATCACCATTACCAGGTGGACCAGCAGGAACAGCACTAATAAAAGTGCTGCAAAAAAATGGATAGTACGTGCCGACTGGTGCCCGTAGAACATTTTAAGCAGGAAAGGATAAGACGCGGTAATGGCCGGTGACATGGTAAAGCCGGTTAAAATAACAACCGGGAACAGGAAAAAGATGACCCAAAGGTAGGTGACCTTTTGAAGCAGGCCATATTTGCCCGAATAATCGGGCTGTTTGCCAAGGTGACTGACGAAATCGGCCCAAAGCAGCCTCAAACTAAATTCGCCGCGTCGCGGTGTCAGCCTATGGCGAAAATGCCCGCTGAAAAAGCCTGCAACAAGATAAATAAGCCCCGCCGCTACCAGCACCCAGGCCGCCAGGAAATGCGTGCTGCGGCCCCAGCCGTTCTCGTTGAAAATATCGTAGGTGCGGGCCGCGGTTACCTGCGACCCGGACAGGTGTTTAAATGGAATGCTCTTTTCCCAGCCGCCATGATGATAGTTGCGGCTAATGGGCAACTCAAACAACGCCGGCGTAAGGTCGTTGCCGGCCTTACCCCAATAAAGCCGTGGGTGAACCATTAAAATTTCGTAGCCGCTTATCGCAAGCGCCAGGAAACTCAGCGTCAGGATAAAATGCGTGCTTTTAACCCAGCGCTTATGGCGGGGGCTTGGTGTTTCCTGGTTTTGTGATGCGGTCATCTTCAAGGTGGCAGCGAGTACACGCTTTGCTGAATAAAGATAAAACAATTAATAAAAGGAAACCAAAACCAAAAACACAACGTAACTAATTGACGACGTTACAATAATGAAAAAAATATTGCCGGTACTTTTAATTGCCTCCTGCCTGTTCCTGGCATGTCATAAAAATTCAAATCCGTCTCCTGCCGCGGGCAAGCCCCTGCAAATTGTTATAAGTAACGTTACAACAACGCTTACCATTTATTCATTTTCGGTTACCGAACAGCCCTCTTCCGATACATTAATCAATATCTATTCACAACTGGGGAATAAAACCTATTCGGTAAACGTTCACCCCGGGGACGCCCTAAAGCTGCATTATTTCCTGGAACTTGAAGGACTGAACCCGGCGGTCCAGCCGGTGATCTCGTTCATTTATGAAGGCGCTACCATGGCCAGGGTAACAAGTGATTCGGGTATTATATCGGGAGATAAGTATATTACCATCCCGTAGGTATTTAATCAATCATCCACCCCTTTCCCCGCCAAAATCTGCGGGATATATTTCTCAACTCTTTCCTGCCGGGTTTTGGATAATTTGGGCTGAGAAAAATAGTACAGGTATCCCCTTTGCCGCCCGGGCGTCAGCGCTTCGTACGCGGCTTTCAGCGCCGGTATCGCATCCAGCTTATGCTGAAATTCTTCGGGAACTTTGTAGTCTGAAGTCTTTTTGAGCTCGGCTTTCAGTCCCAACTTTTCTACTTCGACCGCTTCATAGATATAAGCCTTAATAATGGATTCCTGTTCAACTATCTGAAGTAAACTCTTGAAGCGCATCTGCCTGGGCACCTGCACATTCTCCGTCTGCTGGATCAGTACGCCTTCAGGATCTTTCAGTAAAACGCCCTTAAAAAACAGCAGCGCGCAATATTCATTAAAACCATGTATAACGACGATATTGCCTTTACCAAAGGTATAACAAGGCTGGCCCCACTTCAATTCCTCGGTGAGCCCGCAGCTAAGACAAATTGCCCTTAGCTTTTCGTACTCTTCCTGCCATTGCGTGGCTTTTTCAAAAAACCAGTTTACTCTAGGGTTTGCATTGCCGTTTGTCATACTAGTTGTTCGTTTTTATTTCATAACATAATTCCACCACGCCGTTTTTGCGTGCTGTCGCTTCCTCCAGGTGCAGGGCATACTCGTCGCCGATATGGTCAAAAAACCGCAGGCCGTCGCCCAAAATAATCGGGATGACCGAAAGGCGTATTTGGTCAGCTAACTTTGAACGGATAAAATCCCCCGCGAGCATGGCGCCCCCGACAACCCAAACATTCTTGTAATTCGGCTTTAATCGTTCATTCACAAGATCTTCCAGGCTACCGGAATAGATTTCTATAGCTGGCCTGTCAACCGGCAGTTGTCGGTGACTGAGCACAATTACCGGCACATCCCCATAGGCCCATCCGTACGCTTTCGAAAGCTCCAGTGCATGTTCATACGTCCGGGCGCCCATTACATAGCAGTCTATCGTTTTAAGAAATTGCTTCACATCCTGTTCAGAGGCGTTGACGCCTTTTTCGTAATGATCAGTCGTCTCAAACCATGAAACGCTATTATCCTTTTTAGCAATAACGCCGTCGAGGCTTGAAGCCATGTGTACTGTAACCTTAAATGCGTCCCCTGTCATATTACTTATCTGTAAATATACAATCTTGGCTATGGATTGACAGCAACGATCTTTCTGTTCGCGGGCCGCAGGTACCACGACAGGACTGCGAAAACAGCCAGCATAGCAGGCGCTATTATCTGAGGGCGGATATCGTTACTTGCGATGTGCGAGATCACGGCGCCGGTCATGACAAAAAATATACCTGCGTAGGCCCATTCCTTCAACAATTTAAACTTCGGCGCCAGGATTGCTATTACGCCCAGCATCTTCCAGATACCGATGAGCGAGATGAAATAAGATGGATAGCCCAACGGTTTAAACCCTTTTAGTACGTCGGGTAATTGCAGTGCCTGCACCAGGCCGCCGAAGAAGATGCAAAAAGATAACAACGCGGTTATTATCCAATATCCTATCAGCTTTCTCTTTTCCATTTTGATCTGTTTTAACGGGTTGACAGTTTATTGCCATTGCTTAACGATATTGAACATCCAGCGTATGCCGAAACGGTCGGTGCAGGTGCCCCAGTAGCCCCAAAATTCTTCGTGCGGTGCTACTCCCTGCGGACCGCCTTCCGACAGTCCTTCGTATAGCTTATCGGCGTCTTCATTCGAATCTGGACTCAAGACCAGCGTAAAATTGTTCCCTTCCAGCAATTTTTGCCCAAGGCTTTCCAGCATGTCGTTTGCCATGATCTGTATGCCGCCCGTAATGGGTAATGCTACATGTGCTACCTTGTCCAGGTCGGCGTCAGTCAGTTCGGTGCCTTTCGGCGGATTGTCTTTGTACCGCACCATCGGCCCGACAAATTCTGTCCCGAAAACTTTCTTGTAATGGTTAAATGCTTCTTCGGCCCGGCCGTTGAAGTTTAAATAAATTGCTGTGTGTGCCATTTTCTTATGGATTATGTGTGTGTTCATTTTAATTTGCTCATTACTTCTTCCAGGCGATTATGCGCCCAGTTAATGCCCTGCCTGAAGGGTAATTTCAGCACTTCATCGCGCTGCTCAACCGTTTCGTATATGGTATGCAGTATTATTTTACTCCTTTCTTCTGTGAGCTGTTCGAAGTCAGTAACCTCGAGTTGAACACCAAAAGGCGTGTTGTGCATTTCAAATGTGCGGATGATCTTTTGGTTCGGTATAAATTCATGGATCACACCGTCGGCGTCAAATATGACGTTCCCTTTATCATCCCGCTTTTCAAAATGCCAGGCTCCGTACTTTCTGGCTTCAAATTGCAGCACCTTGTTACCCATCCATTGCCCGATGAGCTCGGGCTCCGTAAACGCCTTGAACACCAATTCCAAAGGCAGGTCAAACTCCCTGGTTATTACGATATCGTGTTTGCCGTCTTCGGCATTTACCTTCGTTTTCAGTTCCATGCCCTTATTTTTTAGGTTTATAGTTTTTCATGATCTCCTCTAACTTGTTGAACCGATCATCCCACATCCGGCGGAATGGCTCGATAAATTCGGCTATTGCTTTCATTTTGTTTGCGTTGATGTGGTAATAGATCTCACGGCCGCTTTGCTCCTGTTTAAGCAATTCGCACTCCGTAAGTATTTGTAAATGTTTGGATACCGTCGGCCTCGCTGTGTCAAAGTTGGCCGCTATGGCACCTGCCGTCAGTGCCTGCGACGCCACCAGCAACAGTATGGCCCTGCGGGTGGGATCGGCTATGGCCTGGAATACATCTCTTCTTAGATTCATTATGTAGCTATCTGACTACAAATATATATGTAGCTATTTGACTACGCAAATTTTTTTAATAATTATTTTCCATCAAAAGTATTGACAGGAATTTGGTCGCACAGGCGCGTCCTGCCCCAAGTACAGAACCCAGACGGCTGGCAGTTTAACCAGGATATGCTAATTTTTCGCCACTCACGACCGCTGCTTTTTAAAGGAGTTTAATTGGTTTTCAAATCATTAAAGAATACGTATATTCCCGTGTTAAAACCCTGCAGGAATTTTCGTTTTAATGCAAACTCTCGGCGCCTGATTTTCGTAAAAGTTCGGTGTTTGCATTTACCTCAACCCGTCAGTAGCAGGCCCGGCTTGTTATTCCTCACCAGGATTTTTTGTTTTAAAGTTTTCGGCACTGCTCCGGGGCGTGTATGGTTTGCAAATTGTTTTTAATTCAGCTGTATGTGTTACAATATTCTATGGGGCTTCGTTTTTACCTTCAGAGGTCGCGCTGGCCTGGTAATTGTACCCGTCAACTATACCCGGGCCACGCAACATTATGCCAGTTTTAGATACGTCATGCGACACTCTTTCAGGAGGGAATATTAAATACAATGCATCAAGGTTTGAGTAAGGAAAATCCTGTAGTCAGGCTAAGGGTGTTCAGGGCTATTGACGATCCGGCAACTTGCGAACTTTTCGTGGCAGGACACACGCAGGTGCTTACCAATATCGGCGTCACTAAAGTCACCTCATCCAAACATGAATGGACAAAGAATCCGGCCGCATTCGTGATCATCGTTGAATCGTTGGATGCGACGAGGGTTTACGGCGGCGCGCGTGTACATGTAGCCGGCGGAACCGAACCGTTACCGATAGAACAGGCTACCGTCGCAATGGATCCGTCGGTGGTCGAACTGGTATGGCGTTACGCACAAAAGGGGACCGGCGAGATCTGCGGATTATGGAACTCGCGCGAAATAGCTGGTTATGGCATCGGCAGTATTTTCCTTACGCGCGCGGCGGTCGCCATCTCTTCACAGATCGGCTTAACTTCGCTCTTTGCCTTATGCGCACAGTATACCGTTGCAATGGCCGAAAGTGTAGGCTACCATAAAGAGCCAGGTATAGGTAATAATGGAACATTTTATTATCCCAAAATGGACCTCCTTGCAACAGCCATGCTCCACGAAGATATTGAGACGCTGGCCACGGCCAACGTTGAAGAACGTGACGCCATTCTGAGACTTAGAAAGAATTTAAACATGGTCAGGGTTGAGGTGCTGCGCAAAAAATCGATAGAGATCCACTATGAACTCGAAATACGCGACTTGCACCACTGGAATCTCGCAGATACCATAGCCAATGCCAAGAGAAACTATCATGAAACAGAGTGGGGAGAAATGCGCTTGAACTTATTATAAAGGGCGGTTTGGGTGACTTGAGTAGTTTCTCTATAATTAAACTAAATTTGCTTATTATTTTACATGAAGAACATACAAGATTTGATCTCAACCCCTGGGAAAGCCGGGAATTGTTATACCCCGGTACTGCTGAGACTCGGGCAGCCAGATGACAGGGCGGTATATAACCAGCTTTTATCCGGCGCAACCCCATTATTTGTGTCCGACGAAATAGAGGGCCAGCTGCGCGAACTGGTAAAAAGCCGCAGGCCCTGGGTTAGGATCAAGCCCGAAGAATACCCGGGGCTGATCGCCGCTCATCTCAACGGCAGCGCTATGGCCGATCACGGCGTTTGGGTTTATTATCCCTGGAGCTGCCGCCTTGTGCATTTGCTTGACGAAGGAGAATTTATAGAAGTCCGCACCAACCGCAACCAATATAAAATAACCCGGCAGGAACGCGACTTGCTTGCGACAAAGAAGATCGGCATTATCGGGCTTTCCGTTGGGCAGTCCATCGCGCTGACGTTAGCGATGGAGCGTGGTTTCGGTGAATTGCGCCTTGCCGACTTCGATTTACTTGAATTAAGTAATCTCAATCGTATCCGCAGCGGAGTACACAACCTGGGTGTACCTAAGGTCGTGATCGCCGCGCGGGAAATTGCAGAGATCGATCCGTTCCTTAAGGTCACCTGCTTTTTCGACGGCCTGACGGACGCGAATATGAACGACTTTTTTACCGGCGGCGGTAAGCTCGATGTCCTGGTGGACGAATGTGACGGCCTTGATATCAAAATACTCGCCCGGTATAAAGCCCGCGAATTGCGTATACCTGTGATAATGGATACCAGTGACCGCGGGATGCTCGATATTGAGCGCTTTGACCTGGAGCCTGACAGGCCGTTGTTGCACGGCACGGTAACAGGCATCAACCCGCAAAATATCAAAGAATTGTCTAACGAGGACAAGGTGCCCGTTATACTGCAAATGCTTGGCGTCGACAATATTTCCGTACGCGCTAAAGCGTCTATGGTCGAGGTAGAGCAAAGCATCAATACCTGGCCTCAACTGGCCAGCTCGGTAGCGCTCGGCGGAGCTGCCGGTGCAGACGCATGCCGGCGTATATTGCTCGGTCATCTTCAGGTCTCGGGCCGGTTTTATATCGATTTCGACGAGATCGTCAGTGATAACCGGAGTATCGATTTGTTCACAGGCAATAAAAACCCCTTTGAGCCGCTTGCAAAATTTGAAATGGAAAAACTGGCGGAAAGCGTCGAATCCGAACCGGCTGCTGCGGATATTGTACCCTCCGCCGAGACCATTCACGACCTTGTGCGCGCCGCCTGCGCCGCTCCGTCAACAGGCAACGACCAACCCTGGAAATGGCTTTATCGCCGGGGCGCACTTTACCTGTTCCACGACGAATACCGGTCTTTTTCATTTGGCGATTATCGTAAAGCCGCGTCGTTTATTTCATTTGGCGCAGCGTTTGAGAACTTGAGCATTCATGCGCTCAACGCCGGACTGCAGCCCGACATCAAATTTTTTGGCAGCCAAGATCAAAAGTTAGTCGCCGTCATCCGGTTCAGAACTGTGACTGATAAAATGGAGCAGCAACTGCTGCAGCCGCTTGACCGGGCGATTTATCATCGGTTCACCAACCGGAACCAGGCGCCGAAATCTTCTTTAACGAGCGAGATTTACAGCGAACTGAGCCGCTATGCGGAATCCCTGCCAGGAGCCAGGCTTCGGATCTTTACCGACGAGCCTGTTCTGACCCGGTTGGCCGAGATTATCGGGCTCTGCGATCGCGTAAGATTGCTGAGCACCGAAGGGCACCATGATTTTGTTCACAGGGAAATGCGCTGGACCACTGATGAAGCCGAGCGCGAACGTGACGGCATCGACATTAAAACCCTGGGATTGAGCAATTCCCAGATGGCCGCGCTTGGGGTAATAAAGGACGAACGGGTTGTGAGGGCGCTCAATGAACTGGACGGCGGCAAAGCACTGGATATGCTGGCGAAACGAACGGTTGCAACAGCTTCAGCGCTTTGCCTGCTTACCGTGCCGGGCCATGAACTGAGGAATTATTTCGACGGCGGTAGGTCAATGGAACGACTATGGCTCGCGGCTACAAATCTCGGACTGGCCGTGCACCCGCTAATATCTCCTTTATATTTGTTCCAACGGCTGGTTTATGGTAATGGGGAAGGGCTGGACCCGAAATTTATTCCGATATTGACGGATATGAAAAAGCAGTTTGATGACATTACCGGCACCGGCCCTGGTGAGGAAGGCGTGTTCCTGGTAAAAATTGCCATCGCTGCAGAGCCGGCGCTGAAAAGCTTGAGGTTACCGTTGGAGGAAACGCTGATTATTGAATAGTCATCCTTCGCGCCGATGCCCGCATACCATAAGCTGATTCAAATGAAGAAGATTATCTTTTTGTTGTTGTATCCGCTACTTGCGCTCACGACTATCGGGTCAAAGGCGCAGTCAGCGGTTATATTCCGGGGGAGCAACGTTATTATCGGTAAACAGGTATCAATACTAAGAGACCCGCAACAGCATTTGGATTTACAGGCAGTACTGAAATCGCCGGCATTTATCCCTTCGGATATCGAAACCCCCAATTTGAAGCTTAGCAAGTCTGCCTTCTGGCTAAAATTTACGATACAGAACAAGTCCGCCTCGGGGCACCTGGTGCTCGACCTGAATTACCCGATGCTGACAGGCTGCGATTTCTATTACCCGGTTAAAGGGCAGTACCGCGCAGAACATATGTCGGACACATTGCCGTTTGCGGAGCGCAAATACCGGCACCAGGATTTTTTGTTCGACATCCCGTTGCAGGCCGACAGTACCGCAACCTATTACCTGCGCGTAAAAAGTTCAGAGCAAATGGTATTACCTTTGATTCTTGGAACCCCTGCCGGAATAGCCGAGGCTAAACTTAGCGCTAATATACTCTGGGGAATATTCATCGGCCTGATAGCGATCATGGTCGCCTATAACTTTTTTATCTACCTGTTTACAAGAGATCGCAGCTATCTTTATTACGTAGCGTACAGTACATTCATCGGGCTTACGCAAACTACGCTCAGCGGGTATACCTACCATTACCTGTTTGCAGATACACCAGTCCTTTTTCATAAAGGCATCGTAATTTTCCCGGCGCTCGCGGGCATATCGGCCATGATGTTTGTTCGCGAATTTCTCGACACCAGGCGGCGTACTCCCTTACTGCACCGGCTTTTTCCGGTTCCAATATTTTTATACAGTATTGCGATCGTTCTCAGGCTTGCGGCTGTCGACCAGGTGAGTTACCGTATGATCGATATCTCTGCCCTATGTACCACTCTTTTGATTTATGTTGTTGCGGTAAAGATATCCTTGCAGGGATACAGGCCCGCCAACTATTTTTTAATCGCCTGGACGATATTTTTTGCAGGAATTATTCTTTTTACCCTCCGCAACCTGGGCGTACTGCCTTATAACGAACTCACCAATTACACTATGGAATCGGGGATAGCCATAGAAGTGACGCTGCTTTCTATTGCTCTTGCCGACCGGATCAATGTGCTAAAAAAAGAAAAGGAGCAATCGCAGGCCGAAGCGCTCAGGATAGCCACCGAAAATGAAAGGATCATCCGCGAGCAAAATACGCTGCTCGAAATCAGGGTAACTGAGCGAACGGCAGAGCTGAACACTGCGCTCGAAGAGCTTAAACAGGCGCAAAGCCAGCTGATCGAGTCAGAAAAGATGGCTTCACTGGGGCAATTGACCGCAGGCATTGCGCACGAAATCAACAATCCCATCAACTTTGTCACATCCAACGTATCACCGTTGATACGGGATATTGACATCGTTTTCGGTGCAATGGATTATATGGAGGAGCTTGCGCTGTCTGACGGGCCGGCAGGAAGTAAAAAAGCCGAGCTTGACGACTATAAAGAAGCTAATGATATGGATTATCTGCGGACAGAGATACGTTACCTGATCAACGGTATCCAAAACGGCGCCACGCGTACGGCCGGGATCGTTAAAGGTCTCAGGGTGTTTTCCCGCCTCGACGAGGATGACCTTAAATTCGCGTCCCTCAATGAGGGTATCGATTCCGCATTGATTATTTTGAACAACCAGTTAGGGAAAATTAATATTATACGCCAATACGCCGACCTTCCGCAGGTAGAATGTTATCCCGGTAAACTGAATCAGGTCTTTCTTAATATCCTGTCAAACGCTATTTATGCCGTTCACAAAAAATTCGGTGACCAGGATGGTGGGCAGATAATAGTCACCACCACGAGTGCGCTTGGCGAAGTGGAAATCAACATCAGCGATAATGGTATTGGTATCGACGAGCAAACAAAAAAGCGAATTTTCGATCCGTTCTTCACAACGAAGGAAGTTGGTGAGGGCACCGGGCTGGGTATGTCTATCGCTTATAATACTATCAAAAAGCATAAGGGCGTCATCAGGGTGAACTCTTCACCGGGAAATGGCGCTGAGTTTATCATTACATTGCCGATCCATCACGATATAACCAATTAAAGCCGAAAATGTCATGTCTGAAAAAATCAAAGTACTGTATATTGATGATGAGACGGATAATCTAACCGGGTTTAAAGCCTCATTCCGCACCGAATACCGGGTGTTAGTGGCGGAAAATACGATCCAGGCGACTGAGCTCCTGGAAAAGAACGCCGATATCAGGGTTGTTTTTTGCGACCAGCGCATGCCGGGTAAAACGGGCGCCGCCTTTTTTGAAGAGATAAAGACGCGGTTCCCTTTGCCGGTTAGGATACTAATCACCGGTTATGCAGACATTGAAGCGGTGATCGCGGCTATAAACAAGGGTAACATCTTCAGGTATATCCGAAAACCGTGGATCGAGGCAGATATCTTTTCAGCTATCGAGGAGGGCAACAAGTTCTACCTTGCCTCGTCCATGCTGCAGGTTAAAAACCAGGAATTGGAGGAAGCGTATTCCGAACTGGACAAATTTGCCTATAGCGTAAGCCACGATCTGCGCGGGCCGCTTACCGGCATCCTGGGCGCAATCGACATTGCCCGTGAGATGTCCGATCTGAAAGAGATCAGGGAATTGATGGTATTGATGGAAAAATCGGTTTTTAAACTGGATGATTACATATCCAGCATGCACGATTATTATAGTTCACGCCGCGGCGAACTGAAAATAGCCGACGTCGATTTTAACGTGCTGGCGGATGAATTGAAAGATATATACCGGATATACACGACGACCAACAAGATCACCTTCACGATACGGGTAAACCAGCTTGAATCCTTCCGCAGCGACGAGCTGGTTATCAAGATGATCCTCAACAATTTGATCACCAACGCGATCAAATACCAGAAAAAAAACTTTCACGACAAAAGCATCGATTTGGATATGTCTGTACGCAATGGAATAGCGGCAATCCGTATAGCGGATACAGGTATCGGCATCCCTGAAAATCACTTCAAAGAGATATTCAATCTTTTTTCCAGGGCGACGTCACACCGGTCCGGCTCGGGAATCGGATTGTATAATGTGAAGGGGGCCTTGCTTAAACTGGGCGGAAATATCGATGTCAGTTCGGTGCTCGATGAAGGTACGGTGTTCACATTAACTATTCCAAGCAAATAATCCCCATGAATTTGTCGTTTATTATTGTCGAGAACGTAGAGCTGGACCGGTATATTGCCAAAAAACTGATCAGAAACCTGGCAGGCGGGGCAAGGGTTGAAATCTTTGGCTCGGCCCGTGCGGCGCTGGACCATATTACAGCCGTCAGCCGGAACACGCCGGAACCGGCGATCATCCTGTTGGATCTGATGATGCCGAAAATGAGCGGAGGCGACTTTATAAATCAGTTTGAAGCCTTACCGGAAACCATAAGAAGCCGTTACCGCATCGCCATCGTCACTTCGTCCATGAACAAAGCCGAGACGCAAAGACTAAGTAAACGCGATAGGGTGCTAACCGCAATTGAAAAACCGCTGACCCATGAAAAGTTCGCAGCGTTCCTCGCGCAGATCGATGGTGGATTTACCGGCAGTTGAGGCCGGTCAGGACAGCAGCTTTTGCCGCAACAGGAATTCAAGCTGTTCGTTGGAACTTTTAAGCGATTGCTTTTCCTGCCAGGCGCCATAAGCTCTTTCGATGGCCATCGTCAACTCCTCCTCATTCCAGGGCTTGGTCAGGTAGTGGAATATTTTACCTTTATTGACGGCATCGATAACCGCGTTCATATCGGCATAACCTGTTAGCAGCAACCTAACCGGGTCGGGGTATTTTTCCTGAACTTTTTCAAAAAGTTCTACACCGGTCATATGGGGCATGCGCTGGTCGGAAATAATTACATGTACCAATTTCGTTTCCAGCAGTTTTAACGCTTCGTCGCCACTGAAAGCGGTAAGCACCCTGAATTTAATCCGAAAGGTGGCCAGGAATGAGAACAGGTTATCTTGTTCGTCATCCACGTATAGCACCGATATTTTCTTCTCTAACATGATTGTTAATATCAAAGTTAACCAAAGCAGTTGATATATTATGCTGATTTTAGTAAACCTGTCATTCGTTCATACCACTTAACGGCGGCAGGACAAGGTTCGTATGTGAAAATCTACAGCCGGCAAGACCAAAGCCTGCGTGGGTGGTGAGCGGATAGAAAAAACAGCCTATTAGTGCTTATGATGATGCCCGAACAGGTACCCGCCGATGAATGCCAGTACCAGCAACAGCCAGCAGATATTTTGCAGCATGCGAAGCCTGGCTACTGTCCGCCGAAGCTCATCGCGCTCCGATTCAGCCGAGAGCCGCAGGTTTTGAAGTTTCAGGTTCTCTTGCTGCAATTGCACAACAGTGCTGCCAACCTCGACGGGTTTCTCCCGGGCCAACCGGTACTGCCTGGTAAAACCGCCTTCACGCAAAAATTTTTCTCCCTTTGGTTTTAAGATAAGTTTGTCCGGCAACTCGTATTCCCCGTGCTTACCTGTTTCGATGATTAATTGCTCCCTCAACAGTATCTGCACCATCGCAAAAGCAGTGGCTTCGTCCTGGTCAAAAAGTTGCAGTAATTGAACGCGGGTGAGGTAATCGCGGATGCCAAAAGCTTCCAGGATGACATCCAATAATTCGCATTCGTACTCATTCAGCTCTGACATGTGGCAAATTTGTTAATAAATACGGAAGGCCGCAAGCAGGCAAATTTTGGGGATAATGATGCCAGAACACAAAAGGCCATCTTTTGATGACCTTTTGTTTAGTAGCCCCGACGGGAATCGAACCCATATCTAAAGTTTAGGAAACTTCTATTCTATCCGTTGAACTACAGGGCCGCTTTGATTTCGGAATGCGGAATGCCAATTTCGAATTGGTTTTTATCGCCTTTCTAAATCACTGCAAAGGTGCAAATTATATGGCAGTTCGACAAATCATCCGCACACTGCGTATGTACGCATCATCGAATTACCGACCCGTTATTAAAAGGGTCCTGCGGAGAAACAAAGGTCAGTTTACCTTCGGAGTCTTCAGCCATTAGTATCATACCCTGTGAAATAATGCCTTTGATCTCACGCGGTTCAAGGTTGGCCAGCAAGCTTACTTTTTTGCCGACGATAGTTTCCGGTTCGTAATGTTCGGCAATGCCCGAAACAACGGTGCGGGTATCGAGCCCGGTATCGATCGTCAGTTTGAGCAGCTTTTTGGTTTTGGCCACTTTTTCAGCCGCCATGATCGTGCCTATGCGTATATCCATCGCGGCAAACGCCTCATAATTGATGTTTTCCTTGGCCGGAACGATCTGCGGTGCCGCCGCATGGATTGCCGGCTTTTTGGCCTGTAACCTGGCTATTTGCTGCTCAATTACGCTGTCTTCCACCTTTTCGAACAATAGTCCGGCTGTATTGAGCTGGTGACCATTTTTAAAGCTCACCTCGCCGTTAAAATCTATTTTATCCTCCGGCCAGTTTAGCATTTTTAATACCTTTTCGGCCGAAGCGGGCAAAAATGGCTGCATGGCCGAAGCCAGGTGACCAATGAGCACCAGGCAATTGTGCAGCGCAAGGCGCGCATCAGCCGGGTCAGTTTTAATGGTTTTCCAGGGCTCCTTTTCCGTCAGGTAACGGTTACCAACGCGGGCAATATCCATCACGGCCTGCATGCCCTGCCTGAATCGGTAATTCTCTATATTCTGCTCGATTTCACCCCATATCCGGAACAATTCATACCCAATGATCTCGTCCTTCAATACCACTTTTTCGTTTGTCGTCTCAATTTTTCCGGCGAAGAACTTGTGCATCAGTATCATCACGCGGTTAACAAAATTACCCAGTATCGCTACCAGCTCATTGTTCACGCGGGCCTGGTAATCCTTCCAGGTAAACTCGCTGTCGCTTGTTTCGGGCAGGATCGATGTCAGCACATAGCGCAGCTCGTCCTGCTTGCCCGGGAATTCGGCCAGGTATTCATGCAGCCAAACCGCATGGTTGCGCGAGGTTGAAAGCTTGTCGCCTTCCAGGTTCAAAAACTCGTTGGCGGGCACATTTTGAGGCAATACATATTCACCGTGAGCCCTTAAAATTGCCGGAAATATAATGCAGTGGAAAACAATATTATCCTTACCGATAAAATGTATCAGGCAGGTGTCGTCGTCCTCATGTTTTTGCTTTTTCCAGTATAGCGTCCAATCTTTATCATGGTCGAGCGCCCATTGCTTGGTTGCAGAAATGTAGCCGATAGGCGCGTCCATCCATACATAAAGCTTTTTTCCTTTCGCTTCCTCCAAAGGCACATCTATGCCCCAATCCAGGTCGCGGGTCATAGACCTTGGCTGCAAACCCGACTTAAGCCACGATTTGCACTGCCCGAACACATTTACCTTCCATTCGCCCTCCTTTTCGTCAATCCACTTTTCGAGCCAGGGCTGATATTTGTCAAGCGGCAGGTACCAGTGTTTTGTCGGCTTCAGCACAGGCGGCTTACCGCTCAGCGTAGATATTGGGTTGATCAGGTCTGTCGGGTTTAACGACGTACCGCAATTTTCACATTGGTCGCCATAGGCGTTTGGATATTTACAGTTCGGACAAGTGCCGGTAATGTACCGGTCGGCCAGGAACTGCTGGAAATCTTCATCGAAATACTGTTCGGAGTATTTCTCTACAAATTCGCCTTTCTCATACAGGTTAAGGAAAAACTCCTGCGAAAGATCATGATGTATAGCCGACGACGTACGGTGATAAATATCGAATGATATGCCGAATTGCTCAAAGCTTTGCTTTATCTGGCTGTGATATTTATCGATAATGGCCTGTGGGGTAGTATTTTCCTTTTTCGCCTTAATAGTAATCGCTGCTCCGTGTTCGTCGGAACCACAGATGTAAACCACATCCTTTTTCTTCAGCCTTAGGTAACGAACAAAAATATCGGCAGGAAGATAAGCGCCAGCAAGGTGCCCGATATGCAAAGGGCCATTAGCGTATGGCAGTGCCGACGTAATGGTAAAGCGTTTAAATTTATTAAGTTGCGACATTAAATATTAGTCCTTATTAATAATTTGGCAAAGATAATTTATTTAGTCCGAAAGACGGGATAGTCCGGGAGACCGAAAGACAAAAGAAATTGGAACTATTGAAAACCATAACTCCCCCATATCTCAAAAAAGGCGATAAGATAGCGATCACCTGCCCGGCGAAAAAGCTTTCCAAACCAATGGACGACGCCGTAAACGTTTTGCAGTCGTGGGGACTGGAAGTGGTATTGGGCGAAACAGTTACCGCGTCATACCACCAGTTTGCCGGCGACGACGACTTACGGGCCAGGGATATGCAAAAACTGATTGACGACGAGGGCATCAAGGCTATAATAGCCGCCCGGGGAGGATATGGCGCCATACGCATTGTCGATCATATTGATTTTAACAATCTAAAGAACAACCCGAAGTGGCTGGTGGGCTTTAGCGACATTACGGTATTGCACGCACACCTGTTTGCCAATTATCGCTTGCAAACCATTCACGGCCAAATGCCGATAAATATACCCGACGCCTCGAAGTATTCTTTAGAAACCTTGAGAAAAGCCCTATTTGGAAACGAACTGAGTTATTCGATCAAACCGCATCATCTAAACCGGACCGGAACCGGCAATGGTTTGCTTATCGGCGGCAACCTTAGCCTGCTGGTAGCAGTTTTATCTTCCGTATCCGACTATAGCTACGACGGCAAAATACTGTTCGTTGAAGATGTCGGTGAATATCTTTATTCAATCGACCGGATGTTCCGCGCGCTGGACCGTGCCGGTAAGCTCAAAAATCTCGCCGGCTTAATAGTTGGCGGGTTCACCGAATTAAAGGATAACGATATTCCATTTGGCCAAACCGTGCCGGAGATTATTATGGAAGTAGTAAAAAAATACGATTACCCCGTTTGTTTTGATTTCCCCGCAGGCCATATCCCCGATAATCAATCGCTCATCTTCGGTCGGGAGTTGAATTTATCGGTCCAACCGGAACAAGTGGTTGCGAGCTACGTTAATATTTGATATAAACCCCTTATAAACTAAGGACTAACTAATCACAAATCAGTATAATGGCACTCTTCAGCAAATTAGGAAACTACAAAAATTTTGGCCTGCTTATCATGCGCCTTGGCCTGGGCGCTATGTTTATTTATCACGGCTTACCCAAACTAATAGGAGGGCCTGCTAAATGGGAACTTTTTGGACATGCCGCCGGCCATATTGGACTGCACTTTTGGCCAATGCTTTGGGGCCTGCTATGTGCCTGCGCCGAGACGTTTGGTGGCATCCTGTTGATACTGGGGCTGGCATTCAGGCCGGTATGCTTATTCCTGCTGATCGTGATGATTGTAGCTACTCTTTCGCAATTTAGCCGTGGCGGTTTAGGCGACGCGGCTGAAGCCATTGAGGACGGTGTGATATTTGCAGGCCTTTTATTCGTCGGGCCCGGCAAGTATAGCGTCGATAAAAAATGACCCGATAAAAAAGCCCTGGCCTACAAAGCCAGGGCTGCGGGTATTCGCTTCTATCTTTTTACTGGTTCATCGCAGTACCGAGCTTAGCCAGGTAGGCATCATCGATCCTGCCGGATGTTTCCGACATAAATTTATTTAGCTTATCAGCATCTTTGGCAAAAGCTTCCTTAAGCGATTTTTTCCTAAGCGAAATCTTGACCGGCTGATTAGTCTGCGCATCCAGCACATAATAGTCGGCGTCGTCTACATACTCATCATAGTCGTGACCGTGAGGCGCAGCGCCGTTGTTCACGTAGTCGGCCTTTACAAATTTGGTTGTGATAAGCTTATAAATTTTATATTTAGGACCGGATGCCAGTACCAGCACATAATGTGATTGGTCGATCGATGGAACTTTTGCAAAATCAAACCGTTCCCCGGCGTTATTAAACAGGGTGAACGTATTTATTTGATCCCAGTTTACGGCATTTATCCTATTCCTGTCCTGCGTCATCAAAAGCCTGCCGGAAGATTTTTCGTAATCAAAAAGATAACCCGGATTGTGTATTAATTCATTCGACGAATTGACGATATATCCATGTACAAAATTCTCAAACAAATAAGGACTGCCGCGCAGATCGCCCCGTTGGTGTGCCGGCGCAAGTACCCCGCCCATAGTCATAGATTCCAATTGGTTATTATCGTTCCTTACTTCACTCACATGGGCCGAGAGAGAGCCCGCAGAACTATTGGCGCCCGAGCCATTCTGTTTTAAAGCGACCTGCAGATCTGTGCCATTGCTGCCCGGAGTGACCAGCGTATCCTTATAACCCGGCAATTGAACACGAAGTTTAGAATCGGGGTGTACCGCGATGGTAAAATGACCCGTGGAGTCGCTGTAGGCAGCGATTTTATGCTGGCCGTCCTCGACAAAAACATAAGAAAGCGAATTACCACTTCCGTCAATTACCGATCCGTTAATGTTACGGGTTTGGGCTGTTACCGCCTGCTGCACCAGCAGCGCAAATAGCAGCGCCGAAGAGATCTTTATCATATAAGGTTTCAATTTGCCTCTAAAATAACCGTTCAAAAACAATAACGCAAAACTTAGTTCACTTTTCGTCTAACAATTATGTTACATCCACTTTTTTTAACTCGCTAAAACACCGGCATAAAAAAAGCCGACCCATGAATACGGGTCGGCTTAAATACTACATAATCTTTAGTTAAGGATGAACGTACTCATCGATGATTGCTCGCGAGGCCGTTTGGTAGTATATCCTGAACAACTGCAGCGATTGCGCATAGGTATACGATGCGCTCGGATCGAACGTAAATTTCAAAGGCCTGAATTTTGGCGCGGTGGTAACAGTTATGTTAGCAGCCCATGTCGTACCCGACGCAACGTCAGCCGGCACAAACTGTACCGCCCAGTTAGAATACATGGCCCCGGCGCCACTACCACTCTTGGTAAAGGTAATGTCATACCTTGGCTGCACGTAATAGGCTGTAGCCACCTGAAGCTCATTAGGAGTAACAGGTAATATCGTAGTTGAACCCAGGTCAGTGCGCGGAGTTGACGGAGCAGTCGTACTATCAGGCGTATTCCACCTGGTGTAAAATTCCTCGTAGGCCCCTGCAAAATCATTACCGATAAAGTGGAAGTAATGAATATTCAGGTTGCCGCTGAGCATTGTGCCGCTCGGCGCAGCCGCTATTTTAATAGGCAGCATATAGCTTTTGGTTGGATCCAGCAAATTCTTATAGAACGTAACTGAAACCACCGCCGTGCGCTTCCCTGCAGGGATAGTAACACTGGTAGTATTAAACACAAATGCATTTGACGGCATCTGTTCGTAAACAACGCTGCTCTCGGTGGAGTTATAAGCACCAATAATTGAATTATCAATAGCCAGCGTCACAGTGGTCGCCTTAGTAGGAATACTGGATGATGCAATATCAACCGCAAACTGCCTTACGATGGTGCCGTTGGCATCGGTGTCAGGCGTTTCCGTAATCGCGTCCGAGCCGAAGTTCACCAGCCCGCCGAGCGGGAAATTAACAATAGGCGTGCTCTGGGCGAAATTTACGTACCTCGAGTCTTTCAGGCACGAGCTTAAGCAAAGCACTGAAGCTGCTGCGAGGACTGTCGTTATAAAATAAAGTCTCTTTTTCATTGTCTTTTAAATTATTTGGCCCAAAATATTTTTGAAGTGAAAACGCTGATCGTTCCTTCTTTCGCTAAGTTGGCCTGGTTTGTGGTCAATTCTTCGAGTGGGTAGGGTAACCTTGTAGGCAAGGTTGGTGAAATAGCCGCCGGGTCTATTGATGACGGCAAATTTGGATAGCCCGTCCTGCGATATTCGTTATATCCTTCAAAGTTAAAATAACCATTAAGTGCGATCCATTTCTGGGTAATAATAGCTTGTTCCTTATTGGTTGAAGTAGCCCAGTTTACGTTAGGCACAAGCTGCGAATAGTAAGTTGTGGCTGCAGCGTCAGCATTAGGAACATTCAGCGCCTCGAAAGATGCGGTAATGCCTGCCTCATACAAGCCTTGGGCATTGCCTGTGAGATATCCTTTTTCCGCAGCTTCGGCCTGTAAGAATAACGACTCGGCCCCCGAGAGCAGAACTGCGTTCTGTTCGGGCGACTTAAGCAACCCCGGGCCTTGCGCGCTCGTAAAGGGGTTTGACTTTACACCCGGGTCGCCGAATACATTACCCCTTATTATGCCCCCGCTGGTGGTAGGCGCATATAACGCACTGGCGCGCGGGTCGTTCGTACTATTCAGCATATTAACGCTGAACGCATTAGCCCGCCAGTAAACGTTACCGAATACCGGGTTGCCTGTTGGATCGAAGCCATAGTCGGCATAATACGGATTTTGCTTTCCCGATGCATTGATATAACCAGGGTTGCTGTCAGCCTCTATTCCCAAACCGAGGAAATTTGCCGGTGTGCTCGGATCGTCGGCAGCGCTTACCGTCGTCGACATGATGGTTCCTGCCGAAAATCCGCTTACGTTGCTTACGCGCAGCGCCATCCGCAGTTTAAGCGTATTGGCGAATTTGATCCAGTCGTCCATTTCAGCAGTGGCAGTGCTATTGTCGCCGCCAAAAACGATATCCGGCGCTCCGGGCTCGATCAGGTTTTTACCTTCGCCGGTCTTTATCAGCGCGATGGCCGCATCCAGTTGCTTAAATAAGTCTGTATAAATAGCGGGGCCCTTATCATAAACCGGGAATGTAACCTTGGAGAGGTTAAAAGCCTGGCTATAAGGCACATCGTTGTAATTATCAACAAGGTGGCTGAAACCATAGGCCTTCATGATCATCGCAATAGCCTGGTAATAGCCCTGCGTTGGATCCTTGGCAGCTATTTGCTGCAAATTGTTGTAATTAGTCAGGTTCGAAAACCAATCGTTCCAATCACCCTGGAAACTGGTATTGGTAATCTGGTATTGATTGATCGTTTGGTTAGGCACATAGTTACCGCTGGTGGTCCAGTAACCTGCCCACACGCCGTATTCCGTATAATCGCCCGCTACAATAGCCGCCGAAGCGTTTAATGCGGCCGACAGGCTAAGCGCCGGCGTTGTGACTGAAGGAGTATTGGGATTGGTCTCCAAACTCAAATAGTCCTTTTTACAACCGGTTACACCGGCCATAAAAAAAGCTGCTATGATTGATATATATTTTTTCATCTCTTTATTTCAATTAAAACGTTAACTTAAGGTCAGCGCCAAATATCCTTGTACCGGGCAATTCGTTCGCATTGTTCACACCTATCAGGTTGGAATCCGCGCCGGCATTGGAAAACTCGGGGTCAGTCCAGATATTGCTCTTTGGAGCCCAGATGAACAGGTTTCGGCCGGTAAGCGCGAATGTAGCACCTTTGATAAATTTGGTCTGCTTGATGAACTGATCGAGTTTAAATGCAAGGTCGATCTCCCTTAACTTCCAAAACGCCCCGCTGGTTACGAAAGGCGACTGGGTGCTGGAGAACGCTGAACCCTGCCAAAAGCCGTAGTTACCATTCTTTACCGCTACGTTAGTGTTAGGCGTATATACGCCGGGCGCGGTTTGTATAACTGAATTAGGATAAACGAACGCCGAACGGCCTGCCTCAGCTGTCAGAGCGGATGAGCCTGCAAAAACCATTGTACCGCCGAGTGCGTTATAGACTACATCGCCGCCGCGATATTCGAATACGGCTGCGAGGCTAACGAACTTATAGCTCAGGTTAGGCTGTATACCCACGATATATTCGGGGGTGGTTCTGCCCTCGGTGTTCAGTTTGGTTTGATCGGTAGCGGGGTAACCCGTTTGCGCGTCAACTACTACGCGTCCCTGCGGGTCGCGAACAAAGTCGGTAACTTCCAGCAATGGAAAAGGCTTGCCTACTTCCGCATACAGGTTATTACCCAAAGACAACGAATTCGTACCTGGTATCAGCGAGATAACCTTCGACTCGTTTTTAGATGCGTTAACTGTCAAAGAGAATCCGAAATGGTTCTGCGCCTGGGTCAGGATCTGCCCGGTTACAGAAAGTTCCTGTCCCGATGATTGCGTCTCGCCAATGTTGATCAGCTCTGAGAAAAATCCGGTAGTAATTGATGTGCCGATAGGGAGCGTCTGGTTCTTATCGTGCTGGATATAATAGGTATAATTGACGTCTAAACGGTTGTCGAAAAAAGCCAATTCGGTACCAACTTCAAGTTCCCTTGTCAATTCAGGCTTCAGCGTAGGGCTGTAATTTTGAGTATTTTGATTCACGCCGAATAATGATCCGTAAGGGAAGCCCGGAGCAACGACATATATATTGTTGATCGTATATGGACCCACATTAATGTTACCCACCTGGCTTAATTCGCCGTAAAATTTGGCGTAGCTCAGTATCTTGTTATCTTTTAATGCCGGTATAGCATCAGTAGGCACGAAAGCTAACTTAACCGAAGGGTAGTTGAACGAGCGTTCAGCTTTTGAAAGTCGTGAGTCTTGCTCGTTACGGAAGGTAGCTTCCAATGTCGCCCAACCCTTATAGCTGATATCCAAATCCGCAAAGTAGGCGATCTGCCTGATCTTAGCTTCGTATTCGTTTGCCTGTATCAGGCCGCCGATGTAATTGATATTATACAGTCCGGGTATTGCAAGCTGGTTACTACCAGTTTGCTGATCCTTTAAGTAATTCTGGAAAACAGAATTACCCAGAATCAGGTTTGTCTTAAAGTCTCTGAAAAAAGTGTGATGGAAGTTTAAAACAGCATCACCTTCAATACGGCTATACCCATCACCTCCAATCGTATGAGCTGACGTTCCGTCGCCAAACTGGTAAACGTCATATACCGACCCTAAAGCTTTTCCGGTGCCCGTAAATCCCGACGGAACGTTGCTGGCGCTCCAGTAATCGCTCAGGCCGTAAGGTGTAAAGTCAACCTCGTCCTTAGTTATTCTTTCCTGGTAAATACCGAAGTTATTTGAAACCTGGTAGCTTGCGGTTAACCAGTCGGTAGGATCCAATTGTAGTTTCAACTGAGACAGCACCACATCCCTTTCGTAATTGTCGCGTGTATGCTGCAGTATCCAGTATGGGTTGATGGCATAAGCATCGTAAAAATTGCTTGCATTAGCTATATCCGAATTGGAGTTAGAGTAATTCTTGATAGGCAAAAATGCTGGCCATTGCAATATAGACGAGTATAAATCATTGGCGCCCGCGTTGGTCACAAAGCTTCCGGGTACACCGCCGAAAGGATTAACATTGTTAAATCCGTTCGTTCCGGTCACATCATTAGCATTGGACAAGTATGTGCTGACATTGGTTTTGGTATACCCAACCGAATAGTCGAGCGAGAAAATACCGTAAGTACGGTGGCCTCTGACGCTGAAAGCATTCTTTATGTTCTTATCGTCAGGAACCACCGTTGTACGGTAAGCGTTCTGAGCTGACATAAAGAAGGAGTTCTTCGAGTCGCCCTGCTGATAAGAAATGTTATTTTGCTCGGTATAACCTGTCTGGAAGAATTGTTGTACAGGATTGGTAGCTAATGGTGAATACTTAGCAGTAATAACCTTGCCGTTAGCGCTATCCAAAGGTGCGCCCACCTGGACGGTCGAACCATCGAACGGAGGACCGTACAACTGGTTTTCATAAGGCACATAGTTTGAAAAACCTGTAAGCGGATCGGTATAAGGGGCAGGCTCGCCACCGTACATACCATACCCGCTTTGCAGTTTGGGGTAGAAGGCTACTTTTTCAGCCTGGAAAGAGTTTTCATACTGAATGATCGGCTTTCCGTCTGTCGTGCCTCTTTTAGTGGTGATCAATATAGCACCGTTCGAAGCCTGCGAACCGTAAAGCGCTGCCGCGCCTGCACCTTTAAGGATCGTAACGTCGGCAATATCACCCGGGTTGATCGAACCGATGGTCTGGCCCGGTACAGGAACTCCGTCCAATACGATCAGCGCCGAGTTGTTACCTTCCAGTGAACGGTAACCGCGCAGGTTGATGGTAATGTTCGGGTCGACGCCATTGTTAAGCGTATAGATACCCAAACCCGCAACCTTACCCGTTAAACCCTGTGCAACGTTGGTTACGTTGGTTTGGGTTAATTCTTTAGGCGTAATAGTAGCGGCTGAGTAACCTAATTCCTTCGAGGAGTGCTTGATACCCAAGGCACCAGTTACAACAACTTCGCCAATCTCGGTCGACGCAGAAACCAGCACTACATTAACAGTGCTCCGGCTGCCTACAGCGATTGTTTGAGTTGTGTATCCGACAAAGGACACTACACTGGAACCGCCGGTCGGAACACTTAAGGAATATTTACCTTCAGCGTTGGTTTGCGTACCCATTGTGGTTCCTTTTACTTTTACTGTCACTCCCGGGAGGGGAAGGCCGTCGTCTTTGGCCGTAACCGTACCAGTAATCGTACGGTTTTGTGCAAATACCTGTGTCACGCATAACATCAGGAAACACAAACTTACTAGTAGAAGTTTTTTCATTTCGTTAATAATAAGATCAGTTAATAGTTAATTGAAGATAAAAGTAGTGTTACATTATTAAAAAGTCAAATAAAATCGTACTTAAACATGTTTTTTTTTGAAAAAAGAGACTTTTGGAAAAAAAATGCAATATTTTTAGTACTATGTATTGCATAATACAATTTAAAACATATATCTTTGCGATATGATTGTCGAGAATACACAAACGCAAATGCGGAAAGGTGTTTTGGAATATTGCATACTTTCCATCATAGCAAAGGGCGAAATATACGCTTCGGATATAATTGCCGAATTGAAAAAGGCCCAATTGCTGGTAGTTGAGGGAACCTTGTACCCTCTTTTAACACGACTGAAAAATAACGGACTGCTCAGCTACAACTGGGTCGAGTCAACTTCAGGGCCGCCAAGAAAATATTATGTCCTTTCGGAGGAAGGCAGAAAAGTTTTGGAACAATTAGACAAAACATGGGAGGAACTGGCATTTGCCGTGCAAACATCCATTGGAGAAAGAAAGGTGAAAGGTGAAAGGTAAATGTGCAGATGTGCAAATATGCGGATGTGCAGATTAAAAAATGACTAATGACCTAATGACAATAAAATTTCAAAGATCATGAATAAAACAATTATCATCAATATAAACGGCATCGTATTCCACATAGAAGAGGATGCTTACGAGATACTTAAAAACTACATGACGGATGTGAAACGTCATTTTATGAATTCGGCCGACAGCCTGGAAATAACGACAGACATAGAGAACCGCATTGCCGAAATGTTTAACGAATTACTTGCGAGAGAAAACAAACAGGTAATAATAGAGCAGGACGTTACGTCGGTTATCGAGCAAATGGGCACCGTTGCTGATTTTGAAAGATCGGAACAGGATACAGAAGCCTCGTTTACCGATACCTATTATAATAGCGGCGCTACCCGACGCCTGTTTCGCGACCCGGACGACCGCCTGGTGGCAGGCGTGTGTGCCGGCATAGCCAATTATTTCGACATCAATGCAGCGTGGATACGCCTCGCATTTGTGCTTACCGTGCTGGCCGGCGGCGCAGGACTTATACTATATATAATATTATGGGCTGTTGTTCCTAAAGCAGTTACCCGTGCCGACCGCATGGCGATGAAGGGTGAAAAACAAAACCTGGAAGGTTTCAGGCGGAACTTTGAGCAGGAAATGGCGGGTATGCGTCAAAACCTGTCCAACTTTCATAATGAAGCCAGGCCATTTGTATATAAGGCGCGCGATTTTGCAGGTGATTTTTTCGATCACCTTGGAAATTTTATGAGAGGCGCAGGCAAGATCATCCTTAAACTCATCGGTATATGTATACTGGCAGCCTGCTTTGGCTTCCTGGTCTTTTTCATAGTAGGGTTTATCACGCTGCTTAGCATCGGGCATTTCGAGCCGTTTCACGATCTGCCCTACGGCTTGCTCCAGCACCACCATGCCAACGTAATTTACACTTCGGCATTGCTTATTGCCTGTATTCCCTTACTTGCCATTATTATGCTGGTGTTTAAGGGCATATTTAAGGTGGGCGACGTAAGCCGCTCGACCGGTACTACAGCATTGGTTATCTGGCTGTGCGCCATTGGCGTATTTGTATACCATATAGTAGGTATCGCTTCGGAATTTAGCGAGCACGCTAGTGTCATTGAAACCGTAGCACTTAAACCTACGAAAGATAACACCTACTATGTAAAACTGAATGACATTAAATATTTGAGTGCTGAGGATAGTGCAAGGCTGAACATCAAAAGCATGCCCTCAAACGTCAAAGTAGCCGATGATGACAATAATGACTTTGAGAGCTTTAACCATCGCAATATCCGGCTTAATATCGAGACGAGCGAGTCGGGGCAACCGGTTCTTATTAAAACATTACGCGCTAGGGGGCGATATTATGACGATGCCTTTAATAATGCGCGTAATATCAAATACATATTTGCCCAGCAGGATACCGTGATCCGGTTCGACCAGCGCTTTTATGGTGAGGATGAGTTCTGGCACGACGAAGAAGTTGACCTAACACTTAAGCTTCCCAAAAACTCAAGGGTGACGATAGATCACGATCTGGATAGGATAACAGATATTAATATTGGTGGATGCAATGAAACAAACAAGCTCGATTATGATAAAGTCTCGAATGCTACCTTCATAATGACCAGCAACGGTTTACAGTGCAAAGTGGATACCCTGGTTACCGACACCATTATAAGGAAGCACCTGCCCGGCGACACCGCAAAGATCAAAACCAAACAAAATTAAGGTTATCGTCAGCATTGCGACTGAAATAGACTTGTTCATGATAGTCTCATCCATATTGTAAACAACTTATAACGATGAAAATGCCTTCGACATACATAAGCCTGGCGCTGCTGTGCGGCGGGCTTATGTTTTACGTCTATACGCATCGGAGCATTAACAAATCCTCACCCGCAAGTCCGGCGGTCAAAGAAATGCGGCCAGTCGTCAAAAGAATTTTACCAGCCGGCCTCCCTGTAGTTCCTTTGGATAAAAATCAAAACGATGAAAAGGAACTATTGCAAACCCGGCTGACCAAATCAGGGTTTTCGTTTTTCGGCGATGTGCTGTCCCGTATAGCGCCCGTGTTAAAAAACATTCAATAACTTTTACCGGAAAAAACCGGCTGTTCGCCCTGGTGAATGCCGGTTTTAACCGAAAAAACGAAAGTTCGCTGTAACCATTGGCGCCTAACGTGCATCTTAATACAAACAATAACTGATCGCTACGGCATAATCGCAAACCCGATTTTCTGAAGGTTTAAAAAAGAAGATAACCTCTTTTAATGGAATTGCTATTGCCGCTGGGATTATAAAAACAAAGCAAATTATATGACAAAACTTTTCTAAAACCAACCTGAACTGAACTGGCAGTTTATTTAACCAGGCACCCAATAAGTTAATAGATAACCAAAAAAAGAACTGAAAATCTTTAAAGGGCATGTTATTGCCCAAATTTTAACCACCATGAAACCAACACTTCTAAAAATATACTATATGCTCCTGCTATTTTTTGTAACGACAGGAGTCGCTCTCGCCCAAACAAGCACCCAGGCCGGGCACGTCTCGGGCTCACTCCTCGACGAGCAGGGAAAGCCGATGATGTATGCGACCGTTAGCCTGGTAAATGCCCAGGACTCAGCCGTGGTAAAGGGAGCCATCAGTAATGAGCAAGGTATTTACACTTTCGACCACGTAAAAAACGGCAAATACGTCGTAAGGGCAAGCAGCATTGGCTATGAAAAAGCCTTTAGTCAGCCTTTTTTTTTAAATCAAAGTAAGGAGGACGTCGCTCTGCCCCAATTGAACATGAAACCAAACGCCCATAGCCTGGGCAGCGTAACGGTAACTGCCGCCAAGCCGCTGATAGAACGTAAAACGGATCGCGTGGTGATGAATGTGGAGAACAGCGTGCTCGCGGCAGGCAACTCGGCTATGGATATATTGGAACGCGCGCCGGGTGTGGAAGTGGATAAGGATGACAATATAAGCCTGAAGGGCAAACAAGGTGTAACCGTAATGATCAACGATAAGCTTACCTACCTGACGTCTGCGCAGCTGGCTACTTTGCTGCGCTCGACCGACGGCAATACCATCCAATCCATCGAGATCATCAGCAACCCTTCGGCAAAATATGACGCTGCCGGAAACTCGGGTATAATTAATATCAAGCTGAAAAAAAATAAGCAAAGCGGCACGAATGGCAGCATCACTACCGGTGTTGGCTACGGCGCTTACTGGAAGGATAATCAAACTTTGCAATTAAACCACAAGGATGGTAACCTGAATGTGTTCGGGACCTTCAGCCATAACGATAACAAGCGTATCCAGGACATCGGCATTAAGCGTGTGATCACGGACAGCGTGGGAGGTGTAACCTACTTCAGACAAACGGCGCCGCTTATCGAGGCGGATCATAACAACAGCTATCGTTTAGGCGCCGACTATGATCTGTCGTCAAAAAACACCATAGGCTTTTTGATAAACGGCTATTTCAACTCGGAACTGGACGCAATAAATAATCACACGTACATCGGTCCTAATTTCACTAAGGCTGATTCTACACTGCATACCGTTTCAGCTATGCACCAAACTTATCATAACTTCGCTGTAAACCTGAACGATACTTATAAAATAGACACTGCCGGCCAGCAATTAAATATCGACCTCGATTATTCGAAGTTTAACAATAATGCGCTTTCCCAATACATTACTGATTATTTCATGGCTGACGGAAGCATCCAGCATCCTGAATCATTTCTGGGTAACCTGACGCCGTCGGTAATCGATATCCATACTGCCAAAGCGGACTATAGCAAGCCGTTAACCAAAACTTTCAAAATGGAAGCCGGCATTAAATTAAGCGATGTGAAAACAGATAATAACCTGACTGAAAAAACGATTGAAGCAGACCCTTACGTTAGTACCAACCATTTTATCTATGATGAAAAGATCGATGCGGGTTATATCAATTTCAACAAAAATTATAAAAATTTTTCGGTACAGGCGGGTCTAAGGGCCGAATACACCAGCTCGCTTGCAAAAGGCGATTCGGCTAATGTGGTGTCCAGTATTCCGAGGCATTACCTTGACTTATTTCCGAGCTTATTTTTAGATCAAACCATAAACGACAAGAACGAAATCAATTTCTCCTACAGCCGCCGTATAGACAGGCCGCAGTACGACAATCTAAACCCCTTTGTTTTCCATTTGGACCCGTACACCTATCAAAAGGGCAACCCCTATTTACAGCCGCAATACACCAACAATTTTGAACTGAATTACACTTATAATAAAAACATTACGCTGACCCTGGGTTACAGTCATACCGCCAATGTGATCACAGAAGTGCCTGGTACCGATCCGGCAACAAAAGTGGCCTTTATAACACAGGCCAATTTACAAGAGCAAAATGCCTGGAACGTTAACCTGTATGCGCCCTACACCATTACCAAATGGTGGGAAGGTAATATCAACGCCACCGGTTTTTACCTCGGATTTAAATCAAATAACCTGGAAGGCGGCAACCTGGACCGCGGACAGTGGGCTTATAACCTCCGGACAACCCAAACATTTACCCCGGTTAGCGGATACAAATTCGAACTTACAGGGCACTATCAGTCTGACCTGACGTATGGCTTGTACGATGTTAAACCCAGGTATTCTATTGATGCCGGATTGAGCCATTCATTTGATCATAAGAAACTGAATGTAAAGTTGGCTATGAACGACATATTTAATACGTTAAGGAATGACGTAAATAGTAATTACCAAAGTACCGTATTATTCATAACACAGAAACGCGAATCGCGTATAACCAGGTTGACATTGACCTATAATTTCGGAAATAATAAGATACACATCCGCGAACATCAAAGCGGCGACGACGATCTAAAGCAGAGAGTAAAGGGAGCTAATTGAGTTCGCGGTGGGCAGTTCGCAGCGGGCAGTCAGTTATATTGCAAACTGCCCACTGTCTGACTGTCTCACTGTCCCACCAT
>DASZVE010000026.1:0-31929 GCA_035547095.1 Mucilaginibacter sp.
CGTTCGCTATTTTTTGCTGGTAGCGCTCAAAGGCTTCCTCGTATTTTGAATTTCGAATGTTCAATTTCGAATTATATTGCAAATCCGTCATTGCGAGGAACGAGGCAATCTCTGAACTGTGCATTCGAAAAGCGCTATCGATTTGCATTTGCAGAGATGGCCGCGCTATCGCTCGCCATAACGCTTGTTTTTAATCTATTTTTATCCCTTTATAGTATTTGTCTACAGTACTATAATCCTTCCTGAGAGGATAGCCTTCCCAATCATCAGGTAATAAAAGTCTTCTCAGATCCGGGTGTCCTTCAAAAAATATCCCGATCATTTCATAAGCCTCGCGTTCGTGCCAGTTTGCCGCCCCATAAACCGGTGTGATGCTTGGAAATGACGGCAGGTCGTTCTCATCGCGGCTTTTTTCTTTGCTTATTTTTAGCGTAAGCGTGGTTTGGTAGGGGATAGAAGCCAACTGGTACACCACCCCAAAACGATTAACGTCTACGCCGTAATCCACACCGCTCAGGCAGGACAGAAAGTCAAAATAGGTGCGGGGATTATCTCTCAATTCCCGGCAAACTTCCACAATGCGGTCCGGATCGATCACCAGGGCAGGTTGCAGGCCGCTTGTTTCCTCGCCGGCTATAACATCTTCGCCCAATTTGGCTATCAGTAATAACTTGATCTCGTCAAGACTCATGGTGCTAGTCGAACTTTTTTCCAGTTTTGGTTATCGGTCTTTTTGTACAGGATACGGTCGTGGAGGCGGCTCGGTCGTCCCTGCCAGAACTCGATCATCCTCGGTTTCAGGATATATCCACCCCAATGAGATGGCTTAGGAACATCCTTGCCAGCATATTGGGCCTCCAGTTCCTGCCATTTTTTTTCAAGTCCTTCGCGACCGGGTATTTCCTGGCTCTGGGGCGAGGCCACGGCCCCTACCTGGCTTCCCTTGGGTCTGGAATGGAAATATTTTTCCGATTCTTCCCGGCTCAGCTTTTCAATGGTACCTTCAATACGGACTTGCCTTTCAAGCGTATCCCAAAAGAAGGTTAGCGCCCCCAACGGGTTTTTGGCTATCTCTTTACCCTTTCTGCTCAAATAATTGGTGTAAAACGAAAAACCCTCTTTGTCAAATCCCTTCATGAGTACGATCCTCGCCGAGGGGCGGCCGTCGGGTGTGGCAGTAGCAAGGGTCATAGCCGTGGGCTCATGCTGCTGCGAAGCCAGCGCTTCGTTAAACCATTTATCAAATTGTTTTATAGGGTCGGCAGCGGTGTCGCTTTCAGACAATTTTGCGGCCTGGTATTCGTTACGTATATTCTGTATGTCCGTTTGGTCCATTTGTGCAAACTTACAAATTAATTACACCCTAAGTGGTTGGGCTATTTCATATTTTAATAAATGAACATATTTTTACATAACGCGTTATCACTAATATATTCACACTTATGCTTAGCCTCATTGCGCCCGACAGCGGCCGTTTGTTAGTGTCTGAACCTTTTATGCTCGATCCCAACTTTAAGCGGTCGGTTATCCTTTTGGCTGAATATGGCGACGAAGGGGCCGTTGGCTTTGTGCTGAACCACGAAAGCGAATACCAGTTAGGAGATCTGGTACCGGATATTGCATATTCAGAAATGCCGGTTTACCTAGGCGGCCCGGTAGGCGCCGAAACGCTGCATTTTATACACCGCGTGCCCGAAAAGATAGAAGGCGGCCTTGAGCTGGCCGAGGGCGTTTACTGGGGCGGCGATTTCGACGCGGTGAAGGAGCTGCTGACCAGTTACCAGCTAAGCAAGGACGATATCCGCTTTTTTATGGGTTATTCAGGCTGGACATCGGGCCAGTTGGATGCGGAAATTGGCGACGACGCCTGGATAGTGACGGATAAATACGATCCGGCGATACTGTTTTCGCATGATGAGCAAAATCTTTGGAAGGATGTGGTAAAAGGCTTAGGCCAGCGCTACGCGCATATCGCCAACTTCCCCGAGAATCCGATGATGAATTGAGGCAAGAAGTGGTTAGTGATTTGTGATTGGTTGACCGCCGAGGGCACTTTTCAGTATGGCCTTATCAACAAGTCACTAATCACTTGTTAACTAATCACCACTCTCCATTTCCCTTGCCGATTCCTCGACCTTTTGCTTGAGGCTTTCTTTGTAACCGATCAGATTTTTAACCAGCGTTTCATCGCCCGTAGAGACAATCTGCGCGGCCAGGATACCTGCGTTCTTAGCTGCATTAAGCGCTACAGTTGCTACAGGTATACCATTCGGCATTTGAAGGATAGACAGGATGGAATCCCAGCCGTCGATAGAGTTACTCGATTTTACCGGAACGCCGATAACCGGCAAGTGCGTAAGCGAGGCTACCATGCCCGGCAAATGAGCGGCGCCACCGGCGCCGGCTATGATAACTTTTAAGCCGCGGTCGGCAGCGGATTTGGCATAGCTGAACATGCGTTCGGGTGTGCGGTGCGCTGATACGACGGTGATCTCATAGGCCACGCCTAATTCTTTTAAAACATCGGCGGCGTCCTGCATTACGCTCAGGTCGGATTTGCTGCCCATGATAATGCCGACTTTTGGTTGGATGTTATTGTTCATAGTTTATAGTTCATGGTTCATAGCTGATTAAGGTTCATTTCATCATTTAGCACGAGTCGGCCATGAACCATTAACCATTAGCTAACTCACAACCTTCAGCGTCTTCTGCACAAACCTCGCTTTTTCTATCGCCTTTTCGCGGTCGCTATCTACAACCGTCACGTGTCCCATTTTGCGGAAGGGTTTGGTTAATGCCTTGCCATATAAATGTACATAAACGCCGGTACACTCCAGCACTTTTTCGATGCCCTGGTAAACCGCCGGGCCCTCATAACCTGCTTCGCCCAAAATATTGATCATTACGGCATGGTTCAGGCTGTCGGTGCAGCCCAGCGGCTGGTTAAATATGGCGCGCAGGTGCTGCTCGAACTGCGACACCACGTTGCCCTCGATGGTATGGTGGCCGCTGTTGTGCGGTCGCGGCGCCAGTTCGTTCACTAATATATTTCCTTCTTTGTCCAGGAACATTTCAACTGCCAGCAATCCCACGATGTTGAGTGATTCGGCCACCTTTTTGGCGATACGTTCAGCTTCCTCGTGAATAGGGTGAGGATAGTCGGACGGCGAGACCAAAAATTCCACCAAATTAGCCTGCGGGTTAAATTCCATTTCCACCATCGGGAACGCCTTAATTTCGCCGTCGGCGTTGCGGGCGACAATAACAGCTATTTCCTTTTCAAAATCTATCCAATGTTCGATGAGGCTCGGTTCGGTAAACGCTTTTTCAAGGTATGATTCGTCGATGACCTTGTAAACGCCCCTGCCGTCGTATCCGTCGCGGCGCAATTTCTGGATATATGGGAAGGGGATAGCGGTATTTTTCAGTTGATCGGCCGAGGATATAACCTGGAAAGGGGCCGTCGGTATACCGTTCTCCTTAAAAAACTGCTTCTGCAGGCCCTTATCTTGTATCAGGCGAATGATGCGCGATTGCGGGTAGACCAGTACACCTTCCTTTTCCAAAGCCTCCAGGGCATCCACGTTTACTTTTTCGATCTCTATGGTGAGCATATCCACCTTCTTTCCGAATTTGTAAACGGTTTCGTAGTCGCTCAGCGAGCCGACAATAAATTCATCGCACAATTTGCGGCAGGGCGCATCGCGGTCGGGATCGAGAACTTTTATAGTAACATTATAGTTGATGGCCTGCTGTATCAGCATGCGGCCAAGCTGCCCTCCGCCGAGGATGCCAAGTTTGAGGTCGCCGTAAAACGCTTTCATTTCAGAAGGGGCAAATTTAGCCCTAATCTTTTAAAAAGCCATACGTATTTTCAATGTGGTGTGACAAGCGGAGAGTTTACGATTAAATGCAACCAAATGCGAAAACATTTTGACTAATGTCAGAAAGTGAAAATTTATGAGCTGGTAATCAGTTACTTGTACCAGCAAATAAATAAATCATAGAACTATGTATTGCATAGTACAATATAAAACATATATCTTTGGATAAAAAGATAAGTCAATCAACATGAAAGCGATTTTAATTACATTTTTACTGCTGGCAGCCGGCAGTACAATAAGTCTGGCGCAATGCGACAAAAAAGTGAGCCTCAGCTCGTCCAAAACACAGCACTTAGACAGCCAGGGCGCAGTAAAAAGGACGGACGATGAAAAAACAACCGTCGAATTTAACCAGTCCGATATCAGTGTCTCTATCAGCAATGATAACGGCGATCATAAAATGACCGGTAAAGTAAAGTCGGATAGCTGCGACTGGAAAGTGCCGTTTAAAGACGGGAAAACCAGGCTTCATATTACGCTCAGCAATGAGGAGGGAGAGTCAAGGGATTATACAGTAACTATTGAAGGCAAAGACGGTAAAGTAACGCTGCTGGCGGAAAGCGGCGACGAGCCGGATGATAAAATAAGGCTCGACATAGATAAATTTGACGTGAAAGATTGAGCCGGCAGGTTGGTTAACTGCAAAGCATCTCTTACCGGGGATGCTTTTTTATTTAGTGTACCTTAAACACTGTAACATATAATTTACAATTAAAAAAGGTTTACTTTCATCTAAAACTTTTCTATTTTACTCGAACCATTTTAAAAAAAGTGAGTTTATAATTGGATATAAGAATTTAGCGGCCGCTGGCCGTTATTAACATCTGCTAAACAGAAAAATTAACTATATGAAAAAACCAATTTTAATCGTCGCGGCGCTATTAGCCATCAGTTTGTTCTCGAATAAAGTATCTGCACAGGCACCTACGCCCGCAACAGCCCCAGCCGCTTCCGGCGATGTAGTAGCTGCTATGGCTACATCAGATAATTACAATGTTGCCGGTATGCTTGCAAGGGTAGCCGGCCTGAGCGGTACCCTCGATGGCGCCGGGCCTTACACAGTTTTCGCGCCGACCAACGAAGCTTTTGGAAAACTTTCTGCTACCAAAGCCGACAGCCTGGCCAAAGACCCGGCAAAGCTGGCAACGGTTTTGAAATACCATGTGGTAAGCGGAAAATACACTAAGGCCGATATCATTAAGGCCTTGAGCGCATCGAAGGACAGGAAGGTTGAACTGAAAACACTCGATGGCCAGAACGTAACATTATCCGTTGTGGGCGGTAAGCTGCAGCTTGCCGACGATCACGGTAACACTGCACTGGTTACGGGGTTCGACCTGCCTGCTTCCAATGGCGTGGTTCATGGTCTTGACGCGGTGCTGGATACCAAGTAACGACCTGTATAATGATTTTGAAACCCTGCATATACTTGCAGGGTTTTTTATAAACCTAACAGAAAATGTTGCCGGCGCCGTGGTTCGATTTGGCACTTTTTTCGCGCCGGATACGCTCGCCGCAGGTTATTCATACTTGATGTGGAAAAAACAGGGTGGATAAGGTTTTGATATATAAATTCGGTAAATAACTGATAATTAATAAGCTATGCTTGGTCGCTACGCGTTAATAAACATTTTTTTATATTGTTTTAACAAAAACGAAATATTTATGCACATTCTTTATTAATAGGTAATATTTTATTTAAATTTATTTTATTGATGACAAACCCTGAAAATACCGTTGCAATTCCTGGATTACTCCAAAATAAGATCCTGAAAAAAGTGGTTTTTACCCCTGGTGGCTTGACCATCAAAAGACCAATGAGTTTCGGCCGCGGCATATTTATACGCGACGAAAACATCGCGGCGTTCAGGTTCGGCATTAAACAATTGTATTGTGCAGGCTTTGAATTTGGCAGCCAGTATTTCATCGAGGTCAGGGATTTTAAAAATGAGATATTCCGGATACAACTGAACAGTTATTTCGGCATCAGGAAAAAAATTTATTATCACGTTTGGGCCGACCTGCTCCAAACTTTTTGGGATCATTATATCGATCACCAGCTAAACTATTATATCGAACTGTACAATATGCAGATGAGTTTCGAACTGGCTGGCGTAACTTTTTATCCCGATGGCATCTCGTTCGATAAAAGCAATAAACTCAGGTGGAACGAAATAGCTATAAAGAGTTATCAGAACTACTTCATGATACACCACAATAAGGATTCACGGATATATAAATGCTGCCTGTTCTCGATCGAATGGAACGCGGTTATTCTTCAATCGCTGCTGAAAGAGATCATTAAAGAGTACGACAAAGTATCGAAGTCCTCGTCATTTTAAATATCTTCCCAAAAAGACGAATATTCTTTGCCGGATATTTTCGGCATCGAACATCACACCGTAATGCGGCGCTCCGGGAACGATGATTAGTTCGTTCGGAACGCCGGACGCGTTCAGTCTTGCCTGGAACGAAGTGGCTTGATCGGGGTTTACCGATTCGTCTTTTTCGCCCTGGACTATAAGAAAAGGAGGATCCTTTTTATCGATGTACGTAATAGGACTTGCTTCCCTGGCCAGGTTGGATTTATCGGCTACCGTGCCGCCTAAAAGTAAAGTGATCGGGTTCCTGGGGTCAGTTGAATCGTGGCCTTTAAGCGTGAAGAAATTTGACGGACCATAAAAGTCAAGCACCAGCCTGATCTTAAAATTTGGCTTCCTGCCATCGGCGTAGAAATCTTTAATGTCGCTGTTGTTCGATAAACCCAGCAGATTAGCCAGGTGCCCGCCCGCGGAAAATCCCATTAATGCAAAGCGTTTGCGGTCGAGCCGGTATTGTTCTGCGTGTTCGTACAGGTATTCGATAGCCTGGTTGCAATCCCGTATCTGCGCCGGAAATATAGCTTGTGTGCTCCAGCGGTAATCGATGGAAGCAATGGCGTAGCCGCTGTCTATCAGCGCCCTGATAGTTTGCTTCATGTAGCTCATATCGGCGTATTTATCGTTCGACATCCATGCCCCGCCGTGTATCCAGATCACGACAGGGTATTTATCCAGATGCGTTTGCGGCAGATAGATATCAAGCAGGTGTTTTTTTAACGTATCGTTCGCATAGGATATGTTGTCGAATAACGTTGTATTTTCGGGGAAAATAGACATTACGCGGTTGGTAGGTTGTGCGAATGTCTTAACCGATAGAATGATGGCAAAACAGGCAGTCAGGAGAAGGCTCTTTTTCATGTAACGAGAATGGTTTCCAACAAATCTAATCGATTTGCCTGATATTTGACATAGCGGTTGGCGGTGTTGCGAGAACACAGGTAATGCGCCGTCATCCTTTGATCAGCGCCTCCTTTTCGATCTTTTTTTGCAATTCAATGATCGCCCCTATCAGTGCTTCGGGACGGGGAGGGCAGCCCTGCACGTATACATCCACTGGTATCACGCGGTCCACGCCTTTTACTACGTGGTAACCATGCTGCCAGTATGGGCCGCCGCAGTCGGAGCACGAGCCCATCGAGATCACGTATTTCGGTTCGGGCATTTGTTCGTAGAGGCGTTTAATGCGCTCGGCCATTTTGAAGGTTACGGTACCGGCGATGATGATCACATCGGCCTGGCGCGCCGACGGCCGCGGGAATACGCCGAGCCGGTCCATATCATACGTCGAAGCAAACGAGCCCATCATTTCGATGGCGCAGCAGGCAATACCGAAACTGAGCGGCCACAGCGACGACAGCCGTGCCCAGTTGAGCAGGTCGTTCATTTTGGTGACGATCACGCCGCCGCTTTCGTTCATGCTGTCAGGACTCATTGCCGGGTTTTTTAAACATGGGTTTAAATGCGGGTCTCGCTGGAGCAGCAGTAGTAGAGGCAGTCGCAATATTTTCTGTCGGGACCGGCTCCGGGTCCGCTTTAAATTCTTTTACCGTGTATGCGTTCTGCTGCAGGTTCAGCCTTTCATAGAGCGACACAGGCACCTGGCTGTCAACAGTAGGTGTCACCGGCCTGGGTTTTATCCAGTCGAGATCGCCTTTTACCCAAACATAGGCAAGCCCCAGCACCAGGATGCCCAGGAAAATAAACATTTCGATCAGCGAAAGCGAGCCCCAGCGGCCGTCGGCACTATTCAGCGTCTTATTGCCGAAAACCGTAGCCCAGGGTAATACGAACACCATTTCGACTTCGAACAAAAGGAATACCAGGGCGATAACATAAAAACGTGAATTAAAAGGTATCCACGCGCTGCCGACCGGCTCCTCGCCGCATTCGTACGAGGTCAGCTTTTCCGGCGTTGGATTTTTTGGCGCCAGCAGGCGGGTTACAAAGAACGCCAACCCCACCATAATGATACCGGTTATAAGGAAGATGAATATCTTTCCAAATTCAGATATTTGCGACACCCCGTCCATGACTACAAATTTAGCAAAACAAACCCAATTTGACGCGATAATAATCGGCGCCGGCGCCTGCGGGCTGATGTGCGCTGTACAGGCTGGCTTTTTGGGTAAACGGGTTCTGCTACTGGAAAAGAACGACAGGCCGGGCGCCAAAATACTGATCAGCGGAGGAGGGCGCTGCAACTACACGAACTTGTACGCATCGGCCCAACAGTTTATTTCACAAAACGAACATTTCTGCAAGTCGGCGTTTGCGCAGTGGACGGTCGGGGACACCATTAGCTTTTTTGAGGCTTATGGCATTAACGGGCAGGAAAAAACGCTGGGGCAATTGTTCCCGGTGAGCAACAAAGCCAGGGATGTTGTAAGCGTATTTACCGGTCTTTGCGCCGATTTGGGGCAGGAGATGTGGTGTAATGCGGAGGTCGCGGACGTAATGCGTGTTGACGAAGGGTTTCAGGTGGCTGCTAATATTGATGGATCGAAGCAGATTTTATTTGCGCCAAAAGTGGTGGTTGCGTCGGGAGGCTTGCCGGTGCAAAAACTAGGTGCTACAGACCTGGGCTTAAGAATAGCACGCAAATTTGGTTTAAAAGTGACCGAGACCGCGCCGGCGCTGGTGCCGCTAACCATTACGGGTAAAGACCAGCCGTGGTACGAGCGGTTGTCGGGCAATAGCATCTTCTGCCGGGTTTGGAATGACCGGATAAGTTTCGAAGAAAATATCCTGTTTACGCACTGGGGTTTGAGCGGCCCGGCTATTCTGCAGATATCATCTTACTGGCGGCCCGGCGAATATATTTATATCGACCTGCTGCCTCACCAAAATATTGTCGAACTGATCCACCAGGAAAGAGTGCAAAACGGACGGAAAACCCTGTTGGTCTTCCTGGCGGGATTGTTTACCCGGAAATTCGCGGAAGCACTGAGCGGAAAGTTGCCGGTCGAAAAGAACCTGGCGTCGCTAAGCAAGTCAGATATAGATCAAATTGTGGGACTGATTCACGAATTCAGGGTAAAACCGGCCGGCGACAAGGGATACGACAAAGCGGAGGTTATGCGCGGCGGGGTGTCGACGGATGAGCTTTCGTCAAAAACGCTGGAAGCAAAAAAAATACCCGGGCTATATTTCGGCGGCGAGTGTGTGGATGTTACCGGCTGGCTGGGCGGCTACAATTTTCAATGGGCCTGGGCAAGCGGGTTTGTAATAGCGCAGAATTTATAGGGAGGTTAGCGGTGAAAGGCGAAAGGCCAAAGTTGTTTTTACCTTTCACCTTTGCCCTTTTACCTTCCACCTTTCACCTTTTACCTTTCGCCTCTTCGGCTTCTTTAACCTGCTTGTAATAAGCGATCAGCTTTTGGATATTTCCCAAATTAAATTGGTTCGCATTGATCTTATCCAGCACATCCGGCTCGTCGCCCATAATATCGCCCATTACATCGTTAAAATTCTGTGGCGTTACCATCTGCATTTCAGCAGTATTGGGACCGTAGTAGTAAGTCGCCTCCGCTTTTGAATAACCACCGCCTCCGCCGCCGAGATCGATGCCCACACCACCTCCGGCGCCCGTTCCATAGCCGCCGTAACCGCCAAAGCCTGTGCCCATGCCTATTTCGCCGGTCGGGTGGATACCAAACCCGCTCCCGTGGCCGCGATCGGTACCTACGATAGCTACGTATAGTTTGGTGTCCTCGTCATTGATCTCAACTTTTACAAAATCCAGCTCTTTTTTGGTCCAGAGCGTGTTTTGAGGAGCATGCGCCACCACAAAGCTGTCCTTGCCGACAATGAACGATTTCAGTTCACTGGCGCTGAGTTTGTAAGGATGGGTTTTTTCGTCGTCTTTAAATTCAATAAAGCCTTCGTCTTTGATGGGGCCTTTGCCTGAAGGATTCGGATTGATAAACCCCGTCACCCGGTTGCCTTTCATATCGGTAAAGGCGCCGGCAGGCCATTTTTGGGCGTAGGCTGAAGAGAATACCAGGAATAAACTGCAAATTAGAAAAGAGCTGCGCATATGGTTCTTAACAATTGTAGTCGATTTTTATTGCAGAACGTAAATTTAATTGCCTTTATAACTGGTTTGAGATTTGTATTGTTGAAATATTTGGTTGACATTTTTGAATTTAAACTCCTTGTCCTGAATTTTCAGTACCAGGTCGGGGACGTCGGCAAATGCCTTGCTTAATACATCAACATAATTTTTCTTTGTTAACTCAAATGTGCTGTCCCCATCCTGGTACATGATGAGTTGCATTGTTCCGGAATAGCTTGGCGAATTACGCCATGTTATCGTGCTTGTTGGTGTGGGATTAGCAGCAGTCGATCTGGTTATTGATGTCATATTGGGTGTGCCGCCGCTGCTATATACTCTGAATTTGTAGTAAAATCTGTTTGTTGGACTTGTGCAGAAAAACTTGGCAAAGTATTTTTTATCTTCCTTATTATCTTCGGTTAATACTGTGAGACTGTCAGGTACTTGCGATCCGTTAATATCTTCGTGCGGTATTACAACTGCCTTTATATCCTTAATCGATATCTTTTCCGAAGACGCATTTCTGTCCTTTTTAAAATATATACGATCCCTATAGGGTATAAAGTCGATTAACCCGGATATTTTTTGACCCGAATTATCATAGTACCAACCCGGCTTATATGTTTTGAACATTTGGGCTATTGCATGATCACAAACGAAAAAAGCGATTAAAATGAGTAAAATTCTACGCATAAGATTCAGATATTTGAGACTTAAATATACAATTTATTCAAATACTTATGACTGTCGACCTGAGAAGCGATACCGTTACCAAACCCACGCCAGGCATGCTGGAAGCTATGTGGAACGCCAAAGTGGGCGATGATGTTTTTGGCGAGGACGAAACCGTAAACGAACTGGAGGCGAAAGCCGCTGCCATGTTTGGCATGGAAGCCGGCTTATTTTGCCCATCCGGGACGATGACTAATCAGATCGCCATCAAATCCTCTACTCAGCCGCTGGACGAACTAATAGCCGACCAGTGCTCGCATGTATACCGTTATGAGGGCGGCGGGATCGCATTCAATTCGGCTGTATCGGTGCGCTTGCTCGACGGTGATCGGGGCAGGATCACAGCCGAAATGATAGCGCCGGAGATCAATGACGTAAATAACGTCCACTATCCGCGAACCAGCCTCATCGTGCTGGAAAATACGGTAAACAAGGGTGGGGGAAGTTGTTATACTTTGGACGACATTAAGCCCATCGCAGCCCTTTGTCAGGGAAAAGGATTGAAATTGCACTTAGACGGTGCACGGATATTCAATGCCCTGGTCAAGACCGGCGATAAAGCTGCCGATTACGGCCAATATTTCGATGGCATTTCGGTTTGTTTGTCCAAAGGTTTGGGTGCGCCGGTGGGCTCGGTTTTGCTGGCAAGCAAGGAAACGATCAAATACGCACGCCGCGTGCGAAAAGTGCTCGGCGGAGGTATGCGCCAGGCAGGCTTTTTGGCAGCGGCAGGTATCTACGCGCTCGATCATCATATTCATCGCCTCAGTATCGATCATGCGCATGCACAAATACTGGCCGATGCACTTGGCAGGCAAAATTGGGTAAAATACGTAATGCCGGCCGACACCAATCTCGTATTATTCGATACGGTGCAGCCGGCAAAAGAAATTCTTCAAAAACTGCTGGAAAAAGGCATTAAAGCCAATGCCACAGATACGCACCGCATCCGCTTTGTAACGCACCTGGATGTACATCCGGAGCAGGTGGAATACGTTGTTAAAGTCTTAAGTTCTGAGTCTTTAGTCTAAGGTCGTAATCTTTTTCAAACCGAAACTGACTCAAGACTTTGGACTGAAGACTCAGGACTTTGATAAATTACTTTACTATACGGTCAGCACCCTGCCTTTCAACCATCCAGCCCGGGTATTCTTTTGGCAGGGCGCTCACATCGCTGATCCTCTGTAATTCCTCGTTTGACAACACAAGCTCAGTTGATTTTACGTTATCAAGCAACTGGTCCACCCGTTTCGCGCCAATGATGGTACTGGTAATCCCTTTTTGCAGGCGTACCCAGGCCAAAGCAACCTGCGCGGCCGATACCCCATGCTGTTTGCCGATCTCACTTATCACGTCGATAATGTCATAAGCTCTTTCTTTATTTACAGGAGGAAAGTCGAACACATCCCGGCGCGAATCACCCGCTTTTTCGGTATTGCGGGTATATTTCCCCGACAGGAACCCACCCGCCAGCGGGCTCCATGGCATTACAGCCAGGTTTTGGTCTATCGCCAAGGGCATGACCTCCCTTTCTATATCGCGGCCGGCTAATGAGTAGTAGTATTGCAGGCCGATAAACTTGTTCCAGCCGTGCTTTTCGGCGATGCCAATGGCTTTCATTACCATCCAGGCCGGCCAGTTACAAACGGCTACGTAACGCACCTTACCGGAAAGCACCACGTCGTTCAACGACCTTACGATCTCTTCTACAGGCGTCAGCAGGTCGACACCGTGTACGTACAAAACATCCACATGGTCCATTTGCAGGCGCTGTAAACTTTCGTCTATCGATTGGAAAATGTGAAAACGCGATAGACCGACATAATTCTTTCCTTCGCCCATGCGCCCGCGGACTTTAGTTGCGATCACCAGTTCATTGCGGTTAATCCCGGTTTCTTTAATGGATTGCCCTAAAAGTTTTTCCGACAAGCCATAGGAGTAAACGTTTGCCGTATCGATGAAATTGATGCCCGAGTCGACAGCGGTTTTCATTAGTTCGTTAACTTCCTGCTGCTGCACTTTGCCGATATTGCCCCAAATGCCGCCTTCGCCGCCAAAAGTCATTGTGCCAAAGCAAAGTTCGGATACCACCACGCCGGTATTTCCTAAAAGATTGTATTTCATAAGTTGCTGTGATTTTAAATGAGCGTAAAATTGACCGTTTAAATACAAAAAACCGTCAGCATGGCGTCAAGGTTTAATAATTTTTATAGTCGTTGAGGTTTCAAATCTATTCCCGGAAAGCAATTCTTCCGGACTTTGCCGACTTTCCGACTTGCGGACTCATTTTACATACTCCCATTCCCACACCTCGCCTTCGTCCTCGTCGATAGCCGTCCCGGTGATGACAAAATTATTTTTGCGGAGTATTTTAGTCGAATAATTTTCTTCTTTTAAGGTTTGTGCCGTTACTCTTACCGAAGGGTCGGTTTGAAGGGCAAGTTTTACGAGCGTCCCGGCTATCTTAGTACCTATGCCCTGGTTTTGGTACGGGGCGAAAGTTCCGTAGGCTATCTCCACTTTATCATGGATCGGCTTTCCCTTAAATGCCGCTGCCGCCACCAATTGCCCGTCGATCTGAACATAATAGCAAATCCAGGGCGGGTTAAAGCCTGCCCGTTTATAAAAATCGATGCACATACCCAGGCTATCGTGGCAATCGGTATTTGCCGCGAATTCCGCGTTCTCGTGCAGGTGTTCTTTGATGGGAAGCAGATTCATGGGTATAAGCCGGTGATATTTAGAAACTTAAATGTGATTTAATCAAATATACTTAATTAGGAACGCTTAAGCATTTCCTGCTTAGAAATATAGTTCGTAATATTGATCATGACCGAAACCGAGCCAGGAAGTATTTTAATGGATGATCCAGGCAACGTAATCCCCCGACCCGTCTTTACATATCCAGAGTTAAAATCTCTTGTTAAAATATTTTTTTTTCTACTCTTTTCATCGATTGTTTTCGGAATTTTTGTTCGTGTTTTCCTGGCATTCCTTAACGATGAGAATATTAAATCACCTTTGATAAGGTCATTTTTGAATTTGGTCGCATACCTGGCTGTGCTCCTGCTTACGATAAGGTACGCTGTAAAAAAAAGGCAAAAACAGACGGGAGCTTCCTTCGCTATTACCTGGGGCAAAATACAACGAAGGATGATACCGGTATTTATTATTAGTGCGCTTGCTCTAATTGTTGGTTTAGAGTGGTTATCGACTTTGATACCAATGCCACAGTCAATCCAAAAGCTTTTTGAAAATACCTTTAGGAAAGACATATTTTCCATTGTTACAATGGTGGTTGCCGCCCCAATTCTAGAAGAAGTGTTATGCCGGGGTATCATTTTGCACGGATTATTGAAGCGTTGTTCGGCTGCCAATGCAATTTTAATTTCGGCGATTTTCTTTGCGTTAATACATATGAACCCGTGGCAGGCGCTGCCGGCTTTTGCCGGTGGAATTTTTATAGGCTGGGTTTATTATAAAACACAATCTATTGTTCCGGGAATAATCATCCATGCTACAATAAATGCAACGGCGTCGGCATTTTTGTTTTTACCCCGACGTCAACAGGGGTTTAGAAGTCTTTTAGGGCCGTCACATTATCTTATACTCTGTGTAATAGCCATAGTGATTTACACCATTGGATGTATTGTTATTTATAAAAGAGGCAGTATAATGCATGAATCGATGAACGGGTTAAATAAATAGCTTCCAAGTCAGCCCAAACCTAAAAGCTCTTGCGACTGTTCTGAATTTGCATGAACAGGCTTCTGAAAAAATTAGAAAAGATCGGCAGCGATCCAAAGATAGCGGCAAAAGCTGCGGGCTTACGTTACGTTTCCGACTCGATGCCGGGCTATACCAGGAAAAAATCGGGCAGCGGGTTTAGCTTTTACGACCCCGATGGGCAGTTGGTCAAAAGCAAAGAATTATTACACCGCTTTAACCGGCTGGTTATTCCCCCGGCCTATACCAATGTTTGGATATCGCCTTACGAGAACGGTCACCTGCAGTTTACCGGCGTCGATGCGGCCGGGCGAAAGCAATACCGTTATCACCCCGAGTGGAGCAAGCTGCGCAATCAGTCCAAATATTACCGGATGCAACTGTTTGCCGAACATTTGCCTGCCATTCGTGCGCAGGTAGATAAGGACTTGAATAGGCACGAACTTGATCATGAGAAAGTGGTGGCACTGGTGATCCGCATCATGGAGTTGACCAGCATTCGCATCGGCAACGAGTCGTACAAAAAACTGTACGGGTCGTTTGGCCTTACCACTTTGATGAATAAACATGTGAAGATCGAAGGCGCGGATGTGATCTTTGAATTTAAGGGCAAGAAAGGCGTTTATCATAAGGTCGCGCTGCATAGTCGCAAGTTGGCCAGGCTGATCAAACAATGCCGTGACCTGCCTGGCCGGGAACTATTCCAGTACTTTGATAAGGATGGCAATAAACGCGCTATAGGCTCGGGCGATGTGAACGATTACCTGAAGCAGATTACCGGTCAGGATTTTACCGCCAAGGATTTCCGTACCTGGGCAGGGAGCGTAAGCGCTTTGTATGCATTTAGGGAAGCCGGCGAATTTGACACGGTAAGCGAGTGCAAGAAGAAGATCGTGAGCGTTTTGGATGAAGTAGCCGTTAACCTGGGCAACACGCGTTCTGTTTGCAAAAAATACTATGTGCACCCAACCGTAATTAAAAGCTATGAGGAGCGCACGATTTTCAAATACATCAGCAAACTGGACGAGGAAAAGGATACCAACATAGCCGAACTGAATATGGCTGAAAAAGCTTTGCTGGAATTACTGGAAAATGAGAAGCTGGCGGAGGCGAGTTGAGTTCTGGAACCAGAGGTCAAAAGTCGGAGGTCTGAAGTTCTATGCGATCGGAGGCCCCTAAGCAAACTACACCTTTTCAGACTTTCGGCTGCTGGCGCGACGGTCCGGGCACGGTTAAGAAATATAATATAACCAATACTGTCATAATTCCGGTTATCAGAAAAGCTGCCGTCGCGCCGAACAGCGACCACACGAGGCCCGTGAGCGAGCTTGCCAGCATGGCACAGATACTTTGAAAGCCGGTAAGTGTGCCGATTGCGGTGGCCGCGTCTTTTTTGTCCGTTATGTTGGTTATCCATGCCTTGGATATGCCGTCCGTCGCAGCCGCATAAATTCCATAAAGAAAAAAAAGGCCGGCAAAAATATAGATGTTCGAATTGAAGGCTATAACACCATATACCACCGCAAACATTGCAAGCCCGAGCAGAAAAATAGTTTTCAAACCAATTTTATCGCCGAGGCTCCCCAGCGGATATGAAAACAGCGCGTATACGATATTGTAAAAAATATATACGCCTATAACCCAGGTATCGTTCAGTCCCGATTGTTTGATCTTTAGCAAAAGGAAAAAGTCCGAACTGTTGAATATGGCAAAAGCCAACATGCCCGCAACCACGCGTCGATATATCGGCGGGCTGGTACGCCAATAATTGAGAAATGACAAGAACGTCACCCTGGCCTTTTGCACGGGCGGGTCATTGTTCTCTTTTTTAAGGTAAAAGGAAGCACCAATAGCCAGTAAGCCCGGCAGAAATGCGACCAGGAAAAGTGTTTTATAATGCTGGGGACGCAAATACAAAAAAACGAGCGCTATCGCCGGCCCCAAAACCGCGCCCATCGTATCCATAGAACGATGAAAGCCAAACACCTTACCTTTCGTTGCGGGTGAGGCTTCGCCGGAAAGGACGGCATCCCGGGCGCCGGTTCTGATTCCTTTTCCCAGCCTGTCGAGCGTCCGGGCGAAAAATATCCAGAGCGGATAAACAAATGCAGCCAGCATGGGCTTTGAAAGGGCGCTTATTGAATATCCTAAACGTATAAAAGGAACACGCTTGCCGGTCATATCCGAAAGTTTGCCAAAGTAACCTTTGCTTAATCCGGCAGTCGCTTCAGCGACGCCTTCGAGAATGCCGATCAGCACAACCGAAAACCCGATCGACTTCAAAAAAATGGGCATCACCGGGTATAGCATTTCGCTCGCCGTATCGGTGAACAAGCTTATCAGCGATAAGATCCAAACGGTGCGGGTGATGTATTTCATGAGATCGGCACAATGGAAAACTCGGCCAGTGGCGAAGCTACGCATAGTTTTGATCATTCATAAACGCGAGGATGCGCGATCACGCTGGTTTTGATATACCGGCTTTCTGCCCTTTGCCGTACTTCCGCATCCACCACATCTTCAGTCCGCTTAATATTTGCAGGGCAAGCGCCAGGCAAACCACCAGGCCAAGGAACTTGGTCGGGATGCCAAAGACATCGCCGGTATGGATCGCCCGTGTTAGTATATGCAAACGGGTTCCCGCCGGCGCCGTCCTGGAACCTTGTGCGTACATGACCTTACCTGTGTATGAATTAATGATCACGGTACTCCTTCCGCCCGGTGTCAGGTCTTCAGGGAAACGGCAGCGGATATAATATGCCTGGCCGGCGCCAAAAGCAAAAATGTCAAAGGGCTTCGCGCCCGGAATCGCGCTTTGGGCAATGTGGTAAGCGCTGTCGGCGGAGATCATTTGAGCCCCGGCAGGCACATCAATTTTGGTGTCGGGCTGCATGGCGGGTTTGCTCGAAGTGATTTTGTACATGAGCGGAGTAGTCACTTTTTCAAAACCCATGATAACCCCGGTTAATACCGGTACGAGCAGAAGTAAGAAAATTAATACCCCGATCATGCTGTGCAGATCGGACCAGGCTTGCCGGCCCTTACTTTTTTTCCTGACGGTAATCCTTTTTTGCTTCCACCACAATACCAGTCCCGATGGCAGGATAAGCAGCATAACGACGGCCGCCCAACTCATGATAATGCCGCCGGTATCATGCTTATCCCGAAGGGCCAGCCGCAGGTGCAACTGGTGTATAAAGTTCTGTGCTTTATTCCAAAAATCGGGGCTGGTTGCAGTGCCTAAAATTTCCCCGGAATACTGATCGATATAAATTGTGCGGTTATTGGTGCTAATTTGGTACGAGATGCCCGGGTCGGTCGCCACGTAATATTGATTGATCGTATCCTTTGGAAAAGACCGGTTGACTGATTCGCTAATCTGCGCCAATGAAAGCGTGTGGCCGCCTGCTGTGACGTGTGAAAGCTTCGCATGCAGTAAATGATCCAGCTCGGGTTCAAACGTCATCAGGCTGCCGGTCAGGGCAAAGATGAGCAACAGGGGACTTATGGTTAACGAGGCCCATAAATGCAGTTGAAAGAAAAATTTACGCATAGCGTTTGGGTTTGGCAGACCACAGTAATCCCGGTACAGTCCGGCCGCGCCTAACGGCCGGACTGAAAGGACAAACTATTAATGAAACCTATTAACGATTTTTAGTGGTGATCTCGATCACACCATATTTGCCTTTATCGCCGTATTTCTTTTCAGCGGCTTTATTCTTTAAAACCGTTAGCGACCGGATGTCCATCGGCGATATGTCTTTCATGCTTTTGGCTTCCTTGCCGTCAATCATGATCAGCATGTGCGGATCATCTACTGTAAGTTCATCCGTGTTACTTGTTTCCACGGTGTATTGCGTCTTTTTCGGTTGGTACATGTAGTTGATATGTTTCTCGCCTTTCGACTCGGTTGTGACGAGCTTTACTGCATCTGCCGGCACTTTATCCTCACTGCCTGCAATAACTATTCCTGTTGCCTCCGGAGCATTTACTATCCTGGCATTGTTTAACGTTTTGGTTTTGCCGTCAATGGTAACTACTTCAGGGGCGTTATCCGACGATACTACAGTAGCCGATGAGTTATTGGCGCGGCCCGACACCGTTACCGGCGCGCGATCATTCGAACCGGAAGCCCTAACCGTATAGGAATATGACATACCCGATGGTGGATTTGGCGCAATATCGGGACTTCCGGCGATAGCCATATTCCGGGTTGTGGCAAGTTCGCCGCTGGTCATGTCCTTATCGATCCTTTCCTTTAACGACATGCCCTTTTCGGAACCGTCGGTAGTCACAAACAGCACTTCTGGTTTATCCAGGGTAAAATCGACATACCTTTTTGCAATATCTGCCGATATCATGTCCAGGCTGTATATTTTCCCCGGATCAAGCGCAAGCAGGTCGGCCCGTGCGGATTTAGCGCCGTTGATAATATACACTACGGAATCGACGCTTTTATCGCTGGTAACCATCATATTCCGTTTCCCATCCTTTGATTTTCCGGCATAAATGGTGTCGGGGTTGATAGCTGTACTCTTAGTTTTTAACACTGATACGGCAGGGATCGCTTTTTGACGAGAGAGGGGAGCAGGTTTGTCGGCGCTTGTAAATTTAAAGTGCGTTATGGCTTTGGTGAGCGTATGCAGCGTGTTCAATCCTTTTTTGGTGACATCGGCTTTTGATATGCTGAATACCAGCAGCAATGCGATAACTGCAGGCGCTACGAACAGGTAACGCGTAAGATTGAGGCGGGATGATCTTTTTGTGTTCATCATGATGATGCGTTTTTTAATGGTTGACATATTAAAATTGTTCACAAGATTGTTGGGCGCGCCTGCCATGCTTACACTGAGCAGGCTGTATTGATACTGTTTGCTGTCGGCCCCTTTTTGCAGTATCTTCCGGTCGGTTATGAACTCGATGTTCTCGCGCACGGCCTTTTTCATCAGCCAGATGCCCGGGTTGAACCAATAAAACACCGTGCTTAGTTCAGCCAGCAGGATATCCAGCGTATGCCATTCGCTGACGTGTATTTGTTCGTGCTCCAGCACTTTTTGCAGATCGGCGGGCGGAAGGTTCCCGGGGTTGATGTAAATGTTACGCCAGAACGAGAAGGGGCTAATGTCGCCTTTGACGATGCGCACTTTATGCGCGTTCAAAACGGCGGGGTTCGAGCCCTGGTAAAGCTTGTATAGCGAAAGTAACTGCGTTATAAGACGCAGGGCGAACACGATAACACCCAGCCAGAAGATAACTTCTGCCCATTGCCAGTAATTGGGTTGACCGAGCGGTTTGATGAGGTTCTCAGCGGGCGCTTTCCACCTCAGGATAACATTCTGCATCGGTGCGGCCAATTGCTGGTGGCGCTGTACAAAACCTGTTAGGTTAATCCAGGGATAAGCTGACGAGAAAAGAATGGCCGCAACCAGGTATATCCGGTTGAGCGTATAAAAAGTTAAATGGCGCAGCACTAAATAGTAGCCCAGGCAAAACAGCACCAGGGCGATGTTTATTTTAAACAGTAAGTTAAACAGGGCAGGCATGGCGTTTATTTTTTAGGGTTCTCGATCAGTTTGATAATTTCTTTCAGGTCATCGGCGCTGATCTTTTTTTCGTTGGCAAAAAAAGCGACCAGGTCCTTATAGGAGTTCTGGAAATAATCGCTTACAAAGCCGCTCATAAAGCGTTTTTTGTATTCCTCTTCCCTGATGGCCGGGATGTAACGGTAGGTATTGCCGATCTTTTCGCTGGTAAGAAAGCGCTTGCGCTCCAGGTTCTTGATGGTGGAGGCCAGCGTGGTGTAGGGCGGCCTCGGCTCGTTCATTATTTCAAGGAAATCCTTTACCGATCCGGGCCCGTTTTGCCACACGGCCTGCATCGCTTCTTCTTCCTGTTGGGTTAGCTTCTCCATTGTTATTACGATTGTTTCGTAAATCTACGAACATTTCGTAATATTGCAAATTATTTTACATTTTTTAACATTTGACCGGTTTCAATTCAGAATTTCTACAGAATTAGATGTTGTAACTACTTTTTTCCGTTGCTGGTCATTGAAATGTCAATCAAATAACTATATTAGTCCAAAATCTCAAACAATGCCTATAAACAAGAAATTTATGGTTATCGCCGGGTTTGCCGGTGTAGTTGCCATCAGCATTGCGGCCTCGGCGCCCCAGCAGGAACCGCCAAAACTCAAGAATTTAAAAGTACTGCCAAAAAATATTCCGTTCCGCGAACTGGACCATATCATGGATACCTGGGCGGGTTCGCTTGGCGTGCACTGTAATTTTTGTCATGCCCGCGATGCGCAAACGAACAAGATGGATTTTGCAAGCGATGCAAAACCCGAGAAAACAGCCGCCCGTCATATGTTCGTGATGATGAGCAAGATCAATAAGAAATATTTCGAAGGCAAAAAAGATTCGCTCGGCATGGTTATGGCAAGCAGTGTAAACTGTTATACCTGCCACCGTGGTTCGGCGCATCCCGAAGTTAAATTGCCCGAACGGCAACATGGTCCAGGCGGCCCGCCTCCGGCTGGTACGCCTCCCCCTCCGCCACCGGGACAGTAAAATATAGATGAGAAGACGCAAATTTTTGCGTCTTTTTTGTTTAGCCTCAGTCTAATCCCTCGCCGGCAGCGAGCGGCTTTAAAAAGATAGATACTCATGATAGTACGTGATGCAACAGAAGAGGATATCCAGCAGATACTGGATATCTATAACCATGTGATACTGAACACCACGTCGGTATACAGCGAGCACCCGCATACCTATGACATGCGTCTCGCCTGGTTCCGCGACCGGAAAAGCAGTGGCTTCCCGGTGCTTGTAGCCGACGATGCAGGCGTGGTGACGGGCTTTAGCAGCTTCGGCCATTTCAGGGTTTGGCCGTGTTATCGTTTTACCGTCGAGAATTCGGTATATGTGCATGCCGGCCATCGGGGCAAAGGCATTAGCAAGATGCTTTTGCAGCCGCTGATAGACAGGGCCCGCGAAATGAAATTGCATGCCATAGTGGCCGGTATCGACGCAGACAACACGGTGAGTTATCGTTTGCACCAGCAATTCGGTTTTGCCGAAGTAGCGCATTTTAAGGAGGTCGGATTTAAGTTCGGCCGCTGGCTCGACCTGAAATTCATGGAGTTGGTGCTAAACTGACCCGAGTTTTTCGCTTAAAGTGAAAAGTTTTATTAACTGATTGTTAATCAATTAAAAAATTGTCGAAAATTTCGCCTAACATTTGCCGTTTGAGGGCGTAAAAGTGCTCGATTTGTTATAGGTAAGATTAATAACATATACGTTCTTTACCCAATCATGAACCCCGGTTCCAGAGTACTGGACCGGGCTTTTTTGTTTATTGGGTCCGGCAACTTCAAAAAGCGCTCAGATTTTTAATTTCAAGTGTTTCTTCTCCAGCAGCCCTCCGATGATAACCACGATAAACGCGACTGCCCAAGAGCGGAAAAAACCGCCCCAGCCGTAATTTAGAACCTGCGGATAATGGAAATGTACAAGATCGTAAAAACCGTCCTGCAGGTAGGGAACCAGGTAACAGGTAAGCGTGGCCGTTCCGGCAGGCCAGATAAGATTGAACCAGTTCTTTTTGCCTTTATAATCGACCAGGTATATCATAAGCTCGAACATGAGCACACTTATCCCGGTACATATAAGTATCCAGGCCGGTGTTGAGCGTATTTTGGATATGCCTTCGGTATAAGGACGAATAAGCAGCCCGCCGAGAATACAGGCACATCCGGCCGCGAAAAGCAAAAGCCACAGCTTTCGGCTATACCCCCCGGGCGCAAGGCGGGTATACCACAACGAGACTATCATGCCGGCTATTACCAGTGAAATGGACGAACCATCGTATATTCCCAGGATGACCAGGTCCAGGTGCATAGCATGGTCGGCGATATTAAAGCCCATAAAAACCGCGAAGGCGATGATGACGCCTGCGAAATTACCTTTGACGAATAAATAGACAAAGGCGCATACAAGATACGACCATCCGATAATGCCCAATATGCCCCACCAATATGGCCTCAGGCCTGTAGTTTCTCCATTCCTGCCGCCGGTAAACAGGAACGCCATGACAATAAGTATACACCAGCCGGACAGGATGAGAACGTACCGGGCCACCTTATTCATCTTCTCGGGGTAATCGATCCAGATCAGGAAAAACGCGACCGTAATAAATATCTCCCAAGCGCCTTCCGGCAGGATGGAGGCGGGATTATAGTTCTCCAGGTTGACATGCAAAAAACCCATCACTATCAAAGCAAACGAACGGGATAGTATATGCAATGAAATAGCCCCCATCGATTCGCCTTTCTTTAGTTTGCGGTCGATAGCCAGGGGTATGGAAAGTCCGACAATGAACAGGAACGCCGGAAAAATAGTGTCGGCAAAACCCATACTGTCCTCCATTTTTTTAGCGTGATCCATCCAGGAGGGGATACCTTTTACACCGCTCAGATCATTTATAAAGATCATGCACAGCATAGTAAGGGCGCGAAATGCATCGACGGAGCGCAAACGTTTGGGCGCTTCTCTGAGTATAGGAGATTGGGGCATTGTGTTGGCTTAAATTGGATTACCTAAGCTATTAAAATATTTTAAGATGTTGTCGTGCCTTTAAAACTAACATAAATTATTACTACCGGATACACGCCTAAAGTGATAAAATTTATTTTTGCCCAACCCTAAAGTTTTTATAAACGTTCAACCGGCATGTATTTTATTTTTTCCGCCATTTTTACTTTTTTCCTTTCTCCGCTTAATTGGTCAGTCATTTTGTTGCTGGTAGCTCTGTTTACGGGCAGACCACGGCTGAAAAGGAGGCTGACCCGGGCGGCACTGATCGTACTGGTATTATTTTCCAATACCTGGCTGCTGAACCTCTATGCCGGTTTGTGGAATGTGCCACCGGCCGCCTTGGATAAAAATAAAGTTTACAGCGCTGATATTGTGCTGGGTGGATTTACGAATGAGGACAAGAACGGACAGGGCGTTTTAAACGGGCATGCCGACAGGTTTGTACAGGGCCTGAAACTGAAGAGGTCGGGACAGGTGTCGCATATTTTCATCAGCGGAGGCAACGCGAGGCCCCGCGGCGATCATTTTACTGAAAGCACCTGGGTAAAGGAGCAGTTGGAAAAGATGGGGATTCCCGACACTGCGATTTTAATCGAAGATCGGTCGAGAAACACCGTAGAAAATGCCGCTTTCACTAAACAGGTGCTGGAAAAATCGCGCCTGCAGCCGCCATACGTGCTGGTTACCTCGGCGTTCCATATGCGCCGGGCGCGGTATATTTTCCAAAAGGCGGGCATAGATGTTTTGCCGTACCCCTGCGATTACATTGCCGGTAAAACGCATATCGGCTTAACCGACTACTTTGTGCCAAACATAGCTACCATGGATACCTGGACGTACTACCTCAAAGAGTTGTTTGGCATGGTGGCGGCTTATTTCAGGTAGCGCCGGCCCTTTGCTTTATTCGGTTCAAAATCTTATACATTTGCTGACATGCAAAAGATACTTGTTGCCAATCGCGGCGAGATAGCATTAAGAATAATGCGCTCTGCCCGCGAGATGGGTATAAAAACGGTAGCTGTTTATTCTGATGCCGACCGCAATGCACTCCACGTACGCTACGCCGACGAAGCCGTTTATATCGGCGGGGCGCCTTCCAGCCAGTCATACCTTATTGGAGAAAAAATAATCGACGCCTGCCGAAAAACGGGAGGCGAAGGCATTCATCCCGGATATGGCTTTCTGTCCGAAAATCCGGCTTTTGCAAAAATGGTGCGTGAGGCAGGCCTGGTACTGATCGGCCCTTCGCCCGAGGCAATGGAAATAATGGGCAACAAGCTGGCAGCCAAAGCGGCCGCTATGAAATATGATATTCCAATGGTGCCGGGTACCGAGGAGGCTATCTCGGACGTTTCCGACGCAAAGCGGAGGGCTGTTGAAGTTGGCTTTCCTATTCTTATCAAGGCAGCGGCAGGCGGCGGGGGTAAGGGTATGCGTATAGTGGAAAAAGCGGATGACTTTGAGGAGCAGATGCACCTTGCCGTGTCAGAAGCGACATCGGCTTTTGGCGACGGCTCGGTTTTTATCGAGCGCTATGTATCCTCACCGCGGCATATCGAGATCCAGGTATTAGGCGACACGCATGGTAACATCGTGCACCTGTTCGAACGCGAATGCTCAGTTCAGCGCCGCCACCAGAAAGTGATCGAAGAAGCGCCCTCATCGATATTGACGCCCGAAATACGCGAACAGATGGGCCGTTGTGCGGTTGATGTGGCGCGGTCGGTAAATTATACAGGAGCAGGCACGGTCGAGTTTATTATGGACGATCGAATGAACTTCTATTTCCTGGAAATGAATACGCGTTTGCAGGTGGAGCACCCGGTTACGGAACTGATAACCGGCATCGACCTGGTGAAGGAACAAATTAAGATAGCGCGCGGCGAGCCAATCAGTTTTAAGCAAGAAGACCTGGAGATTAACGGCCATGCCATCGAACTGCGTGTTTATGCCGAGGACCCGGCAAATAATTTTTTACCGGACATCGGCACACTGCAAACCTATATAACCCCCAAAGGCCCGGGTGTCCGCGTGGATGATGGATTTGAACAGGGTATGGAAATACCCATCTACTATGACCCCATGATAGCCAAACTGGTTGCGTACGGCGAGGACCGCAAAGAGGCCATCGAACGTATGGTCAGGGCGATAGATGAATACCAAATAACGGGCATCACCACTACCCTGGGCTTCGGAAAGTTTGTGATGCAGCATGACGCATTCGTTTCAGGTAAGTTCGACACTCATTTTGTAAAAAAATATTTTACACCAGAGGTATTGAATGAATCTTACCCGGATGAAGAAAGGATAGCCGCTATGCTGATGGCTAAGCTGTTGAACGTCGCTAATGCTACTGTCTTGAACGGCCACGCAGACGCTGACACCTCAAATTGGGTCAAAAACAGGAAACAGCTTTCCTAAGAAGCCAGTAACCGCTCAAGCTGATCGATCAAACCCGATTGCGCAGGATTAGCCTTTAGCCTGGCTGTGTCAGTATCAAACCAGGCCGCTTTGTCCACTTCGGAAAAAAGCTGCTTTTTCCCCGATCGAGGCGGCCATTCAATTTCGAAAAGATTGCTCGTGATGGACTCATGGTCAATATCACCTTCAACGGCCCACGCATAAATTTTCTTACCGCTTTTCAGCCTTACGGGGTTCAGCTCCATAAATTTGCCGGTGACAGATTTGCCAGTCTCTTCCTTAAACTCCCTTTTGGCAGCGACAAGCGGCTTTTCATCATCGGCAAACTCGCCTTTCGGAATCGTCCAGCCGCCCTCGTCCTTATTTCGGAAGAATGGTCCTCCCGGATGCACAAGAAAAACCTCCAACTGATTATTTTGAAAGCGGTACAGGAGTATTCCGGCGCTTTGTTTCATGTTTTCCGGCTTGACAGATTTAAAGGCAATTTAACAAACGACCGGTGAATTAATTATATTTTTGCCATGAAATAATCGAATAAGCTATGGCTGAGCACGATTGGACAAAATTTACGATAACCGCCGATTTTAACGTCGACGCCCGGCGTGTGTACAAAGCCTGGGCCACTTCCGCGGGCCTTGAAAGCTGGTTTTTACGCAAGGCGAACTTTTATACCATAACCGGCAGGCTTCGCGAACCGCAGGAATTTATCCTGAAAGAGGATACCTACGAATGGTGGTGGCACGGCTTTGATGACAGTACGGTAGAAAAAGGCCGGGTACTGGAGGTTAACAGCATCGATTTCCTAAAATTCACATTCACAGACGATACCATCGTCAGCATTAACATCCGGAGCGCCAGCGGCCTGACCATACTTGAACTGACCCAGGAAAACATTAAGGAGGAGCCGAACCCAGCTCGCAACCTGTTCGTGCAATGTCAAACGGGCTGGACGTTTTATTTGGCCAACCTGAAGTCGATACTCGAAGGCGGCATCGACCTAAGGAACAAACGGTTTGACGTAAGAAGCAATTTTAAATAAGCCAGACAATAGCTTCTGAATATTCTTTTACATTTGCCAGCAAATCTATTCAGGCTAAATGTTCACCGGGATAATTGAGACTTTAGGAAAAGTGACCGCCCTGCGCCGGGAACAAGGTAATCTGCATATTACTGTTGATTCGCCTATAGCTTCGGAATTGAAGATCGATCAGTCGGTTGCGCATAATGGTGTTTGCCTGACGGTAATCGCACTGGCCGACGGTAGCCATACGGCCACCGCCATTGAAGAAACGCTGAACAAAAGCAATCTCGGCGAATTAAAGGTAGGCGACCTGGTGAACCTGGAGCGCTGTATGCAAATGAATGGCCGCCTGGATGGCCATATCGTCCAGGGGCATGTCGACCAGACCGCCACCTGTACCGATTTTAAGGAACTTGATGGAAGCTGGGAATACACTTTTGACTATGATGCTTCGGCGGGCAATGTAACAGTCGAAAAAGGCTCCATTTGCGTTAATGGGATCAGCCTTACCGTTGTAAATTCCAGGTTAAACAGTTTTTCGGTCGCTATTATACCCTATACTTTCGAGCATACCAACCTGCAGCAGGTACGGAAAGGCTCGGTTGTGAACCTCGAGTTCGACATCATCGGTAAATATGTAGCCCGGCTTATAAAGCGCTGACTCTTCTCAGACCGACAAACCTATGTTTCGTTAATTGCTGATTTTCAGGCAATAATAAAAAATTAATGGTAACTTTCTCTTTACGTAGTTCGTAAAACGGTAGCAGTTCCACTATACCTAATAATGTTGAACTATGAGAAGACTTTACACAATTCTTCGAATAAGTATCGCTTTTGTCCTGATAAACAACATGTTATATGCGCAGGTGCCGGTAATCAGTTACAGCCCCTCAAGCAATATTTACCAAACAGGTTCAGCTATTACTACACTGGTGCCCTCCAATGCAGGAGGCGCGGTTCCTGCAACAACTTTTGGCACGGTAAGCACTTTCGTGTCGTCAGCTTCAAATATCAATAATCCGCGTGGTATGGTTTCGGACGGCGCCGGCAATCTTTATGAAACCGATTATTCAGGAAATTACATTTATAAGATCAATTCTTCGGGTACAACCACGGTTATAGCGGGTGCCGGCACGGCAGGCGAAGTGGATAACACCACCGGCACTTCCGCAAAGTTCAACGGCCCGACGGGTATAGTTTATGACGGTTCGGGGTATCTTTACGTAACTGACTACGGCGGCAATAAGATAAGGAAAGTAAGTACGACAAGCCCGTATGCCGTAACGACCATAGCGGGTTCCGGCACCGCGGGCGAGGTTGACGCCAACGGCACTTCGGCCCAGTTCAACGCACCGGCAGGTATCGCCTACGATGGGGTGGCATTTCTTTACATAACGGACTATACCGGCAATAAAGTGAGAAGGCTCAGCGTAACAAGTCCGTATGCGGTAAACACTATCGCGGGCACCGGTACGGCCGGCGAGTCAAATAGTACTACCGGCACTTCAGCCAAGTTAAACGCACCGGCGGGCATCGTATATGACGGATCGGGCAATTTATATATCTGCGACTTTGGTGGAAATACAATTAGAGAGGTCGCTACCGGCGGCACTTGTAATACAACGACGTTTGCGGGCAGCGGCACGGCTGGTTCGACAAACGGAACGGGTACTGCCGCCACCTTTAAAAGCCCCTGGGGCATTGATTTTGACGCATCCGGTAACCTGATGATCGCCGACGAAGGTAACAACAAAATAAGAATGATCACTTCGGCAGCCGTGGTAACAACGCTTGCCGGCAGCGGTTCTACCGGTGAAACAAATGGTGTTACGACTGCCGCTACATTTACGGCGCCTTATTGCGTCGTTGCCGATAATTCGGGCAACCTGTTTGTCGGCGATAACAACGGAACAAGTTCAACTATTCGCAAAATATTGCTGACAGGGTATACAATCAGCGCAACCCTGCCTTCCGGCCTTAGTTTTACAAGCAGCGACGGCTATATCAGCGGTACACCCACCGCTACCTCGTCTATGATCACCTATACCATAACCGGTTATAATGCCAATGGCAGCGGATGTACAACGGTAAGCATTGCCGTGGGCCAGCGCAATAACTGGACGGGAAGCGTCAGCAGTGATTGGTCGACGGCTGGTAACTGGTCGCTGGGCTATGTCCCAACGGCGTACGATAATGCTTACATAGCCGGCGGAAGCGGTTATACCGGCCCCGACCCAACCGTAACGACGAGCGTTAGTGTGGCTATCGTCCAGTTCGGTACTTCCAACCCCTCGCCTTATATTACACTGACCATCAACTCGGGTGCTACCCTGACTATCAATACGGCATTTGAATGCCACTCCGGCTCCCAGATCACCATCGCAGGCAGCGGATCGATGAATGTGGTGCCGGGCGCTGATATACAGATAATTAATTCGACCTATCCTACCACAACGACATCGCTAACTATAAATTCAACAGCCACTGTAACCTTACAATCGGACGCCACAGGCGATGCCTCGCTCGACGCCATGCCTTCCGGTGGTACGCTTACCGGTAATTTGACTATACAACGCTATCTCACCGGTGGCAGCGGGTACAGGGGATACAGGCTGCTTTCGTCGCCAATATATGCGGCTACGGTAAGCTCCAACAAAATATATAGCATCAATTACCTGGGTACATATGCCTATTTGACGGGTACCAGCGGTACGACCAACGGCTTTGATAAGTCCGGTAACCCGACGATATATCTCTACCGCGAAGATCAGACGCCTTCCAATGCGACATTTATCAGCGGTAATTTCTGGGGCATAAGCAAGATCAATAATGCTACAAGCTATAACTATTACCTTAACGGCGGCAGCACAAACTACAACCTCCCCGTAGGCAATGGCTACCTCTTCTTCTTCAGGGGTAACAAGGCTTCGGCGACTGTCACAGCTGAAACCGTTACTACGTATGTGCCCGTATCGGTGACCATGAGCGTGACAGGTTCGCCAAATTACGGATCGTTTACTGTGCACGATTGGTATACACCATCATCAGCTAACCTGGGATATACCGGTTCGGGCACAGGAGGCAATTATGCTGTGCGGGGGTTTAACCTTGTTGGTAACCCGTACCCATGCGCTATCGATTGGCAAACACTTGGCACCGGTATAGTCGGCACGAATGTTTCAACCACTATTTATGAATTGAATCCCTTAACCAAGAATTACGACACCTACCAGTATGGTGGGGCATCGACCAATTACGGCAGCAATATTATTGCAAGCGGACAAGGTTTTTTTGTATTGGCTACAAGCAGCTCGTCACCGGCGCTGACATTTAACGAATCGGCCAAAACAACTACACAAAATACAGGGCTGTATCTTTTCATGGCGGGCAAAAAAGGCCTGGTAAGCGCTCTTCAGCCGAACAACACTCAACACCTCAAAATGCTGCTGGCCAAAGACTCGATAAACGCCGACAATACATACATCGGCTTCCGGAATACGGCGGGCAGCGCATACGACCCGGCATACGATGCGCCGTACAAACCTGGTTTGGGCGAAGTAAGCCTGGCCAGTATTTCATCGGATAATCAGCAACTGGCGATCAATTACAGGGCGCTGCCGCTAACAACCGAAACTATTAAGCTGGCTGTAAATACCGTTGCCGACGGTTCGTACTTCCTTAAGCTGGCCGAACTAAAGTCTATTCCGCAGCTATTTCAGTTATGGCTGATGGACAATTATAAAAACGATTCCGTCGACCTTCGCCAAAACAACTCTTACAGGTTTACGGTAATCAAAAGCGATACCGGTTCCTTCGGCTCGAACCGGTTCAGCCTGGTCATCCGGCAAGACACGGCGCTGGCTTACCGTTTGCTTACTTTTTCGGCATCGAAACAGGCTACCGCCGCGCCGAAGGTAGAGACGGTATGGACAACCCGCAACGAAGAGAATTATACCAACTTTACGATCGAGCGCAGTACCGACAGTCGCAAAACATTTGATGTGCTCGGCGGTGTTGCCTCAAGCGGGCAGGGAACATACAGCTTTACAGACCCCAGTCCGGTAATAGGTCAGAATCTTTATCGCCTGAAACAGGAAGACGTTAATGGTATTATTACCTATTCGAACATCGTTCCGGTCGAATTTTCAAAATTGAGTGGCAGCCTGCTCAGCAATATCGTTAGTGTATACCCCAATCCGGCAAAAAGCGGTATTACCTTAAATATCGATCAGTCGACAAATCCGCCGGCAAGCGGTTATACCATAGTCATAACCAATAGTCTTGGCTTCGTTGTCAGGCAGGCGTCGGGTGTGCAATCGGGCTGGCAGGCTAATGTGAGCGACCTGTCACCCGGAACCTACCTGGTCAATGTATACAATGGAAGCAATCACGCGCTCGCCGGCAGCGCCAAGTTTGTAAGGATGTAAAACCTGCAAAAAAACACCTTAAACAAAGCAATACTTATGGCTGTTATCAAGTTGTTAAACCAAACAAAGGTTACAATATGGATAAGATCAGGAAGTTCGAGCTTATGGAAAAGATCGTCCATGAGCTCGAGGATTTAAGGAATAGCCAGCAGGCCATCATACAAAAGTTAGCCAAAATTGAGGTGGATAACATCGACCTGGGCGATAAACGGCTTGAAAAAGATCTGCCCGACATGCACCAGCGCGTTTCAGACAATCTCGACACAATTGCCGGTATCTTAGAAGATTTTGCTACGAAAACCGAGCAATACAACAACGAAAACAACATCGCCGGCCTTCGGGAGCAGGAAGCGATAAATAAATGAAAAGTGATTAGTTATTTTGTGATCAGTTAACTGGTGATCGGGCGTTTAGGTGAAGCCATCGCCTTCCATTAAAAATCGCCGGTAACTGATCACAAATCGCTTTCGATTAGTTAACCTTCGCCCCGCTTGTACCGGCGGCTTCTTTAGCCGCTTTTTTGGCGTCCCTGTTAAAACGTTTTATAGCCCTGTAAAGATTTTTGTCGCCGATAAGCTCCAATGCTTTCGTATCCTGGCCAACCATTGGTTTTAGGTTGTCAGCATTATACTTAACGATTGGCCCGTCGTTTAGCTGAATGCCCACGATCGACGACGGATCGAATA
>DASZVE010000027.1:0-85377 GCA_035547095.1 Mucilaginibacter sp.
GAGCCGTCGCCGGGGAAGCCGATATAATTGTAAAATGCTCCGCCGGCCGGACTGGTAACTCCCGGGCTTACATAAGCGCCGGGTATATTTCCCAGCGGACCATACGGGTCGCCCTCTATTTGTTCCTCCCGGTTTTGCCCGCTGCTGTTGGTATAAAAAGGCGGGTTGGCGGAGTAAAGGGCTTCAGTCATGCCGTTTCCAAATTCGTGCTGGGTTTGTATAAACCGGTACGGGTCGTTCCAGCGTATAGAATAATTATAATCAACCCCAAATCCCTTCTTTTTTGTCCCCTTTTTGGTAACGATCAATATCACACCGTTGGCGCCGCGGGCTCCGTATAATGCGGCCGCGGTCGGTCCTTTCAGCACGTTAACGCTTTCGATGTCGTCGGGATTTACAGTATTTAAAAATGAACCAAAGTCGGTCGGCGGCTGTGAAACGTCCGTAGTGCCCTGGCTTAAGGCGTCGATATTCGATTGGATCTTTCCGCCGGGCTGCAGGGGCTCATTATCAATCACGACATTATCTACCACGATAAGCGGCTGGTTATTGCCGAAAAGGTTATTGTTACCCCGGATGACGATACGGGTAGAAGCGCCCTCGACGCCGTTAGGTACGGTTATGTTCAAACCCGATACCTTTCCCATTAAACCCTCGGATATGTTTGGCGGATCGGCTTTTACCACGTCGTTTCCCGTAACAGTCTGCTCGGCATACCCCAGCGACCTTGCTTCGCGTTTGATATTCAAAGCCGTAACGACGACGCTGTTGAGGGAACCTGTCGCGGCAACCAGGCTGATATTGATATTGGTCCTGTCACCAACGGTAACCTGCTGCACATTATAGCCTACGAAGGAAACCACCAGCACGGCCGTTTTGTCGGGTACCGTTATACTGAAATTGCCATTTGCGTCCGTTGAAGTGGCCGTGTTGGTTCCCTTTACCTTTACGGTCGCTCCCGGGAGCGATAGTCCCTGTTCGTCGGTAACTTTGCCTTTGACGACGATCGGATCAACCTGCACCGTTTCCGTGCCCTTTGCTGTTTTTTCGGTCAGTACAACGGTTCTTTGAACTATTTTGTAGGTGATCGGCAAGTCTCTGAAACAAAGCTCAAGGGTGTTTTCTAGACTCTCGTCCTTTATATCCAGTGATATTTTATAAGATTGTTTTACAATGTCGGTTTTATACCAGAAGGTGTACCCGGTTTGTTTTTCGATCTCGTTTAGAACTTTTTCGAGTTTTACATTCTTGTTAGTTATGGTTACGTTCTGTCCGAAGGAGGATGCACTTACATGCAGAAACAAGACAGTAACAAGAGCAATAGTTAGTTTCATAACCAACATTATCTTTTTAAACCGTGAGTAGGTGTGCCTCAGCGGGTTAATAGTAGAAATTTCCATACATTTGTTTGGTTTTTGGGTTTAGAACTGATTACAGGTTACGCTATCATTTTTAGCCCAGCCGCTTTGCCGGGAAGTGCTCGCAACACCTTCCGGCTTTTTTGCTGGTAGAGCTGCCGGGCCCCGCCCTTCAGCTTTAATTTTACCAGTACTTATTTTACGATGATCTTCCTCCCTTCTATAGTGAAATTGATACCGCTTAGTTCCAGTATGTTTAAAACATCTGTTGCATTTGAATTTCTCGAGATTCGCCCGTGATAGGTTGATGCCGGCACCTGCCCGGCATATTCAATGCTCACGTTGTACCAACGGCCTATTTGGCGCATAATCGTTTTTATATCGGCATTATTAAATTGGAACATGCCGTTTTTCCAGGCGGTTACCTCGTCCAGGTCCGCATCGTTTTTCACTTCCGAAAGGCCGTTGTTCTTTAACAGGTATTGCTGGCCGGGTTTCATCAGGGTTTGTCCTTTAGCATCATATACCTTCACACTGCCTTCAATGAGCGTAGTGGTTACCGCATCTTCATCGGTATAGGAGTTGATGTTAAATTGGGTACCTATATCCTGTACCACCTGGTTAGCGGTCTTTACTTTAAATGGCTGTTTTGCATTGTGCGCAACGTCAAAATAAGCTTCGCCGGTTAGTTCAACCACCCGCTCGTCGCCGGTAAAAGCTGTCGGAAACGTTAGCGACGAGGCCGCGTTCAGCCAAACCCTGGTGCCGTCGGCAAGTTCCAGCTCAAACTGGCCGCCTTTCGGCGTGGTGAGCGTATTGTAGGTTACCTGGGGGGAAGCTGAATTGTGCGTAGCCTGGTAGGCCAATTGCCCGTTTTGCTTGGTGATATGAGCGCCGGGCTGCGCGGTAAAAGCACCGTTTTTCAATTGGTTCAGGTCGATTTTTGAGCCATCGGCCAGGGTTAACGTCGCCTTGTTCCCCCCGGGCGGCAGGTTGTGCTGACTGTGCGCTGCAAGTGTAACGATGTTGTGCCTTTGCTTATTGATAACGTATACCATCAGCGTCAGAAACAACAGGACCATTGCCGCAGCCCGGAAATATTTACTCCTGTACAGAGGTATCACAGGCTTGTTAACGCTTCCGATCCTGTTGTCTATTCTCAGCTTAAGGGCAGCTTTAAGCGCACTAATTTCTTCCTCGTTCAGGCTGCCTGTAACGTCGGCATCATCGGAGAAATGGGCGTAGTAATTTTCAAGTGTGCGGATCTCTTCAGCCGAAGCCGTATTATCCAAATACTTTTCTACCAGTTTTAAAAAATCGTTCTTAGACTTTGGTGGCATAAGCTGTTTTTTTACATGTATGGGAATCCGCATGAATCTCCCATTCACCTGTTAAATTTTATTTAAAAATCCGGCACGATTCTTCGGCTCCAACCCAGCCTGGGTGTCAGGTGTATCAGAGCATCAGGGAAATTAATTTCCCCAAATGCATGCGAAGCTGTTTCAGTGAGGTGGTGAATTGGTTTTGAACCGTTTTTTGAGAAATATGCAATAACTCGCTGATCTCGCGGGTTGAAAGTTCCTGGCTGAATTTCATTTTGAAAACCTGCTTTCTTTTCTCTGGCTGCATATCCAGCCATATCCCGATACACTCACGAATCTCTTTTTCAAAGAAAACGGAATCGGGATCCGATGCGGAAGCGATCATAAATTCGATAGGCCCGGAGAAAGCACCGGCGTTCTTCTGTTTTTTATACAGCGAAAAAATACGGTACCGCACTGCGGTACACAAATAGGCCGCAAGGTTGTCGATTTGCCTGGCCTGCCTGTTCAGCCACAGGTCGGCAAATACATCCTGTATCACATCGGCGCAAAGCTCTTCATCCTTTAGTCTTTTATGACTTTCGTTATAAAGCTTAAGCCAGTAGCGTTCGTATATTTCGCTAAACGCCGCCTCGTCGCCTTGTGTTAAAAGGGTAACCAATTCATCGTCCCGGCATGAATTAAGTATCCTCATTGCATGTAGGTGAGTTTACAGTTAATCAAGTATAACTTAGGTGGTTACTTTGCCTGGTGGCAAAGCGTAAATATATAAACATTTGTATTTATCAAGCAAATTGTTACAAACGGTTTGGAATATCCCGATACACTAAGCTGCCTTGCCTGATGCTATTAAGCGCCCGCATTAAGCTGAAAATGGTGCCTGGCGCCTGCAGAGGTAAATTCAAATCCGGTCGATAATTACCTGATAAATCAAAAACCATTCGGCAAAACGTCTTGTTACTTTCATAAGCAGTGCGACAGAATTGCTTAGGCACACGCATCTGAAACTTCTCAAATTACATCGCTCGATAAGTATGAAAGATTATGATTTAAAGGATAAGGTTGTTGTTATAACCGGTGCTTCAGCCGGTTTGGGTCGTGCGCTGGCCCGCGAATTTGCTAAACAGGGCGCAACATTAGCGCTGATCGCCAGGGGGCGCGACGGCCTTAACGCCGCGGTTAAGGAAGCGCGGCAGGCCGGGTGCAAAGCGCAGGCTTTCCCGGCGGACGTGGGCGACTACGAGCAGGTCGAAGCTGCGGCAAATGCCATCGAATCGAAATTCGGCCCGATCGATATTTGGATCAATAATGCCATGGTAAGCGTTTTTGGCCCCTTGAAACAATTGGAATCGAAGGATTTCAGGCGCGTGACCGATGTAACTTACCTCGGGCAGGTTTACGGTACCCAGGCAGCGCTTAAAAGGATGCTGCCGCGCGATAAAGGCACCATTATTTTGGCAGGGTCGGCCCTGGCCTATCGCGGCATACCGCTGCAATCGGCCTATTGCGGCGCCAAGCATGGCATTCACGGTTTTTTTGAATCGCTGCGCGCCGAATTGAGCCATGATAAAAGCAACGTCAATTTAAGCATGGTACAACTGCCTGCGATGAATACCACGCAGTTCGGGTTTGTAAAAAGTTACCTGCCTAATAAGCCTAAACCCATGGGACGGATTTACGAGCCCGAGGTTGCCGCAAGGGCGATAGTGGAAGTAGCGAAAAACCCGCGGCGCGAAGCTTTTGTTGGATACCCTACGGTAGAAACTATTGTCGGTAATAAATTGGCCCCAGGCTACCTGGACAAATACCTCGGCAAAACCGGCTACCAGGGCCAGCAGACCGATGAGCCGGCCGATGCAAACAGGAAAGACAACTTATACGAGCCTATACCGGGCGACCACGGCGCACACGGCGACTTTGGCGCGCAGGCATGGGATTTCAGCCCCCAATTCTGGGCCGCAAGCCACAAGACCGTGACGTGGGGAGCGACAGCGCTTGCCGGTTTTGCAATCGGTTTGCTGATCACGAAGAAATTTATAACCAGGTAACGTACAGCGCCAATGATATTAGCAGGTTTATTGGACGCAGAACGACCGTCGATCTTTAATACCGCTAGCCCGGAAGCGGAAAAGATCGGTGCGGTCGGCAACGGCTTCCTTATAGCTGCTACCGCCATGTTCCTGCTTGTTGCATTTCTAACAGTTTACATCTGTGTGCGATATCGGGCGAAAGTCGGCAGTCCTGAACCAAAACAAACTTCGGGCAACCGGAAGGTAGAGATGACCATGGTGGGAGTACCGTTGTTAATGATCATTTTCTTTTTCTTTTGGTCGATGAAAACAATGAGCGCCGTGCTTCCGCCGCGACCAGCCCATGCCGTGCCGGATATTATTATTACCGGGCACCAATACTGGTGGCAGGCCGACTATCCCGCCGGTAAATTTTCGACAGCCAATGAAATTCATCTCCCGGTAGGCAGGAAGCTGCTGGTCGAACTTAGAGGCGCAGATGTGATCCACGACTGGTGGGTTCCGGCGCTCGGCGAAAAAATGGACATGATACCGGGAACCAGCAACTACTTGTGGATGACGATCACGAAGCCAGGCACTTACCTCGGGTCGTGCAGCGAATTTTGCGGCGAACAGCACGCATGGATGCGCATTACCGTAATAGCCCAGCAACCGGAGGCATATCAACGCTGGCTGGCCGGCCAGGCCGCAGCAGGTCAGTTGCCTGCCGACACCATGGCGGCCCGGGGGGCGGCTTTGTTCATGCATGCTTCGTGCAGCAGTTGTCATAGCGTAAGAGGAACGACAGCCATTGGAACTAACGGGCCGGACCTGACCCATTTTGCAGGAAGACAAACGATGTTAACCGGCATGCTGAAGGTCAGCAACGAAAATATATACCGCTGGCTGCTGGATCCTCAAAAGGTTAAACCGGGAGCGCACATGCCGCGGTTCATTTTCCCGAGGGATAGTTTACTGGCTTTAACGGCCTATTTATCAAGTTTAAAATGAGCGAACTTGAACACATACGTATTCCGGAACCAGAAAAGCCGCTGCCAGGATTAAGCATAACCGGCGACCAGGGCCTCATCCAATGGTTATCCTCGGTCGATCATAAACAAATCGGCATTATGTACCTGTGGCTTGCTGTGCTGTTCCTTCTTGTCGGCGGCATCGAGATATTGCTGGTCCGCGTCCAGCTTGCGGTTCCAAACAATCATTTTCTTAATCCCGAGACCTTCGACCAGTTATTCACCATGCACGGCACGACGATGATCTTCTTCGTCCTTGCGCCGGCTATATTTGGCTTTTCCACTTACTTCGTTCCGCTGATGATCGGTGCGAACGATATGGCTTTTCCGCGGCTCAACGCATTTAGTTTCTGGTGTACCTTTTTCGGCGGATTTTTATTATATTTCAGTTTCGTGGCCGGGGGGGCGCCCGACGCAGGATGGTTTAACTATGCCCCGCTCAATCAATACAAGTACTCTTCCTCGCCCGGCATCGACTATTACTGCTCGGGGTTGCTGTTAGCCGGCATAGGTACGGTGGCGGCATCTGTCAACTTTATCGTTACGATCCTTAAGCTCCGCACGGAAGGCATGGGGCTTAAGCGCATGCCTTTGTTCGTTTGGATGATCCTGATCAACTCCTTTCTCGTTTTGGCGGCCTTTCCGGCGTTGAACGCAGCATTAGTGATGCTCTTGCTCGACCGTGAACTTCACGCTCACTTTTTCAACCCGACCGGCGGAGGATCGGCATTGCTGTGGCAGCATTTGTTCTGGCTTTTTGGCCACCCCGAAGTCTATATCCTTATCCTGCCCGTGTTCGGTATATTTTCGGAAGTTTTCCCGGTGTTCAGCCGCAAACCGGTATTTGGTTACGGGTTCGTGGTAGGCTCGGGAATTGCTATCGCTCTATTGGCGTTTGGCGTTTGGGTGCATCACATGTTTGCTACCGGGCTGGGCAATACCGTAAATAACTTCTTCGCAGCCAGCAGCTTATTGATCGGCGTACCAACCGGCGTGAAAATATTTAACTGGCTGGCCACCATGTATGGCGGCAATATTCGGTTTAGCGTGGCAATGCTGTTCGCCATAGCCTTCCTGGTTGAATTTACGATTGGCGGCCTTAGCGGTGTGTCGTTTGCTATTGTCCCTATCGACTGGCAGCTTACCGATACCTACTATGTGGTAGCGCATTTGCATTATGTCTTCATTGGCGGCAGCCTCTTCGGCTTAATTTCAGGCACGTTTTACTGGTTCCCGAAAATGAGCGGCCGCATGCTCGATGAAAAAGTGGGGCGCTGGTTTTTCTGGCTGTTCGTTATCGGCTTCAACCTCACCTTCCTTGTCCAGCACGCGCTCGGCGCTATGGGCATGCCGCGACGGGTATATACCTATCCAGATCTGCCTGGCTGGGGGCTTCTCAATTTAATTTCAAGCTCGGGCGGCCTGCTGATGGGCATCGCCGTTTGCCTGTTGGTTTACATGCTTTTCACTTCAAGGAAAACCGGCAAAGAAGCCGGCAACGACCCCTGGGATGCCAATACGCTGGAATGGACGACTACCTCACCGCCGCAGCTAAAAAATTTCAATACGGTGATACCCGTGAAAAGCACGAGGCCATTCCGGGATTTCAAGAGACCCGATGACACCGATTGGGCAAGAGAAGGAGGCAATGATGAATAAGCTAATGATGAAGCTGGTTGTGGGTACCGAGGCCATGTTCTTTCTTTCGTTGATAGTGGCTTTTGTCTATTTTTCTCTTTCGCCTGCATTTAAAGTTTTGCAGCTGGGTACGCTCGATATAAAAACGACAGGAATATTCAGCGCGTTGCTTTTTTTCAGCAGCTTCACCTTTTGGCGCGCCGATGCGAATTTCAGGAAAGGGCGTACCCAAAGGCTGAAATTCTGGCTGCTGATCACCATTTTGCTGGGCGTCGTCTTCCTGCTGGGCCAGGCTAAAGAGTATATGAAGCTGCTAAACGAACATGTTAACCTGGCGAGCAGCACTTTTGGCACCAGCTTTTTCACATTGACGGGCTTTCACGGCTTGCATGTGTTGGTGGGGCTGATCATACTCACGATCGTCACATGCCTGGCGTTCATGGGCGATTTTGATGTTGGCGGCTCATCGGTAATCAGCACTGTTGGCATCTATTGGCATTTTGTCGACATCGTCTGGGCATTCGTGTTTTTTGTCGTCTATGTATCACCGCATTTAATGTAGAATATGGCATTTACGGAATTATTGCTTCACTGGCGTTTTGACCCTTTACTCCTGCTGTTTACAGCGACGCTAACAGGTTTGTACGGTTTGGTGTCCCGCTTCAGGCGATCACCTAATAACTGGTTTTTCGGTTCCTGCATTTTCATTTTTTTGATAGCGACATGTTCTCCTTTTCACTACCTCGGTATGCACTATTATTTTTCGGCCTACATGGTTTGCCATGTCACTGTGTTGCTGGTGTGCGGGCCGTTGCTGGTAATGGCTGTTCCGAACAGACCGTCGCTATTTGTAGCCGGCAGACTTAAAACGCTTTCGGCTTACCTGGCGTCCCGGCCCTGGCTTACCTGGTTTGCCGCGGTCGGTATCATGTGGTTTTGGCACATTCCGCTAATTTTCGATCATAGCATGACCGCTATGCAAAATGGATTTAGCGTCGTTACCTGCCTGCACCCGGTTTCGATGCTTGCAGGCGGCTTCCTTTTTAGCTGGCCGCTGTTTGGGCCTTCGGGGACCGGCCGGTTACATCCACTTTCAGGCGTGTTGTATCTTTTTACAGCATGTGTCAGTTGTTCACTGCTCGGTTTGCTTATTACGTTCGCGCCGGCGGGAACTTACCACCATTATATTCAAATGGCTGGGATGCCCGGCAGGCCGTGGAATATATCGCCGCAGGACGATCAGCAGGCAGCGGGTTTGATTATGTGGGTGCCTTGCTGCTTTCTATACCTGGGTGGCTGCATTTATCTGCTGCTCCATTGGTTCTCGGCCAAACCCGTCAGTACGGGCAAACGGGACGGTACAATACAAACCCTCATATTAGATGAAAACAGGAAAAAATAAGGGCGAACCTATTGAAATGGATACTAAACGGGCGACGCCGCAAAGGCTGTCGCAACCCAGCTACAAGCCGTTTTTCCTGGCGCTCGGGCTAATTTTTATTTTCCGGGATTTGCTCAAAGATTGGGTCGATCCGCCGGTACAAGTAAAACAAGCTTCCCACGCCAAAATCGAAACGGTTAAAGATGAACATGCGACGGCTGAACCTGAAGGCGAACGGGCGCTGCCGCACAGGCTGCCGAAGCCCACTTACTGGCCGTTTTTCGCAGCATTGGGGCTGACGTTTATATTCTGGGGTTTGCTCACAACCTGGGTCATCTTGCTGGCCGGTTTCGTGATCCTGGCAATAGCATTTTGGGGATGGATAAACATACTGCGTCATGAATGAAATTGAAACCAAAAAAAGTGAAAGCCGTCGTAGCTTTTTGGTAAAACTGAGCACAAGCCTGGCAGCGCTCTCAGCCATTGTTGCTTCCGTTCCGGTCTTAAGCTCGTTCTTTGCGCCGCTGCTTGAAAAAACGCCGCAGGTTTGGAGAAACGTGGGTGATTTGTCAAAATTTAAAATTGGCGAAACAACACTCGTACAGTTTGAAAATGCCGACCCGGAAACATGGGCAGGCGTAACCGCCCGGACGGCTGCCTGGCTGCGGCGTGATTCTGAGAACGGGTTCACCGCTTTTGCGGCAAATTGCACACACCTGGGCTGCCCGGTGCGGTGGGAAAAAGACGCCGGGTTATTCATGTGCCCGTGTCACGGCGGTGTATATTATAAGGATGGTACGGTCGCCGCAGGGCCGCCGCCGAAATCGCTCGCCAGGTATAAGGTCAGGATCAACAAGAACCAGGTTGAGATACAAACTTCGCCGGTACCTATTACTTCGATAAGCGCTTGACGATGAAGATACTGAAAAGGATATGGCATTGGATCGATGACCGCAGCGGGCTGACCGAAATATTTCTGCCCCTGATCAAACACCCTGTACCGCCAGGAAGCAAATGGAGTTATGTATTTGGCAGCGCCACCCTGTTTTGCTTCATCTTACAGGTAATAACCGGGGTTGCCCTCGCCTTATTATATCAGCCCTCTTCGTCTGGCGCTTACGAATCCTTGCAATTCATCACCGACAAGGCTGCTTTCGGAAAAGTGCTGAGAGGTATCCACTATTTTGGTGCATCCGGCATGATCATCATGGTTGGAATTCACATGATGCGGGTCTACATCACAGCGGCTTATAAGTATCCGAGGGAGATGGGCTGGATCAGCGGGGTTATATTGTTATTTCTAACCATCGCCATGGGTTTCACCGGGCAGTTGCTGCGTTGGGATTCTAACGGCGTGTGGTCGTCGGTGGTAGCAGCGGAGCAATTAGGACGCGTACCGCTGATCGGAAGACCGCTCGCGCGCCTTCTGTTAGGCGGCGATACCATCGGCGGGCATTCCCTGAGCCGATTTTTCGCCTATCATGTTTTTATCATTCCCGCCTTTATTTTTCTCGTTGTGGGTTATCATTTAATGCTGGTGATCCGCAATGGAATATCAGAGCCGCCCAAAGCCGGAAGGCTGATAGATCCTAAAACGTACCGGCAATGGTATAAGGACATGCTGAAGAAAAAAGGCGTGCCCTTTTGGCCCTATGCCGCGTGGCGCGACGTTATTTTCGGAACGATTACCATTTCCGCCATTATCTTATTGGCCGTATTTGCCGGGCCTCCGAAGTTAACCCAGCCGCCCGATCCATCGATGGTTTACAGCCAGCCTAAACCAGACTGGTATTTGCTTTCCGTTTTTTCATTGTTTGCATTAATGCCGCCGAGGATAGAATCGTATATGATAGTGATAGGTCCTCTTTTAACTATCGTGCTTTTGCTGGGGTTGCCGTTTGTCTCCAACAAAGGCGAACGCAGCCCGCGCCAGCGGCCGTGGGCGGTTTTTGGCTCGGTATGCGTGGTTGTGTTTGTTTTCAGCTTGTTCCTCGCCGGAGAGCGGGCCTCCTGGTCGCCCCGGTTTAAGACTAAGCAACTTACAGCGGCGGAAATTCATTCATCCGATACCACCGTTGTTCGCGGGGCGGACTTGTTTTTTAAAAAAGGATGTCTCTATTGCCACAGCGTTGGCGGGCAGGGAGGCTTAACGGGTCCCGAGTTAAGTCACATCGCCTTGAGACTATCGACGGACCAGATGAAGACCCGTGTTGTTAATGGCGGCGATAAAATGCCGGCTTATGGCGGGATACTCAGTAATGAACAGATGCAGGAAATACTGGCCTTTTTGAGCAGCCGAAAGTGATACCTAGGGAATCGATCAGCTTACCCAGCACGTAAGGGAGCATTGTGATTTTGATGAAGACGCTGCATGGAATTGGCGCCTTAATAAGCACCAGGGCTTGTTTGCTGATCATGGTCAAGCGTTGCAATTTTCTTACGCAAAAGCGTTGCTGCACAGGCCTTTATTCCGAATAAGCTATTGTTGACAACAATGCATTTTCGCTTTGCCGCGAATCGAGCCGTGTATGCTGGATAACCACAGGAACGTCGGCAATAAATACACTGGAATACGACAGACCCAGCGGTATCTTTTCCGGATCACTTAAGTCATTAAAGCGAATATGTTTGGTGCGCAGCGCCGGAACTAAAATTTGATACGGCCCGGCCGGCTCGCGGTCGGCAAAATAAATAGTTAGCTTTACATGCGCATCCTGCGAGTTGGTATTTAAAATACAAGCCGCCTCGTGGCTCGTCATTTCAGGAGACGGCCCGTTGCTCCACGCGGGGATATAACCTTCGGGTATCGCCCATACTTTTTTACCGATCTGCATCCTATTTACGTTTAATAAAAAAGCTGACAGCCAACACACCTATCAATACGCCCGCTCCAACTGCTGCCAGCTTTAGTTTATTGCCATTGTCTGTTGCCTGTGGTTTTAGCTTTGCGCCATCCACATATTTTTTTTCGGGGTAAATCAGGTCGGTTTTTTCCTTGTTGATAGCCATTTGTAATACCTGGGCGATATGCAACCCTTTGCGTTCTGTTTCCTGCTCGATCTGTTCGCGGCAACTAAAGCCATCTGCTATAATGATCGTTTCCGCACCAGCGCTTCTTACTTCCGGTAACAGCACACGCTCGCCGGCGGCTTTACCCACCTCGTAATGGCTGCCTTCTTCATAACCAAAATACCCTGCCATGCCGCAGCAGCCCGAATCCAATAACCTGTAATCGAGTTTCATTTTATCCAGGACTTTCTTATCCGTGTCAAGTTTCATAATGGCCTTATGGTGGCAATGACCATGTACGATCGCTTTTGCTTTAAATGCAGGCGGTTCGAAATCAGGCGCTTTCCTTTCAAGAAATTCAGCGAGTGTGAAAACTTGTTGTGTGAGACGCTTTGCATCTTCCTCGTTTGGAAAAAGATTGATCAGCTCATCGCGGAAAACAGCTACGCAGCTGGGTTCCAGTCCAACTATCGGCGTTTCATTTTCTATATCGTCACGCAGGGCGATCATAATTTCCCGCAAAAGGCTCTTGGCGGTGTTAAGCATACCAAAATCATAAAGCGGTCGCCCGCAGCATAACGTTTGCCTTGGAAGAACGATCTCAAACCCGGCAGCTTCCAGAACCTCCGTTGCGGCGACCAATGTTTCGGGTAAAAAAAAGTTGTTGAATGTATCCGGCCAAAGGATCACCCTGGGCTGGTAGGCATTCACACGTTCACGTGCTTTAAACCATTCCCTGAAGGTTTGCGCGGCAAATTTTGGAATGGTCCGCTTTTGCGATACGCCTGCCATCTTTTTTAAAATAGGCGCTGTTACCGGGTTATGCGTAAAGAAATTGACAACACCAGGCAGCTTTGAAGCAAGGCGCGACCACCAATAAATAAGGCCGAACGCATAAGCTGATCTTGGGCGCAGTTTGCTTTGGTAATAATGCGATAAAAACTCGGACTTAAGCGTAGCCATATCCACGTTTACGGGGCAGTCGCCTTTGCAGCCTTTACAGGCCAGGCATAGGTCCAGTGACTCTTTTACCTGCTTATCTTTCCAGCCATGTGTTACCACGTCGCCCTGCAGCATTTCAAAAAGCATATGCGCCCTGCCGCGTGTGCTGTCTTTCTCTTCGCGCGTCACCATGTAACTGGGGCACATCGTCCCCCCCTCATGACGGCGGCAATTTCCAACGCCTACACAGCGAAGCGTTGCCCGTGCAAAGCTTCCTTTATTGTCATCATTTAAAAAATTAAAATGCGTTTTTACAGCCGGGGGATTATAAGAGGTGCCTAAACGTAAGTTGGATAATTGCCCGTACGTGTCGATAACCTTGCCAGGGTTCATCAGCCATTGAGGGTCCCAGATGGATTTGAATTCGTGAAACGCCTCCATGATCTCGTCGCCAAACATAATCTCCAGCAGGTCGCCGCGTGTCTGTCCGTCGCCATGCTCTCCTGAAAGCGATCCCCCATAGCTAACTACCAATCGGGAAGCAGCGAGCGTAAAATTCTTATAGTTCTCTATTCCTTCCCTGGTTACCAGGTCAAACCCAACGCGGCAATGAATGCAGCCTTGTCCAAAATGGCCGTATAAAGATGGATGATACCCGAATTTATCGAACAGCGCGCGCAGATCTTTCAAATAATCACCTACTTTTTCGGGTGGAACGGCAGAGTCTTCCCAACCTGGCGCCCCGTCTGGTTCTCCGGGTACAAAAGCAGTGGCGCCCAACCCGGATTCCCTAATTTCCCAAAGGTGTTTTTCCTGTGCCGGATCGTCGAACAAACTCATATTCGGGGCATCTTTTTCTTTTTTCAATTCTTCCATAAGCGCCCTGCACTTGCTGTCGGATTCTGCTTTATCCTTGCCGCCGAATTCGACCAAAAGCCAGCCGCCCCCTTTCGGCAATAGCGGTATGTCACTTACGTTCAAGCCTTTTTTTTGCATAAATTGAATCAGCAAGTCGTCAAAACCTTCAAGACCGATAGGCTGATGTTTCATAACCGTGGGACAGGCGTGGCCGGCGGCATAAATGTCCGGGTAGCCTAAAACCAATAATGAGCGGGCTCCGGGTTCAGGCATTAATTTCATTTCTGCTTCAAGGATAACCACGCAGGTCCCTTCTGAGCCAACAAGCGCCTTAGCCAGGTTAAAATTATTTTCCGGTAGTAATGATGGGAGGTTATAGCCTGAAACCCGCCTCGGAATGTTTGGAAACTTTTCTCGTATTTTATCCTGGTACTTGTCTCTTAAGTTTTTCAACCTGGAGTAGATTTCGCCTTTCCGGCCGCCCTCTTTTATAATTTTCTCCAGTTCTTCTTCTGTTGTCGGGCCGATCTTCATTTTCAGGCCATCGTAAGTGAGTATGGTAAGCGATTCCGTATTGTCGGCAGTACGGGCGCCATAGCCGTAAAATTGAGCCATTACAGAATGGATACCACAAGAATCGTTTCCCAGCATCCCTCCGATGGCGCAATGACTGTGTGTAGCCGGGTCGGGGCCAAAAGTAAGGCCGGCTTCATTTTTTGTCGCTTTCCGCATTTCATCGAGCACGATTCCGGGCTGAACGGTTACGGTCTTTTTGTTTTTGTCGATATGTAAAACCTTATTATAGTATTTGGTCATATCCATTATCACAGCCGTATTACAGCACGACCCTGTAAGGCTCGTACCTCCGCCGCGCGATAGTATCGGAGCATTATATTTTTGGCATATAGCAACCGTATTGATAATGTCCTGCTCGGTTTTAGGAAGCACCACACCGATCGGAACCTGCCGGTAGTTAGAAGCGTCGGTGGCATACAATGCCTTGCTGCCGTCATCAAAACGCACTTCGCCGGTTACCGCGGCCCTAAGTTCAGTCTCCAGCAATTCGGTATCGATCGCTTTAATTTTTTCTTCGATTATTTCAGTTCTCATAGCATTTGTGTTCAGGATACGCGAAATCGTTCGGCGTCCTGGTATTTAAAATTCAATCCTAATCCAGGTCGTGATAAGTCTGGCTCCAAGTAACCGTTGACGGGTGGGGATGCTCCATCAAAAAACATCTGCTCGATACGCGCATGATCGTGAAAGTACTCGCCGATGTAAAATCCATTGACACACAGTGCCGGATGCAAATGCAACGCCGGGGCACAGTGGAAGGAAAAAGGAATATGGAAAGCTTCGCTTAATACGGCGGCCTTCATAAAACCTGTTATCCCGCCGCAGCGTGTAGCATCTGCCTGCAGTACATCGACAGCATGGTGCTGGAGCATTTTTTTAAAATACCCGGGGTTATATCCGTACTCACCAGCCGCTACCCAGACATTTGCTGAACTACGTTCCCTAACAAAGGCCATGCCCGGCAGATCGTCCGATGAAACCGGCTCCTCGAACCAGGAAACGTCGGACGAGCTTACCCTGTCCAATAATTGCAGCGCCTTTTTGGGATGGAAGGCTCCGTTCGCATCTATAAAAAGATCTGCATCCCGGCCGATAACTTCTCGTGCGAGCGCTATCCTTTTCGGATCCTGATCGCGCTGCCGCCCGATTTTTATTTTAAATGCACTGAAACCCTGTTGCGCCCAACCGCCCAACTGTTTTCGAAGCTGTTCATCAGTGTACGAGGTAAAACCACCGCTGCCGTAAACTTTGGCGTCGCGGCGTGCCTGACCTATAAGTGTGCAAAGCGGCAGTCCAAGCAATTTGGCCTTCAGATCCCATAAAGCCACGTCAACTGCGGAAATGGCCATGTAAGCCATGCCGCATTCGCCCTCATTACGGATCATGCTGAGCATTTTATTGAAAATCTCACTATTAGTGTAAGGCGATTGATTCAGTACAACCGGCCGGAGCACCCGGAAGATAAAGGACGCAATCGACATGTCGCCGTAGGTATAACCCAAGCCCGAACAACCACCGGCTTCGATTTTCACCAAAACAAGGGTTGTACTATCCCACTTCAGCGTACCATCCGACTCTGGCAGGTCGGTTGGCACAGTGTATGCTGAAACGGTTAGCTCGCTAATACGGTCGGTAAGATCCATGCCGTATTAGTTATGATGATGAGGCAGATATTCCTCGACGACGTCTTTAAAGGTTTGCGTGATAATGCCACGTTCGTGCGCATCGCCTTTGATTACCGTCTTGGTGAATTTCACCATTTGGTCAAAAGTTATGTGCGGTGGTATCGTCGGGACGTCGGGGTCCACAATGGCCTCGAGCACTACCGGGCGGTCAGCTGAAAGCGCTTCATCCCATGCTGAGGCAATATCCTCCGGCTCATCTACCCTGATGCCTTTCAAACCCAATAGCTCAGCATATCGTGCAAAGGGAAAATCAGGCAACTCCTGTGAGCCGACAAATTCCGGATTACCGGTCATAACCCGCTGTTCCCAGGTCACCTGGTTAAGGTCGTTGTTGTGAAGCACCATGATGATAAGCCGCGGATCGGTCCACCGTTTCCAGTATTTGGATATCGTAATTAGTCCATTGTTGCCCAGCATCTGCATAGCGCCGTCTCCAACGAGTGCAATCGCCACCCGGTCGGGATAAGCAAATTTTGCAGCTATGGTATAAGGGACGCCGGGGCACATGGTAGCTAAAGTACCAGACAGCGATGCTTTCATGCCCTCGCGTATTTTAAGATTGCGTGCAAACCAGTTAGCTGATGAACCAGAGTCGGACGTAATGATGCAGTTGTCGGGCAAACGCGGTGACAATTCCCAAAATACCCGCTGCGGGTTGATTGGTTTGGCGTTGTTCATGGCCTTAGCTTCAATTACCTGCCACCATTCTTTTACGCCTTCCTCAATTTCATTTCGCCATGTGCGGTCTTCTTTATATTTTATCAGTGGAATAAGCGCTTTAAGCGTTTCTTTGCTGTCGCCGACGAGGTTGACATCCATCGGATAGCGCAGGCTTACCATGCGGTTATCAATATCTATCTGTACGCCTTTTGCTTTTCCTTCGTCCGGCAAAAATTCCGAATAGGGAAAGCTGCTGCCAATCATAAACAAGGTATCACAATCCATCATCAGGTCCCAGCTGGGCTTGGTGCCTAACAGACCAATAGCCCCGGTTACATAAGGAAGATCGTCAGGCAATGCCGCGCGGCCAAGCAGCGCTTTTGCCACTCCGGCACCTAATAACCCTGCAATTTCTTTCACCTCCTTCGAAGCGCCTAGTGCTCCTGCGCCAATTAGCATGGCAACTTTTTTCCCTTCGTTCAGTATATCGGCGGCCTTTTGTAACTCGCTTGCCGGAGGTACAGGTTTTTCCACGGAATGACCGATACCGGTAAACACGCTGCCGTGTTTCTTCGGCGGCGCTTCAACGGCATCCAGTTCCTGTACGTCGTTGGGTATGATAACGCAGGTTACCGTACGCTGAGATTTTGCGATGCGGATGGCACGATCTATCATTTGTCGTGCCTGGCCGGGTTCGGTCATCATATGCACGTATTCGCCCGCCACATCCTTATAAAGCGATATGAGATCAACCTCCTGCTGGTAGTTACCGCCCAGGGACAGCCGTGCCTGCTGGCCAACGATGGCCACCACCGACTGGTGATCCAGTTTGGCGTCATACAAGCCATTAAGCAAATGAATCGCGCCAGGTCCCGACGTCGCCATACAAATACCTACCTCGCCGGTAAATTTCGAATGGGCGCAAGCCATAAACGCCGCGTCTTCCTCGTGTCTAACCTGTATGAAATCAATTTTATCCGTAGCGCGATCCAGCGCGCCCATCATACCGTTAATACCGTCGCCGGGATAGCCAAAAATTCGTTTAATACCCCAAGCCTGGAGGCGCGCTATAATGTAGTCACTTACTGTTGTAGCCATGATAATAAATTTTTTTAAGTAGAAGTTAATTATTTAACAGCCTTTGTTTTGGAATGTTTACCTGTACCGCTACCTTTTTAAAAGCAGGTATTTATTACATAGCCATTAGGTATAAACCACAAATTTTCATTTTAGAAAAACCTGGGCTACCAGGACGGGTTCCCTTTGCTAAATCAAAGGCACAGGATGCATGGTCACTAATCGGTCTGCATGTTTCGGCGGTCATTGAGCCGTTTGCTGAGGTTGATAGCTGCGCTGATTAAGCCGAGGTGAGTAAACGCTTGCGGATAATTCCCCAGGTGTTCGCCGCTAAAACCCAATTGTTCGGAATACAGTCCCAGGGGATTAGCATAGCCCAGCATTTTTTCAAAACACAACCTCGCCTTATCGAGTTGACCGGCAAGCGCCAGGCATTCGATATACCAGAATGTGCACATGGAAAAGGTTCCTTCGTGCCCGTGGAGGCCGTCAATACCTTGTTTGTCGTGATAACGGTAAACCAGGAAATCGTCGACCAGGCGCTCTTCAATAGCTTTCAGCGTGCTCAGCCATTTGGGATCTTTAGGGCCGATAAAGCCAATAATAGGCATCATTAAGGTTGCCGCATCTACTGTTTCGGCGTGATCGTACTGAACGAACGACTGTAATTTCTCGTTCCAAAAATCTTTATGTATGGAATAAAATATTTTATCTCTTTCCTGCTGCCATGTATCCGGGAAAGGATAAGAGTGATTGACGGCTATTTTAATGGCCCTGTCAAATGCTACCCACGACATAAGCCTTGAATAAAGAAAATGTCGCTTGCCGCCGCGTACTTCCCATATCCCGTCGTCCTTTTTCCCCCAATTTTCAGATAACCAATTGATCTGGCTGGAAATATTAAGCCAAAAATCATAGGAAATAGGCTCGCCATGCCTGTCATACAGGTAAATGGAATCAAGCAATTCGCCATAAATGTCAAGCTGGATTTGTTTATAGGCTGCGTTGCCTATCCGCACCGGTTTTGATTGTTTATACCCTTCTAGGTCGGTAAGAACGGTTTCGGTAATTTCTTTGCTTCCGTCGAGCTTATACATAATTTGCAGGTTCGTTCGTTTTTTAACGTCAAAGCATTTATGTTCTACCCAGTCTATAAAGTTTCTCGCCTCGCGCGTGTAACCCAGGCTAAGCAGGCAATACACCGTAAAGGAAGCATCCCTGATCCAGGTATAACGGTAATCCCAATTCCTTTCTCCGCCTATTTCTTCGGGCAAACTGAAGGTTGGCGCTGCTACAAGCGAACCGTATTTGTTGGATGTCAGCATTTTGAGGACAAGCGCCGAACGGTTGACGATATTCTTCCAGTGGCCCGTATAGGTTGATGAGCCGGACCAGTTTTTCCAATAATCGGTGTTGCTGTTCAGGCTTTCGCTGACATATTCCCGGATGTCCTTTTTGTGGGGAAGAAATTTACCTTCATGCAAAAAAATAAAGTCTGCCGATTCGCCCGCCGCGAGCGTAAAATCGACGACGCAATCGGTTTTTTTGATCTTCAGATCGAGGTTACTCTTAAGAACAAGTTTTAGCTGTATATCGTCACAAGTAAAAGCAATCTCGTGCGGACTGTTTTTTTTGACTTTGTGGGTTGACGCTCCGTAATTAAAGCGGGGGCTGCATGTGAGCCTGTAGGTAATTTCGCCTTTAATCGTTGTTACGCGGCGGACGAGTTCATTGCCGCGGTCCAGCTCCTGTACGGGCATAAAGTCCGTCATCTCACCGATACCTTCTTCAGAAAGGAACCGGGTTAGCAGGATATTGGTTTCGGGCAAATAAAGCTGTTTGCTTTTATACTGGCCCTCGGCGGGCGAAATACTAAAAAATCCGCCTTTGTTTTTATCGAGCAGGGCGGCAAAAACCGACGGCGAGTCAAAGTCCGGGAAACACAAAAAGTCAACAGAACCATTGGTGCCGATTAACGCTACGGTATTTAAATCGCCTATAACGCCATAATTCTCTATCGGCTGGTAATCGGTAACAAAAGGTTTAATATCGTTTTTATCCAGGTTAAATTTTTTCATTTAGATGTTCAGCTAAACAGAAGCAAAGTTTCATCGGAAGGTTGAATGACAAGGTTATCATTCGAAATACAAGAATATTTCGTTGCCGATGGCGTCAACGAGCCCTTGTTCCACGCGGTCCATTTTCCAGCCGCTTTTCATACAGCGTATAATGCCGATATTCTGGTCATTCAAGGTAATATCTACCTCGTAGCAAATTCCGGCATCTGTATCGCAGGTTTCGCTTATCGGAACCCCTTCGCCAGTGTAGCGCAGGCCCTCATACTCAAAATCCAGCGGTATCGGTTCTTTTTCAAGCTGTGCGATCAGGTCCTTAAAAAATTGGATGAGGTGCTTCCGTTGGGTTGGCGCCTTTGCGCTCCATTTATCTTTATCTGCACGTTTGTGGGCAACCTTGAATTTAAGGCCCGTCATTTCGGTTGAATAATCATTCGCATTTAACTTTTTTACATGCTGATGCGATACGATATACCATTGATATTCGGTGCCAACCGGTACCCCTGAGTTCTCCGGCGCATGGCCTACACGCCGTTTGGTAACGGCGTAGGATATTTCCCACAGGTCGGGTGTTATCTTGGTTTCTTTCCAATCGCCCTCGTCATAATGCCAGTGATGGCCGCGGCCGATCTGCATACCGGTATATTGCTTAGCGCCAAATTTTTTATACCTGTTATAGCTCGCCGACAGGTCACGGCCGGCGGTTTTATCCAGGTTAGCACCTTGGTTGGGTGTTCGTTTGGTCGCTTCTTTGGTAGTCATAGCGCAATTGTTTACGTTATAAACAACCATTTGAAAGAATAATTGGTTTTAGGGAAAGCCTGAATAGGCGATTTTTACCTGTTATTTTACTGTTGCCTTCTGTGAAATAACCCGAACATTGACCTTAGTTGCCTAAAAACGCGGCCTGCAGATTACAATTACGGTCAGACCTATTTGAATACTGGTATTTAAAAAATTAAAAACATTAATGCACTGCGAGCAATTACTATTATATAATCACCTGTTATGACGAGCAAAAACGCAATGGACGAAACGAAAAAGGGATCGGGTGAGCCGAACGCTTACCGGGTTGAGGATGAAAAAGATCTGGAAGAGAAGGACCTTAAAAGGACTTATTTATTTGGCGACGCAAAAATGAAAAGCACCAGTGAACCCGGTATGGAAGGGCGCGGCATGGGCGGGCAGAATTTTGGGAACAATAATCTTACACCGGCCGGGAATGATAAGGACAATCCCCCGCAGAATGCCGGTGAGGGAAATGCGTATTTCCGCCGGACACAACCCGCGGAAGAACACCCGGAAGATGAAAATTTTACGGTGAAGAATCAACAGGGTGCGCCGGGCAACGAAATGCAAGAGCCGAACGTGCCCGGCCCGCAGGAAGTGCCTGATCAACAGAAGGTAGGCGAGTATAATGATAAACAACATCCCAACACACCTAACCCGCAGGAGGAATACCGGGAAGGCACTGCGGATGACGACGGCCAGAGAAACCGGGATAATAAGGCCTGAATGAATGCAATGGGCTTTAATGGAGATTGCCGCCAAGCAGACTTTCCGCGAGAAGGTCTTATTTAAAATCCCACCAAACTAACCTCCTGGGCGGATCGCCCAGCGTATAGGGTTCGCCGATGCGCGGAACATTTACCTGGATACCGTCCTTTTCAGCCGAAGGCATAAGCTTTTCTATTGGCTCGTTCCAGGGCTGGTCGGCTTCCACAAACTTGGCCCAGTGAACAGGCTGCAGCAAACGCGCATGCAGGTCGACGGCCGCCTGGGCAGTTTGCCCAAACCAAAGGTGCGTCCATGGCCAGTTGGGACTATACTGTCCGCATTCCAGTAATGCCAGGTCAAATGGCCCGTATTGTTCGCCTATCTGTTTAAACTGCGGGCCATATCCGCCATCGCCGCCATAAAATAGCCGGTATTGACCTGCCTGTATTACGTACGATGCCCAAAGTGTTTTATTTTCGTTAGCGTATGTACGGTTGCTGCGGTGTTGTGCAGGGGTAGCTGTAACCCGGAGGCCGCCCGGGAGCGTGACCGATTGCTCCCAATTCAGTTCGATGATTTTCTTAGGATCAAATCCCCAGTAAATCAAGTCTGAGCCGACGCCCATCGGCACTATCGCCATTTTTATGCGGTCTTTCAATTTTTCCAGGGTGCGATAATCCAGGTGATCGTAATGATCATGAGAAATGATCAACACATCGATCGGCGGCATATCTTCCGCGTGATAATGCTTAGTGCCCGGAAATGCCGTAATCAGTCCGGGTACCGGGCCGGCATGATTGCTAAAAATAGGATCGATGAGGATATTCCCTTCCGCGGTTTTGATCAACAAAGAAGAATGCCCAAACCAAACGATGGTCGGCGCAGCGGCGGTCAATGTTTTGAGGTCAGTCTTTACCCAGGGCAGCTCGTGGGAAGGCCTGAGAGTTTTAGGCCGACTATGAAACATCAGGTTATGCCTGACGGTAGAATCAGCCCGTTCGGCCGGATTTTCGAACGCGCCGTTTTTGTAATTAGGCAAAGTCTCCAGCCGGGTAAGCTCCCCTCCGGCCGGGTTTTTACCGACTGACTTTACCATACCGCAGCCGGCGACTGCGACCATTAATAGCGTAGCTACACCGCGCCCCAAACACCGTCCTCTCATACCCTAAAAATGCAAATAACGCTCAACGTTCACTGATTATTTCCTGATGACAGTAGAATAAAGAAATATGCCGACCTATTAAAGGTCCTTTACCTTACAGCCAAAAGTTACAATATAGTTAAAAATGGTTGAATAGTAATAATTTACAGCGACATCCGCCACATATTGGCGAAGTCATAATTAATAAGGCAAACAAACTTATTGAAATCAGGCTGTGCCTGAGCCTGCGGCGAAAGATGGAGGCCTTGTAGCCCAAAAGGAAATTCCTGGAACTGCTGTTGGTGTTTTTGCCAGAAATAAAGATGATTACTGTCCAGTAAAAGAAAATATTTGCTCCAATCAAAATCGCCTTAATAGAATATGAGTCTTGCTGCAATCCTATGGTTCAAATTGAAAATAATAGGAAGCCCAATTTTCTAAAATTTTAACCACCTAAATATAAAATCAGTTATTATTGTGGGTTATATCCCAAATTCGCTGGAAGTGAAAGGCGTTCGCTAATTAAGGAAGATTAAGTGTGGAAAGGTCATTATTGCTTTACCTAAAATCGTTTATTGAAATTCCTCGTGCCTTTTTGAAGACCCTGGTCTTGCTCCTCTTTTTATTGGCTACAAGCGCTGCTAATGCGCAGCTTGGCGTTGCTTTGAATGATAAGGCTGATCAGCATATTTTTACCTATCATGAGATCGAATGCCTGGAGGACCCTAAGGGAACGCTTCAACTGGGCCAGGTTCTGTCCGGTCCGGTTTCATCGCAATTTAAGGAAAGCTGGTCCAGTACGCCGCAGAATTATAATATTGGCTCGGTATACTGGTACCGCATAAAGATCAAATATCCCTCAGCTACAAAAAAAAGGTGGATTTTGGAATTTTTCGACCAGACGATCGATGATGTTACCGCTTACCTTCCGGTCGAAAACGGTACTTATCAAAGCAAGCATTTTGGCGCATTGGATAAATTCTCTGACCGGACTTACCATCATAAAAACTTTGAGATCAACCTGGATATTTACCCGGATAAGGAAATGACTTACTATTTCAGGGTAAAATCGCACCAGACTGCTGACATAATTATCGTGCTTCGGTCTGTGGGGTGGTTCATTCAATACGCTTTGAATGAGTATTTGCTGTTTGGCATATTCTATGGCATGATACTGGTTTTTGCCTTCTACAACCTGCTGATGTTTATCGCTGTGAGACAAAGGCAATATCTGTATTATATTCTTTATAACCTTAGCGTAGCTTTTTATGAGCTTTGCAATGATGGGGTGGGCTACGAATATCTTTGGCCCAATTCGCCAGGCTGGAACCAATATGCCTATGGCTTTGCGCTTTGCTGCGTCAGTGTGTTTGGTTTGTTGTTCACCAATAAGCTTCTGATGCTAAAAACCAATGCACCCTGGCTGCACAAATTGTTATGGACGGTAATAGCGCTCAGAGTTATATTTTTCTTTGTTTGCTTTTTCGGAGACAAGCAATGGTTCAATTATAAATTCGTCGAATTTATTCCGCTTTGTATCGCGTTTTTCACAGGCATCTATGTCTTTTTAAAAGGTTACCGGCCGGCGCGATTCTTTGTATTAGGTTATAGTTTTCTTTTCGTCGGTTTTGTTGTAAAACTGCTCACAACTTTCGGACAGATCAATTTTGGCACAATCGGCTATTATAGTCTTAGCATTTGCTTTATTCTTGAGATGATATTCTTCGCCTTCGCTTTAAGTGACCAGGTGAGAGTACTGAAAAAGCTAAAGGATAATGCTCAGCGAGAAACGATCAAACAACTGCAGGAAAAAGAAAAGCTCAAAGAGTCGATCAATATTCGCCTTGAAAAAGAAATTCAGGAACGCACATCCGAGGTTGTTGAGAAAGCAAAGATCATCGAGCAGCAAAACCAAGAGCTGAACCGGACAAATGAAATTCTGCAGCATCAGGCCGAAGAGATATTAAGAATGAACCGCCTGCTTGAGAACGACAATCAAATTCTTCAGCACGATTTTGAGAAGGTCAGCCGTGATAGGATCATGTCAACAGAAGTTGATTTCGAGGAGTTTAGCAGGATTTATCCCGATGCCGATAGCTGTTACAAGTTGCTGGCTGAAATTAAATGGAAACAGGGATACCGGTGTCATAAGTGCGGCAACGATCATTCATTCAGCGGGCGGACACCTTATAGCCGGAAATGCACCAAATGCAGTCATGAGGAATCTGTTACAGCATTCACCTTGCTGCACAACATACGCATACCGATTACCAAGGGCTTTTACCTCATCTTCCTGGTTTATTCAAGCAACGGGAAAATATCATCTCACAAGCTGGCTGAAATACTAGAAATACGCCAGAGCACTTGCTGGCAATACAGCAACCGCATTAAAAAACTGCTGTCGGGCCGGCCGCGGCGAACTAAATCTGACGATGGTGAAGGATGGAGCAAATTGCTCCTCGAAGACATGCACGTACATTAAATAGTGTCCAAATTACACTTCGCGCCGCCGGTCTGAAAACTTTTTAAAGCAACTTTTTCAGCGGTGTTTTTCCGTATCATTTACCTTTCCTGTTATCCCTTTTTAGCCAAGCATTTTAACTAATAATCAACGATTTAGCTATGATCGATGGGCGGTATTAAACCGTATCAAAATTAATGTAACTACCTATATATCAATATTTTAAGACAAAAAAATTTGCGAATTGTTTTCTTTTTTTGAATTCAATCACTTTAACTTTACACCGAGTTAACAAAATGCCCCGGGCATATAAACCAATTTTAAACTATCAATAAAGAGCATGAAAAAAAGACTTACTTTAATTGTGGTCATGCTGCTAATGGGATGCGCATTCGCCTTTGCGCAAACGCAGGTTAGCGGCACCGTTAAAGATGACCAGGGTGCTACGTTGCCCGGTGTTACCGTTACCATCAAAGGCACAAACACCGCAGTGTCGACGGATGCTAATGGCAAATATTCAATCAGCGTACCGGGGACCGGAACACTGGTATTCTCATTTATCGGCTTCAATAACCAGGAACTACCGGTTAATAACCGGTCAATTATCGATGTGTCGATGACCTCCGGCAACAAACAGCTTAATGAAGTTGTCGTTGTCGGTTACGGTACGCAGAAAAAGTCGGACATAACATCCGCTATCGCTACGGTTAGTGTAAAGGATGTTTCGAGCCGGCCGATCGTTAGCCCGGAAGAGGCTTTGATCGGGAAAGCGCCCGGTGTGCAGGTTAGCATCCCTTCAAGTGAGCCTGGACATGATCTGTCTGTTCGCATTCGCGGCGCCGGTTCTGTCAATGGCGTTGAACCATTATACGTAGTTGACGGCGTAATTACCAACGACATTAAAACAGTTGATCCGAATTCGATCGAATCTATCAGTATTTTAAAAGACGCTTCATCTACAAGTATATATGGCGCGGCCGGTTCAACTAACGGTGTGGTGATGATCACGACCAAACAAGGCTCAAAAGGCAGATCAGCTATCGACGTTAATTTTTCTACCGGAGTACAGCAGATATCAAAAAAGATACCGGTTTTAGATAACCAGCAATGGCTTGGCCTGCAAACAGAAATTAACGGAGGAACTGCTCCTGTGCTTCCCTCATATTACAGCCTGAATACTAATAATAACTGGCAGGACCTGGTTTATCACAATGCTATGCAAACCGATGCCAATGTTGGTGTGTCCGGAGGGTCTGAAAAAGGTACCTACTATTTTGGCGTGGGCTATTTAAACCAGGATGGTATCATGGTGGGCTCAAATTTCGACCGTTATTCGACAAAATTCAGTGTTAATCAATCAGCAAACAAATGGCTTACAGTTGGCGGTAATATCAATTATAACCGTTCAAACCAGCGCCAGGTGCCACAAAACGCTTCGGCAGCTCATGGCGGTGCTGTTATTGCTGCATTAGTAACGCCCGAGTATGTACCTGTGTTTATGCCTGCAGGCAGCCCTAACCCGGGTGTTTACGGTTATAGTACGTTTTATTCCGGCGACAACCCGTTATCTGATATTTACAATAATAACAACAACACGATTGCAAACAACCTGCTGGGCGACGCTTATGCCGAGATCAAATTGCCTTTTGGCATCGTATATCGCAGCCAGCTTAATTTGACCATGGAAAACGCTAACTACGAATATTTTTTAGATCCGTATAATAGCTTAAATGGTATTCAAAAGGGTGGTTCAGCAACTCAAAGCTATAATGAAACCACCCGTTGGGCCTGGGATAACACCCTGACCTACGATAAAACGATCGGTTTAAATAAGATAAACGTTGTCGTTGGTACATCTGCGCTGGACGAGAAAATATTCCTTTCATCTCAGACAGGAACAGGATTTGGCTCAAGTGCTATTCAAACACTTAATGGGGCAAGCAGTGTTTCCGCCCCATATAGTGCAAGGTCTGAGTGGTCAACCGATTCATATTTCGGCAGGGCGACTTATAGCTACAACGACCGGTATTTGCTGACCGCGACTATTCGGACAGATGGTACCTCCCGTGTAGGTTTTAATAATCGTTGGGGGACGTTCCCGGCATTTTCAGCAGGCTGGAAAGTATCGAACGAGGATTTTATGAAAGATGTAAACTGGATCCAGGATTTAAAAATTCGCGGTGGTTGGGGCAGAACGGGTAATTTCCCACCTTATTCCCTACTATACCCTTCATACACCCCATTAAACCCTGTTAAATATCCTTTTAATGGAACAGCCAGCTCAACGCCCGGCTATTCACCGTCGGGACAGATCGGCAATCCAAACCTGAAGTGGGAATCAGGGAACTCAACAAATTTCGGGTTCGACGCCGGGTTTTTAAATAACAGGATTACACTCACCGCGGATTATTACTACAAAAAAGTAAGCAATTTAATATTCCCCCAGGTTCTGCCCGGAACAACCGGTGGCAAAACTACTTTGGTTAATTTACCGGGTAACGATGTTAACAAGGGCTTTGAGTTTAGCATAGACGGGGCTATTGTGAGACAGCATGATTTTGGCTGGGATATGAACCTGAATATGTCGTTCAACAACAATAAAATAGTAGGTTTAACCGACGCCCAGGTTTACCCGACGGGGTATGTTTCACTCGGTGGTGGTGGTGGTCCTCCTCTTCAAATTATTAAGAACGGTTATAGCCTGGGTACTTTCTGGGGTTATGTCGCCCAGGGTGTCGACCCTCAAACCGGTAATGAAAAATTCAGCACCGATCCAACGAACTTAGGCAGCGCCCTGCCAAAATTCACCTATGGCATTGCGGAAAACCTCAGGTATAAAACATTCTCTTTGTCGTTATTATTTGATGGCTCATATGGCAACAAGGTTTACGACGTTACCCGCCAGGAAACCGATCAGCTTAACGGCGGCGCCAACGAAAGTACGGCAGTTCTGTCGCGCTGGGAAAAACCGGGCGATATTACCAGTGTGCCTACAGCGATCAATAATGGAGGCACCAATGGATCGGCAATCAACTTCCTGAACACGAACGCTACTTCTTATTACCTCGAAAGCGGGTCGTTCTTCAGGCTGCGTAATGCTACCCTGGGTTATAATTTCAACGCCGACCTGTTAAAGAGCATAGGAGTACAACGCGCCAGGCTGTTTGTTACCGGCCAGAATTTATTTATGATAACTAAATACAAAGGTTATACCCCCGATGTGAATTCTTACGGCAACGGTACTAACAATAAACCGGGAAATGTGCAAGACGGCGGACCGACCTTATTGTCATTAGGCATAGACGACGGAGCTTATCCTGCAGCCAGGCTTTATACGATTGGAATAAATGTTCAATTTTAATTAACATAAAAAATATTGCGATGCGAAATACAAAGATATTTTTAGCCTGCGCCGGGATAATGGCATTAGGACTATCAGCGTGTAAGAAAAACTTTATTGACAAGGTTCCACAATCCAGCTTAACAACAGGTAACTTTTTCAAAACAGCAAATGATGCTGAGACGAGTTTAACAGGCGCTTATGCTGCCATGAGGAATGGTTTTTACCAATATAACAACTTGCTCTTTACTGACGGACGGTCGGATAATTGCTATGTAAATGGCGATGACAATACCGGTGAGTGGCCGCTGGAAAATTTTACTTATGCTCCTTCAAATAACAAAATCGGCAGCGAGTGGTCGGATTTGTATAGCATGATATATGCGGCTAACACGGTTATAGACAATGTGCCTAACATAACCGACCCGGCATTAACGGCGACACGTAAAAACCAGATATTGGCCGAAGCCCGCTTTTTAAGAGCGATGCACTATTATTGGTTAGTTACCGAGTGGGGGCCAACTCCTTTAATAACGTCTACAAACTTTCATGGTGATTATACACCGAAACGTGCGCCGGTTGCTGATGTATATGCTCAGATCATAGCCGATCTGAAGTTTGCTGACGCTAACCTTCCGGCAACACCAACGGGCGGCCTCGTGGGCAGGGCAACAGTAGGCGCCGCTGATGCGCTGTTGGCAAAAACTTATGCGCAAATGGGCGATTATACCAATTGCCTCACCTACTGCAATAAGGTAATTAATGGCGGCCAATATTCCCTGTTACCTCATTTTGCTAATTTATGGGGCGCCGCGAATAAGAATAACGCCGAGTCTATTTTCGAAATTCAGTCCAACCAAACAGGTACGTACTACAACTATGGCGCCGAGATATTTGATTATGTACCCTCGGATAACTGGCCTAAACGGAATATTGGTTCGTACGATTTGATCCGGGCTTTTGTGGCTGAAGGAGATACAGCTACTTCAGAACGTTACCATGCTACTTTTAACTGGCAAGTTGCAAATGCAGCGTTTAATATGCCATTGAATGCATGGGACCCGGCTAAACCAATTCCCTTTGTGAACAAAATGCCTGATGCGGGAGGTTTTGACAGCCCTGATGATATCGAGCTTATCCGTTATGCTGATATTATTCTGCTCGCTGCTGAAGCAAATAATCAATTGGGGAATACCGCCGTGGCAACTACGGAACTAAATCAGATCAGGGCGCGTGCAGGTGTTGCTAATACAACAGCTACAACTCAAAGCGAGCTAGCCTTAGCTATATTGAATGAAAGGAGATTGGAATTGGTAAACGAAGGTCAGCGTTGGAACGACCTGTTGCGTGCTAATGCTAACGGCACGATCAACATAATAACATTGATGAACAGCCAGCACGATTCCAATGGTAACTTGTTAAAGTATGGAATTAATGGAGCCGGGGTAGATCAACACGAGTTATTGTTCCCCATTGCTACCACTGAATTACAGTTAAACCCGAATCTGACACAAAATCCGGGCTATTGATTAGTTGATTTCTGAATAAGGCCGTCCCCAATGCCGGGGCGGCTTTTATTTGTTTACATTTACCTGTTTGACATGTTTAGCTTAAAATATCTCCCGGTCGGCTTCCTGGTTGCATTGACGCTTTGTAACCGGGCCAAAGCGCAGAAAATCGCTTACAATAACAACGAAGCCCAGCTTTGGCTCACTGATCCCGACCGGGGAATACTTTTCAGGGAGGAGCCGGTTAAAGAGGCTATTGGATTAAGTAACCTCCCCCAAATAACTATTAACCCGGCAAAGAAATACCAGGTAATGGATGGCTTTGGATTTGCGCTTACCGGCGGCAGCGCCATGCTGATCAATAAAATGAGCCCGGGTAAACAAATGGTTTTGCTTCATGAGTTATTTGGCGCCGGCAAGAACGATATTGGCGCCAGTTACCTGCGAATAAGCATAGGCTCGTCCGACCTGGATGATCATGCCTTTTCCTATGATGATCTGCCTGCGGGAGAAAAGGACCCGGAGCTGACGAAGTTCAGCCTCGCCGAAGACGAAAAAGCGCTGATACCCGTGCTGAAAAAAATACTTGCCATCAATCCCAAGATCAAAATATTGGGCTCGCCATGGAGCGCACCGGCCTGGATGAAGACCAACGATAGTACACGCGGAGGGCACCTGAAGCCGGAATATTATCATGCCTACGCACAATATTTTATAAAATACATTAAGGGCATGGCTTCGCACGGTATTCATATCGATGCGGTCACTATTCAGAATGAACCTTTAAATGCCGACAATAACCCCGCAATGGTAATGGAGGCTAATGAACAGGATGTTTTTCTTAAAAACAACCTGGGGCCTGAGTTTAAGGCGGCGAAGATCAGGACCAAAATAATCCTGTATGATCATAATGCAGACCGGCCTGACTACCCGATAAGTATATTGAACGATCCCAAAGCGAGCGTTTATGCTGATGGCTCAGCGTTCCATTTATATGGAGGGAAAATCGAGGCACTCTCGGAAGTTCATAAGGCCCACCCCGACAAGAACCTGTATTTTACCGAACAGTGGGTTGGCGCGCCCGGCGATTTAAAAAAAGAGATGCAGTTTCATATCAAAGAGATCATTATCGGGGCAACCCGTAACTGGTGCAAAAATGTGATAGAATGGAATCTGGCGGCCGATCCGCATCAGCAACCCCACACGCCCGGAGGATGCAGCGAATGCCTCGGAGCTGTTACCATTGACGGCGATCAGGTGACGCGTAACCCGGCTTATTACATCGTCGCCCACGCAGCCAAATTTGTGAAGCCGGGATCAAAACGAATTGAGTCCAATTATCTCGCCGACCTGCCTAATGTGGCGTTTGTAACCCCGGTAGGTCATATCGTACTTATTGTATACAATGATTCCCTGGTCACCCACCAATTTGTTATAAAATCGGCAGGAAAATCATTTCTGGGCATGTTAAACCCTGGGGCAACCGGTACGTTTGTATTTAAAAATTGATTTAATAGGAACTGAGTCGACCAAAAGGGAACAGAAATCAAAATGGTTCGGAGATCGATGATATCTTAATATGGCCATTCCATAAATTAAAAATGCAACAAAGTTTCACCTTTGTTGCATTTTTTGTTTTGTCCACTAATATAATTTTAAAGCGGAGTTAGTTGATTGAAATTAACTAAATTTATTTTACTTTTATTGACAGTAACTTTGACAGTAAAAACAAAAAACCCTCGTAAGTTCCTCACTTACAAGGGTAATTTTGATAGTTCTGTAGCCCGTAGGGGAATCGAACCCCTGTTTTAAGAATGAAAATCTTACGTCCTAACCCCTAGACGAACGGGCCGTTTTTGAGTCCGAAGTTCTGAGTCTGAAGTATAGAGTCCGCTTGCGACTTTTGACTTACGACAAAGGACCTAATCCTCCGTTTCGGGACGGCAAAGATAAAGCTTTCCGATAATTTTTAAAATTATTTTCGAAAAATCAGACTCCCGCCTGATAAACTGCGATTGTACCGTCATAAAACAATTTTTCATGCCCTGCCATTATAAAATCATTATGCGAATTGTTTAGCTTTAACTTACATCATTACCTGGACTATGAAAACTTACGACGCTATCGTGATCGGCGCGGGACAAGCCGGCACGCCATTAGCCAAAAAACTGGCGCAGGCCGGTAAAAAAACGGCGCTCATAGAAAAACGATACATTGGCGGTACCTGCGTTAACGACGGATGTACCCCGACCAAAACCATGGTCGCATCGGCAAAGGCTGCTTATATGGCGTCGCACAGCAAACAGCTTGGCGTGGATATTAGGTCTTTCAAGGTGAACATGAAGCAGGTGAAAAAGCGCAAGGATGAGATCGTGATGCAATTCAGGGGTAGCAGCCAGAAGGGACTGGAACAGACCCGAGGCCTCGACCTGCTATTCGGCGAAGCATCGTTTACCGGTGAAAAAACTATATCCGTAAAACTGAATGATGGCGGCGCCGCCGAGCTAAAAGCCGATCTGATCTTTATAAATACCGGCTGCAAAGCCATTATTCCTGATATTGAAGGCTTGAAGGATTTGGTTTACCAGGATTCGACCTCGATTTTGGAATTAGACGACGCGCCCGAACATTTGCTCGTGATCGGCGGAAATTATATCGGGCTGGAGTTCGGGCAAATGTTCAGGCGGTTTGGCAGCAAGGTAACTATTATAGAAAAAAGCCCGCGTATAGTCGCGCGTGAAGATGAGGATGTTTCTAAAGAGCTGACCTCGATACTCGAAGCGGAAGAAATTAAGATATTGACCAATGCCCAGGCTGTAAAGTTCGACAAAACTGCAAAGGGTAATATCCAGGCGACGGTGAGTGTTGCCGGCAGCAAAAAAAAGATTGAATGCTCGCATGTTCTGGTAGCAGTGGGCCGGGCGCCGCAAACAGCCGCGCTGAACCTGGACAAGACGGGCGTGGAAACCGATGAGCGCGGATTTATTAGAGTAAACGATCACCTTGAAACCAATGTAAAAGGTATTTATGCTCTGGGCGATGTGAAGGGTGGCCCCGCCTTCACGCATATTTCGTACAATGACTATACCATAGTTTACCGCAACCTGGTTGAGGGAACGGACTACAATACCAAAGACCGGCCTATTCCTTATTGCATGTTTACCGATCCGCAATTAGGCAGGGTTGGCTTGAGTGAAGCCGAAGCCCGGAAACAGGGACTGGACATCAAAATAGCCAAATTGCCGATGGAGCATGTGGCCCGGGCTATTGAAACCGGCGATACCCGCGGTTTTATGAAGGCCGTGGTAGATGCTAAATCCAAAAAAATATTAGGGGTGACGGTTTTGGGCCCCGAGGGCGGCGAGATCATGAGCGTGCTGCAAATGGCGATGGAAGGCGGCATTACCTACGATCGTATTCGTTATTGCGTTTTTGCGCATCCGCTGTATTCCGAATCGCTGAATAACCTTTTTATGAGCTTAGAAGACTGATCTATGATCAAAGTTGAGCACCTGAGCAAACATTTCGGCATAGTCAAGGCCGTCGACGGTATTTCCTTCGAAGTGAAGGAACACGAGACCTTAATATTGCTCGGTACCAGCGGCTGCGGGAAAACCACCACGCTGAAAATGCTGAACCGGCTGATCGAACCCAGCAGCGGCAGCATCAGTATCAACGGCAAAAATATATTGGAGCAAAAGCCGGAAGAATTGCGGCGGGGCATCGGTTATGTGTTGCAAAACATCGGCTTGTTTCCGCACTATACCATCGCCGAAAATATTGTCATTGTGCCGCAATTGCTAAAATGGGATAGCAAACGGCTTGAGAAACGCGCTGAGGAACTGATGGACAAGCTGCACTTATCAGCTTCACAGCTAAACGCTTACCCGAACGAGTTGAGCGGCGGCCAGCAACAGCGCGTAGGACTGGCACGGGCCTTAATGGCAGATCCGCCGATATTATTGATGGACGAGCCATTCGGCGCGCTGGATAATATTACGCGTTCTAAAATTCAAGCCGAGTTCAAAGGACTGGATGAACTGAAAAAGAAAACCATTATCATGGTCACCCATGATGTGCAGGAAGCTTTTGAGCTGGGCGACCGGATATGCCTGATGGATAAAGGGAAGATTGTGCAAATCGGTACACCATCCGCATTACTTTACAAACCGGCTAATGATTTTGTAAGAGATTTTTTGAAAGATCAGCGTTTACAATTGGAATTCCGATCGGTGAAAATCAAAGATCTTTGGAAGTGGCTTCCCGTTTCAAAAGCTGATTCAGAAGGACATAAATTATCAATCGATTCCAATATATGGTTGGGGTTGCAGGGGCTTGATGCCAGCAGATCGGGCCATTTACATTTTACCCATCAGCACGAAACACGGATGGCGGGATTTGAGCAGTTGATGTCGGCATTTCATCAATATCAAAGCAGCCGCGCGCATGAATGAGCAACAGCAAACCCTTTGGGAATTTATGCGCCAGCAAAGCGATAAGCTGCTCACCCAAACCTTGCAGCATATCGGGCTTACCTTTATTTCGCTCATTATCGCGGTAATCATTGGCCTGCCGCTCGGTATCTGGATAACCCGACGAAAAAAGTTTTCAGGGATTGTTTTGGGCACAGCCGGCATTTTGCAAACTATTCCCAGTATTGCATTATTAGGTTTCATGATACCGCTTTTAGGCATAGGCGCAAAGCCGGCGATTGTCGCGCTGTTTCTTTATGCCTTATTGCCCATCATCAGGAACACTTACACCGGCATTGAAGGTGTTGATCCATCGGTAAAGGAAGCTGCCGTTGCTATGGGCATGAGCAGGTGGCAAGTGCTATTCAAAGCCGAGTTGCCATTGGCGACGTCGGTTATACTGGCAGGCATACGTACTGCTACGGTAATCAATGTGGGCGTGGCTACACTGGCGTCTTATATCGCCGCAGGCGGCCTGGGTGAATTTATTTTCGGCGGGATATCGCTAAATAATACCAATATGATCCTTGCCGGAGCCATTCCGGCAGCATGCCTGGCCATATTGTTCGATTTCCTGCTCTCAAGAATTCAAAAGCTAAACCTGAGGAAGATCAGGAAAGCGGCTGCCATCGCGCCATTGCTATTGATCCTGCTATCATCTTTTTACTTTATCCCTGCGGCTTATGGGGGCAAGTTGGCCGCGGGATTTACTCCCGAGTTTATGGGACGGCAGGACGGCGATATTGGCCTGCGCAAAGTATATGGGCTAAAAATGAACCCGGTGGTGATCAGCGATGCCGTGATGTATAAAGCCGCTTACGACAAGCAGTTGGACGTGATCAGCGGGTACTCAACTGACGGGCGGCTAAAAGCTTATGACCTGGTAGTCCTGGAAGACAATAAAAAGATATTTCCGCCCTATTATGCAGCGCCTATAGTGCGCGAAGATGCTTTAAAACGGTTTCCTGACTTAGAAAAGACATTAAACCTGCTGTCAGGCAAAATAAACGACGCTGTAATGACCGAGTTGAACTACCGCACCGACTATCTTCACCAAAGTCCGGAAAAGGTGGCGGAAGACTTTTTGAGGGCTCGGTCATTGTTAAAACCTGCCCGTAAAGGGAACGCAGGTGTGGTACGCATTGGTTCGAAAATATTTGGTGAACAATATATACTGGCAAATATATACAGCATGCTGATCAAAGGTTATACGGATTATGATGTGTCGACTAAAACCGGTCTGGGTGGTACCAAGATCTGTTTTGACGCACTGAATAACGACCAAATCGACTTTTACCCGGAATATACCGGCACGGGGTTACTGGCGATTTTACAGGCTCCCCCGAAAACGGTCGATTCGCTGGCTTCGGATAAAGACGGAACCTATAATTATGTGGCTAAGGAGTTTGAAGCTATATATAATATCAGATGGCTAAAACCGATAGGCTTTAATAATGCGTATGCTTTAATGATGCGGGCAAAAGAGGCCAAACGGTTGAAAATTAAAACAATTTCAGATTTGAAACGCTATTTGGAGAGCAAATAACCGATGTACCTGGCCGACCGTTATAAAGAAGTAAGAAAGCTGACTGAGCAGATATGCGATCCGCTGGAAACGGAAGACTATGTTGTGCAGCCGGTAGCCGATGTAAGTCCGCCCAAATGGCACCTGGGCCATACTTCCTGGTTTTTTGAGACCTTTATCCTGAAGCCTTATTTTATGGGCTACCAGGAATTTGATCCGGAGTACAACTTCGTGTTTAACAGCTATTACGAAAGCGTTGGCAGCAGGGTGATCCGTACCGATCGCGGCAATTTGAGCCGGCCTACGGTGGCCGACATCTATCAATATCGCGCGTATGTGGATGAGGCCATGGAGAAATTCCTGTGTGAAGAGCCATCGAAGGAAGTCAAAGAACTGTTGATCCTTGGCCTGAATCACGAGCAGCAGCACCAGGAGCTTTTATATACGGATATCAAATACATTTTGGGCCACAATCCCTTGTTTCCGGCATATTCCACGGCGTATATTTCACCAAAACCTGACGGCGAAAGCGATGATTTTATCAGCATAAGAGAAGGTATTTACGAGATTGGCTATAGCGGCGACGGCTTTTGTTTTGACAATGAATTGGCGCGGCATAAGGTTTACCTGCAGCAGTTCGAAATAGCTATGAGTCTGGTTACCAATAAGGAGTATTTGGAATTCATCGATGCCGGTGGCTACCAGGATTTCAGGCACTGGCATGCCGAGGGCTGGGATTGGGTAAACCGAAACCAGGTTACCGCGCCTTTATATTGGCATAATATTAACGGCATATGGCACAACTATACTTATGCCGGCCTGCAGCCAGTTGACTGGGACAGTACACTTTGCCATGTCAGTTATTTCGAGGCGGCCGCTTATGCAGCCTGGAAAGGTCTGCGCCTGCCTACCGAATTTGAATGGGAAGCAGCGGCGAACCAGTTTGACTGGGGCCTTCGCTGGGAATGGACGGAAAGCGGTTACCTGCCCTATCCGGGTTTTGTAAAAGCGCCGGGAGCTATAGGTGAATATAATGGTAAGTTTATGGTTAACCAACAGGTGCTGCGCGGAGCATCGGAAGTAACATCGCCGGGACATAGCCGCATCACATACCGGAATTTTTTTCAAACGCATTTACAATGGCAATTTACCGGCATCAGATTGGCACGGTAATTATACAATTAAACCTATGGGACTACCAGCAAGCATCGTCAGGCCAGGGCTTTTTAAGGAAAAAGCGGATACTTTTTATAAGGATGTCATATCGGGCCTCAAGTCAATTCCCAAGCGCCTGAACTCAAAGTATTTTTACGACGCAAAGGGTGACAGGATATTCCAGGAAATTATGAATTGCCCGGAATATTATCCTACGCGTTGTGAAATGGAGATATTTTCCAAAAAAACAGCAGAACTGGCCGATGCGCTTGTTGCCGGTGGCGATGCATTCGATCTGATCGAATTAGGTGCGGGTGATGCCACCAAATCATATCACCTGCTTAAATATTTGCTGGAGCAGAAGGCCGATTTTAATTACCTGCCTATTGATATATCTGAAAATGTGATATCATACTTAAAAGACACGCTGCCGGTTAAACTGCCCGGGCTGAGAGTTAACGGTCTGAACGGCGAGTATTTTGATATGCTGAAACAGGCAGAAAGGCTATCCAACCGGCGAAAAGTGGTGTTGTTTTTAGGCTCGAATATAGGCAATATGCCGCTGGACGAAGCTTTGAATTTCTGCAGGCTGCTGCGCGAACATCTGTCCGAAGGTGATATGGTGCTGATGGGCTTTGACTTGAAGAAAAACCCTAAAACCATCCTGTCGGCTTACAATGATAAGGGAGGCATCACCAGGCGCTTTAACCTAAATTTGCTCGAACGTATCAATCGTGAATTGAACGCCGACTTTCACCTGAGCAAATTTGACCATTATGCGACCTATGATCCTGAAACCGGGGCTTGCCGGAGCTATCTTGTAAGCCTGGAGGACCAGGAAGTAACAATTGGGCAAAAAGAACACATCCGTTTTCAGAAGGACGAATACATCTATATGGAGATCTCGCAGAAATTTACCGTTTTGCAAACCGAGCAGATAGCCGCTAACGCGGGGTTTAAGACGGTGAACTGCATTTTCGACAGCAAAAAATGGTTTCTGGATGCTATCTGGCTGGCGGAGTAAAATCTTTGAAAAAAAATAAACCCCGTGGCTTTGCCAACGGGGTTTTCACTAAATTATCAATCTGTAGTTTATAGTACTTTCGGGTTTAATTCGGAATCGATCAGCTCGCCAACCGGCTTGTTCATAAGCCATTTAGCATGATCGTTTCGCTGCCATTGATGTTTGGGCTCCGAAACCCTTGCCCCATCGGCCATGTAAATAATCGTCATCACCTCGCGCATCCTATCTGAATTATTTCCAGGCGCATTGTGTATGGTAAAGCCCCTGTGGAATGTTGCATCGCCCGCTTTCATGGTTTGCGCCCGCGTTATCGGAAATTTGTGCTTTCTTACGTAGTCGTCAAAAGCGCTTTCTGATTCGTCGGATATTTCGTAGTCGAAGATCGATCCTTTGTCAAACGAATTGGAAGCAAAGGTTAGCATTCCCATATCCACATCGATGTCAACCAGTGGCATCCACATGGTAATGGTATTATTCGTGTCTATCGGCCAGTAATACTGGTCCTGGTGCCATGGAGTCGGGCCGCCGCCCGGTTCTTTAAATAAAGCCTGGTCGTGATAAATACGCACATTTTCGACACCCATCAGGTCAGCCGCGATTTTTCCAAGTCTTTTAGCCATCACGAATTGCTTCACACCTTCATCCACGCGCCATAGGTTCATGATCTGCAAGAATGCCTTACCGTAGGTATCGCGATCCTGCATTTTGCGTTTTTCGGTATTATATCTTTCTGCGGCTTCAACTATAACAGGCTCGTAGGCTGCTATCTCTTCTGCCGACAAGATATTTCTGATCAACGTGTGCCCCTTTTCCTGGAACTCCCTGATGTTTTCTTCGGGAGTCTTTTTCTGGTCATTTAACTTCGGAAGATTTGAAACCTGAATATCCATTTCAATTAAAAAGTTTATACTCAAAGTAAAATAGCAATCGTTCGAAAAAAAATGAAGAAAATGGTGTAATAATGGATTATTTTATCCCTATATTGCATTATGGTTCATCTATTGGCAAAATAAGCAAATGATAAAGGCCTCGTACGAAGTTTTGCAGCCGGCAAGCGGGCATTCTTTCCTGTTCAGAAAGTTTGGCAAGTCGGCTTTTGATGCGCCTTATCATTTTCATGAAGAAGTGGAACTGACCTATATCGTCCGCGGCTTCGGTAAGCGGTATGTGGGTAACCATATGGAAGATTTCGCCAGCGGCGACTTAGTATTGCTGGGAGCAAACCTGCCGCATTGCTGGAAGCTAGACGCAGACAACCCCGAAAACCAGGAGGCCAGCGCCATCGTGATCCAGTTCAATACTAATTTCATGGGCGACGATTTTTTTGGAAAAGCCGAATTGCAGGGGATACAAAAATTACTTGCAAAAAGCGGCTCCGGCATGAGCTTTAATTCGGCTACCAGGAATACCGTAAACCATAAACTGGAACATTTGGCTGCGGAGAAAAACAATTTCCGGATGCTGGTTCACCTGTTGGAGATACTGCAGCGGCTTGCAGTGTCAAATGAGTATAACCTGCTGGACCACAAGGGGAGTGTCGCGGAACGATCAAAAAACGAGCAGGAACGTATCAATCCAATCTTTGCTTACCTGGTCGAGAATTTCAGGGGCGATATTTCCCTTAACGAGGCGGCCGGTATAGCCAGCATGACACCCAACGCGTTCTGTAAATATTTTAAGCGGATTACGCGCAAGACCTTTATGGAAACTGTGATCGAATACCGGCTAAATTATGCCACGCAGCAACTGATCCAGACAGATAAACCCATATCGGATATTTCTTTTGAAAGCGGCTTCGGCGACGTATCGCATTTTTACAAAATGTTCAAGCACAAAATGAATCAAAGTCCGCTCAATTACCGCAAAAACTTTATGCGGGAACTGGATGCCGACAAAAACCGTGTTCCGGCTCAGTTCGCCCACAACTCCACTCCGTAAGCGGGTATACTTACGGCCATCGCACCCGGCTTGATCGAGGGATTAACGCCGCCGAATAAGCTTTTCAGTCCCCTGGCTTCGGTTTGGATAGAGGTGTCCTGTGCTTTATCAGACAGGTTCACAGCCACGATCACCTTTTTATCTCCAGCCGACCGCTCAAATGTAAATACCTTGTCGTTGTCGTTTGCAAGGGTCTTGTACGTTCCGCGGATAAGAACCGGGTCGGTCTTTCTCAAAGCGATCATTTTGCGATAGAAATTCCACAGCGAATTGGGATCATTCTGTTCTTCTTCCAGCGATGTGCCATCATTTGGAATATCATTGGTGTTGAACTTGTCTTTCCAGGGGCCTTTTCGTTTATACCAATAGGCCATTCCTTTTCCCTGGTCGCTTTTGTACCATTCAAATGCCGATCGGTTAGGTATATCGTTGGCATCCGTTGCGCCCAGGCTGGCATTGGTTCCGTCCATGCCCAATTCCTGGCCGTAGTAAATAGATGGTACACCGCCAAGCAGCAAATTCAGGGCCGCGCCCACCTTTAGTTTGCCGATATCGCCTTTGACCCCATGCGCAAAGCGGGGCATGTCGTGGTTCTCGATAAATATTACCTGTTGCTTTCCGGCAGGGGTCAGCATAAAGGTCGAATCGGCTGCTTTGGCGATCTGATTTTTATCAAATGTCCGGATAGCAAAAGTCAGCCTGAAACCAAAGACCCTGTCCACGCCGCCATGCATTAGGTAATCCCGCCCGAACGAGCCCCAGTTTGCCTGCTCGGCGACAATTTTAATTTTCAGGTTTACTTTCCTCAGCCTGCTTAGCAGCGGGTTCCAAAAAGTGTCGAACAGGTGTGGTAACTGTGGCTTCTGGTCCAGGTTATCCATCATATGGTCGAGGCGGAAGCCATCCACACCATCGTCAAACTTGCCATCGCCATTGGGGTCCATAAAGTATTTGAATAGCCGGTAATTGTATTCCAGTACTTCAGGGCTGTTCAGATTTACGGTAGTTATTTTCCGGTATACGCTGTCGTAGCCCAGCAGGCCGCGCAGGCCAAAAATGATCGAAACAGGCGTCTTATGCGCCGAATCTTCGTAGAGGATATAGTCGCGATATTTTGATTTTGGATTACCAACACCATCCTTCCACCAGGTATGGTCTTCGGTAACATATTGTGTTTCCATATCCAGGTATATCTTCATGCCGCGCCGGTGCAGTTCTTTAACCAGGCGGACGTAATCCTGCATAGTACCATACTTAGGGTCGATCTTCTTAAAATCGCTGGCAAAGTAATTATGATAAAAAACCGATTCGTAAAGCGGCGTGAACAATATTGCCGTCGCGCCTAAATGCTGTATGTAATCCAGCTTCTGGTAAACGCCGTTCAGGTCGCCGTGCCCGTCGCCGTTGCTGTCGTAAAAGCTCCGCTGAAAAATGTGGTATATGACCTCATCTTTTACGGGGTGTTTGGCTGCGGCCACATCCCGGTCTTGGGCGTTTGATGCAGAGGCGATAGCAAGTAAACTCAGCAGCGCGACGATCTTTCTCATTTTACAGGTTTTATGAACTTCAAAATAAAACAAGCCTTGTTTGCCAAACAATGACGAAATAGTTTGAAAACTGGGAAAAATTATCTGTGCAACTCGTTGCTTTCTGATTAATATACACCAGTAATTGTCCAATATAGCTATTTTTTAAGGAGTTACACCTGCGTTACTTTGCAGCCGCTTTTGACGCACCTTCAACCAGCGATCAGAAGTTCTCTGAACAAGATAATAGCCGATGGGAATTTTGTGCAAAGCCGCTATAACGGATGGAGTTGGAAATTTTGAGGTTGGCGAGATTGAGGTGGGTGATCCAAAAGACGATGAGGTGCTTGTCAAACTCAAAGCGGCAGGGCTTTGCCATACGGATTATGATTCACTTAGCTGGGGCAAACAACTGATCATCGGGCATGAAGGGGCGGGCATAGTTGTTAAAACCGGAAAGGACGTGACGGGATTTGTGCCGGGCGATAAGGTGATTCTGAACTGGGCCATGCATTGCGGGCATTGTTTTCAGTGCCTGCAAGGTAACCAGCACCTTTGCGAAATTGCTTCGCCTGTGGCGGCAGGCGGTAATGGCTATACGCCCGGCCATGCTGACCCATCGGGCACGCAACGTAATGGCAAGCCTGTTCTGCGGTCCTTCAACATCGGCACGCTGTCCGAGTACACGCTGGTTAAGGAATCCGCGCTTGTAAAAAATCATTCTGAAAAATTAAGTTTTCCTGCGGCTAGCATTATTAGCTGTGGGGTTATGACCGGTTATGGCTCAGTTGTCAATGCCGCTAAGGTAAAACCGGGTTCGTCCGTAGTCGTACTTGGCACAGGCGGCGTTGGTCTGAATGTAATACAGGGCGCAAAGGTTGCCGGCGCGGGGATGATCATTGCCATAGACGTAAATCCCAACCGCCTGGCCATGGCCCGCAACTTCGGTGCAACTTATACGCTGCTTGCCGACCGAAATGATAAGGGCCTGCTAAAAGCCGCTGAACAGGTAAAACAACTGACCGAACGCGGCGCCGATTACGCATTTGAATGTACCGCCATACCTGAACTTGGGGCCGCGCCGCTCGCGATGGTGCGTAATGCCGGGATGGCCGTACAGGTAAGCGGCATCGAGCAGGAAATTACCATCGACATGAATCTTTTTGAGTGGGATAAGACTTACATCAACCCGCTTTACGGTAAATGCCGCCCCCAGGTTGATTTCCCGGAAATAATTAACTTATATGATAACGGGCAGATAATGCTTGAGGAAATGATAACCCGTACCTACGCAATAGATGAACTTGATAAAGCCTTTGATGACCTTCTTGGCGGACGAAACGCAAAAGGGGTCGTCGTATTTGAATGACAGCAAGATGCCCAGATTCAGAACCGTAGAGATATCCAACCCGCAATACGAGGCAAACGGCTTGCGCTTTATTACGGTGAAGACGACTAACCTGAAAGGTCGCGGCGACATCTGCGTTTACGCTCCGAAAGTTGAAAAGACCGACATCCTGCCGATCGTCATTCTATTGCATGGCGTTTATGGCAGTTCGTGGAGCTGGGCGTTTAGCTCGGGCGTACATTTAAAGCTCGATGAGATGATCAGGGCAGGCAAACTACCACCGATGATCCTGGCGATGCCATCCGATGGCCTGTGGGGCGATGGCTCGGCCTACCTGCCTCATAACAGTTTTAATTTTGAACAATGGATAAGCAGTGATGTTCCGGATGCAGTTATTTCATGTATAGATGGCGCGAACTCGAAGTCGCCGCTGTTTATTTCCGGCCTTTCGATGGGCGGCTTTGGCGCGCTGCGCATAGGCGCTAAATATGGCGATAGGTTTAAAGCCATAGCAGGGCATTCGTCTATTACCAGCTTGCCGCAAATGAAACTTTTCGTGCAGGAGAGTCTGAAAAGCTATATTCAGCAAGATGTAACCGACGAGGACTTGCTGGCTACTTTTAAGGCATACAGGCAGCATCTGCCGCCCATCAGGTTTGATTGCGGAGCCAGCGACCTGCTGGTCAACTACAATCGCGATTTGCACAAAAAAATGGAAAGAGAAGGCATGCTTCACATTTACGAAGAATATCCCGGCGGACACGAATGGCCGTACTGGTCGGAACATATTATCGATTCGCTGAAGTTTTTTGCTGCGCAGCTATAGACGCGTTAATATTTCGAAATTCTGTATTACCTTTATCCTTATGAGAAGAAGGCGCCCTATTTATTTGTTGCCGCTTGGCATAGCTATCGGCGTAGGCATTGGTGTAGCAATAAATAGCATAGCCATTGGTGCCGGCGTTGGCGTAGCCCTGGGTGTAGCCATGTCGGCTGTCTACGAAAACCGGCAGCGACAAAAATAAATGCCAGGTACATCAGACCCGATCAGCGGTCCACCGGCATATCCCTTAATTCTTTCGGCGTAATTTTTTGATAACCTGCCGGGGTTGAAAAGATGCCCTCGGGCACCGGCTCAAACCTGATACTCTTAACCGTCGTCTTAGTTAGCATGCCGTTCTGCATGAGTGAGAATGCGAGCGGAAAGCCATAAGTAGTATCCAATGCCATGGTCAGTGAGTTGGGGACCATTCGAAGCTCCCTGGTAAACCATACATTCGATGTTTCGCCAGTTGCCTTATCAACCAACGTATAGTTTACGGCCTTGTGGCCCGCAATAATGGTGTCCTTATTACCTTTTGTATACGAATAACCCAATTTTGCCGGCTCTTCTGCCTGCTGATCGGCTTTGTTATAATCGATGACGAACTTTTGTGAAGACGAACGCAGCAGCACTCTCATAAAGTTTGTCGGCTTATAGGTGATAATAGTGGTGGCCTCATCGTTCATTTGCTGTATGCTGACAGCCGAATCGCCCTTAAAATATACTGTAGCAGTTTTGGGCATATAGAGGGCATACTGCTTCAGGCTGTCCGGCAATTCGTACTGAATGTTATAAGTGATCGACCCCTGTTTCACCTGTTTTTTGCTGCACGAACTGAAAGCGGCCAGGAAAATCGTAACACAAAAAAGAATTCTTTTCATAGTGACTTTTCAGGGCAAATCTATCAAAAATGTAGCAGGCCCGATTTTGTTAATTAATATTTAAAAAAATATTTTAAAAGCTTTAACCTTTTAAAAATCAAATACGTAAAACAAGTCACATATGGCGGGTGAATTTTGCCGGATTGCTATGCATCGGGTTTGTAGCGCCCGGCGATTAAGCTGCCGATACTTCTTTAACAGCTAACGACTAAGCAAAAGTAAAAAATGAAAAAATTGATTTTGGCGCTAATGGTGTGCCTGGTAACGAACGCGCTGAGCAGCTATGCCCAAACCCAGCACGTGTATACCAAATATGGCGATGACGTAGGGACGCTTGACGGTATCATTAAAGCCTATTACGACGTCGTTTCCGTTAAAAAGGGCGAAAAAGTGAGTTACGAGCGCGACAGCCTGCTGCACATCCAGGGTGTGCGTGTCGGTTCGGCGGGCATTGATGCAAAGGGTAACCCGGTGCTGCATTTTACAACGCTGAAAGAGTTCCACCGCGAATCAGACGCGTACGAGGAAAGGGAAGGTTTTTACGAACACGAAACCGCCCGTACGGTACAAAATATTCGCAATATATACCACGTGTGGAGCACCTACGAGTCGAGCCACGAAAAGGGCGGCAAAATAATCGCACAGGGGGTAAACAGTATTGAGTTGTACTTCGATGGCAAGCGTTTCTGGATACTCGGCTGGTACTACGATTAATTTATTTGCCGCGTAACCTTGCAGGTTTGACAACGTAATAGTGCGTTGAATATCTATTCTATTTTGATGAGTAAAAAATCAGGAAAAGTGAACATTAAAGGTTTTGAAAGCATTCCGGACAACAAGGTTATCGAAAATGACCTTGAGCCTTTTAAAAAGACTGACGAGCGCCCGGCAACGTCGCGCGAGGACTTGCTGGACGAGTTTGACGCTCTTCTTGCCAACCATCAGCTCGACAACAAAATGACCAAAAGGTACCTTGGCCGCATACGCCTGCCACGGCTCATCGGTGGCGTGCTGGGCATAGCCATGTGCGTTTTGGCCGTTGTCTTAGTATTAACGCCGCCTGCGGCGCATGACAATACCGCACGCTATGTCATCGCTGCCGGGATGCTGATTGCAGGCGCTTACATCGGCGTAAGGTTCGCCCTCTAGTTTCGCAGGATTAGGTTATGTCAAGTCCGAATGCAAAAAGAGTATTATTGGTCGACGATAATGCCCTGTTCCTCAAAATATTAGCTCACGCGTTTACCAAAGCCGGTTTTGAATGTTCCACCTGCCTTTCTGCAAGTGAAGCGTTTGATTACCTGAACCTGAACATACCCGACGCCATTCTTTCGGACTACGAAATGCCCGAGATGAACGGCATCGAATTCAGGAAATTTCTGCTTAACAATTCCGACTATAAGGATATTCCCTTCGTTTTTTTAAGTTATATAACCGATAAGGACCTGATGGCCGAAGGCCTTGACCTTCATGCTGTCGACTACGTGGTAAAAGAAACACCCGTAAACGTGATCGTGTCCAAAATCGGCAACCTGATCGATACGGTGCAGAAGCAACGCGAGTTGTCGGTGCTGGAGATAAAAAAAGCGGCCCTGGCACTGAATATCCGGACAGTGCCGAAGGTTGCCCCTGTGGTAACCGGCTTTGATGTCGATTTCTGGCATCAGGCTTACCAGGATGTACCCGGGGGCGACTTTATCGATTTTATTGAGGTCGACGAGCGGTACAGTTATATCGTGCTGGGCGATGTGATGGGCAAAAAGTGGGTGGCATGGTTTTTTACTTTCAGCTTTTTGAGCTATATCAGGGCCGCGATCCGTTTTGGCATCATGAACCGCGATTTCTCGACTGCCGAGATACTACAGAAAGTCAATAGCGTGATCTGTTATGATAATGCGCTCAAAGATATCCTGTCGACCATGTCGCTGGTCATGCTCGATAAACAGGAGCAGGTGGTTACCTATTCCGGGGCGGGCGACCTGCCTATGCTGCATTACCAGGCGTGTACGGGTGTTATAGAACAAGTAGAATCATCGGGCCTGCTGCTGGGATTGTTCCCCGATGGGGGTTATACCGAACAGCGCATCGAGCTGAAGTCGGGTGATCAATTATTCGTCTTTACCGACGGCCTGATCGACTACGAAGACGAGAGTGGCGAAAAGAAGAGCGATTATAATTTATTTAAAAGCAAGCTCTTGAACATGATAAACGATAAACTTAACTTTAAGCAGATCAGGCAGAGCCTGCTGCAAAATTTATCGCCGGCTTTAGTGGACGATTGCAGTATCATTAACATCAGTAAACCATAAAATTTTATGATCAACATAAGTAACGAGGGGCCGAAATTTATTACTGCCGAAGTAACTATAACTGAGGCCAACCTGAGCAATTCGGACGAATTCAAAGCGGAGCTTGTAAAGCTGCTTGATGAGCATAACAAGATCATTATCCTCGACCTGCAGGAACTGAAATACGTCGACAGCGCATTCCTTGGCGCGCTGGTAAGCGCGCTCAAATATGCCATCAGCCTGAAGCTGGATATTGTACTGGTAGGGCTCCGGAGCGATATCCGCGACCTGATCAAACTCATCAGGCTCGACAAGGTATTCAAGATATATAATTACGCCGAAGAGGCCCAATTCGCTGTAAACAAATTCTGATGGCACCCCGCGCCGAAAAGATGGAGCTTGAATTCGACAACGGTACCGGCGGACTGATTGCTTCGCTGCAACAGATGCTGGAATTTATTTCCGGCCGCATTCCATCGGGCGCGGATGCAGAAGATATTCTTTTTCGCAGCAAGGTGATCATTACCGAGCTGCTTACCAATGCCATTAAACATGCGGGCGAAGGCAGTACTTTATTCGAAATTGAAAGTGACGGCCGCCTGTTAATACGTAAAACGGACAAGGGCGCCCCGCTTTACTTAATGAGCGAAAAAGATCATTCAACCGAAAGCGGCTCAAATGACAAAAAACTCATAAGCGCCGATCCGCTTAATTCGCTTTTTGCGGTGAAGGAAAGTGAAAATTGTATTCGTTTTACCAGCGAGGAAAGTTCCATCGACGACTTTCTGTCGGTCGAGCAGGTGATGGAACATTTCGGCCTGCTGATCATCGCCCGTTCATCCGACGAATTTACCTACACCTACCATAGCAATACCCAGTCCAACGTTTTCAGCGTCAGCCTGAACTTGTATACTGAAAACTGAAATTGAAAATCAGTAATACTACGCATACGATCCAGTAGAAATACTGCCGATAACAAAGTATGGGCCTTTTATGTTTGCATAACTCAAACATTATTAAGGCCATGAATCAGCTTACTTACATCGACGATCGCCAACTGGACCATTTTATCCTAAAGAAAACTTTATCCCGTTTCGGCTCACCATACGAAGTAAAATGCACTGCCTCGGGCGCGGCGGTGCAATACCTGCTGTCGCAGTATAAGCTTGACAGTGAAAAGCTGCCCGATATCATCCTGATCGATATTTATATGAAGGATTTTGATGCCTGGGCGTTTCTGGACGATCTGCAGTCTATCTATCCGCTGCTGGCAAAACCGGTGGAGGTTTATGTGCTCTCCGCGTCCCGTTATCCTGCCGATGTGGAACGGTTGAAACAATACGGATTTGTAAAAGCTTTCATACTAAAGCCGATCACCAAAGAAGTGCTGCAAGTGCTGATCAAAGAGAAGGAAGCGCGTGTTGACAGGTTCCGGATACTGGAGGCACAAAACTAATTTTTCAAGCCGCGTACATCCAGGTAGATATAGCTCGCATGGGCTATGCCCAGGGTTGTACCCGGTGTAACGTCGACATATCGTTTCAGGTAACCGTCGATGATGCCTTTCATTACATTTTCGTATGTTTTTCGGAACTCCCCGGAATAAGGAATGTCTGTTCGGCCGAAATACATACCTCCTTTGTCGTCGATGAATACCGAAAAGGAATATTCAAATTCCTCGTAAGCCTTGTGAATGGTGATATTAAACTCGGGATACATATAATTGACAGAAGGATCGACCTTGTTTAATGGTGTAGATTCGCCCTTTATCTTCTCAACGTCCACCAAAGGGCTATTGCTTTTTAGTTCTGCCGGCACCCTTGCCGAAAAGGCGCTATCCATGATCTTGTTAGCCAATGCCGATCGCTTTTGGATAAATAGTGTATCCTTGCGGCTGGGTATCCCCATCCGGGCGACTTTATCTGCGCCTTTTCGTCGAATGTAATTGTCCGAATAGAACGTCATAAAAACATTGGAGCCTTCGTCCTCGTCGAGGATGAGCCTGTTTTCCACCCGCTGTGCCTGGAAAACCAAGCTATCGGAACTTATTCTTCTCAATTTAAGCCAGGAATCTGCCACATTAAAGATCGAGTCGTGGTCGAAATACACATGAAAGCCGTAATATCGCTGCATCTTCGGACTAAATACCTGTGCCGAATCGTCGGAGATAAAATAAAGTCTCCAGCCGGGCTCGAGCTGGTATCCCTGCTTGTCGAATACAAGGCCATTGCTGAAAGCCCTGCGCACTTCGGTAAAGTGTATGCCTTTTACCGAGCCGAATGGTAATCCGCGTTTACTGAACCTGTTGCACGAAAAAATAAAAATGGCCGAAGCCAAGAATAGCAGGAGGCATCCGTGTCGTTTCATAAAAGCGGCTCAAAATAATTAAAAAATGCGAGTTGGGGGATAAATGGTTAATAAACAGGGGGGCGGGTTATGAGCGGATTATACTTCGTTGATTATTTTTCATAACGTATTTTGTACACTAAGCCGATATTAATATTATATTAGCCTTTACAAATACATAATTGCCGCGCGCGATTATAAACCTAAAAATGATTCTATGAGAAAAAACAGCTTCCTCGTCCTGTTTTTATTGGCGTTGTCGCCTCTTTGTTTAAGGGCACAGCGGGGCTTTATCGGTGTTAGCGGGAAAGATATAGTCACTCCGGACGGCAAGCCGTTTATGATGCGCGGCACCAACCTGGGCAACTGGCTGATGCCCGAGGGTTATATGTTCAAATTCAACAAGACGAATTCACCCAAACTCATCAACGAGGCCATAACCGAACTTATCGGTCCGGATGAAGCCAAGCTGTTCTGGCAAAAATACCAGGACAGCTATATCACCCGGCCCGATATCCATTACCTGAAAGGCATCGGCGTAAACTCCATCCGCATACCGTTTAACTACCGCCTTTTCACCAACGAGAATTACATGGGCCAGAATGACCCCAACCGCGGGTTTGTGCTGCTCGACCGGGTAATCGGCTGGTGTAAAGCCGAAGACATTTACGTGGTGCTGGATATGCATGCCGCACCTGCCGGCCAAACGGGCGATAATATTGACGACGGATATGGTTACCCTTTCCTTTTTACAAGCGAAGCCAGCCAACGGCTATGTGCAGATATCTGGAAGCGCATCGCCAATCATTATAAAAATGAAACGATCGTGCTGGGTTACGACCTGCTGAATGAGCCCATTGCCACTTATTTCAGCGCTAAAGAATTGAACCCCTACCTGGAACCTGTTTACAAAAAAATAACAGCGGCTATCCGCGAAGTGGACAAAAACCATATCGTAATTCTGGGAGGCGCACAATGGGACAGCAATTTTAAACCTTTTGGACAACCATTCGACCCTAAGCTGGTGTACCAGTTTCATAAGTACTGGACGCCGCCAACCAAAGAAGTAGTACAGGAATATATCGACTTCAGGGACAAATACAATGTGCCCATATATTGCGGCGAGACCGGCGAAAACACCGACGGCTGGTGCGATACGTTCAAAAACGTACTGGAGCAGAACCATATCAGCTGGCATTTCTGGCCCTATAAAAAAATAGATAATACCCGCGGCTTTGTGACATTCGATGTCCCTGCCAATTACGACCAGGTAATCGAATTCGCGGAAAAGCCGCGCTCGAGTTTTGAAGAAATACGCAAAGCCATGCCCGCCGACCGCGAGGCAATAAAAAAGGCGTTATATGATTTTATCGAGAACAGCAAGTTCGAACATTGCCGGGTTAATAAAGGCTACGTTGGTGCGCTGGGATTTAAAGTTCAGTAGTTGAAAATAAAAAAGACATTCCGGATGATCAGAAAACCATTTTTCGCAGTACTGCTTATAGCAGGTGTTTGGCTGGTGGTATCCTGTAAAAAAGATAGCAGCAATCTTACAAATAACAACACCAATAATAATAACAATACAACGGACACCGCCAAAACGCCGGTTTATTCGCTGGTGTGGTCGGATGAGTTTAACGGCACAAGCGTCGACACCTCAAAGTGGGTGTTCGAAAAAGGTGGCGGCGGCTGGGGAAACAAAGAGCTGGAATATTACCAGGCCAATAATGCCACCGTTGAGAATGGTAACCTGGTAATCACCGCTAAGCAGGAATCTGTGGGCGGAAATAATTACACCTCGACCCGCATGAATACGCTGGGCAAGTTTTCGCAGGCATACGGCCGTATCGAGGCCAGGATAAAGATGCCGGTCGGGATGGGTACCTGGCCGGCTTTCTGGATGCTGGGCGCTAATATCAATACCGTGTCGTGGCCCACTTGCGGCGAGATCGATATTATGGAGCATATCAACACCGACAGCCTCATCCACGGCAGCCTGCACTGGAACGGCGGTAATACCTCGCAACAAATTACCTCGACGCCTTCGCAATACCATATCTATGCCGTAGAATGGAATCTTACGCAAATCAGATTTTACGTGGACAACACTTTGTACGACACGGAAAATGTAGCTGCGATACCGGCGTTTCGCCTGCCGTTCTTTATCGTGCTGAATCTGGCTGTAGGAGGAAATTGGCCCGGCTTCACCATCGATAACAGCCTTTTCCCGCAAAAAATGTATGTGGATTACGTGAGGGTGTATAAGCAGACGAATTAGACCGGAAGTCCGCACAAGTCGGAAAGTCCGAAAGAAGAAACGGGATTGGCTTTCGGACTTATGCGGACTTCCCGACTTTCGGACTATAAAATAAAATTGTCGGTAAAACAGTTTTTATTTAGTTTCGGAGTCATTATATCCGCTAATCTCAAATTATTGATCTGATGAAACTGCCCGGTTTATTATTGGGTTACCTGGTTTTGACCGTAACCACTGTTTATGCGCAATCTGTAAAAACTTTTAATGTCAAATCGCCGGATGGTAAGATCAGTGTTACCATCACCACGGGGAAAAATATCGAGTGGTCGGTTAATCATGAAAACACGCAAGTCATTTTGCCCTCCTCCATATCGCTTACCCTGGGCGATGGCATGGTGCTTGGCGACGACGTTTCAGTTAAAAAAGCTACGCCAACCTCGGTTGATCGTGTGATCAATACGCCGATCTACAAAAAAGACAAGGTAACCGATAACTATAATGAGCTGAATTTAACATTCCGAAAAGATTACGGGCTGATTTTCAGGGCATATAACGACGGTGTTGCTTACCGGTTCTTTACCACAAAAAGTTACGATTTTACGGTTACTAACGAAGAGGCCAACTTCAATTTTAAGGATGACGACAAAGCATTTTTGCCTTTTGTGAACGACTTCCGCCATCATGATAAATTCAACACGTCTTTCGAAGCGCTGTACGACGAGTTGAAGCTGTCGGAAGTAAAAAAGGATACGCTGGCTTTTATGCCGGTGCTGGTCGACCTGGGTAATGGCAAAAAGGCGGCAATACTGGAGGGCGACCTGCAGAATTACCCTGGCATGTACCTTACCACAGGCAGCACAGGGCACAACCTGCATGGTGTGTTTGCACCATATCCTTTAAAGGAGGAGCTCAGCAATATTAACTATGTGGTGGATGATCGCGCGGATTATATCGCAAAAGTGTCCGGCAACCATACCTTCCCATGGCGGGTAGTCCTTATCAGTACCGAAGATAAGCAGTTAGCTAACAACGACATGATGCAGCGGCTGGCCGAGCCATCGAAAATAGCAGATATATCGTGGATAAAGCCGGGCAAGGTGGCGTGGGACTGGTGGAACGACTGGAACATTACCCACGTTGACTTTAAAGCCGGTATCAACGTGCCGACCTATAAATATTATATCGACTTCGCGGCAGCAAACAAGCTGGAATATATCATCATCGACGAAGGCTGGTCCGACGATCACGACCTGAACAAAACTAAGCTGGACATACCCACCATAGTAGATTATGCGAAACAAAAAGGTGTGGGGGTGATCCTTTGGTCGACCTGGTACGCGATGACGAGGGACGCAGACAATTTAATGTCGAAATATGCCCAAATGGGCGTGAAGGGTTTTAAAATCGATTTTATCGACCGTGATGATCAAAAGATGGTGAGCTCATTGTATAGCCTGGCCGGGACAGCCGCCAAATATCATTTGCTGGTCGATTTCCATGGAATGTATAAACCATCCGGCTTAGTAACAACATGGCCCAACGTAATCAATTGTGAAGGCGTGAAAGGGATGGAGAACGAAAAGTGGGGGGTGAAAAATCACCCGGGTTATGATGTGAGCATACCTTTTATCCGCATGCTTTCCGGTCCGATGGACTATACGCCCGGTGCCATGCGCAACGCGACAAAGGAATCCATCCGCCCTATAAACAGCAACCCGATGGCGCAGGGAACCCGCTGCCACCAATTGGCCATGTACACCGTTTTTGAAGCCCCGCTGCAAATGCTTTCGGATAATCCGACCATTTACATGCGCGAACAGGAAAGCACCAATTTTATCGATGCTGTGCCCACTACTTTTGACGAGACGGTCGCACTGGATGGTAAAGTGGGTGAATTTGTAACCATAGCACGCCGAAAGGGCACCACTTGGTTCGTAGGCTCGATGAGCAACTGGACGCCACGTGAAACCACGATCGATCTTTCGTTCCTGGGCGATGGAAATTACAAGGCTATTATTTTCCAGGACGGTATCAATGCCGACCGGGACGCAACGGATTATGTCCGCAAGGAAATGAATGTGACTTCAAAGGATAAGATCACCGTTCAATTAGCCTCAGGCGGCGGATGGGCAGCGAGGTTTGAGAAAGAATAGTTGGCAGTTCTCAGTTTGCAGTGGGCAGAAAATTCAATTTATTAGGAGCCGATGCTAACTGCAAACCGGCAACCGCAAACTGATATAAAAACAGTAAAGCCCCTGATGGGCAGGGGTCTTTACTAACCAATTATAAACCTAAATTATGAGAAGGGCTGTAGGAGAAGGGGTCGAACCTTCACGAAGTGCTTATTCTTATTGCTAAGAGTTTCGCAAGATCTTCGCCACCGGGACAGGGAGGTGTGTCTGCCAAAAATTTCACCATCCTACATTGTTTAAGTTCTAAGTCTTGAGTTCTGAGTCCTAAGTCTGACTTGGGACTTTGGACTAAGGACTTTCGACTTTAAACTCGCTGTTGGGGAAGGGGTCGAACCTTCAAGGAGTGGTTAGCCGGTCTTTCGACCAGTTTCCCATGCTCTCCGCCACCGGGACAAGGAGGTGTGTCTGCCAAAAATTTCACCACCCAACATTGTTTTTGCTATCAAAGAACGGAATCTTATTTCCGATTGCTTATCACAAATTTAAAGGCACTACCCATTTCTTGCAAATATTTCAATAATTTATTTGCATTTTTAATTTTATTTTAATTAAACTTGTATTTGAATAGAGAAATTCAAATTTATGTCCCAGAGAAAAGCTCAAAATTTAGAAATTGATAATCTCGACATCCAGATTTTGTCGATACTGATGAAAAATGCGACCACTCCGTACACCGAAATCGCAAAAGAATTGATCGTTTCCGGCGGAACTATCCACGTCCGGATGAAAAAATTAGAGGAAATGGGGGTCATTAAAGGCGCCAGTCTTGAGGTCGATCCGCAGAAGCTGGGATATGATATAACCGCCTTCCTGGGCATTTATTTGGAAAAAGGCTCGCAATACCACGACGCTGTAAAGCAACTGAAAGCCGTAAAGGAGATCGTGGAGCTGCACTATACAACCGGCAGCTACAGTATCTTCGCCAAGATCGTTTGCCATGATACCAACCACCTGCGCGAAGTTTTGAACGAACACATACAGAGCGTAAAAGGCATACAGCGCACCGAAACTTTTATTTCACTGGAAGAAAGCATCAGGAGGCAGATCACGCTGGAATAAAATTTTACATCAATTAGATTTGACAACTTTTTAAAAGTTGTCAAATCTTGTCTAAGAAATTATTTGTAATGCCCTCTTAATGAAACTATCCAAATAACATCACCATCCACCCTATAAACGATTCTGTTTTCCTTGTCAATTCTCCTCGACCAATAACCAGAAAGATTGTGTCTTAACGCTTCCGGCTTCCCAATTCCCCTGGTTGGATCTTCCAGCATTGAAGTAAGTAACTCGGAAATTCTTTTTAAAACTTTTGAATTATAGGTCTTCTCCCAATAAGAAAGGTCTTTTTCGGCTTCTTCAATTAATCTTATTTCCATACTTCGGACGGAGTAATCTTGCGGTATTTACCGCTCTTAATCTGCTCCTCCGCCCTTTCCACTTTAGCCAGGAATTCAGGATCATATGGACTTTTTTCCGTAATAAAATCAACCTTTAAGGCTTTCATAACAGCCTTAAGGGCTGCCAATTGTTCTTTATTAGCAGGTTTAGCTATTACTGTTTCCATATTGCAAATTTAATACTTTAAGACATTTATTGAAAGATCAATCATCAGAATATAAAGTGAATAAGCGTAAAATTCTATTGGATATAGAGACGGAAAAATCTTGCGTCTCTACGATTTAAATTTCCCCTTAAGCGCTGCCAGTTTAATAGCCATATCCGTCTCAGGTTCTTCGCGCCTTTTTTGCTGATGCGCCTGTGCAGGCTTGTGCTGTGGTTTAGTCTGTTGTGGCCGGCTTTGTTCCGGTTTCGGTTCATTCTCTTTCATGGAGAGCGATATGCGCTTACGTGCGGCATCCACTTCTACCACCGTCACCTGTACTTTTTGATGAACTTTTAATACCTCGTTAGGGTCCTTAATATAACGATTGGTGATCCGGCTCAAATGTACCAGTCCATCCTGGTGCACGCCGATATCGACAAACGCACCGAAGTTGGTGATATTGGTGACGATGCCGGGCAACTTCATGCCGATTTTCAGGTCACCAATCGCGTTCACGCCTTCGGTAAAACTAAAGGCTTCGAATTGTTCTCGGGGATCGCGGCCCGGTTTGGCCAGCTCAGTCATAATATCATTTAGCGTAGGCAGGCCAACGGTATCGGTTATATAACGCTGTAAAGGGATGCTTTTTCGCAGCGTTGGATTAGACATCAGTTCTTTTACCGAGCATTTAGCGTCCTTAGCTATTTGCTCCACCAGTGCGTAGCGTTCCGGGTGAACGGCGCTGGCATCAAGCGGGTCTTCGGCATTGTGAATGCGTAAGAAACCTGCCGCTTGCTCAAAAGCTTTGCCGCCCAGTCTCGGCACTTCTTTCAATTGGTTACGCTTGCGAAATGCACCATTGGCATTGCGATAATCTACAATATTTTGCGCCAATTGCGGTCCCAGGCCCGAAACATAGGCCAGTATTTGTTTGGAGGCGGTGTTCAGCTCAACGCCTACCGCGTTTACGCAGCTGATCACCGTATCATCCAACTTGGCTTGTAATTTGGTTTGATCCACGTCGTGCTGGTACTGGCCAACGCCTATCGATTTCGGGTCGATCTTTACCAGTTCAGCCAGCGGGTCCATCAGTCGCCGGCCGATAGATACCGCTCCGCGAACAGTAACATCCTTGTCCGAGAATTCCTCGCGCGCCGCTTCCGACGCCGAATAAATCGATGCGCCGCTTTCGTTCACCATCACAATGTTGATGCCAGGCAAATTCAACCCGCGGATAAAAAGCTCTGTTTCGCGGCCGGCAGTGCCGTTTCCAATGGCAATTGCCTCAATCCGGTATTTTTCTGCGAGGTGCTTTGTTGTCTTACCTGCCTCACCCGCGCCGCCGGCCCCGGTATGCGGGAATATCGCGGTGTACTCCAGCAGTTTGCCCTGCTCGTCAAGGCAAACCACTTTGCAGCCGGTACGGAATCCGGGATCGATAGCCATTACCCGTTTCTGACCGAGCGGGGCGGCCATCAGTAACTGGCGGGCGTTCTCAGCAAATACCCTGATGGCTTCTTCATCAGCCAGCTTTTTGGTATGCAGGCGTATCTCGGTTTCCATCGATGGTTTCAGCAAACGCTTGTAGCCATCATATATAGCTAATTGTACTTGTTGTGAAGCGGCGTTATTAGTTTTAAGAAATAATCTTTCCAGCAATTCAATGGCCAGTTCCTGCTCAGGTTCAATATCGAGCCATAGAATTTCTTCTTTTTCGCCGCGGCGCATGGCCAGTATGCGGTGCGAAGGTGCGGTTTTCACCGGTTCCGACCAATCAAAATAATCCTTGTACTTGATACCAGCTTCTTCCTTACCCGGCGCAACTTTTGATTTAAAAGTGCCTTTCTCCAAAAACAGCTCGCGCAGTTTGGTACGGGCATCAGCATGCTCACTGATGAATTCGGCGATTATGTCTCTTGCTCCGGCTAAAGCCTCCTCTGCATTATTTACGCCTTTTTCTTCATCCACGTATTTGGCCGCCTCTTCCTCCGGATCGATACGAGTTTGTTCAAGCAGCAGGTCGGCCAGCGGCTGAAGACCTTTTTCGCGGGCTGCTGTGGCCCTGGTTTTCCGTTTCGGGCGGTAAGGCAGATAGATATCCTCCAATGCCACCATGGTTTCGGCTTCGTTCAGTTGCTTTTCCAGTTCGGACGTTAGCTTTCCCATTTCCGTCAGCGATTTGATGATCGCTTCGCGGCGTTTATCCAAGTCGCGTAATTGTGCTATACGGTCGCGGATGGTGGCTACCTGCACCTCATCCAGGCTGCCGGTCAGCTCCTTACGGTAGCGTGAAATGAACGGCACTGTGGCGCCTTCGTCCAAAAGGTCAACCGTAGTACTTACCTGTTTTTCGCTGACGGACAGCTCTGAGGCTATTTTCTTATAATGTGTGGTCATAATTCTTTTGCCGGATTGCGAAGTTGGCACCTTTCGGTCAAACGGCAAAGGGATGTTTAAAACAAATGAAATTTCGCTACATTTAGCTACGCATAAACCTTCACATCTCTTAATTATTTGCTACAATGAATCCGTTTTCAGACTTATATAAAAGTTTGTCCGTAATTGATCTCATCAGTATAATTGATAATCCGAGCGATTACCAGCTGCTTGCTGTTGAAGCTGCCACAACTGAATTGGCAAGCCGCCAGTTGACCAGTGATGCAATAGCTGACCTGAGATCAGAGATAAAAAATGAATTCGAGAACAACGCTGTGAGAAAAAAAGAGCACGAAGATAAATTAAAGAAATCCGCAATGGCTGTTGTAGATACAATAAATCCGATCAGTCAAAGAGGTTTATCACCTGATAAGATTATCAGGATCACAAGCGGTTGCTTTGGTGTGTTATTCGGTTATATAATCTTGGAAGATTTCGGGCTTATCAAATTTATGCTATTTAACCCGACGGCAAAATGGGGATTTGGAATGATTATCTATTTCGCTCAAATGTTAATTCCGCTGATCGGTGCCATATTGTTGTGGCTTCGTAATAAAGCAGGTTGGATACTACTAACAATTTGGATAATATGTTCGTTAATTATAATACTTGATACCTCTATAAAAATATTCAGCCTTGAAATTTCGTTTGGAGGTAATGGCAAGCTCCTTGGCATACCAGTCACTTTTATATTTGGATTCTTTTTTGACATTGTTTTCGCGTTTGTACTTTTTAAAAAAAATATACGGTCGGCATTTTCTATTAACAAAAAAACTCTAGCGGCCACCATCGTATTATCCGTTGTTTGGGCGGCAGTGAATCATCACTGATCCGCGATTAAACGGGAAAATTGTCAGGTCATTTTCATTTAGAGGCAGCCCGTCCCTCCCATTTTGATTTTACACGCTAATTGTGCAATTTTGCGTGGCTTATAGAGAAAGACGGAGGGATTAGACCCTGCGAAGTCTTAGCAACCTGTGCTTACAAGGTGCTACGTTCTACTCATCCGACTCAACAAGGGATGGGACAGATAAGCGGGAGTCATTTTAAAACGACTTTTGAAATAAGCCTACTATAGATTTGAGATATTAGATTTGAGATTTGAGACTTTTCGCGCTTGGTCATCTCACATCTCATATCTCACATCTCATATCTCAAAATAATGGGCATTAAAGAAGAACTAAAAAAGAGAATACTGGTCATTGACGGCGCAATGGGTACGCTGATACAGCGGTACCAATTAAGCGAGGCGGATTTTCGCGGCGAGCGCTTCAAAAACCATGCGTCTGATGTAAAGGGTAATAACGACCTGTTGAATTTGACGCGCCCGGATATCATCAGGGCTATACACAAGGAATACCTTGACGCCGGCGCGGATATCATCGAGACCAATACCTTCAGCACGCAACGCATTTCGCTGGCCGACTACCACATGGAGGATCTGGCTTACGAGCTGAGTTACGAAGGCGCCCGAATCGCCCGGGAAATAGCAGATGAATACACCAAAAAAGATCCTTCAAAACCCCGCTTTGTAGCCGGCGCTATCGGTCCAACGAACAGAACCGCTTCCATGTCGCCGGATGTGAATGATCCGGGTTTTCGCGCGGTGACTTTTGACGACCTGGCCGCGGCTTACTATGAGCAGGTTCGCGGACTCGTCGACGGCGGCTCGGATGTGCTGATCATCGAAACCATATTCGATACGCTGAATGCCAAAGCAGCTATTTACGCCGTTAAACGTTATGAGGCCGAATTGAAAAAGTCTCTTCCGCTAACCAGCGGAGAGAGATTTAGAGAGGGGCACGGGATAGGTATCATGATCTCAGGTACCATCACCGATGCGTCAGGCCGCACACTTTCAGGCCAGACGGTCGAAGCATTCTGGAACTCGGTACGTCATGCCAATTTGTTGTCCGTCGGGTTGAATTGTGCACTTGGAGCCAAAGAAATGCGTCCTCACCTGGAAGAATTGTCGGCCAAATCGGATGTGTTTATTTCCGCTTACCCCAATGCCGGTTTGCCAAATGAATTCGGCGGCTATGATGAAATGCCGCACGAGACCGCTCATTTTATAGAAGATTTTATTGATTCGGGTATGGTGAATATCGTCGGCGGTTGCTGCGGCACTACGCCCGATCATATTCGCTGTATCGCCGAAAAAGCAGCCAAAGGTAAACCCCGGCAGATTCCGCATACCGAGCCCTATTTAAGATTAAGCGGTTTGGAAGCCGTAAACCTGACACCCGAAACCAACTTTGCCAATATAGGCGAGCGTACCAATATTACCGGTTCGCCCAAATTTTCGAAGCTGATACTGGCCGAAGACTTTGAAGGCGCACTGACCGTTGCCCGCCAGCAGGTGGAAGGCGGGGCCCAGGTTATCGACGTGAACATGGACGAAGGCATGATCGATTCGGAAGCGACGATGACCAAATTTTTGAATTTGGTAGCCTCCGAACCTGATATTGCCAAGCTGCCCATCATGATCGACTCGTCCAAATGGACGGTGATCGAAACAGGATTGAAATGCCTGCAGGGCAAGGGCATTGTGAATTCGATCTCGCTGAAGGAAGGCGAAGAGAAATTTAAGGACCAGGCCCGCAAAATATTAACCTACGGCGCCGCCGTGGTGGTGATGGCTTTTGATGAACAGGGTCAGGCGGATTCATTGGCACGCCGGATCGAGATATGCAAGCGCAGCTATGATATCCTGGTGAACGAGATCGGTTTTCCGCCGCAGGACATCATTTTCGATCCGAACATTTTAACCGTCGCTACCGGTTTGGAGGAGCATAATAACTATGCGGTCGACTTTATCGAGGCCACCCGGTGGATCAAGCAAAATTTACCTTTGGCTAAAGTGAGCGGCGGTGTAAGTAATATTTCGTTCTCGTTCAGGGGTAATAACGTGGTGCGTGAGGCCATGCACTCGGCTTTCCTGTACCATGCTATCAAAGCTGGCCTGGATATGGGAATCGTAAACGCCGGTATGCTGGAGGTTTACGAGGAAATACCGAAAGACCTGCTGGAATATGTTGAGGACGTTCTATTAAACCGCCGCCCGGATGCCACTGAGCGTTTGGTCGAGTTTGCCGAAACCGTAAAAGCCAAGGGCAAAGAAGTTGTAAAAGACGAAGAGTGGCGAAAAGGACCGGTTGAGGAACGCTTGTCGCATGCTTTGGTTAAAGGTATTGTCGATTATTTAGATGAGGATGTGGAGGAAGCCCGTCAAAAAGCTGCCAAGCCGCTGGATGTCATCGAAGGGCCGCTGATGGATGGCATGAATATCGTCGGCGACCTGTTTGGCTCGGGTAAGATGTTTTTGCCCCAGGTGGTTAAATCGGCGCGGGTTATGAAAAAGGCAGTGGCTTACCTGTTGCCGTTCATTGAAGCCGGAAAGGCCGAGGGCGCAGGCAAATCGTCCGCAGGCAAAATATTGTTAGCGACGGTTAAAGGCGATGTGCACGATATCGGCAAAAACATTGTCGGCGTTGTGCTGGCCTGCAATAATTTCGAAGTGATCGACCTTGGCGTTATGGTACCGGCGCAAAGGATCATCGATGAAGCTCGGAAGAATAACGTGGATATTATCGGGCTTAGCGGTTTGATTACGCCGTCGCTTGATGAAATGGTGCATTTCGCCAAAGAAATGGAACGTGAAGGCTTTACTATACCGCTGTTGATCGGCGGTGCTACCACTTCGCGCATTCATGCCGCGGTAAAGGTCGCCCCAAATTACTCAAACGGTGTTGTTCATGTACTCGATGCGTCACGCAGTGTTGGGGTTTGCAGCAACCTGATGAATAAAGATTCGCGTGATAGTTACATCCAAACCGTAAAGAATGAGTATGCCAAAGCCCGCGAGGCGCATTTAAACAAGCGTTCGGACAAGCGATTTGTTAGCATTGTAGATGCACGCAGACTAAAATTCCAGATCAATTTAAATGGTTCCGTCCAACCCAAACCAAGCTTTACCGGCACGAAGGTATTTGAATCGTTCCCGCTGGGAGAATTAGTGCCTTATATCGACTGGACGCCGTTTTTCCATACCTGGGAATTGAGGGGCAGCTATCCAAGAATATTTGAAGATAAAACCGTTGGTGTTGAAGCCAAAAAGCTGTTTGACGATGCGCAAAAGCTGTTGAATAAAATCGTTAAGGAAAAATTGCTGCAAGCCAGCGGCGTGATCGGTTTCTGGCCGGCTAATAGTACCGGCGACGACATTGAATTATACACCGATGAAAGCCGTCAACATTTGCTAACACGCATCCATACGTTGCGGCAGCAGGCTGAAAAGGCGAAGGATGAGCCTTATTATGCGCTGTCGGATTTTATCGCGCCAAAAGAAAGCGGCGTGGCCGATTATTTCGGCGGCTTTGCGGTGACAGCCGGTATCGGTTGTGATGCGCTGGTGGCCAAATTTGAGAAAGATCACGACGACTACAACAGCATCATGACCAAGGCTCTTGCTGACCGCCTGGCTGAAGCTTTCGCCGAAAAAATGCACGAGTTGGTTCGCCGCGAATACTGGGGTTACGCAAAAGATGAGACCTTAAGTAACGAGGACCTGATCAAAGAAGAATACCAGGGAATACGCCCGGCGCCGGGATATCCGGCTTGCCCTGATCATACCGAAAAGACCACTTTATTCGATCTGCTCAAGGCAAACGAGAACGCGCACATGCACCTTACTGAGGGCCTGGCGATGATGCCGGCTGCCTCGGTAAGCGGATTTTATTTCGCGCATCCCCAGGCCCGGTATTTTGGTTTGGGAAAGATCGGCAAAGACCAGGTTGAGGATTATGCTAAACGGAAGAATATGGACTTGGAGACTGTCGAACGCTGGTTGGGGCCAAATCTTAGTTATTAAATGCCGGTGATAGAACAAATAATATGGCTGTCACCCTGAGGCTCTCGAAGGGTGAGCGTAAAGGCCTATGCCCGCATGCTTCGAGTGCCTCAGCATGACACCTCTCCGCAAAAACCGTTAAAGGAATCTCAAAGATGATTATATTTGATTACCACACTAAATGAAGATCACCGAACATATCGCAAACGCTAAAGGCAAAACACTTTTTTCTTTTGAATTGCTGCCGCCCGTAAAAGGGCATACCATACAAAGCATTTATAATGCCATCGATCCGCTGATGGAGTTTAAACCGCCGTTTATCGATGTCACCTACCATCGTGAGGACTTTATTTATAAGCAGCATGACAACGGCTTGCTGGAAAAGGTGTCGTACCGTAAACGGCCGGGAACAGTGGCTATTTGCGCGGCCATTATGAATAAGTATAAGGTAGATGCCGTGCCTCACCTCATTTGCGGCGGTTTTACCAAAGAAGAAACAGAAAATGCGTTGATTGATCTTCAATTTTTAGGGATAGACAATGTGCTGGTACTGCGCGGCGATGCCCGCATGGCCGACAGCGGTTTTATACCTACACCGGGCGGTCATTGTTATGCCAATGAGCTGTTACAGCAGGTGTTGGACATGAACAACGGCAAATACCTGTACGAGGACCAGGAAGTTGCCAACACCGATTTTTGTATAGGCGTGGCAGGCTACCCCGAAAAGCATTTCGAGGCGCCGAATATGAAAACAGATTTCAAATTCCTGAAAAAGAAGGTCGACATGGGCGCTGATTTTATCGTTACCCAGATGTTTTTCGATAACAGCAAATATTTCGAGTTCGTAAAAACATGCCGCGATAATGGCATTAATGTTCCCATTATTCCCGGATTGAAACCGATCACGGCATCAAAACAACTGATCAGTCTGCCTAAAATATTTCATATCGATATCCCGGAAGAACTAAGCGACCTGGTCCATAGTTGCAAAACTGAAAAAGAAGTGAAAGATGCAGGCATCGAGTGGATGATCAGCCAGTGCAAAGAACTTGTAAAGTTTGGTGCGCCGGTATTGCACTTTTACACCATGAGTAACCCAGGCCCCACGAGACGGATCGCGGAGGCAATATTTTAATATGTTACGACTATCCAAAACACAACGGCGGCGCTTAAGCTGGTTTATCATTTTATTAGGCGTTGTACTGGAATGCCAAATTTCGGCGGCTGCAAGCGGTGCTACTAATCTTTATAAAGGTATCGTCATTCGGCATTCCGTAAAGATTAAGGCTAAAACCTACCATTTTGCGGGGGAGGATTCGCTATCCACGGCACCCATCATTATAGAGGGGGACAATATCGTGGTCGACTTTAACGGCGCTGTCGTAGAGGGCAGCGCAGATTTTGAAAACCCGGATAAATTTAAGGGTACCTGCGTCATTGTAAGGGGCGGCAAAAACATAACGCTGAAAAATTTAACGGTTAAAGGCTTTAAGGTTGGCGTTTTAGCGCGTGGAATTACCGGCCTAAAAATAACCGGTTGTGATTTCAGCTATAATTTCAGACAACACCTGAACAGCAGCCGCGCTGCCGAGGACCTGGCCGACTGGCAAAGCTATCATCATAATGAGAAGGACGAATGGCTGCGATTCGGAGCGGGAATTTACCTCCGTAACTGCGATAAGGCCGATATTAGCAGCAATACCATAACCAACGGGCAATGCGGGTTGATGATGACCGGTTGTAACGACGGCTTGGTTTACAACAATAATTTCTCCTATAATTCGGGCATCGGGATCGGCATGTACAGGAGCAGCCGGAACCGGATTGAGAATAATAAGCTCGATTGGAATGTGCGCGGGTTCAGTTACGGCGTTTATTACCGTGGACAGGATTCAGCGGGCATATTAGTATTTGAGCAATGCAACGACAATGTATTCGCTTACAACTCGGTTACCCATTCGGGCGACGGCTTTTTCCTATGGGCGGGCCAAACTTCGATGGACACCGGCGAAGGCGGTTGTAACGACAACCTGGTTTTCTCGAATGATTTTTCTTACGCGCCTACCAACGGCGTAGAAATAACTTTCAGCCGGAATAAGATCATACACAATATTATCCATGACTGCTGGCACGGCATATGGGGCGGTTTTAGCTACAGCACCATCATTGCCAATAACGACTTTGGCGGTAATCTTTCGGCTATTGCTATCGAACATGGCATGAACAATGTCATCGCCCAAAATACTTTTGATGCGGATAAAGTGGGCCTGGAACTGTGGTCGGACCCAAAAAGGCCGAAAGACATCGGTTACCTCCAAAAGCGCGACACGCGTAGCACAGGCTACACGATCAGGGATAACACATTCGCCGGAGAGAAAAAAATGCTTAACATCAACAATACGAGTGATGTGACTTTTGCCAACAACCAAATTAAAGGCAGTGTGCTGGATCAAAAATTTGATACCACGGTTACCAATATCGTTTTTGACAAAAGCGGCGACCAAACGCATCCCGTAATAGACAATACTTATTTAACCGCACCCGCCAAAATACCGGGCGCCCAAAATGCGATGCTTCCACCCGGGCACCCGAAAGGCAGGCAATACATTATGATGACCGAGTGGGGACCCTACAACTTTACTTATCCCATCTTTTGGTGGAACAAGACCGACTCGACCGGCAAAATGTATTTCGACCTGATGGGGCCTTCGGGGCAATGGAAAATAGTTAAGATAACCGGTGCGTCCAATCCTTCGGCTGTTTCGGGCATATTGCCGGCGAAAGTTGAAATGCAAAAGGACACCTCCTCGTTGACTAATATTGATGTCGAGCTGGAATGTCGCGGCGGCGCGATAACGTCGCCATTTGGCGTCAAATATGGACAGGGCCGTCCATACCGTTTTCATTACCGCGAATTTGACATTCCGTATCATTGGCAAATGAAATGGTTTGCCTTTGATACCCTGAGTGATCCCGGGAAACACGCTGAGCAGTTTGAAAAGTTATTGACCGGCCGGCCCTTGAAGACCAGCCAGGGAAGCGATCTGAGTAAGACGTTCGGCCGGAACTTTGGCAAAAACATACCCAAAGAAAAAATAGCTACCGTATCGCAAAGCTTGATCGATGTCCCGGCCGGCACTTATCGGGTCGGCATCACGGCTTCTGAGATCGTTAAAGTTTATATTGATGATAAGCTCATTCTTGAAAACTGGGATCCGGCCAGGGTTGTAAATTTTGAAGACAATCATTGCGAGGTTATTATCCCGCTAAAAGGAAAACATGTTGTACGTGTAGTGCAGGCCCAATACGCTGATTACGGAACGTTAAATCTCCGTATAAAACCCATATACACGGGAAATTAACTCAAACACAGGTATGCGCCGCCTTTAGGTTAGCCGACAAGATCAATCCTACTGCCGGATAACAGAAGCTATATTTGAAATTATCCCTCCGAAATTTCATGTAGTACAATGCGGGTGGACGCAATGTAGGTTCTAATGTTAGGAGTTGAATTTCTAGCAGTTGATGTCAAATATGCGCCAACGGTAAGATTGGGATTACCGCCATATTTCAATCTTAACAACGTTATATATTCAGAACGTGTAGAAGTCGAGCGATGAGCGATATGATTTCTAACTATTCTCATTTCATTGATCAAATTTCCATAGATATTAACTTTAGTATAAAATGTATCGCTTATATCTAAAACATGTTCAATACTTTCTTTAACAAATGATGCTTTCGTCCATCTTAAATATCGTAAAGCTCTACGTCTGTTATAGCTCAACATATTTGAATAAGCATTTTGCATGCTTCGGCTTCTTAATAAAACAATCGGAGAGTTGCCATTTTTATAATTTGCACCGCATGCTAATTTTAATGCAAATTCACTTATTGTTGACTCAACTATTGAAAACAATCTAAGCATTATCACTTCACCAATTATATGCTGATAGCGAGCATCTAGGGCTAAGCTACTTAAAATATAGTTTTCTAAAATATTGATGTCATCTATACTTTTGTTATAAGACGCTAGTATACTTAAAGCAGGCACTTAAGAAATAAAGTTAGAAATGTAATTGTTTCTAATTTCCCTATTTGATAGTCGTTGAGTACTGGCAGAACAAGCGTTATAGAAATCGGCATCCTCTTTGGATCGTTCGTTAACAGGTTTATCGGAATTGTACCTATTGTCAATTTCGACTAAGCCTTTTTCTATATCAGAAATTTTTTTCTTTGAAAGGCCATCGATTGCTATAATCAAAGAAAAAAATATTGGTTGCCGATTAAAAATTGTATCCTTTATCGATCTTGGATTCAATGAAACCAAAGTATCAAAAACCGCATCATATCTTCGATCGGTCTCTTCCATCTCTGGAAAATTTTCATCTTTTTCTTTATAATAACTGTTTAATCTGGGTTGACTAAAATCCATTAATCCCTCTATTAAGTTAATTGCTGTATCTGAAATAAATTGAACTTCAGCCATTCTCGCAATATCGTTAGCAGAAAAAATCTTATATTCTTTCCAAAACTCGGTTCTAGAAACAGATTGATGAACTGAAAATTGTTTGAATTCACCACTAAATTGAGCATTTCTTTTTTCCTGATCATTCAAAGTTTTCGCAACTGAGTTTATTCTGGCGAAAATATCTATTACATCAGAGTCAGTAGCCCCTAATAAATATCCCACAGGTATGGCTGTCAACAAAAAATCTTGTATTTCAACTTTACTTAAATCTGAGAATTTGATTAATTGTTTATGATTGGGATGCCTAGCTGAATATAAATCTTTACAGAAATCTATTATCGCCCTGGTTCTTTGTTGGCCGTCGACAATTTCCTTTATACTTATTGCCTTTTCGAGATCCAACGAGTGACGAATATATAAGGAAGGCAGAGGTTTTTTTTCGAATAAGGTATTTATAAGATACGATTTTTGAGGGTTACTCCATACAGATCGTCGCTGATACCACGGTGTTAGGTTAAGTTCTCCTTTTTTTTCAAGATTGATAATATCTTGAATTACTAAAGATTGATAGTCAACTCTGTCCATTTGAGTAATTGCAGGCCGTTTAAATATTAAATGAAAAACATTCTTATCAATTTAACAAATCTAATGAAAGAACTTATAGTAAAGAAAGACTTGTTAATTCTTCCTTAAGTTGCTCAGCCGAAGTAAAATGGATGCACCTAATGCCGATTTTCTCAGCAGCTAAAATATTGCGGTGATTATCGTCTATAAACAGGGCTTCGTCGGGTTTTACACCATAACGGTCAAGTAACACATGATAAAACTCAGTTGTCGGTTTACGCATTTTTTCAGCGCCTGATACCACAATACCATCAAACCATCGCAGGAATTCAAACCTTTCCAATGCCACCGGGAATGTTTCTGCCGACCAGTTGGTTAGCGCATATACTTTATACTTCCGGGTTTCTTTTAACTGCCTGAATATTTCAACGGTTTCGTCGAAAGCTTCGCCCAGCATTTCCTCCCAGCGGCTATAGAAAGCACGAATGTTTTCTTCATGTTCGGGAAACCGGGCTACCAGTATTTCGGTCCCTTCCTGCAACGGGCGACCCGCATCCTGCTCTTCGTTCCAGTCGGAGGTGGTAATCTCAGCCAGGAATTTTTCCATTTCGGCTTCATCGCTGAAAATGGTGCGGTACATATACCTCGGGTTCCAGTCGATAAGTACGGCGCCAAGGTCGAAAATAATGGTATTGATCTGATCAGGCATTATCCAGCAAATATTTTTTAAATCCGGCAAAATCCTTGCCTAACGATATAGCTTTTTTTGTTTTGCCATGCAGCTTCTCCACATGCTCCGGTATTTTAATGGATTTAGCCACATGCCCGGGTAGTACATCAGGAAATTTACATGGATGGGCTGTGGAAAGAAACACCCCAGCAACCCGGCCGGTAGGCTGATCTTGCTGCCAGTCCTTAAGGGCCTGCCATGCAATAGCCGTATGTGGGCAAGCGACGTAATTGTAGTAAGTGTGTATTTTCTCGATGGCCGCCAGGTCTTCTTCGTCGGTAAAGCTGTGCCCGGAAATCAATTTTCCCAATTGCTCAGGATCGTCCTTAAACATATCCTGTATCCGCACCCAGTTGCTGGGGTTGCCCACATCCATCGCGTTTGATATCGTTTGTACAGAAGGTTTAGGCTGATAAACGCCGTTCTTCAAAAACTCGGGTACCGTGTCATTCACATTGGTTGCAGCAATAAAATGGTAAACCGGCAGTCCCATTCTCCAGGCTAAAATACCAGCGCCCAAATTGCCAAAGTTTCCGCTTGGTACAGAAAACGCAACCTGGTTCTTGCCTTCTTTGAGCAACTGCGCATAAGCATTAAAATAATAGAAGGTTTGCGGAATAAGCCTGGCAATATTGATCGAGTTGGCGGATGTGAGCCTGAATTTTTCGTTCAGATCCGGGTCGGTAAAGGCTTGCTTTACCAGCGCCTGGCAGTCGTCGAACGTGCCGTCGACCTCAACAGCCCGTACATTTTGACCGTTGGTCGTAAGTTGCAGTTCCTGTATGCCGCTTACCTTGCCTTTAGGATATAAAATGGTAACCCTGGTATTCGGTACGCCAAGGAAACCCAATGCAACCGCCCCGCCGGTATCGCCTGAGGTGGCCACCAGTACATCGAGTTGTTTTTCTCCTTCCTCCAAAAAATAACCCATCAGCCGGCTCATAAACCGTGCGCCGAAATCCTTAAAAGCGAGCGAAGGACCGTGAAAAAGCTCCAGCACATAAACGTTTTCTTCAAGCTCGACTACAGGCGCGTAAAAATTAATCGCATCCCGGATGATATCCTTTAAATCTTCCGCGGGAATATCATCACCCAGCAGATGTTGAGCGACATGAAAGGCTATCTCGGGTAAAGTATAGCTATCGAGGTTGGTCAGGAAATTTTCATTTAGCCTCGAAACGCCTGTCGGCATGTATAGACCCTTATCCTGCGGCATGCTGTTAAACACCGCTTCTTTAAGCGAAACCTGGTGTGAAGGGTTATTGGTACTGTAGAGTTTCATTTTGTTATATCGAATTTCGAATGTTCAATTTCGAATTTATTAGCTTGGTTTAGACGAACAACCTTTTTCCTTTAACCTAACACTTTGGGCCCCTGGTCGTTAATCGATGATTGATAGGTAAATGAATTGATGTTCAGTTTGGAAAGGTGTTCGCTGAGCGTTTGCGTGATCTTATTCGCTGTTTCTTTATCGGGGGTAAATGCAAAAACCGATGGCCCTGAGCCCGAAATGCCAAAACTTACCGCTCCCAGGCCCATTGCCATATCACGCATTTTATAGAAATCCGGTATCAGGATGGAGCGCGTTGGCTCGACTATTACATCATGCATGCTTCGGCCGATCAGGTCAATATCGTTCATAAAAAGGCCGCTTACTAAACCCGCGATATTGCCCCACTGGGTTACAGCGTCCTTCATCTGTATTTTATTCCGGATGATCTGCCGGGCTTCGCGGGTTGGCACATCGACATCAGGAAAGACAATGGCGCAATGCAGCCCCTTTGGGTGAGGCAGCTTTACCACATCAAGCGGATCGTAGCTGCGTATCAATACAAAACCGCCAAGCAATGCGGGCGCAACATTATCCGCGTGGCCATGGCCGCAAGCCATTTCCTCGCCTTTACGGGCAAAGGGCAATAATTTCACGGGATCGGTTTCATCGCCCAGCAAGGTTTTGGCGGCAAATAATCCCGCAACTGTGCTGGCAGAGCTCGATCCTAATCCGCTGCCGATCGGCATTTTTTTGTGCAGTTCTATATCAAAACCTACCTCGGTTCTATTGATAGACTTTAAATAATGCTCGACGCTTACGCTTACGGTATTCCTTTTGGAATCGAGCGGCAGCCGGCCGTTATCGCCGGTTATCTTACTGATCGTTATACCGGGTTTATCGGTCATCCTCATGATCACTTCGTCGCCAGGCTCATTCACTGCGAAACCGAGCACATCAAAACCACAAACCACGTTGGCTACTGTTGCCGGAGCAAAAACTTTTATACTTTCTTTCATTTATATTTTTCAGACCGGAGTCTATTAGAGCAATATTTAAAAAGTCTTTTCCGCCAGCCGGCGGAGAGAGATTTAGAGAGGGGCTAATTAGCCCCCACATTAATTAAATCAGCAAATACGCCTGCGGCGGTAACTTCAGCTCCCGCGCCGGGTCCTTTGACCACAAGGGGCCTGTCCTTATAACGATCGGTGGTGAACGAGATAATATTATCGCTGCCCGACATCATATAAAAAGGATGGTTTTCGTCGACCATTTGCAGCGAGATCGAAGCTTTTCCATCTTCCAGCTTGCCGATGTAGCGCAATACCTTATTGGCTTTTTCAGCTTCCTCTTTCAGGTGGTTAAAATAGGCATCTTCAGCTTTCAAAGCGGCGTAAAAATCGTCGACGGTTGGAGCCTCGATGCAGCTTGTTGGCAGGATGCTTTCAATTTGCACTTCGTCGGCTTCCATTTTGTACCCTGCGTCGCGCGCCAGGATCAGTATTTTCCGCATAAAGTCAGTGCCGCGAAGATCATCGCGGGGATCTGGTTCAGTATAGCCTTTTTCCTGCGCCAGTTTCACCACATCGTGGAAATTAGCATCGCCTTTGAAATGATTGAAGATAAACGATATCGTGCCCGAAAGTATCGCCTCGATGCGCTTTATCCGGTCGCCGCTGCTCATAAGATCTTTCAACGTGCGGATGATCGGCAGCCCGGCACCGACATTGGTTTCGTAAAAAAAGTCGACGCCATGCTGCCGCGCCGTGTCCCTGAAGGTTTTGTACCGGCTGAAAGCCCCCGAATTTCCGATCTTGTTGCAGGTAACCACCGATATATTCGATCTGAAAATATCCTCGTAAAACTCCACCGGCTGCGGGCTTGCCGTATTATCGATGAAGACGCAGTTGGGCAGGTTCATTTCCTTCATTCGATTCACAAAAAGTTTAAGATCGGCCCTTTCGATCGATCGTTGCAGCTCATCCTGCCATTGATCCAATGGGATGCCGTCGCTGTTAAACAGCATTTTACGGGTGTTGCTGATGCCCGCAATTTTAACCTGGATGCCATTGTTTTCCTGTAAATGCTCACTATGCTGATTCAACTGGCTGAAAAGCGTGGTGCCGATATTGCCGGTGCCGAGGCAGAATGCATGCAGTGTTTTATTTAACTGGATAAAGAACGCATCATGAACAGCGTTCAGTGCCTTGGCCAGATCATTTTTAGCGATTATTACCGAAATATTGTATTCCGACGAGCCCTGGGCAATGGCCCGCACATTCACGCCATTCCGGCCCAGCGCATGGAATAATTTTCCGGATACGCCCGTTGTTTGCTTCATGTTCTCGCCCACAATAGCCAGGATAGCCAGGTTTGGTTCGATCTCCAACTCGTCCAGTTTGCCGGCCATCAGTTCCAGCTCAAATTCCTGGTCGATCAGTCGTTTGGCCCTGGCTGCATCGCCGGGATTAACGGCGAAAGTAATGCTATGCTCGGACGAAGATTGTGTAATAAGAATAATGTTGATCTGCTCCCTCGCCAGCAGCGAGAACAGCCGGCCGCTAAAGCCCAGTTTGCCCACCATGCCGCTGCCTTCCACATTAATAATGCTGATCTCGTTAATCGATGAGATGCCCTTGATAGGCAACGACGATGCTTTACAGTGATGCTTGATTACCGTTCCTTCAAACTCAACATCAAATGTATTTTTAATAACGATCGGTATTTTTTTTATAAATACCGGTATCATTGTCGGCGGATAGATCACCTTAGCGCCGAAATAGGATAACTCCATCGCCTCGGTATAGGTAAGTTCGGGCAGCGAGAACGCCTTTTTCACCATACGCGGATCGGCAGTCATCATGCCATTTACATCGGTCCAAATCTGGATCTCAGATGCATTTAATGCCGAGCCGAAGATGGCCGCGGTATAATCGCTTCCACCGCGGCCAAGCGTGGTTATTTGCCCGGCATCGTTAGAAGCGATAAATCCGGTGACGAACAACATTTTGCCGGGATTGTCGCTAACCAATCCTTTGATCAGTAATTCGGTCAGTTCCATGTTCACTTTAGCGTGTCCAAATTCACTGTCGGTTTTGATCACTTCGGAGGCATCAACAAATTCGGCTTCAGGAAAATGTTCCGCAGCTATTTTGCTGATCATAAAAGCCGAGCAGCGTTCGCCATAGCTTACTACCAGGTCGCGCGTTTTGGGCGTGAGCTCCCGAAGCGTGAAAACGCCCTGCAGCAATTCTTCCAGGTGGTTGAAATTGAGCTTAAGACGGGTAAATACCGGGTTCTGGTGCTGAACCTGGAGCAACGCGCGCACCATATCAAAGTGGCGGGTTTCCAGTTCGGCCAACTGCGAGGTAAAGTCCTCGCCCTGCTGCGCCTTTTCGGCCATGGCGATCAAAAGATTGGTTACACCGCTCATCGCCGACAAGACCACGATAGGTTTTTCTCCCGACTGGTATTCTTTTTTTAAGATATCGATAACGGTGCCGATGCTTTGCGCCGAACCGCCCGACGTGCCTCCGAATTTTAATACTTTCATTTTGGATCAAATAAAAACGCCTTCCTCTTTCGGGAGGAAGGCGCTCTGCTGGTTTCTTTCTATAGGTTACACCATACAATCATCTTCCTCCGGGTATTTTCCCGGTGGTCGTGGTGGTTGTAGTTATGGTGCTGTTAATTATCATTGAAAATTTACTATTCTAACGTCTATGATATATGGCAAGTTTCAAACCGGTATCATTTCTGTAATGCCTGTAAAGTAAGTAGATATTTTTTGAATATGCAAGCAAAATAAAAACATTAAGTAGTATATAAAAAAATATATCTATATTTGATATACAATTATATAGCTATGAAAAGTATTCTTCTGAAATTGGACGATAAGTTGTTCGAAGAAACGGATAAATATGTTAAGTCTGAAAAGACAAGCCGGTCTAGTTACATAAAAACTGCTATCGAGCAATATAATAAATGGCAGAGAAAAAAGGCGCTGGAGGACAAGATCACCAAAGAAGTTGAATTATTGAAGCAATTTGATCCGGATAAGGAATTGAAAAAAGAATTCGAATCCGCCTCAATTTCCGACCTTCAAAAAAATCTGAATGAATAAGGCCTTTCCCGGGCAATATGAAATATGGATTGCCGACCTTGATCCTGCCATGGGAAGCGAGCCTGGCAAAACCCGCCCGGTGGTTATTATACAGTCGGATTTGTTGAATAGAGCCGGTCATTCTTCCATCATAGCATGTCCCATATCTTCCCAACACAAGGAAGGGGTTTCATTCATTCGCCTCTTTATCGAGCCGACCGCTGGAAACGGCTTAGTGAAAAGGTCATACGTTCTATGCGATCAGCTAAGGGCAATGGATTTGAAAAGATTGAAAGAATGTATTGGCGTTATGAGTGATGCCGACGTTGCGCGTTTAAGTGAAACTCTAAAAGTGATTCTTACCCTATAATGGAAGGACTTGTAACCAAATCGACCGGGAGCTGGTACCAGGTGAAAACGCCCGACGAACGGTGCTTCGATTGCCGCATCAAGGGTAAGTTTCGTATCAAGGGCATCACGACAACCAACCCTATAGCGGTAGGCGATACCGTCGATTTTGAGCTGGAGCCCGACCAGGGGACGGGCGTGATTACCAACCTGCATCCCCGGAAGAATTATATTATCCGCAAGTCCATCAACCTGTCAAAACAGGCGCAGATCATTGCAGCCAACCTCGACCAGGCTTTTTTGATCGTTACGCTCGCATCCCCCCGCACTTCGCTGGGCTTTATCGACCGCTTCCTGGTTACGGCCGAAGCCTATGACATACCTGCCTCGCTGATCTTTAATAAACTCGATCTTTTTAGCGATGAAGGCCTTGAGATCTTGGATGATTACAAAAAAATATACGAGAAGATCGGTTATCCCTGTTACGAGGTTTCGGCATTGAAGGGAACAAATATCGATAAGGTAGCCGACGCGATAAAAGGCAAGGTAACCTTGTTTGCAGGACATTCCGGTGTGGGTAAATCAAGCCTGATCAACGCGCTTGTGCCCGATCTCGGCCTGCGCACTTCCGAAATTTCGGAATGGCACGATAAGGGAACGCACACCACCACCTTTGCCGAGATGTTCGAACTGCCGCAGGGCGGATATATCATCGATACGCCGGGTATTCGTGAGCTGGGTGTGATCGACATTGAAAAGAACGAGCTGAGCCATTTCTTTCCCGAGATGCGCGCCCGATTGAACCAATGCCGTTTTAATAGCTGCAGGCATATTAATGAACCCGGCTGCGCCGTGATCAGGGCAGTTGAGGAGGGTGAGATCGAGTTATCGCGCTATGAAAGCTATGTGAGTATTTATCATGGGTATGATACCAGGGCATGAGTAATACGAATTCCACGAATCGATGCGAATTTTACAAATCATAGCTCAAGAATTAGTCCGGTTGGATTCAATTCGTGAAATTCGTGTCTCAATATGAAAGCAGTCGTCCAACGAGTCACCTATGCCAACTGTACCCTCAACGGTAAAATTACCCGCGAGATCAAATACGGCCCTACCAAGCTATTTTACATAAGCAGAATGAGAATGCAGTTCTGAACCAAATTAATGCGATACGACAGCAATACCGCCAGGAGTAAAAAGTCCTTTTTCAGCTGATATTGGTATGGATTGTCCATTTTTCCAATACAAGGCTACATCGGCGAAGTCTGCACCTAGTACATATATGTCAGTACCATTTACTGCAATTCCTACTGCAGACGAATTAGCATTGGTAAGTATGGTCGTTTCGCCATTTTTCCAATATGCCGCCGAGCCCTGGGTGCCGGCCCGTACCGTGCCTGCAATGTAGAGGTCGTTGTTATTGAATGCAATACCTGACGCCGTGGCGCCCGGCAAGCTTGTTTCAACACCGTTTTTCCAATACACTGCGCCGTTATCGCTACCGGCCACGTATACATCATTATTCTTTACAGCTATGGCATTCCCCGATGAAAATGACGGACCGTTTGTAAGATGTGTCGCGATAGCATTTTTCCAATAGGTCGCTACTGTAACTCCCTGGGTAATCTGGCTTAAGCCCGTAACATATACATCAGAACCGCTTACGGTGATCCCGAATGCATTTGCATTTGATTTACCATCCGTAAGCTTAGTGATAGTCCCATTTTTCCAAACCACAGGTACCATAATTTCGTCAGCATTATACATATAGCCTGCTACATATACGTCGGCTCCGCTTACGGCAATTGCTGTTGGAATGAAAGAGTCTCCTGTGAGTCTTGTCATGGTTCCATTCTTCCAGTAAACCGGACCGTTGCTGGTACCTAATATATATACATCGGTTCCGCTAACAGCAATAGCACTCGCGAATGATTCCGTGATACCATCTCCAAGCATCGTGATTGTATCATTTTTCCAATACGCCGCCGTCTGCGGGCCAGCTGGCCGTAAATAACCTGCGATATAGACATCTATCTTTTTTTGGGGTGGCGGAGGAGAAGGATGCGGTGTCTTCTTTTTTTTGCATGCAAATATTACACATAAGGCTATTAGCACCACCAGGCGCGCATTTGTAAAATGCATTATACCGGATTTAGCTAACATTTTAATTTTCTTGAAGTTACTAAAAATATCGATCAGTCCTCATTAAATACACATTAAATTTCCGTGACCGTTCTTAAGCCGGCTTCAGAGGTTCTGTTCTGTTCTCCGCTACCTATTGGCAACGTTGAAAAGAGTAAAACAGCAAGAAAAAATCTTTATCCTTGTGTCTTGATTCTCGAAAAAAATGCGCGCAATCCTCCAACGAGTAACCCAGGCCAACTGTACCGTCGACGACAGGACCACAGGCGAGATAGGGATTGGTTTTCTGGTTTTATTGGGCATTGAAGATGCCGATACCACGGACGACCTGCAATGGCTCGCGCAAAAGATCGCGCCGATGCGGGTGTTTGGAGATGAGAACGGACTGATGAACAAGTCGCTGGCCGATGTGAATGGGGATATTTTACTCATCTCGCAGTTCACCCTGTTTGCCCAAACCAAAAAGGGTAACAGGCCTGGCTTTACTCGTGCGGCTAAGCCGGATAAGGCTATCCCAATGTATGAGCAGATGATCAGGGAGCTCGAAAACCTGACCGGCAAGAAAGTAGCTACCGGGATATTTGGCGCGGATATGAAGATCAGTTTGCTGAACGATGGGCCCGTGACCATCATCATGGATACCCATGACAAGGATAACCATTAATCTTAAATTATATGCAGATCTCAGAGGCGCAGGCATTGGTCGATAAGTGGATCCAGACTACCGGCATTCGTTACTTTAACGAATTGACCAACACGGCTATTTTAATGGAAGAGGTCGGCGAGGTGGCGCGAATTATGGCGAGGCAATACGGCGAGCAGTCGTTTAAGAGCTCGGACAAGGAGGTAAACCTGGCCGATGAAATGGCCGATGTGCTTTTTGTGCTGATCTGCCTGGCCAATCAAACCGGCGTGAACCTGACCGAAGCACTGGAAAAAAACCTGCACAAGAAAAGCATCCGCGATGCTGAAAGGCACAGGAATAATGAGAAGTTGAAATAAAATTATATTCTGTTATTTGTTATATTTCAAAATATAATTTCTATATAGTTGTATATTATATAATATAATAAGGTTAGTTATCGTTCTATAGAAAAAACTAATTGACCTTATTATGAAAAAGCTCTTCGCCCTTGCATTGCTGGTGATGGTATTCACAGCGTGCAATCACAACGATCAAACCAGGAAAGTTGATCAGGTAAGATTTCCGCCGCCGGTTGTTAAGGCTGATGAAGAAGCAGTAGAAGAACCTCCTGTCGCCGCGGAGATGAAGTTAGCCGACCCAGGTGAAAAATACGAAAAAGGGGATCCCGATGCCGACATCGTTGTTAACGAACCGGTAGGCAATGCTGATGCAAAGCTCGCCACAGCGGGAAAAGATTATTATTCGCCGCCCGGTAATGCGATAAAGGATACTTCGAAAAAAATCATCAAAACAGGGGACATCAGTTTTGAAACCAAAAACATTGCTGCTACCCGGAAAGCGCTTTTGAATGACCTGAAGCGTTTGGGCGGATACCTGGACGAAGACAACGAGTCGTTTGACAGCGACAGCGACCGGAAAGAGTACACTCTAAAAACGCGAATCCCGGCTATCAATTTTGACCGGTTTTTGGACTCGGTATCTACCAATGCCATCAAGATCGACGCGAAACATATTTCGATAATCGATGTAACCACCAGGTATATCGATATGGCGACACGCCTGCAGAATAAAAAACTGCTCGAAGCGCGCTACCTCGATCTACTTAAACGAGCCAATAAAATGTCGGACGTATTGGAGGTTGAAAGCAAGCTGAATGAAATTCGAACCGAAATTGAATCGACGCAGGGAGAGATGAATTATCTGAACAAACAGATTGCGTATAGCTCCCTTGATATCACGTTTTATGCAACGCATATAAATAAACCAGTAGTTGCCAACACCTTTGACCATCAATTTAGCAGGGCCGTCACAAGGGGCTTACGAACGGTGAAAAATGTGTTTTTCGGCATTATTGCATTATGGCCGCTATGGATCGTCGTTGCTGGTATTTACGTTTTTGTTCGTTCCTGGATAAGTCGGAGAAGAGCCGCTAATATTGAAGCCTGATGAGCTTCTCGCCTTGCAAAACAGGTATTGCAGTCGTTATGTCTACATTCAGGCAAAAAGCAATATCTTTTTCGATGCCTAACTTTTTAAGGCGTTCGCTATGTGAGGTTTTAGCAAGGTAAGCAGGCAGGTCGTTTTTAGCAAGCTGGTACAGATCGTTCGCTGCGATGGCGGAATCATCAGTTTTAAAATGCAGGTCTTTTAATTGTTCAGTAACAGCGCCGGCAAACACCGTATCTTCCAGGTTGAAGTTATTTTTCCAGCCCGCACAAACCAGCAGGATATTTTCATGCTGGGTTTTGAGCCAGTTGCACAACACGGTGAGATTTAAGAAAGAACCAATGACCACCTTTTTTGCGCTGCGCGACAAATGCAGCGCATGGGTGCCGTTGGTGGTTGTCAGCACGATAGTTTTGCCTGCGACCTTTTCTTTGGTGTAAGAGAATGGCGAATTGCCGAAATCGAAGCCGTCCACTACTTCGCCGTTGCGCTCGGCGGCCAGGAGATAATCATGCCCTTTTTCGCGGTAAGCGGCGCATTCCTCCACTTCGGCTACAGGTATGATGGCTTCCGCATCATTATCGATGCCGTAACAGATGGAAGTGGTGGCCCTGAAAATATCGATGATAACAACGATGTATTCCTCAACGGGGTATAGCGGAATCAGCGCCGGGGTTAGACAAACGTGGAGGTATTTGGTCATGGTGTCATTAGGTCATTAGGTCATTGGGATCAGGCAAAAAAATGACTCAATGTCCCAATGACTTGATGACTATTTATAAAACGGCGGCTTTACTACTTGCGCCTTTACTTTATTATCCCTGATATTGATAAATATTTCGGTGCCTTCTTTCGCGAATGGGGCGGTTACATAGCCCATACCGATAGCTTTTTGCAGGGAGGGTGATTGTGTACCCGATGTTACTCTGCCAATGTTGTTCCCTGCAACGTCTACTATTTCATAGTCGTGGCGCGGTATGCCGCGTTCGATCATTTCAAAGCCAACCAGCTTACGTTTCAGACCTTCATTTTTCTGCTGCTGCAGGTTAGCCGAATTAGTGAACTCCTTACTGAATTTTGTTACCCAGCCGAGCCCGGCTTCCAGCGGCGACGTGGTATCGTCGATATCATTACCGTAGAGACAGAAACCCATCTCCAAACGCAGGGTATCGCGGGCGCCTAATCCAATGGGCTTTATGTCGTAAGCGGCGCCTGCTTTAAAAATAGCATCCCAAACGTGTTCGGCTTTGCTGTTTTCCATGTAAATTTCAAATCCGCCCGCACCGGTATAACCGGTCGCCGAAACCAATACGTTGTCAACACCGGCGAACCTGCCTTTTTTAAAGGTGTAATATTCCATGGTACCCAGGTCGATATCGGTCAGGCTTTGCAAGGCGTCTGCTGCCCGCGGACCTTGTACGGCGAAGAGGGAGGTCTTGTCCGAAATATCCTTCATCTCCACACCTTCGGTATTGTATTTGCTTATCCAGTTCCAGTCTTTTTCAATGTTCGAAGCATTTACCACCAGCATATACGTTTTATCGTCGATGCGATATACCAGTAAGTCGTCTACGATGCCGCCGGTTTCATTAGGCAGGCAGGAATATTGCACCTTGCCATCGTATAGCTTCGATGCATCGTTGCTGGTAACCCGCTGTATCAGGTCAAGCGCCTTATCGCCTTTCAGTATAAACTCGCCCATGTGGCTTACGTCGAATACACCTACGCCCTTGCGCACGGTTTCGTGTTCAACATTGATTCCGGTGTATTGCACGGGCATATTGTAGCCCGCAAAGGGCACCATTTTAGCGCCAAGCTCAATATGTTTGTGGGTTAAGGCGGTATTTTTCATGTTCATCGATCGCTGACAAAAGTAACAATTTACTTTATAGAAATAACCTGGGTTTTCCCGACGGAGGGCATGTGGTTTTTAATTATTAAACCACCCCGATTTTAATTATTATGAAAGTATTTTGGAAACATTTTGAATTCGTATCAACGAAAAAACAAGTTAAAAATGAAGCTGTTGCTATGGTGTATTCTATTTTAAACCGTCATGACATTAATAGCAGCCGTTGAGCCAACAGATATCCTCAGGCAAATAATTTCAAAATATTCATGCGAAAAATATCAGATCCAGCCATTTGTCATCAGTAATGGAAATCGCGTTACCGTTTTATGCTGCTGCCGCGAATTTGCAAACGAGTTAAAAGAAGCGATAGCCATGTCTTCCAAGAAAGAAATCGATGGATTAAAGATAAACTTCGTGGTAGGCAGTGTAGATTTTGTTTAGGTAAGCTTAGGGCAGTTGCTCAAACAGTTCCACCAGGTTACGCGTCACTTTATAAGTATCGTGCTGTTCTTCCACCAGGCGGCGGCCATTTGTTCCAACGGCTTTACAATAATCTTCGTCGGCTATACAGCGCCTGATCGCTTTAAAAAACTCGTCGCGCGTATTGGCGATCATAATATTTACGCCGTTCTTGTAGTTCAGCCCTTCGGCCCCTAAACTCGTGGATATGATACATTTTTGCATGGCCATGCCTTCGATGATCTTTACCCGCATACCTCCGCCCGACAGCAGGGGCACGATCATGACGGCCTTGCTGTTAACAAACTCGGGCCCGTCGTCAACCTCGCCCTGAATAAATATTTTGCCCAGCACTTCGTAGTCGTCGAATTCTTCGGGTATGTCCGTTCCTGCCACGTATAATTTTACCCGGAGTTCGTCATTTACAATGTCGCTGTAAAAGCTGTGCAAAAACCACTCGATGCCTTCGCGGTTGGGTAACCATTCAAGCGATCCCAAAAAAAATAAACTCGGGAATTCGGTTTTGCTGAAGTCGGGCCGGTAATGTGAGAGGTCGATACCGACCGGGACCACTTCGACGGGTATTTTGGCGCCATACATCAGCATGGTGCTTTTATCCTGCTCGGTAAAGACGGCGATGGCATCGAACTTGTTGATCTGCTGCAACTCGTATTTTTTTATCCTGCGCGACATTAGCCTGAGGTAAAATTTTTTGAACGGATCGTTTTTCTGCAGCGCAAGGCGCTCCCAAACCTGGTGCTCGATATTATGCGCACGATAAATCAGCCGCGCTTTACAATTTCGGCGCACCGCATCAATGTACGGAGCGACAAACAGGCCCTCGAATTGAATTATATCGTATGAATTGTTTCTGACCTCGCCTATCAGCAATTTTTCAAATTCCGGGTCATAATAACGGTCGATGTTGTATGCATTTTTGTTGAAGGTGGTCAGAAAGCCGTCAAAAAGCGACATGCTGGTGTCGATATCATACGACCGGTATTGTATCTTATCCAGCAGCGGGTCCCGCTCTTCCTCTTCGTGCCGGTGAATTTTTTCATTCAGGGCCACTAATGAAACCGAATGCCCAAGGCTCACCAGCCCCCGTATGGTATTGCACACCACAATAGGATAACCTCCATTTTGAGGGAACGGAAGACGATGAGTTAAGATGAGAATTTTCAAAGTGGTTTCTTTGCGGTTCAAACAAATGTAAAAACCACGGGCCCCTTATCAAAGCTTAATCGAAAATACTTAGCTGAGGGTCGCTAACCTGGAATGTAAGGCGGTGGTAAGGCGTAAAGCCGATCTTAAGAATTGTTTCGCGGTGATGTAACGTAGCATAACCTTTATTGCTGTGCCAGTGATAATCCGGGTGTTCCACAGCTATTTGTTTCATGTAATCGTCGCGGTAAGTTTTAGCCAGGATGGACGCTGCCGCGATACTTAAATATTTGCCATCGCCCTCCACAATACACTGGTGCGGTACCTCGCGGTATTTATTGAAGCGATTGCCATCGATTATCAGGAATTCAGGCGTCATCGAAAGCTTCTCTATCGCGCGGTGCATTGCCAGGAAAGAAGCGTTAAGGATATTGATCTTATCGATCTCTTCGTTCGAAACGGAAGCGACAGCCCAGGCGAGCGCCTTTTTTTCTATCTCTTTACGCAGCTTGTAACGCACGCTTTCGTCCAGCTGTTTGGAATCGTTTAGTACCTTATGTTTGAATTTTGGCGGAAGGATAACCGCTGCCGCGAATACCGGGCCTGCAAGGCAGCCGCGTCCCGCCTCATCACACCCCGCCTCGATCAATTCCTGCTGATACCGTGCCAATAGCATACGGCAAAGTTAGCTTAATGCGGCGTTGCAATGGATGATTGTTGAAAAGTCGCCAGTTTGGTTGAAAAAAGTCGTTATTGTATTAAAGAGGGCGAACGCTTCATCCAATATAACCGGTGTAACCAATGCAAGTCAGAAGATCCGTAGCGTAAGCAGCGTAATATCATCAATAGGTTTACCCTTGATGATCAGGTTCAGATGATCGAGCAGGGTTTGATTGAATTTATCCGGACTCAGCTCGCCGTTTTCGATTACGAAGTCCAGCAATTTATCTTCGTTCCATACTTTATGGGCAGGCACATCGTAATCCATCAGGCCATCGGTGTAGTTAAATATCATACTGCCGGGCTCAACGTCCACCTCGCCCTCATTCAGGAAGGGAAGCTCGTCGAAGGTGCCGATCATCGTGGTGCCAAGCTTCAATGCTACTGCCCCGTCATTATGGTATAAAATGGAAGGATTATGGCCGGCATTGATGTAATTGAGTTTACGGGTGCGCTCGTTATATTTTGCTACAAAAAGTGTAATGAAACGCTCGCCTTTGGTATTCTTTACTACAATTTCGTTAAGACGGTCGACAATGTTGGTGAGGTTTTGTTCCACAACCGCCCATGCACGCAGGCTTGCCTGGAAATTGGCCATAAGCAAGGCCGCGGAGATTCCTTTGCCCGATACGTCGGCGATGCACCATAAAAATTCTTCCTCGTTTACGCGTATGAAATCGAAATAATCGCCGCCTATGTTCTGGTGCGGAAAATATTTTGCGCCGATCTCGACGGCGGTTTCCCTATGCAGCCTCAGGGGGATAAGCATGTTCTGCACCTCCTGCGCCAATTCCATCTCGCGCTTGAAACGCTCCGATTCAACCCTTTCCCTGAAAAGTTTTTTGTTCTCGAGCGCCACCACGATCACATTGATCAGCGTCTGGATAAAATTCAGATCGTTGTTCAGCATTTCCTCGGTCGTATTGAAGTCGCCGATCAACGCGTAAGCCAGGGCCTTGCTTTTCTGATAAATAGGGATAAAATAATCGTATTTTCTCAGCAGCTGGTCATCATGGTTCGTAAGGGGCGTGGGCGCCTTAATTTTGCTCAGCTTGCGGCATGCCTGGTATAAAACTTTGTTGCTTTCTTCCTCGCCGCCATAGCTCGATATGCAGACGAACGTCCCGTCGTGCTCTATCAAAAAGCGCAGCTTGCCCACCTGCAGGTAGTTTTGGAGGATCACCTCGAGCATCTGTATCAGTACGGGCGTAGCAATGTTTTTGTTGATGGCCCGGGTAACCTCAAGCAGTGAGTTAAGCTCCGACTGCCTTTTCAGAAGCAGCCTGATGAGTTCGTCTTCGCCTGAAATTTCGTCAATATTCTGCATCAAGGAATAAGAAGATGTCCAAATTAATGAATAAATTTTTTTAAATGCGCGTACTTTGTGATTTTATATCAAAAGCATCGCGCAAACCAACGGTAACTAAGTTAAAGGCATAAACCATCAGCATAATGGCAATTCCCGGCAATATGGCCAGGTACGCCAGGTTCATGATGATGTAACCGTAATGTTCCTTTATCATGCTGCCCCAGGTTGGCGTGGGCGGCTGTGCGCCGAAACCAAGAAAACTTAGGCCCGCCTCGAGCAATATTGCCGAAGCGAAATTGGACGACGCCAGCACCAGTATCGGGCCGATAATGTTAGGCAAAATATGCCTGCGGATGATACGGGCGTTACTAAAGCCCATCGATCGTGCGGCTTCAACGAACTCAACATGCTTCAGGCTCATTACCTGCCCCCTTACCAGCCGGGCTACCTCGACCCACATGGAAAGACCGACGGCGATAAATATCTGCCATAGGCCCTTACCCAACGCAAACGATATGGCTATGACGAGCAATAAAGCGGGCAGCGCCCACAGCATGTTCATAATCCAGCTTAACGACGCATCGATCCATCCTCCGAAATAGCCGGCCACCGACCCGATGACGATGCCCAAAAGCAGGCTGATGGTAACCGAGACGAAACCCACGGCAAGCGATATGCGTGCACCCAGGATCAACCGGCTTAAGAGGTCGCGACCATAAATGTCCGTTCCCAGCCAGTATTTCCCTTTAACGATCTGGTGCGTTTTGATCCGCTGTGCGAGCGCTTCGGAACTGATACCGGCGGCCGTCTTTTTACCCGTAGCTACTTCAATTAAACTGAAGGCCGCCTTTGCGGGTTTATCCTCGTCGCCTACATACTCGTCGACATAGATCGAGTCTTTGGAAAAATGCCATGCGGTAACGGGTATGTCCTTATAAAAGGCTGGCTGACCGAAAAACATCTTCGTAAAGAAGCCGACGGTATCGATGCGGCCTTCCCTGCGGATGCGAAGCATGGTAAATTCCGATCCCGGTTTCTTCAGGCTTAACTGGATAACCATGTTATTGGCCTGCGGTGTTTGGTCGGGCATGATCAAATACCCTAATACGGCGGTCAGGATCGAAAGCACAATGAACACAAGTCCGGCCATTGCAATCTTATTACGCTTAAAAGCCTTCCAGGTACGCTGTGATGGAGTTAATTCGGCCAAGGGTTGCGGGATAGATCAGTCAGGGCTAAATATCGCGTATTCGACCGTAAAAACAAAGTTTTTACCGTACCATGCGTCCTTTCCACTCGTATTTGCGGGTGCTTCCCAACATCCCGATATAAATGAAATAAATAATGTGCAGCGGGCTCAGTATTATAAGAAGCGGCAAAAGCGACGGCCTTTTGAGAAATGTGGTAACCGGGTACAGGAAAACAGCTTCTAACAGCAGTTTTATGCCGAATTGGATTAGGAACAGCTTAAAGAAACGAATATCGTAAAAACTCAAAGCAGCGTTAACGAACACCGATAGGTTAAAAAGCCAAAGGCCGGTTACCAACGCCACGATCCGCTTGTCTTTATAATGCGTCGACTTGGATGCCCAGCGCCTCCGTTGTTTCATAAACGAGCCGATCGTATGCTTGGCATGTGTGAAAACGATCGCATCGCGATTTTTAAGAAATGCGATCCTGCCGGGATAACTTTTTGCGACTTTTTGCAGCAGCAGTTCATCGTCGCCCGAGGCTAATTTGTCGATGCCGGTAAACCCGCCGACTTCATAGAATGTGCTCTTCAGGTATGCCAGGTTTGCGCCGTTACACGTGGATGCCCTTTTATTGCCGATAAAACCCGCCCCCGTTCCTATGAGGAATGAAAACTCCAGCGTTTGCAGGCATTCAAACAAATTGCGCTCCTGGTAAAAAGCTACCGGCGCCGACAACATGACGATATCACCGGCTTGAAAGCAGCTAACGATAGACGACAGCCAC
>DASZVE010000028.1:0-2569 GCA_035547095.1 Mucilaginibacter sp.
TAGCCCTGTAAAGATTTTTGTCGCCGATAAGCTCCAATGCTTTCGTATCCTGGCCAACCATTGGTTTTAGGTTGTCAGCATTATACTTAACGATTGGCCCGTCGTTTAGCTGAATGCCCACGATCGACGACGGATCGAATATTTGTTCGTCGTCTTCTACGCTTAACAGCGAGTAAACATTTATGGCGCCTGATATTATCTTAAACATCCAGCAGCTATCTGTTGGCAGCCCGGTTATTGCCGGCGCACCCGGCGTGTCATCAATTCGGGAGATAATTTTAGTTTGGAAGGGATAGATGCGCTGAAACCTGTGGGTGGTATCCGATTTCTTAAATCGTTTATCAACTATAAGCAAGTACGTTTTCTTTAACGTTGTATCGCTAAGTATCCTCGATGTAACCTGCAGCATTGTGCCGTCGGTCATAGTAACATCATAGGTATAGTTGGGATTGTAACTGCCTGCGTTATTAAGCGATAGCATTTGCATCTGCATGTTCATTTGCATCTGCTGGTTCATTGTTTGTTTATTTACCTGGCTGTAAACCTGGTTCATGGTCATTCCGCGGGGCTGTGCGAAAGATCGAGGGCTTAAAAGAATAAACACTGCGCTCACTACCAGAACGACCGACGTGTTAAGGGTACTTTTCATGATACAGATTCAGTTTACTCAAATATAAGTAAATCAAACCTTTAATCCTATCACTCAATGCTTTTTCCCTTCATGGCAGTACCGATGGCCTGGTCCATCAGGCGCTCGGCGAAGGGCCGCGTAAATTCGTTCAGGTCGTCAATATGCTTGTGGATCGTGTCCTTGTCGCCGCTGCCGAGAACTTCCTTGAGGGCGTTGGTGCGTTTTATCGTTTCGGTTATTTCCGCTACAGACAAATATTCACTATTCTTTTGCAAAAATCTTTCGATAGTGTAAACCATTTGCTCGCCTTCGGTACGCGCCTCGATCAGCATGCGTTGGGCAACATCATCCTTGGCGTGGGTAATGCTGTCCATCAGCATTTGCTCTACCTGCTCGTCGGTAATGCCGTAGGTGGGCGTCACTTCCACTTCCTGTTTAACACCCGAGCGCAGCTCGATGGCCTGTACAGTTAATATTCCGTCAGCATTGAGCAGGAAATTGATATCGACTTTAGGCAGACCTGCCGGCATAGCCGGGATTCCCCTTAAATCGAACTCAGCCAGCTTACGGTTTTCGTTCACTAAATCGCGCTCGCCCTGGTAAACCGCTATTTTCATGTTGGCTTGGCCGTCGACAGATGTGGTATACTGTCGCCCGGCCTTGGTAGGCACCTTGGCATTGCGGGGGATGATCACATCCATCAGCCCGCCCATGGTTTCAATGCCCAGTGAAAGCGGTGTGACGTCCAGCAGCAAAATATCTCGCCGGTTGCCCGCCAAAATATCAGCCTGTATGGCTGCGCCCAATGCCACAACCTCATCGGGGTTAAGGTCATCGTGCACCGCACGCTCAAAGAATTCAGCTACCATCTTTTTAACCAGTGCGGTGCGGGTCGAGCCTCCGACCATCACCACCTCGTCGATATCTTTTACAGTCAGCCCGGCGTCTTTCAATGCGTTTCGGCAGCAGTCGATGGTTTGCTGTACTTTAGGCAATATCAGTTCGTTAAAGGTATTCCGGTCGATGGTGCACCAGATGTCGCCGATCTTTTCATTCACCAGGCTTTGATATGCGAATGCTTTTTTGGCTTCTTCGGCCTTGAGACGAAGTTGCTGAGCTAATTCCCTGTTTTTGCTTAATTCTGCCTTGTCTATCTTATTTTTTTCTACCCAATAGTCGACTATAGCCCGGTCGAAATCATCGCCGCCCAGGAAGGTGTCGCCGTTGGTAGACAAAACTTCAAAAATGCCGTTTTGTATCTGAAGGATCGATACGTCGAACGTGCCGCCGCCCAGGTCGTAAACCGCGATGGTTTTGGTTTCTTCCGGATTTAGACCTATGCCATAAGCCAGGCTGGCTGCAGTAGGCTCATTTACGATGCGGAGCACATCCAGGCCGGCCAGTTTGCCCGCATCGCGGGTAGCCTGCCGTTGTGAATCGTTAAAATAGGCCGGAACGGTTATCACCGCCCTGTTGACAGGTGTTTTCAAGGCATGCTCCGCGCGGGTTTTCAGTTCTTTCAGTATCAGGCTCGAAAGCTCGATGGGCGTATAAAACTTGTCGCCGACCTTGATCTTCACCAGGCTTTCGGTGTCATCGTCAATAACTTTGTAAGAGAAGAAATCCTTATAATTCTCGATATCGTGATAGGAGCGGCCGAGCAGCCGTTTCACCGAAAATATCGTGTTCTGCGGATCGGTAACTAAGTAATTTCTGGCCTCATTACCTACCGTAATTTCGCCGCCCGGGCCGAAGTGCACTACCGAAGGAACCAGCACACCTTTTCCCGTATCGTTGATCACTTTTGGGGTATTGTCCGGATCGATGAAGGCTACCAGCGAGTTGGTCGTGCCGAGGTCGATGCCGACGATGATATCTTCTTTTTGTAGTGAACCTGTTGCCAGGTTGATAGAAACTTTAGCCATGTCAGGGTATTAA
>DASZVE010000029.1:0-19408 GCA_035547095.1 Mucilaginibacter sp.
GGGCTGGCGCCCGCCGAATACGCCTGGTAAAATTGTTTGAACCGGATAATTTCGGCAAGCGTCTTTGGCCCCGTGCCCAGGTGCTCAGTAAATTTCCGGTGCAGCCAGCGTGAACTATACCCGGTTTCCTTTTCAAGCCGGGCGACGGTCAGCGAACCGTTCGACTGTAATATCCGCTCGATACAATAATCGTAGATCAGGTCGGGCGACGCCTTTTCCAGTTGCTTAACCAGGAAGTTTTGCAGGGTTTCCAACTTAAGTTCTATGGTGTATGCGTCACCTAATTTAGACCGGAGTTCTTCCGCCCGGCTGCCGATCAGGTCCGACAGGTCGACAATTTGATTCTGAAATTCGGCGTAGAGCAAATGGAAGAAACGATAAGCGCCAATCGGGTTGAATTCAATGATGATCGTGCCGGTCGGCACATCCTGCTGCGGATCGAGATTAACGGGCGTATCGATCAGACCGGTTAGGCTCAGGTGATTTTCACATTGGGTAAAAGTTTTATCACCAACCCTGGCGACCATACCGTTACGGTAAGTCAGCGTTAATTTAAAATTGGCGTTGGGAACGATCAGTTTTCTGTCCGTCGCCGGAAGCCGGCCCGAACTTTCGAAGACATGGATTTTCTCGACGAAAGGGCTGAGCAAAGGATGCGGCGTAACGGGGACGAATCGGAAATCTGTCATTGTTTCCAGCGGAACAAAGTATCAACGCTGCTTAAAGATAACGCTAAGAAATAGCATCCCCAATTTTTGTTAGCCGACAGCTACAGGCCCCTGATATTTTTAAAATATTTATTCAGCTAATAGGTATCGATAATATGTATTCAATTATTATATTCGTTATTAATTTCCTGAAAATCAACAAGTATAACCAACTGTATTAAGCCGGAGCGCTTATTATTAAGCCATCCCATGCTAACAACCATTTTTCACAATTAAACTCAACTAAAATGAGAAAATTCAAATCATTTCTTCAGCCCGCGCTGGCGATCATCGTCGTAACGGCACTGTTCTCGTGCGGCGGTTCTTCAGCCAAAAAGTCCGCGGATTCGTCGGCCGCTGCCGCGGCTGACACATCAAAAAAAGCTGCTGCACCTGCCGCAACGGTACCATTTGACGTGGTCGACGTCGTACACTCGATAAAAGACTATGCCAAATGGAGGCCGGTTTTTGACGCAGATTCGGCGAACCGCAAAGCCGCCGGCATGCAAACAGTTGCAGTTGGAAGGAATGCCGACAACCCCAATAGCATCCTTGTAGCCGTTAAAGTACCTGACGTTGCGAAAGCCAAAGCATTTATGGCCGATCCGAAACTAAAAGCGACCATGGATAAATCCGGTGTGGTTTCCAAACCCGATGTTCAATTTTACCACATGATCAGGATGAACGGCGGCCCCTCGAAACAATGGGTAGTGATCAATCACAAAGTAAAAGACTTTAACGCATGGCTGAAGGTGTATGATGGCGAGGGCGAAGCGAAACGCGCAAGCGAAGGGTATACCGACAGGGCGCTGGGACGTGGCATCGACGACACGACCATGGTGCACCTCGTGTTCACCGTAACCGACATGGCAAAAGCTAAGGCCGCCATATTCTCGGATGAGAAGAAAAAACTAATGGAGAGCGCCGGCGTGATCGGAAAGTCTGATATCAGGTTTTACAACGAGGCGCAGTAATTTATTCAACTGATAACGTATCGAAGGGCTCTTAAATATTAATTTAAGGGCCCTCATTTTTTTACCGCGGCATGAGTGCCATAGCGCTTAATGAAAATACATGGGCCTGGACTGCTGCCGGGGCGGCTCGGCCCTTGGGGGATCGTATATGCCGCCCGCGGTATGGCTTTCGATCAAATGGATCTTTTCGTCGAGTTCGGTTACCGTAGTTTCGATCATGGAAACGATCTGCGGGTCATAACGGTAATTTTCCTTTTTCCATACATCCATCAAACCTATAATAGACGCGACAGGCCTGCGCATCTCGTGCGACTGGATATAGGCGATGGCATGCAACGCACGGATAAAGCGTTTTTCATAAACAATGTACGCTATTGAAAAAAGCAGGGTCGTAGCCATGGAACCAATGGCATTGGAGTAAGTCATTTTTTTTGCGACGAGGGCCGGAATATATTCAATAGGATGAGTGGCATGCCCTACGTAAAAACAAATAGTAAAAGAAATGCAAACCAGCGCGAACGTGGCGATAAATTCGCCAAGCGACGAGTGCCGGATGTCGACCACGATGGGTATCACGACAACTAGCGGGAAAAAGAAAAGGTACTGACAGGTTACCGAACCCTCTACGAAACCGCTTACAATAAGCAAGGCGCAAACCGCCGCGATAACGAGCGTATGCACATCCTTTACCACCCGCAGCAACTGCAGCAGCAGGATAAAAACTACGGCAACCGAAAAACAGCCGATCATGACGGAAGACATCGTCAAACCGAGTAAATAAAAATAGCCGGCGATGCCTGAACTGACGATCAGCGCGATCAGGCTCAGTTGGAGAGTTCTTGATGGAATGTTTTTTAACAGGCGTATTTCGTTAAGCTGACTCATGTGTGCATTTGGTAGAAGTTAACAGGGCATCGCCTACGCACAGTGTCAGCAAACAAATAAGGGATCTTCAAGTAAAATTCGAGCGGATGTCCGGTGTTAAGCCTTATACGCGCAGTAATGATTAAGGTTTTTTAAACCCAGTGGCTTTCTAAAAATTCAACTGTTACTTCCTGCACTTATCTTTGCAAAAGATCGCCGATAAAACATGGAAATTTCCTACCGGGAAGCACAAACCGATTTCGAGTTCAGACAATTATTGTCATTGCAGACGAAGAATCATTACACCACGATCAGCCGGGAAACACAGGATAAAGAAGGATTTGTTTATGCCGGGCATACCATCGAAATACTGCAAACCATGTCCGCGCATGCGCCGCAGATAATCGCCATGGCGGACGGAATGCTCGTCGGCTATACCCTGGCCATGACGGCGGATATGAAAAATACGGTAGACAGTTTAACCCCGATGTTCGAGCAATTTGACCGGTGTTTTTACCGGGGCAAGCCCCTGCCCGATTATCCGTTTATCGTGGGCGGCCAGGTGTGCGTAGCGGAAGGGTTCAGGGGCATGGGAATTTTCGCAGGTTTATACCACGCTTTAGCCGCCCGTGTAAAAGACCGGTACCGGCTCTGCGTAACCGAAATCGCTCAAAGAAACCCGCGTTCGCTTAGGGCGCATCAAAAAATCGGTTTTGAAATCATCAGAACCTACCCCGATGCCGGCGAAATTTGGGACGTGGTAGCCTGGGACATGGCGTAAAGCCGATCATGTGTTCATGAAAGCGGCATAGCAACCATATTGTAGCACTAATCAGACACTGTGTACATTAATTAATCCCCTCAACGAACAGGTAACGTGTAGTTTATAGCTGTACAATTTTTCGGCATAGCTTTTAATGCGTTCATATACCCGATTCTTCAGCCCAGCCTTCCGTTTTAGCTTCCCTAAAGACAAAAGATAATAATTATTCCATATGACGCTATTTATAACCGGCCTTATTATTCTGTTCGCAATTATCATATACCAGCTACGTATAAAGCACAGGGACGATTAATTCATCACCCGACACTTGTTCTGCGTGCCCCGCTCAGCTCAGGCTCCCGCCTGTTCCGGTTTCTTTTCATCATCGTCGATGTGTACAATGACATCGTCGGAAAGAACCAGGCTTGTGCTGCCCACGCCGAAATCCAGCCGGTTGATCTTGAATGTGCCTTTAAATTCCATCGCACTTCCTTTATCTAAAAAGGTAAATGGAATTTCGACTTGTTTAGATTTATCCTTGATGGTCAGAATAAAAGTACCGGTGTAATTATTGCCATTCCGATGCTTAAAAGAAACTGACCTGAGCGAGATTTTAGGATACCTCGCAACGTCAAAAAAATCTTCGCTGCGCAGATGCTCATCACGGCCCGAATTGTCGGTATTGATCGTACTCACATCTGCCGATGCTTCGATGGTACTTGAAGCCAGGTTTGCCGGGTTAAAACGGATCTTGGTGGAAAGGCCGCCGAGAGAACCGTTTGTAGTGATGCCCAGGTTTTTAATTTCAAATGTTATTGACGCATGCAAGGACTGCGCGGTTAATGTGTTGGCGCAGCCCACCGTAATGATCGTTATAATAATAAGAAGCTTTTTCATAATAAACGTTATTTGCCGGGGGCTCCCGCATTGGCTGGCGGCGGGCCGCCCGGACCGTGGTGTTCCTCAGGCATTTTAATTTCCGGGTGCGATTCGCCATGATGGCAGGTATTGCAATTAACACCGGTGGCCATCATCATTCCCAGCGAGTCCTTTTTTGCATGGAAAAATTTCTTGTTGATCTTTGACATCATCAGGTACATATTTCGTGCCGCCGTTTTTTCGGGCTTTGCATCGCTTGCAAAATCCATCTTACCGGTTGCGTCGTTTCGCGCATGACAAAAGTTACAGCGCACGCCCAGCGACGCCGACCACATATCCATCTGGTGATCCAGTACGCGAAATGGAATGTTCTTTGGGAATACTTTCAGGTTTACCAGCTTGGGCTCTTCCCGCTGCTGCGGCAAAGAAGCCGCGACACTTAAAGCGATTGCCGCAAGTGCGCCTGCGGTTACCAGTAATTGTTTCTTTAAACGCATAATATCTGTTTTGCCCTAAAAGTAATGAGCTGCCATTTCAATTTTTTCTAAAATCGACGGGAACGAAGGATTGGTAGACAAACAGTATGGTTTTGCCGATAGCGGCAATATTGTTTCAGCCAAATTGTGATGGTAATATTCGGCCCTCAATTCATCATCCTGTACTCATTCGGCGTCTGCCCAACGCGCTGCTTAAAAAGGCGGGTAAAATGCTGCGGGTATTTGAAGCCCAGTTCATACGCCACTTCGCTTACGGATTTGTTCCGGTCGAATATCCGCTCTTTGGCTACGTCCATCAGCTTAGCCTGTATGTAATCCTGTGCGGAGCGGCCGGTTTCCTTTTTAACCAGGTCGCCGAAATAATTGGGTGAAAGATTCATCTGCTCTGCGCACCAGGCCACGGACGGCAGTCCGATATTCTGAGGTTTGTCCGATTCAAAATAGCCATTCAGCAGACTTTCGAATTTTTCCAGGATACCTTTGTGCACATTGTCTCGGGTGATGAACTGGCGGTCGTAAAAGCGCATACAATAGTTCAGAAACAGCTCGATATTATTAGCGATAAGGGTCTTGCTGTGCTTATCGATGCTTTGGTTCAGTTCCATATCGATCTTGGCGAAACAATCCAGCACAATCTGCCGCTCGCGTTCGGACAAGTGCAAGGCCTCGTGTGATTCATACAGAAAAAAAGTATAGTCGTGAATATGTTTGCCCAGGGCTGTTCCGCGGATCAGGTCGGGATGAAAAGCCAGGGCGTACCCTTTGGGCTGAAAATAACTATCATCAGCGGTTTCGACGCCTGCCATCTGTCCTGGCGCCATAAAAGCGAGCGTGCCCTCCTGGTAATCGTACAAATGCCGGCCGTAGCGCAGGTCGCCGCATTTTACCTCCTTTAAAAATACGATATAGAACCCGAAATACATGCGATAATGCTGGCGGGGATTGGCTTTGGAAAGATCGACCACGGTTACCAGTGGGTGCAGCGTCTCGTGCTGGTTAAAATCATTGTATTGGCTGATGGTATCGAACCGGCGGATATTTTCCATGTCTGTCACTTTTTCTTATTCAAAACTACAGCTTTTCTGAGCTGTTTAATTCGCGTCAGTAATATTGGTAGGCAATACCGTAATCGGTATAATAAGCAGCCGGGAAATATGCCTCAACTTTGACCTGTCGTTAAAAAAGCAAGATATCAACTATGAAAAAGAGAAAATTAGGAAAAGACCTGGAAGTTTCGGCGCTCGGCCTGGGCTGCATGGGATTAAGCTTCGGCCTTGGCCCGGCTATGGAAAAACAGGATGCCATCAAATTAATACGACGCGCATTTGAGATCGGCGTCAACTTTTTTGACACCGCCGAAGCCTATGGCCCCTATGTAAATGAGGAGGTAGTCGGCGAAGCGCTGGCCCCTTTCCGTGATGAGGTAGTGATAGCCACTAAATTCGGTTTTAAAAACGGCCGGCCGCCCGAAGGATTGGATAGCCGCCCCGAAAATATCCGCGCGGTGACGGAAGCATCGCTGAAACGCCTGCGCACCGACCGGATCGACTTGCTGTACCAGCATCGCGTCGATCCGAATGTACCGATTGAAGATGTGGCAGGTACTGTTAAAGAATTGATCGCCGAAGGCAAGGTAAAACACTTTGGCATGTCGGAAGCGGGCGTGGAGAGTATTCGCAGGGCGCACGCTGTTCAGCCGATTACAGCCCTGCAAAGCGAATACTCGCTGTGGTGGCGTGAACCGGAGAAAGAAATTTTGCCGTTGCTGGAAGAACTTGGGATAGGCTTCGTGCCATTCAGTCCGCTTGGCAAGGGATTTCTTACGGGTACCATTAATGAGAATACAAACTTCGATAAAAGCGATTTTCGCAATGTTGTGCCCCGTTTTTCGGAAGAAAACCGCAAGGCCAACCAGGGCTTGATCGACGCACTCGGCCGTATTGCCGCACAGAACGGCGTTACCAATGCGCAGGTAGCTATTGCCTGGCTGCTGGCGCAAAAACCATGGATCGTTCCTATTCCCGGCACCACGAAGATCAGCCGGCTGGAAGAGAATATGGCCGCCGCCGATATTGAATTGACTAAGCAGGACTTGAGCGAAATCGAGAGCGCACTCAGCGGCATTAAAATAGCGGGTGAACGTTACCCGCAGCAGATGCAGCAAATGGTCAACAGGTAATTGCCGTTTCGGGCAAAACTGTAAATTAGTGCCTGGTTATACATTGCACAAATGAAAACAGTATTCGACAAAGCAACCAGGGAAGAACTGATAGAAAGAATCGGTACCCTGACCGAAAACAGTAAGGCCCTGTGGGGTAAAATGACCGTTGACCAGATGATAAAGCATTGCACGCTTTATGAAGAAATGGCCACAGGGAAGATTGAATATAAACGTGCGTTTATCGGCCGTTTGTTCGGTAAAATCGCTTTGAAACAAGTGCTGAAGGACGAAGCGCCCCTGGCACGGAATACACCAACGCTGCCTGAACTCAGGATAAAAGAAAGCGGTGATTTTTCATCTGAAAAAGCCAAATGGATCAGCTTGGTCGGCGAATATGAACATTTTACGAATACCGGCTTCATCCATCCTTTTTTTGGAGAAATGACCAAAGAGCAGATTGGCTATATGTCGTATAAACATACCGACCACCACCTGAGGCAGTTTAATAGTTAGCTTGCGCCATGAACTTAAAAAGTTATAAAAATAATTGGCTTTGCTTACCCTATTTGATGATTTTCGCCATGTCATTCACACTAACCGCAGCCGCCCAGGACCATCGCATGATCCGCCTTGCTAAAATCGAGGTCGACCCGGCCCAACTGGAACAATACAATGCCGCGCTTAAAGAACAAATGACCACTGCCATTAAAGTCGAGCCGGGAGTGCTGACCTATTATGCCGTTGCGGATAAGGCTGATCCCTCGCATATTACCATCCTCGAGATCTACGCCGACACCGCCGCATACCAGGCGCATATCCAAACGCCGCATTTCAAAAAATACAAGGCCGCGGTACAAAATATGGTCAAAAAGCTGGAGCTGGAAGACGTGAATTTGATCGCCTCCGCTAAGAAAGAAGGAATGTGACCAGGAGATATCCGGAAATGGAATAAATTAGAAACATGAACGAAAACCATATAGACATTTTCTCAAAAATGCTCGTGGGCGGCGTGTTCCGGTTCGACGATCCGGCATGGCAGCCGGTCGAGGAGGCTGTTCACAGAACGATAAAACTATCGGCCGCGCTCAATACATCAACTGACGCCGATCAAATACGCGAGCGTTTGAGCGAGATCATCGGAACTTCAATCGATAAAAGCACCACGGTATTTGCGCCTTTCCACACCAATTTCGGGCGGCACATAAAGCTTGGTAAAAATGTGTTTATCAATCACGCCTGCAGTTTCCTCGACCTCGGCGGGATTACCATCGAGGATGATGTGCAGATTGCGCCCAGGGTTAACATAACTTCTGAAAATCATCCATTGGAACCCTCTAACCGGAGATCGCTCGACCTGAAGGCAGTCGTTATAAAAAGAAATGCATGGATAGGCACAGGCGCCATTATCTTACCCGGGGTAACGGTCGGCGAAAACGCGGTTGTGGCAGCAGGGGCCGTTGTCAACAAAGATGTGCCTGCCAACACGGTGGTAGCGGGCGTTCCGGCGAAGGTCATCAAAACGATTGATCTTAGGGCAGGGAACGGCAAAGGAACATAGCCATCCCGGGTTTATTGAACCTTGCGCGGCTGGCTATGAGTTTTCGGGGTGCGTTTTTTTAACGGCTCCTTCGCTTTTTCATTCATTTCCGAACTGTCTACCGGACCCTGCGGCGAGTTTTGACGCGATGCGGTTTCCTTAACTTCCTTTTTCTTTGCCATGCTTTTCCTGAAAACGAGAAATATCGCAACAATCGCAAATGCAGCGATAAATACGAATGCAAACGGTAGTGTCATAATTTGATGGATTATATTAAATGAACAGATTTAATAAACTAAGGTTTTGAAGGCACTGTACCGGCAATAAATAAATGTTGGCGGCACGCAAGTAACATCCTTGTTAGCCTGCAATAAATGATCGATTTTAGTTGGAACCCAGCAACATTTTTATCTAACTTTAAATTATATTTCCCGGTGAAAAATGGCAATCGAGCAGATATCGAGGCGCAGCTTCATCAAAACCACCGGTACAGCGGGTCTGGCGCTGTGGCTGGGACTGTCCGCAGAGGGCAGCACACGCAAAACCACCAATATTGCGACCGCTAAAAACTTCTCACCGTTCATTCTTGTAGAAGATAACGGTAACATCACCATCTATAATATCAAGCCCGAGATGGGGCAGGGTACGTTCCAGTCGGTCCCTGCGGTGATAGCGGAGGAGTTTGAGGTATCGCTTGACCGGGTGACCATCAAAAACACCAGCGGCGAGCCCGAATTCGGTCACGGCCAGCGTGCTGGCGGTAGCTCGTCAATTCGTACCGGGTATAACGACTACCGTAAGATCGGCGCTGCCGCGCGAATGGTATTTATCGCGGCGGCAGCAAACCGCTGGCAGGTAAGCCCGGATAATTGTTATGCGGACAATGGCAAAGTGTTCAACAAGGCCAATAACCAATCATTCACGTACGGCGAACTGGTGGAAGACGCCGCAAAGATCGATCCGCCCAAAGAGCCCAAACTGAAGGACCCGAAGGATTTTAAGATCGTCGGTAAAATGTCGCACCGGCCGGATATTCCTTTAAAAACATGCGGCAAGGCACAATTCGGCATCGATGTGCAGGTTCCGGGAATGGTATACGCATCGGTACAACGATGCCCCGTCATCGGCGGCACGTTAAAAAGTTTCGATGCTTCCGAAACGCTCAAAATGCCGGGTGTATTGAAGGTGGTTAAAGCTGAACGCATCGTTGGCAACTACCGTTATACCGGCGTGGCGGTTATCGCTAACTCCTGGTGGGCGGCGCAGCAGGCCCGCAAAAAATTGAAGATCGATTGGAATTACGAAGGGTACGACAATTTCAACTCGGAAGATTACGAAGAACATTTGCGCAAACTGGCGGATGAGGAAGGTATCATCGACAAAAATATAGGCGATGTTACCAAGGTGAACGTTTCGCCTCAAAATACCGTCGAAGCATTCTATGAAACGCCAATGGTCGCACATAGCCCGATGGAACCGATGAATGCGGTGGCACATGTCCAGGGCGACAAGCTCGAAATATGGACCTCCACCCAGGTGCCAAGTTCGGTAACCGGTAATAGTCCGAATGAACTGCCCAAACTCATGGGGTTTGCACCCGAAAATGTAAAAATGCATAATATGTTCGTGGGCGGCGGTTTCGGCCGAAGGCTTTACCTGGACTACATGACCGAGGCTGTGAACATTGCCAAACAATATGATAAGCCGGTGAAACTGATCTGGTCGCGCGAAGATACCACGCAATGCGGCCCTTTCCGGCCGATGACGTTTTCCAAACTGGGCGGCGGATTTTCCGATGACGGTAAGCTTGTGACATTCACACACAAGGTCATCAGTCCATCGTTATCCGAATCGGCGCGGCCAAATTTCGACAAAACCAAAGTCGACGGCAGTATGGTGGAAGGCATCGGCGAGCAGGATTACCAAATACCCAATATAAAAACCTCGTACGTCCGGGCCGATTATCATGTGCCGCTGGCCGCATGGCGTTCGGTTACGAGTTCGACACTGGCCTTTGCGCACGAATGTTTTATCGACGAGCTGGCTCACAAAGCCGGCAAGGACCCGCTTGATTTCCGTATGAGCCTGCTGGCGTCCGACTCAGATACGATGCGGATATTCAAAAAATTGCGTGAAGTATCCAACTGGGATCAGCCTTTGGGCGAACGACGCGGGCGCGGCGTGGGCCAATGGAAGTTCTTCGCGGGACAATGCGCACAGGTGGTGGAAGTAACGCACAAACCCGACGGAACGATAAAAGTGGACAGAGTTTACGCGGTGATCGATCTTGGCGTGGCTGTTAACCCTGACAATGTGGCCAATCACACGGAAGGCGCCGTGGTAATGGCACTCACCGCCGCTACTAAACCCGCCATTACCATGGGGGAAGGCAAGGTGATGCAGCATAATTTTTACGATAATACGATGGTGCGCATCAACGAAGTGCCGCAGGTTGAAGTACACATTTTAACCGGGGAAGGAAAAATAAAAGGGGTAGGCGAACCGGGATTGCCTCCGTTCGCGCCGGCGCTGGCCAACGCCATTTTCGCGGCGACGGGCAAGCGTATCCGCAAAATGCCATTTGAATTAAAAGTATAACAAAAAATATGTCATTTCGACGAGCCGGAGGGACAATGCGGGGAGCGAGGAGAAATCTTATATAACTAACCGGTCGGATGTGCAAAGCCGCCGAAGCTTTCTCCTCACGCCAGGCTCGATCCCGGCGCTGTTCGTCGAAACGACATGTTTCTTAGATAGTAAAATAGACTAAAGCAAGTTCAAAGTATATTTGACAATAGCCTTCATTCTTAAATTGAACGACGTATGATCACGTTAAATATCAATCAGAAAGATTACCAGGTAGACGCCGATCCGGATATGCCGCTGCTGTGGGCCATAAGGGATCTGGTCGGACTTACCGGCACCAAATTCGGCTGCGGCGTGGCCCAGTGCGGCGCCTGCGTGGTACACCTCAATGGGGAAGCTGTCCGGTCGTGCGTTACGAAAGTCAGCCGTGCTGCGGGGCAGAAGATCGTCACCATAGAAGGACTGTCGCAAAACAACGACCACCCGCTGCAGATAGCCTGGAACGAGGCCAATGTACCGCAATGCGGTTACTGCCATTCGGGTCAGATCATGTCGGCGGCGGTGCTCCTGCGCGAGAACCCCAATCCTACCGACGAGGACATCGATATGGCGATGTCGGGCAACATATGCCGCTGCGGTACCTACCTGCGCATACGCAAAGCTATCCACCTGGCGGCCGAAATGCAGCGTAAGGAAAGCAGCAGCCGTTAAACGAATCATCACAAAAATATTGGAAAGTTCAAACTGAACCATCAGCTATGAAACACCATCCTAAAACTAAAATGTATTTTCTTCCTAAAAGAACCGCTACCGTTGTAATTGCGTTGCTCGCGGCGGTCGGTTTAATGAGCTTTGAACTTACCGGCAACCATGACGGCGGAAAGATCGTCGTGGTAAAAGACAGCGTAGGGTCGGTCGCCGCTTTCAGACAAGTTTACAAGGTGCTGATGAGCCCCCGCTGCATGAATTGCCACCCCGCGGGGGATATTCCATTGCAGGGCGACGACAGCCACCTGCACGCCATGTCGCCGCGCAGAGGCACCGACGGTGCAGGCATGTACGCTATGCGCTGTTCAAACTGCCATCAGCCGGCAAATACGCCGGGTTTGCACACGCCCCCGGGTAACCCGAAATGGCATTTGCCGCCTGCGGATATGAAAATGGTTTTCCAGGGACGCACGCCGCACCAACTGGCCAAACAGATCATCGACCCAGACCGTAACGGGCATAAAAGTATGGACCAGTTGATCGCGCATGCTTCGGACACTCTGGTGACCGGCGCATGGCACCCCGGCGAAGGCCGTACGCTGCCGCCGATGAGCTATAAAGCGTTCAAAAAGGCATGGATAACCTGGCTGACGAAAGGCGCGTACGCTCCCCCCGGAAAATAATTGAGAATACGCCTCAGCCCCGGAGACGGGCTTAGGCTGAAGCCAATCTGTTACTTAAAACATTTGAGTTATGAGTGCTCAAAATATTTCCAGAAGAAATTTCATAAAGACGACGGGCCTGACCGGTGCGGCGCTTTACCTGGGTTTTTATTTTTCGGCCTCGGCAAAAGAGGGCCATATCGTTTCAACGGACGCACCCGAAAATAGCGGCGTCGAGCTGAACGCGTGGATCAGGATCGGTGCCGACGGTAAAGTTACCCTGACCGATCATCGCGCCGAAATGGGCCAGGGCAGCTACCAGTCCGTTCCGCAGATCATCGCTGAGGAACTGGAGGTAAATATGGCTGACGTGAATATCATTTTTGCGCAGGGTAGCCAGACCAAATATGGCAGCCAGATCACCGGCGGCAGCTCAACCATCAGCAGTTCGTACAAGAACCTGTTAAAACTAAGCGCCACCGCCCGGCAGATGCTCATCGCAGCAGCGGCCGCAAAATGGGCCGTTCCGGCATCGGAATGTTATGCCGAATCAGGCAGTGTATTTCATAAGCCTTCCGGCAAGAGTTTCCACTATGGCGACCTGGTGGCCGATGCTTCTAAGCTGGAACCGCCAAAAGAAGTCATACTCAAAAAACGTTCGGAATATAAGATCATCGGCAAGCCGCTGCACCGCCGCGATACACCTTTGAAAACCAACGGCACCGCTATATTCGGCATCGATAAACGCGTGGAAGGGATGCTGTTCGCCACGGTGGAACGTAATCCGCGCCTGCGTGGAAAAGTAAAAAGCTTTGACAGCTCTGCTGCCTTAAAGGTGCCGGGTGTAAAGCATGTTTTTAACGTACAAATGCCCGTTTTCAATACTATACGCGAAGGTGTGGCTGTGGTGGCTACTTCGACCTGGGCTGCTTTAAAGGGACGCCGCGCCCTGAAAGTGAAATGGGACGACACCGGTTTTGAGCATGTGAACACACCCGATATTTACAAAAAACACGAAGAACTGCTGAAAACAAAGGAGGGACTTTCTCTTAGCAAACAAGGCGACCCGGATGCGGTGCTTAAAGGGGCGTCAAAGAAACTTGATGTGATCTATCAGACCCCTTATGAGGCACATGCCGCGATGGAACCGCTGAACTGTGCGGCCTGGTGCCAGGGCGATAAGATTGAGGTTTGGGGGCCGATCCAGGCGCCGGACTGGGTGCAGAGCGACCTTGCGCGGCATTACAAACTAAAACCCGAACAGGTGATCGTGAACATGACCTTTTTGGGCGGCGGGTTTGGCCGGAAAGCGTTCCTGGACTACCCTGCCGAAGCCGTGATGATCTCCAAAGAGATCAAAGCGCCCGTGCTGGTAACATGGACCCGCGAAGACGATATTACGCAGGGCCCTTTCCGTACAGGAATGTCGTACCGCTTCGAGGGCAATATCGAGAACGGTGGAATAGCGGCTATAAAAGTGCGCGCGGCCGGCCAAAATATCGATCACTGGAACGGCCCTGATCGCGGGAAACCCAATGACAGCATATCCGAAGGCTTTTTGAAGCCTTACCTGAAGAATATCAAGAACGTTAGCATTGCCGACGTGCCTTACGAAATGCCCGTCCCCAATATGTGGTGGCGCTCGGTGTATGCCTCGACCAATGGTTTTGCATACGAAAGCTTTATGGATGAACTGGCCGTTGCCGCAGGCAAGGACCCGCTTGAATTTCGCCGTGAACACCTGAAGGGCGACGAGGCCTGCCAGGCGCTGATCGATAAGCTGGAGGAAGTGTCGGGCTGGAAGTCGCGCGAAAAGAACAGCGGCTACGGCGTATCGATCACCGAATGTTTCGGTAGCACGGTGGGCCAGGTAGCAAAGGTATCCAAAACCGATTCCGGCAGGCTGAAGATCGACCATGTTTGGGCAGTAATGGATTGCGGCTGGTACGTAAACCCCGACATCATCAAAGCGCAGGTTGAAGGTTCGATCGTGATGGCCTTAGGTGCGGCTACCATACACGAGATCACGTTCAAAGACGGCATGGTAGAACAGAAGAATTTTTACGCCTACAAGATGCCGCGCATCAACGATATCCCGCCGATAGATGTTTTTGTGATGGATAATGACAGCGATGCCACCGGCGTCGGCGAACCCGGGCTGCCGCCTTTTTCGGCCGCGTTGACCAATGCCATTTTCGACCTTACGGGCAAACGCATTCGCAAGCTTCCGTTTGATTTGGGGATGGTGGTGTAGAAAATAACTACTATTTACCTAAAGATGACCTAATGAACTTTAATGCTTCGTCAGCATGCTCCTGGCCGGCGAACATGGCTTCGTGCGTGTAAACAATTTTACCTTTCAGATCAACAACGAAGGTCTTCCGGCCGGTCGCAAATAGTACCTTCTTAACGCCAAAAAGGTTGTAAACTTTATTGCCAGGGTCGCTGAGCAGCGTAAAAGGTAATTTGTGATGCGTTTCAAATTCCTTATGGCTCGCCACGGAACCGCTGTTGATGCCGATGATTTTAGCGCCTGTTTTGACGAATTCGTCAAAATCGTCGCGAAATGCACAAGCTTCTTTTGTGCAAACCATGCTTTCGTCCTTTGGGTAAAAGTAGATCACAAGTACCTGCCTGCCGATGTGATCGGCAACATTAAAGTCTTTGCCATCCTGGTCTTTCAGCGAAAATGCTGGTATACGGTCGCCGACGGATAGCGGACGTGCGTTTTTTTGTGCGGTATTCGAAAAGCTCATAGTAAGGATCAGTAAAGTAATGCCAATTAATATCTTCATCGGTAAATATACGAACCCGGAAAGCCGCCGGATTGCACTGGCAAGCCAAATAAATTTCAGCTCGCAGAGGAATTCGTGTGGTGTATTCCCGAACCCGCAGACAATGGATGAGAACAAGCGGCTACGTATTTCCCGCTGGCAAAACCCGTATTTTCTTGCTCAAAAATGCGTATTTGTCCACGAAACCTGCGTTGCCGGATTGGCGTTGTCTTTTTAAGACACAATTGATAACCCCTTAAAAACTTAACGTCATGCCAACATCAAAGGAAAACCAGGAAGAAAAAAAAGGGCACGGCTATTCGCGCAGCGGATCACACACCCACGGTAATACTTCGCAGCGCGGATTTGCTTCCATGGACGACGAAAAACAGCGCGAAATAGCCAGCAAAGGCGGCAAGGCTGCCCACGAATCGGGGCATGCGCATGAGTTCAGTTCGGAAGAAGCCCGCGAGGCCGGGCGTAAAGGCGGAGAGGCAGTAAGCCGCGACAAAGAACACATGGCCGAAATTGGCCGCAAAGGCGGAGAGCATTAATACCGCTTGCAAAAGACATTATTAAGACAGGCCTGAAGTTGGTTTAAATCGGTTGCAGTGCAGGTCTGCTTGTTTTACCTATTCGCTATACTTCAGCGCCGCCTTAAATATCTCCTCGCGGACCGGGCTTACGTTGTAGTATGCCTTCCCGTTGATGAGTCCCATATTTTCCCGGTTGATGAGCAGTATCACCGATAGTTTTTTCGACGGCACTACCGCAATGCTAGTACCCGTGAATCCGGTATGGCCGAAACTGCCCTCCGGTCCGCCTTTGATGACCGGGTTCAGCGGGTCCATCATCCAGCCCAGGCCGTTCAGGTATTTATCTTTGGTGAGAAAGGCTTGTATCGTCTGTTCGGATATAAATTGGGTTGAACCTACTTTGCCGTGGTTCACCAGCATATCCACCAGCTTTTGGATGTCTTCGGCGGTCGAGAATAATCCTGCTGCACCGGCAACGCCATGTTCGGCGTACCACGCATTACCGTCGTCAACCTGTCCGTGCAAAACGTAGTGACGCCAGCCCTTCCAGGCATCGTGTTTGATCTCTTTGAACTGGTAGCCCATCGACGGGTCGTATACCATCCGGTGCTCGAAGGGGTTACCGGGGTCAGTTGCTGCGATCTTAAAATTTTTGCCCTTCGTCAATGGGTTGTACATGGTATGGCTCATGCCCAGGGGAATAAAGATGTTTTTCTTCTCGAACTGGTCGAGCGGCATGCCCGATACTTTTTCGATGATCTCCCCGAGCACGGTAAAGCCCAGGTCGCTATAATGCCGTCCGGCCCCGACCGGGAATTCCAGGGGCAGTTCGTCGATCAGCTTAAAGGTTTGCTCTTTGGTATGAGCACGGTAATACATGGGGTACCATTCATATAGCCCGGCGGTATGCGTTAGCAGGTTGCGGATGGTGATCGAATCCTTATGCGGGGCGCCGAAAGCTGGTATGTATTTGCTCACCGGGTCGTCGACGCGCACCAGACCACGATCGACCAGCAGCATGATGGAAGTGGTCGTGCCTACCATCTTGGTCAGCGAAGCGATATCGAACATGGTGCCGGTTGTCATGAGGGGCGGTTTGGCCAGCAGGCGGTGGTTATAATCATACTTCTGCGCGTAGCCGAATGCTTTTAGCATGATCACACTGTCGCCCTGCTTGATCTCGATCACTGCGCCGGGTATCTTATCGTTGTTCACCTGGTTGTTCAAAATACTGTCGACAGTATTGATCAGCGCTGCTTTATTGCCCTGGGCCAGGCAAGCCAGGCTGAAAGAAAAAATGATAGCTGAAAGAGCTGATGTTTTAAGGAAAGACATAGTAAAATCAGAAAAGCGAAAGATAAGGAAAATAAACGCTATGCTTTCCCCTTGTAGCCCACCGTTGGTCCGATGGTTTTACGAAGCAGAATTTCGGTGAACCCCAGCTTTACAAAATCTTTCAACTCACCTACCCTTTCAAAGCCAAAACGACTGTACAATTTCAGGGCGCCCTGATTGAACGAACTGACGCAAATAAAAATATTAGGCGAGTATTTTAGTATTCTTTCCTCGCAGAACTGCAGTATCCGGGTGCCATAGCCCTGGCCGCGATAACCGTCGGCGACAGCGAGAGTTTGTATATAACCTTTGAAACTCCCCTGCGGCTGCATGATAACGAAGCCCGCGATGCCGGTTGCTGTTCTCAAAACAAACACCTCGCGAAAGGAGCCCTCAAACGCTTTTGCACAATCTTCAATGCCGATGCCCAGCGTTATCCAAGGGTCGGTTCGCGACATCATTTCGGCACAAATAGCGAAATCGACCGGGTCGGTGGTTTGTTCAATTACAGTACTTTCTTCAGGCGACGGCATGGTTTTTCTTTTGGATAATAAACAGGAAAAAGATCGTCAGCACGGCGTTCACCAGGATATTCATAAAGCCGAAATCAAAATTGAACAGGCTGATAAATACGCCGTTCAACACCCAGCTCAACAGCGCCGCCAACACGCAGGCAACCGGCACCCATTTTTCCTTTAGCTGGACCCTGGTAAATAATCCCGTCAAATATAATCCCAAGATCGGTCCGTAAGTATAACCGGCGATCTTGAAAATCGTATTGATGATGGCCCCCTGGCTGCTCCAAAAGGCCATAACAATAAGGAACATGACGATATTCACGCCCAGCAGCACCCGGTTCTTGATCTTCTTTTTTTGTTCGTGCGGCCTGTTCTCGAAATCCATGAAGTCGTAACTGAAAGCCGTCGTCAGGGCGGTGATACAGGCGTCGATGCTGGCGAAGGTTGAGGCCACGACGCCGATAAAAAAAGCGATGGCGCCTATCTGCCCGAAATAATGCAGTGTAAGAAAGGGATACAAGCCATCGGTATTCACCAGTTGGCCGTTCTGCGATTGCAGTTGGATGCCGTGCTTTTCGACAAAAATATAAAGCAAAATGCCGAGGCCGAGAAACAGGGTTTGCGCGCCTGCGATAAAAAAACTGAAAGTAAGCACATTCTTCCGCGCGCCTTTGATATTGGCGATCGTCAGGGTCTTTTGCATCATGCTCTGGTCGAGCCCGACTAACGCGACAGTGATCAGGAGGCCCGATATGAATTGTTTGAAAAAGTTGGAACCTGAATCGATGTTCCAGTCGAACAGTTTCGCATAAGGGTGATGCACGATGGCGCTCACCATTCCGCCAAGGGACAAATTGAGCGAATTTTTGATAGCAATGATCGACACGATAATTACCGTGATGAGGAAGAACGACTGCAAGGCGTCGGTCCAGACGATGGTTTTGATACCCGATTTATTGGTATATAACCAAATCAGGATCAGCACGATGATAATGGTGACAAAATAAGGAACGTGCATTGCATCAAAAAAAGCATACTGCAATATCTTGACAGACAGCAGCAGCCTGAGCGCCGCGCCGAAGGACTGCGATACCAGGAAGAACAGCGACCCGGTTTTATAGGTCACATTACCAAAACGCACATTCAGGTAAGTGTAAATCGATACGAGTTTCAGCTTATAATAAATCGGCACCAGCACAAATGCGATGAACAGGTAACCCACGATGGTGCCCAGAATAAACTGGAAATAATACAGGTTGTCGTTTCCTACGTTGCCGGGTATAGAAACGAGCGAAACCGCCGATATGCCAGAACCGATCATGCCAAACGCCACCAGGAACCAGGGCGAGGCCCGGTCGCCGTCAAAAAAGCTGTTATCTTTCGTATGGCGCGAGGTGAGACGGGAAATGACCATCAGCAGGGCGAAATAGGCCAGGATGATAAAAAGTATTAGCGAAGCGCTCATCAGGGTTATGTGCGTATTCGCTAAAGGTAGTAAAACGCGCCGAATAGAACGAGGCGCGCATTAGCGCTTCAATCCGTTAGGATACACTGTGCGCTTTTATACACCTCAAGGTCTTTTACAAAAGCGTCAATTTGCGTTTTTTGCATACCGGGCATACAGATGATATGCGCCCATTCCTTGCCGGAAGCCAGTTGCCATTTTTTGATAAGCTCTTCGCCTGGCTTAGGGATGTTGACGGTAAGCGTAGCAGGGTTTCGCCATACCAGGGGCTCCGCTTGCTTTAAAACCGATTCGGCATAAGCCGCAACATCCAGGCAGTCCATTGTACGTCGTTTCAGGCCTTCGATGCCGAGTTTCGAAATCGTGTACCAAATGAACAGGGGCGTGTGCCCGTTCCTGGAACCCGATATCGTGGTATCCAGCGAGCCGATATAATCAACGG
>DASZVE010000030.1:0-24642 GCA_035547095.1 Mucilaginibacter sp.
AAACCGACTGAAAATATGGTAGTGAGAAACGATGTGGTTTACCGGGCGCATGGTGGCTTTGTAATAGGCAGCGAAATGTCGGGCGGAGCGCGAAATATATTTGTTTACAACTGCACTTTTATAGGCACCGATGTGGGTTTGCGCTTTAAAACCACCCGCGGTCGCGGCGGCATCGTTGAAAATATACATATCAAAGATATCAACATGAGGGATATCTGGACCAATGCCATACTTTTCGATATGTATTATATGGGCAAATCGCCAGGAGACGATGAAGGGAATGGCGATGCTAATCGTATTCCGGTAACGGAAGCCACCCCGCAGTTCAGGGATTTTTATGTTGATAATGTGGTGTGCAACGGCGCCGAAAAAGCAATACAGGTAAGGGGCCTTCCCGAAATGAACATCAAAAACATTCACCTCGAAAACCTGGTGTTAAAAACAAACAAGGGCATCGAGATAACCGAAGGCACTGGCATCTACCTCAAAAATGTTCAGCTCGATTGCAAGGATACCAACCCGCTGGTGAATATAAAAAACAGCCACGATGTCGAGTTTGATCATCTTATCTATTCCAATGCGCAATTGCTGTTTTCTGTTGACGGCAAAAATTCCTCCGGTATAAAAGTGTCCGATACTGATATGACAAAGGCCGCTAATAAGACCGCATTCGGCAAAGGCGCCGATAGCCATTCACTCACAATCGCCAGGTAGAATGAAAAAGCTAATTGCACTGGTTGTCAATTTATTTATCGCTGTCGCGTTAGCGGCCCAGCCCGCCACTTATCCGTCGCATTTCACAGTTGCACAGGATGGAAGCGGCGATTTTAAAACGATTCAGGAAGCGATAAATGCCGTGCGCGATCTGTCGCAGCAGCAGGTAACTATCTACATCAAAAAAGGGATATATCACGAAAAGCTGGTTATTCCTTCCTGGAAAACCAAAATTTCATTGGTTGGCGAAGATAAAGCCGGCACCATCATTACAAATGACGACTACTCCGGCAAGCTCTTTCCGGGAGGAAAAGATGACTTCGGCAAAACTAAGTTCACAACCTATACTTCGTACACCGTATTAGTACAGGGCAACGATTTTACTGCCGAAAACCTGACCATTGAAAATTCGTCGGGTCGAGTTGGGCAGGCCGTGGCATTGCATGTGGAGGGGGACAGGTGCAAGATCACAAATTGCAACCTGCTCGGCAACCAGGACACGCTATACACCGCTACCGAAAACAGCCGCCAATACTACAAGGACTGCTTTATACAAGGCACAACAGACTTTATTTTCGGCGAGGCCACGGCTGTTTTTGATCATTGCACGATCAAAAACCTTTCAAACTCGTACATCACAGCGGCGTCCACTACCCCGCGCCAGAAATACGGTTTTGTATTTTTCGACTGCCAATTAATTGCCGATTCAGCAGCCAAAAAGGTACACCTTGGTCGTCCCTGGCGGCCCTATGCCAAAGTAGCTTACATACGCACCGAAATGGGTGCGCATATCGTACCTTCAGGCTGGGATAACTGGCGCAATCCTGAAAATGAAAAGACCGCCTTTTTTGCCGAATACAAAAGTACTGGGCCCGGTGCAAATGTTTCAGGCCGGGTGGGATGGTCGCACCAGTTGAATGCAAAAGAAGTGAAGCAATATACATTGCAGAACATTTTCTCAGGTAAGGATGGCTGGGACCCACAATAGATTAAGATCACTTTTCAATTCGATATGATACTATCAAAAGATAATTTAAAAAACATAAACGTACCAGGTTTGCAAGGGCCAGATGCGGAAGTATTTGATCTTCCCAAAAAGGTACTGCAGTTTGGAACCGGCGTTTTGCTAAGAGGCCTGCCCGATTATTTTATCGATAAAGCCAATCGGCAGGGAATTTTCAACGGCCGCGTGGTGATGGTAAAATCGACCGATACCGGCTCTGCTGATGATTTCGCAAAGCAGGACAACCTTTACACTATCTATTCAAAAGGCATCGAAAACGGGCAGGAAGTAAGTGAGCAGGTCATTTGCTCTGCTATCAGCGAAGTATTGTCGGCGTCAACCGACTGGGCCGCTGTTCTTGGCCTCGCGGGAAGTCCCGACTTACAGGTGGTCATATCAAACACCACCGAAATAGGCATCCAACTGGTTGAAGAAGACATCAACCAGCAGCCACCCCAATCCTTTCCCGCCAAGCTACTGGCAGTTCTGTACGAACGCTATAAGGTTTTCAGTGGCAGCGCTGCCAGCGGCCTGGTCATTATTCCGACCGAGCTTATTATAGATAATGGCAAAAAGCTAAAATCGATCCTGTTGGACCTGGCGCACTTTAATCAATTGGAAGACGAGTTTATCAATTGGATCGAGCATCATAATACTTTCTGCAGTTCTTTGGTTGACCGGATTGTTCCCGGCAAGCCCGCAAAAGAACTGGCAGCGGAGCTGGAAAAAGAGCGGGGATATACTGATAACCTGCATATCATGTCGGAGATCTATTGTCTTTGGGCGATTGAAGGTGATGAAAAAGTAGCTTCGATACTAAGTTTCAGCAAAGCTGACGACCGGGTAATTATCACACCCGATATCGAAATTTACAGGGAACTAAAACTGCGGCTGCTCAACGCCTCGCATACTTTAAGCTGTGCGGTTGCCATTATTTCTGGTCTTGCTACAGTTAAAGAGGCTATGGACGACAGCGGCTTTGTAAACTTTATAACCGAGCTGGCTTACAAGGAGATCATCCCATCCATTCCGTACAAAGTTGATCCTGAAGTCGCCGCTGATTTTGCAGGTAAAGTTTTGGATCGCTTCCGCAACCCGTATATACGTCACGAATGGCTCAGCATTTCGCTTCAGTACTCAACAAAACTTAAAATGCGCGTTATTCCGCTGCTGCTGAACTATTACAAAATAAAAAATGCAGTTCCGGCAAACATGGCGCTTGGATTTGCAGCCTTTATAAGGTTTATGAAGACTAAGCAGGTTAATGGCGCTTATAAGGGATTGATCAACCAGCTTAACTATACCGTAACCGATAGCCAGGCAGACTATTTCAGCAAAGTTTGGGAAAATGCAAATGCTGACCAGGTTGTTAAAAGCATTTTGAGCAATAAAGAGCTGTGGAGCGCAGACCTGACAGAACTGCCAGGTTTTAAAGAAGCGGTAGTTAGGGAATTAAATAAGATCATGGCGGGCGAAAAAGAGAGCACGCTGCACGAATAATATCATTTATGAAACAAAGAGTAACCAAGGTACATCCTAAAGATAATGTGATGGTGGCCCTTACCGACCTTAATGCCGGCGACGAGGTCATTTATAATAACAAAACCTACCGCGTAGCCGAGGCTATTCCAGCCAAACATAAGTTTGCGCTGGCCGATCTGCCTGCCGGTACAGATGTGATCATGTACGGGGTTCTGGTGGGCCGAACCCAAAGCGATATTCCTGAGGGTGGTTTGCTAACCACGGCCAATATAAAGCATGCTGCAAGCGGTTTCCATACCGGAAACAGTCACCTGGACTGGGAAAAACCGGACGTGCAAAAATGGCAAAACAAAACATTCAACGGTTACCACCGTGCAAACGGTGAGGTGGGAACCGCCAATTACTGGTTGGTGGTCCCGATGGTATTTTGCGAAAATCGCAATGTGGAAGTGCTGCAGGAAGCGCTGTTGAAACCGCTCGGTTATGGACGTAAAAATACATATGAAATAAAAGCGCAGCAGCTCATTAACGGCATCCGCTCGGGCGCCGGAATAGATGAAGTTTTATACACTAAAATAGCCGGCGACAGTAGTCACTCCGGAAACGAAAAATTGTTTCCTAATGTCGATGGCATCAAATTCCTTACTCACACTGGTGGTTGTGGCGGCACACGGCAAGATTCGGCAGCGTTATGCGGACTGCTAGCTGGTTACATCACACACCCAAACGTAGCCGGTGCGACCGTGCTTAGCCTGGGTTGCCAGAATGCCGAAGTAAAAACCTTGCAGGAAGAGATCGCCAAGCGTGATCCAAATTTCAGCAAACCGCTTTGTATTCTCGACCAGCAAAAAACCGGCAGGGAAACAGATCTGATCGAGCAGGCCATCCGACAAACGCTGGCGGGGCTAATCCAGGCCAATGCCTGTGTGCGCGAGCCCGCGCCTTTAAGCAAATTAACCATCGGCCTGGAATGTGGTGGTTCCGATGGTTTTTCAGGAATTTCGGCAAACCCGGCAGTGGGTTATACTTCCGATCTGCTGGTCGCGCTGGGCGGTACGGTTATTCTTTCCGAATTTCCGGAGCTGTGTGGTGTTGAACAAAACCTTATAGACCGCTGCGTAGATAAAAGCAAAGCCGAACGCTTTTCGTCTTTGGTAAAAAGCTATAGCCAGCGCGCTGAAGAAGCAGGATCGGGTTTTTATATGAATCCTTCGCCGGGCAACATTAAGGACGGTTTGATAACTGATGCTATTAAATCAGCAGGCGCGGCAAAAAAAGGCGGTACCTCTCCTGTAGCCGATGTGCTGGACTACCCTGAAAAAGTGACCAAACCGGGTCTGAATTTATTATGCACGCCGGGCAATGACGTGGAATCAACCACTGCGGAAGTCGGCTCGGGGGCCAATATCGTTTTATTCACCACCGGTCTTGGTACGCCAACGGGCAATCCGATAACGCCGGTAGTGAAACTGTCCACAAATACAGCTATGTACAAACGGATGAATGACATCATCGATATCAACACCGGCACGATTATAGAAGGCAACGAAACCATTGAACAAGCTGGCGAACGTATATTAGATTATGTGATCGGGGTCGCCAACGGAGAAATCGAAGTTAGCGCAGTACGACACGGGCAAAATGATTTTATTCCCTGGAAAAGAGGCGTTTCTCTATAACTTACCTGTTCATACCCAATCAGCAGCCATGAAGAAGATCATTTGCCTATCGATACTGTTTTTTGCTACTATTCTCACCATCAGCGCACAGCAGGCGCCCTTGTCACAGCGCATGGCTGCCACGGCGATGAAGCTTTGGAAGGACAGTGCTTCGACAACGCGGTGGAGTTATGAACAAGGGGTTGTGCTCGAAGGAGTTACCAATGTCTGGAAGCAAACCGCTGACAAAAAATATTTCAATTATGTGCATAATTATATTGACGCGCTGGTTGCCGATGATGGCTCGATAAAAGGCTATAAAAAAAATCTTTATAGCCTCGACAACATCTTATGCGGCCGTTCTGTGCTGATGCTTTATAATGTACTGGAAAAAGAAAAATACTATAAAGCTGCGCTTATTTTGCGCGATCAGTTGAAGGATCAGCCGAGAATTGCAGAAGGCGGTTTCTGGCATAAAAAAAGATATCGCGACCAGATGTGGCTTGACGGACTGTATATGGCCGAACCTTTCTATGCTGAGTATGCTTACACATTTCATGAGGATTCTGATTTCAATGACATAGCCAACCAGTTTATACTCGTCGAAAATCACATGCGGAATCCCAAAACAGGCTTATTATACCATGGTTGGGACGAAAGCCGCGAGGAACGCTGGGCGAATTCGCAAACCGGCTTATCCCAGAACTTTTGGGCAAGAGCCGATGGCTGGTACGCCATGGCGCTGGTTGATGTGCTCGATAAATTCCCCGCAAATAACTCAAAACGTGAGACTTTGCTGGCGATATTAAATCGCCTTGCTTCAGCCATAAAAAAATATCAGGATCCTAGAAGCGGCCTTTGGCACCAAATAATGGATAAAGCCAACGCACCGGGCAATTATCCTGAAGCATCGGCATCGTGCATGTTTGTATATGCTTTGGCTAAAGGCGCAAGGGAAGGCTATTTACCGGCGAGCTACTTAGCCATCGCCCAAAAGGGATATAGCGGCATCGTCAAGAAGTTTGTACAGTATGGTGCTGACGGACAGGTTAACCTGAATGGAACAGTTGCCGTGGGCGGACTGGGCGGAAAACCTTATCGCGATGGCAGCTACAAGTATTACCTAAGCGAAAAAGTGGTACAAAACGATCCGAAAGGTGTGGGCGCGTTTATACTGGCCAGCGTGGAAATTGAGCGCCTGGCGCATCTATCCGCCGGAAAAGGAAAGATCGTGCTGCTCGACAGCTATTTTAATGATGAGCACCGGAAGGATATAACCGGCCGTGTTGTGTCTTATCACTATAAATGGGATGAAGAAACCAATAACGGCTTTTCATTTCTAGGGCATACTTTTAATAATTACGACGTAAAGACTGAAACGCTTTGCCAGGAGCCGACGGCAGAGAACCTTAAGAAAGCAAACATTTACGTCATTGTCGATCCCGACATTCCAAAAGAAAACCCGGATGCCAAATACATCGAACCGGCTCACATTAAAGCCATAAGCGACTGGGTAAAGGCAGGCGGTGTCCTGGCCGTTTTAAACAATGACACCGGGAACGCCGAGTTCTACCATTTGAACAAACTGATGGCTAAATTCGGCATAAAGTTTAATGAAGATCGCGCCAAACATGTCGAGGGCAAACAATTTGAGCAGGGCGCTATTTACATACCCGCGGGCAATAAAATGTTTAAAACTGCTAAAAAGGTCTACGTAAAAGATATCAGCACTTTAAAGGTCATCTCTCCCGCCATTTCGGCTTTAACCGATAAAAACGACGTGATCATCGCGACAGCCAAATATGGTAAAGGAACTGTATTTGCGGTTGGCGATCCCTGGTTTTACAATGAATATACCGATGGTCGAAAGCTGCCGGCCGATTTTCAGAATTTTGAAGCGGCAAACGATTTTGTAAAGTGGCTGGTTCAGCAAATACCATCTAAAAAATAGGACGATCCGCTGATGAAGATCAAAGTTTTGATTTTATTTATCCTGCTGATCGGTTGTTTTTCAATCTCGAAAGCACAACCGGGCGAACTAAAATCATGCGATATCACCTGGAAAAGTCAAAGCAAAAACTCCGGCGAATCCATGCCCTGCGGCGGCGGCGACATCGGGCTGAATGTTTGGGTAGAGAATGGCGACCTTTATTTCTATCTCTCCAAAAGCGGCACCTTTGACGAAAATAACACTTTTTTGAAGCTGGGTCGCGTCAGGATCAGGCTTTCTCCTGATCCCTTCAGCGATAAGGATTTCTCGCAGCGATTATCACTGAATGACGGTTCGGTAATTATCAATGGCACAAACGGCAAGCTGCATACACAAGTTATGCTTTGGGTTGATGTTTACCGGCCGGTAGTTCATGTTGGCATCAACAGTACCCTCCCGATAAAAGCAGAAGCTGACTATGAAAGCTGGCGTTACCGCGACCGGGAATCGAACGGGTTGGAAAACAACCAGGGGTCCCGAAAATGGGCCAAAAACGGTGAGGTTAAAACCAATAAAGACAGCATAGATTTCCGGGACAATTCGGTGATATTTTATCATCAGAATAAAGACTCTTCTATTTTCGATGCTACGGTAAAGGATGAGGGAATGGAAGCGGTAAAATCGCAGCTATTTGACCCGCTTCATCATCTAATTTTCGGCGGAACGATGAAGGGTAATGGTATGCGAGCCGCAGGCATTTACCGCGGAAAATACCTGAATACCGATTTTGAGGGCTGGAAGCTGGAAAGCCGGCATGCAGCAAAAGAACAAAATATCGAAGTAGTATTAAGCTCGGGCTACGACTCCTCACCCAGGCTTTGGGCTCAGAAGTTAGACAGCGTTGAACACGATGCCGTGTCACATCGGCAAACCGCTTTGGCCGCCACACAAAAATGGTGGAAACAGTTCTGGGAGCGTAGCTTTATTTTTATCGATCCGGCTAATACAAACCCTGAAAACACCGAATGGCAGGCAGGATGCAATTACCAGCTATTCCGGTACATGCTCGGCTGCAATGCTTTCGGTTCCTACCCTACTAAATTTAACGGTGGGTTATTCACCTACGATCCTAAATTCGTCAATCCTTCATACGATTTTACACCTGATTTCAGGAACTGGGGCGGCGGGTTGATGACAGCACAAAATCAGCGGCTGGTTTACTGGCCGATGCTCAAGAGCGGCGACTTTGACATGATGAAGCCTCAGTTTGATTTTTATCTCCGGTCATTACGCAATGCCGAACTGCGCAGCAAGATTTATTGGGGGCACGATGGCGCTTGTTTTACCGAGCAAATTGAAAATTTCGGTTTGCCTAACCGCTCGGAGTACGGTCTTAAACGACCGGCGGGTTATGACCCGGGTATGCAATACAATGCCTGGCTTGAGTATGAATGGGACACTGTGCTGGAGTTTTGCCAGATGATGCTGGAAACCCAGCGCTATACCGGGAATAACATTAAACAATACGTCCATTTTATAGAAAGTTGCCTCACGTTTTTCAATGAACATTACGAGTACCTGGCAAAGAAACGAGGCGTAAAAACTTTGGATGGAGACGGGCATTTAGTTCTTTATCCCGGCTCAGCAGGCGAAACCTACAAGATGGCCTATAATTCCACTTCGACCATAGCGGCGTTGAAAACTGTGCTTAGTACCCTGCTCCAACTACCGTCTGAATATTTAGCGGACAGCGAACGCAAAGAGTGGGAATCGATGTTAAAACGCATCCCTCCCATCAATTTCGGCGAATTTGAAGGGCATAAAACCATTGCTCCGGCTAAGGTATGGGCGCGGGTAAATAACGTGGAAACCATGCAGCTTTACCCTGTTTTTCCCTGGGGCATTTATGGCATCGGCAAGCCTAATCTGGATGTAGCCATCAACACCTGGAAATACGATACGCTCGCTACGAAATTCAGGAGCGGCATAGGCTGGAAACAAGACAATATTTTCGCCGCGAGAATGGGTCTCACTAAAGAAGCGGCTGACTTAACGGTTTTTAAGCTGAAAGATTCCGGCAGGCGCTTCCCAGCTTTCTGGGGACCCGGTTTCGACTGGACTCCAGACCATAATTGGGGCGGTTCGGGTATGATCGGTCTACAGGAGATGCTTTTGCAAACCAACGGAAAGAAGATATACCTGTTCCCGGCGTGGCCCAAAGACTGGGACGTTCACTTCAAGCTTCATGCGCCTTACAATACTACGATTGAGGCGACCATTAAAAACCATAAGCTCGAATCACTTACCGTTTTCCCGAAAGAACGCGAAAAAGATATCGTCAATATGTTCTGAGCTTACTGGTCGAACGGTATCCAGGTTTCCATATCGGTGTGGCCGCGGTTATCCCAGGCATAATAAGGAATCAGTCGGATATCAATTTTGCCTTCATTGTGATCCGAGACTTCCCTGTATAAGCTATTTTTCCAATTACTCTCATTACGGATGTCAGCCTTGCCGTTCAAGCTCATGATGTCACTGTTGTTTATCTTTATAGGTACAGCTTTCAAATCGGCATTAGTCGGAAGTGCAACGTCAAATATGCTTTTCCCTTTAGGCAGATCGACCGATTCAAGGCAATAAACAATCGGTCCGCGTTTAACGGCAACCTGGTTACGCACCTCCTCTACCAGCGGATTGGCTTCGATAAATTTAACCGGCATAGGCAACTGCAGCACCACCCTGTCGCCTTTCTTCCAACGGCTGCTTATTTCAGCATATTTCCCAGGGGTCAAGGATATATTTGCAGGCTTACCGTTCACCGTCAACGACGCATTTTTACACCAGCCGGGTATGCGTAAGAAAATCGAAAACTCTTTACCCGGTGCTTCATCGAACCGGATGTCGACCCTGCCATTCCAGGGATAGTCAGTAGTTTGGGTTAATTTAACTGGAGTACCATCCTTGAGTCGTGTCGAGAGTTTATTCCCACCATAAAGATTGAACCACAATCCTTTGGCCGATACGTTATAAGCATAGCTGCTTACCTCAGCAATGGTACGCACCACATTAGGCGGGCAACAATCCGAATAGGCAATATACCCCACCCTGTCTCTCGACCAGCGAAGCTGGTAAGGCAATTTATCGTTAACGCTCAAGGGATTGGTGTAGAAAAAGCTTTTACCATCGAGGCTGATTCCTGAAAGCATACCATTATATAAAGTTTGCTCCATCACATCAGCATATTTGGCGTTGCCTGTAATCTGCAGCATACGCCAGTTCCACAGCACATTACCGACGCTGGCACAGGTTTCGTTATGAGCGGTAAAATTGGGTAACTGGTATTCACGGCCGTAAGCCTGATGTACCTGCTGGATCTCTTTTGGCGAATATGACGTCCCGTCGGGAGACACGCCGTCATACAAAGCGCCACAGCCTCCTGTAATGTACATTTTACGGTCGACTACATCATGCCAGATCAGGTTAAGCGCGCGCATCAGCGTAGTATCACCGGTTTCCGCATAAATGTCTGCGACGCCCGCGTATAAATAATTGGCCCGCACGGCGTGACCCATTGCCTGTGTTTGTTCGCGGAAGGGAATCCGGTCCTGGTTCTGATCTTCGCCATTTTTCATTAATCCGCGGATATTGATCAGGTTTTCGGCCAGCTCAAGATAGCGCGGATCATGCGTTGTGCGGTACATCTCCACCACACCCATGTAATGCGACGGACAAATGGCATTGCGCGCTAACTCCGGCGAAGCATTTTTGTAAAAACGATAGAGATAGTCCGTCGCCTTGATCGCAATATCCAGGAAATTACGCTTGCCGGTAGCACGATAATGCACACAGGCGGCTGTCATTAAATGCCCCAGGTTGTAGGTTTCGAAATTCATCCTGTCCTCAAACGCCTTTGAATTCGGCCGTTTACGCTCCGCAATCTGTGTCATGGTATTGATATAGCCATCTGCCCGCTGTGTTTTGGCAAAGAGGGCGATGGTTTTATCCATCAGCTTATCAAGGGCAGGATCGTGTGTAACGGCGTAAACGCTGGCTGCCGCTTCAAATAGTTTATAAAAATCCCCGTCCTGGAACGGCGGACCTATGTGCGAACCGGTATCCAGTCCTGCGGCAATCTCAAAATTTTGAATCGCGTGACCTACCTTAGGATCGCTGTATATCTTCCATAAATTGGGGATCATCGTTTCGCGGCAAACCTTAAAACGATCGGCCCAGAAACCATGCGTCCAGGTTACATCACCCATATTCAGACCGCTCAATTGGGCATACGGACTTGCCGAGGTATTTACCAAAGCATCACTTTGTGCAAATAACCTTCCTTGTCCTAAAACCGTAGCAGCAACCATAAGTGAGCCTATCCAAATATCCTTCTTCATCTATCTAAAATGGATTAATACTTCAATTCAACTATCCTTACCGGCCCTAATAGTCCAGCTGGCAGCAGCGGTTCCCCATCGAGGCGGTAAGTCGCGTTTGTCCAGGTAATGCGCTTATTTTCGGGCAGGCCATGATCGCCGATCAGCCTGTTCGCCCAGGTATTGCTCACATCTATCCTGATGGTATTTTTGCCAGGCTTTAAGGCTTTATCGATGTTTACACGATAGGGATAAGTCCAGGCTGTTCCGTAATAAGTGCCATTTACATAGACCTCGGCTATATTGGCTACCTTGCCTAAATCGAGGCAGACGCTGCTTGTCTTGCCGTTTCTATGCCAGTCAATTACCTGGCTGTAGCTGGCAGTGCCTGAATAATACTTTATCGCAGGATTTGCATTGCTGCTCCAGCTTTCACATTTGCTGAATACCACGGGTTTTGCCGGGCCGCCATAAGCTGTATCAAATTGAACTTGCCATGTGTCTTGCAGTTTCAATACCGGTTCAATTGTTGGCCAGTTCTTATGTTTTTGGACTGACGCCGACATGGCTGGCTTCCTTAACACGATGAATAGTGATCCGTTGGCATCCAGTCTTAAAGGCAATAGGGTACGTCCGTTTTGTATTTTCCAGTCACCGGCTGTTTGCATTTCGCCGGTTACGGGGTTCCATAGCTCAGGCATGCGGCCATTAACTCTAAGCGATAAAGTAAGCGTACGCGGCACGGCATCCTGATTAGAAATAAAATAGCTGTCGAACCCTGCTCCCGCACGGTGATTCCACGCAATGTTTTCTGCGTAATGTCCCGACGAGTCGCTTACAATTACATCCCTCGGGACGCCCAGCTTATCAAATGTTTCATTTTTGTAGGGACCTGTAAATATCCGGCCCTCCCCTTTTGATTTGTTCCAAAGCTGACCGGCCATATTTTTAACCGATTCCCCGCCTAACAGACCGGGAGATTGTTCAGGATGATCGTTCATTATAATCTTAGCACCACCGTCAACCAACTGCAGCAGTTTTTTCAGGACTTGCGGCGACATCAAATTACTGCCTGGCGACATGGGTCGCACGCCGGGTATAACCAAAACGCTATAGCTTGCACCTCCCGGCAATATGATGCGACCATTATGTACAGTAGCTAGCCTGAGCAAGGCATCCAGGTTCATCGAATCGTAAGCATAGCCGCGCAATGGATTGATCCATTTTTCTGGATCGGCCATATTTGCTGAACTTGTTACTCCTTTCGGTAGCACACGCATCGGCTCATTTTTATTAGCGAGTCTTTCAGCCTCCGACTTTACGCGTGCGGCGCCAAATATTCCCGGCAAAGTGTTCACCAGCTTGTCGGGTAAAATGGCTCTGCGCGGCGTTTCCTCACCGGTAAAAACAGCAATATCCGTCACCGGGTGTCCCATCTGCAGCATCGACTGGCAACGCTGCACATATTTTACCCACGCCTGTCCGGGTTTCCACCAGGTTTGGTCACGCTGAAAAAAAGAGCCCACGCCATTGAGCGTCATACCGGGCTTACGGTCAAGCCAGGGATTAAGCACATCCACGTGAAATACAAAGCGGTTAATACCCAACGCGAAATTCCTGTCGGCAAGCGTTTTCAGCATTCCCGGGTATTCGTTCCACATCAGGCGAAGTTCGGTAAACGCCTCAGCCTGGATGATATTTTTACCATAAATATGCCCGCCAGAAATAGCATCCAGTACATCATTCGGCTTGTCGTGCGTAGGGCTTCGCAGCCAGAACTCGCCCATCGGCAAATCCACTTTGCTGTAATGCAGCAGATCGTCGCTGGTCATTACCGGCGCGACACACTCCGCACTAAAGCTGCATCCCTGTGCATGAGCAAGCTCAGTCATGGTGCCGTAGAAATTGTCCACGACCAGTTCGGCGATGGTTTGCCTTACATCGCTTAGCACTTTTTCTGATGTCTCTGCGCTTTGCACTGGAACACCTGCCATTACAGGCAGATAAGGCACTAGGTCGTAACCCCGGCGTTTTTTAAATTCGGCCGCAAAAACCGGCGACCAGTTTTGACTGCCGCACTCCCAGCTATCCACGTGAAAAATCTTGAGCACCTGCCTGGCCAGTTCAGGCCCTGCCTGCCTAACGGCTTCGCCAAACCAATGATCAAACTGGATTTTCGCCGCCTCCGGGTTAAACTTGTCGCATTCCAGCCCTTTACCAGCACCACCGGTTGCGTTCACATGACCTGTGGAGGTATGTCCAATGCGTAAGATCGTCCACTCACCGGACGGTACATTCCACCGTAATCGGCCGTTAGCATCAAGCTTATCCGTTATATCGATGATCTTATCTTTAGGGACGCAAAGGTTGTCCGAAACCTGCTCCGCCGTGGTGCGCTTACTTACCCGCCATACTTCGCCGGTTTTCCCTTCGTACTGGTTGATCTGCGGCTCGGCGGATAATTCGATGCCAGATAATTTTAGTGAAGGCTTCCATTTAGCAAAATCGAGGTCTTCCGCCCCCGGCTCCGAGCCAGCATTATCATATACAAATCGAAAATATTTGGCGGTGGTTGGCACTATATCATTGGTGATCTGTGCGTCGCCGTCCTGCCAGCCGTGACGCGGCGGTACAAGGCGCGTGAGCGGTTTAAAATTTGCGCCATCGTCGCTTGTTTCGATCAGTAATCGTTCCGATTCATAATTACTCGCATCTGTATGGACGACCAAAGAGCGGCAGGTAAATGGTTTGCCGAACGCAAGTTGAATCCAGCATGGTTTGCTGCTTTTAAAGCTGGTTTTATTGCCCGGCACTGCCAGGTATTGCACATCCGCGCCGGTGCTGGCCGTAACTTTTGGAACAATTGTTTGGGTTGATATGCCGCTGCCTTCGGGCGATGGGTAAGCCAAAACTTTTATGTCCCGGTAATAACCCTTATAACTTTGTGGTTTAGCCAGGGTGTCGTCGAAAATCCTGAAAATCCTGTCGCCTTTAACCAATGTTTTGGTCCACACTACTTTTTGCATCGAAAGTTCGGGCGTTATCCAGGGACCGCCCGCTACCGCAAAACCGTCGCAATCATGCATGGCAAGTTTAACGCCCAACCGGTTTGCTTCCTGCATGGCGAATTTTACCATCGCCCACCACGTTTTGCTCAACTGTTCAACCGGCGGGTTGATATACGGCGGATTAGCAGGCCCTTGTATCGTCATCAGGTAAGCACCGCCGATTCCGGCTTTTTTCATCGCCTCCAGGTCGGCCGTAATGCCCTTGCGCGTTACGCTTGTCTGCATCCAGTACCAAAATGTCCAGGGTTTGGCCGCTTCGGGCGGATTAAGAAAGTTTTGTTTGAGCAGATCAGTCGCCGGCCTCTTACGACCGGTTTGGGCAGACGCAGCAAAAGCCGTACTAAAGCAGATTACCCAAATCAACATGACTCTTACACACATCTTCATAAACTTGCAGATTTAAATTTGATGCTGGACGAAACCGCGCCCGCTTTTTCCGCATTGGTTTTGGATGGAAACAGGTAAAAATTATAGCTATAGTTCCTGGCAGGCACCCGGTATTTCTTTATCGGCTCACCTACGGGCGACCAACTGTCATTACCGCCTACACCCATTTGGATCAAGTCGATATTAAGCGTTATAAAGCCCGGGTCAACCAGCTTGTCAGTATGCCTCGCGGTGTTGATATTCTTTTCTGTATAAGGCCATGCGTTCATGCTCAATAAGCTATCGGCCGTTATCAGTAAGCCATCCGATTTTTTGTCAGAAAGGAACATCCAGCGCACATCGGTGCGGTTGCCTGTTTCCTGCGGGACCACATAAGGTTCGTTGAACTGGTCTATCGGCTGGGTATAAATACCTGCTTCCGATCCGGTACGCCGGTCGATGTAATTTCCATACGGCCCGCGCCCATACCAGCTGATATTATCGTAGCTGCGTTTGATGCCGCATTGCATGCCCACTTCAGGTATATCGGGCAAGCCAGGAGTTATAGCTAAAATATAATTAACCTTTATAACTCCTTTTCCATTAATTAAATATGTCACGAATACATTTGCGCTATCATGTATCAGTGTATAATTGCTGGTTATCTTTATTAACCCTCTGGCTAATTTCTTTGCCGATACAGTTTTGAATTGCGCAGTATCCTTATACCAGGGCTTAAGTACTTTGTTAGCCTTCCATCCGCGGCGGTCATTATCAGTCAGCGGCCGGGTGAAATGCGGCAGCAATGGTGCAAATACCTGCTGCTGATCGTTGACGATATATGAATTCAGCGCTCCGTTCCTTTTGCTTATGCCGATTTTAAAGTTCTTGCCATTTATAGTGTATACATCAGGAGTTTCTGTTAGCAAGACCGATGAATAGTGCTTAATAGTATTTTTAACAGTCGGCACATTACGAAATGCGAACTGGTCGCCAGCTATTTCATAACCTTTATCTGCCCAGGGCTCGTTTTCGGGTAGATTAAAATGGATATCTGCGAGATACTCATGTCCAGGTTTCATTACCGGCAGATAGGGCGCCAGTGAGAAAAGTGTGTCCCTTAAAGGCGGAACATCTATTGACGGCAGAGCTTTTTGCGAAATGATCTTTCCGTCTTCCAGGGCATCAATCGTCACTTTATAATAATCTAGTGATCTAACTGAGTTCCAGTTTTTTATTCTGATTATTTTTTTTGCTGTATCGATGAGGGTACAAACAGCAGGCTGAAAAACATGCTTGCATTCATACATGGCTGGTTTGGGTCTGCCATCAGCGCTGACAAGACCTTTGATAGTAAAATCCTCATAATACTTTTCGCCGAAATCACCGCCGTAGGCATAAAATGGAATGCCTTTATCGTCTTTCTTGAGCAAAGCCTGGTCTTTAAACTCCCAGATACAGCCGCCGATAATCCGCGGCGTGTTCCGCCACACGTCCCAGAACTCCGCCAGGTTGCCGTCCGAATTTCCCATGGAATGCGCGTATTCGCAAAAGAATATCGGGCGGTGATCGCCGTTCTTTTGGTTGGCCAGCAAACCGGCAGTGTACAAACCGGGATACATGCGGCTTACAATATCTACATACGGCTCATCAAAAGGATTTTGCAGCCGGTGCGAGTGATCGTTCTTTTTAGGATAACGCGGATCATCCGGCGGAATATAGCCTTCACCCTGGGGCGAGTCCTGCGCCGGTTCGTAATGCACCGGCCTGGTGATGTCAAACTCATGCGTCCAGCCGGCCATCGCCGCATGATTGGGCCCATGGCCGGCCTCGTTGCCCAGGCTCCAGATGATCACACTCGGATGATTTTTATCCCGCATCACCATCCTCGTCATCCGGTCCATATACGCGCCCGCCCATGTTGGGTCGTTACTTAATTTCGAACCAAGACCATGCGTTTCCAAATTCGCTTCATCGATAACCATTATCCCGTATTGATCGCACAGATCGTACAGGTAAGGGTCCATCGGGTAATGACTGGCACGGATGCAGTTGAAGTTAAACCGTTTAATAGTTTGTATATCTTTCAAAATATCGGCCCTTGATAAGGCTTTACCCTTTATAGGATCGTGGGCCGGGCGGTTTACGCCATACAGGTAAGTCAGCTTACCATTGATCAGCAGCTTGCTATCTTTTTTTGAGAATTCGATGCTCCTGAAACCAACCTTGCAGCTTTTCACTTCGAGTGTATTTCCCGCCGAATCGACTAACGACAGTGTGAGTGTATACAGATTCGGTTCTTCCGTACTCCATTTGGCCGGATTTTTAACCTTTGCCTCCATCACGGCGAATTTGGCGTTGCCTAACCTCGGGTAGATCTCGTTCATGATACTCTCTACGCTCTTTTCCAGCGGTTTCGCCAAAACAGGTTTGTTATTCCTGTCAAATAATTGGGCCTCGAGTTTACAGCCGTAGGCACGCTTGCCTGTCAAATTTTCTATCCTTGGCCGCAGCTCGAACATCGCATCTTTGTAATCCTTGTCCAGTTTGGTTTGATAAAAGAAATCGGCGATATGCAATTTGGGTTCCGCAAGCAGCATTACTTCGCGATGAATTCCGCTCAACCGCCATTGATCCTGGTCCTCCAGAAAATAACCGTCCGTCCAGCGGATGACCCTCACCGACAATATATTTTCTCCCGGTTTCAAATAAGGGGTGATATTAAACTCGGAAGGCAAAAAACTATCCTCACCATAACCAAGGAATTTGCCATTGAGCCAAACCTTAAATCCTGAGCTGACACCGCCGAAATGGAGCATGATGTTCATATCCTTCCAGCTTTCGGGTATGGTGAATGTCCGCTGATAATTGCCCACGCTGTTATCCGTATCGGGCATGTGCGGCGGATTAACCGGCCTGAACGGATAAACCGCGCTCTTATAGATCGGCTTGCCATATCCCTGCATTTCCATATTGGAAGGCACGATGATCTTTTTCCAGCCTTGTACACGGCTTTTATAAAAACCCCTTGGCGTATCAGCCGGCATTGGGGAATATTCAAAATCCCAATATCCATTTAATGAAATCATGCGACCCGATTTCTCGCGGACGCCGGTCAAAGCGTCCTGGATATCCTTATAGGAATAAGCCGTTGCATGCGCCGGGAGACGATTAATACCATCTATAGACTGATCTTCCCACGGGTCGAACCTGTAAACCGATGGCTGGTAAGGTACCGCAGCCGGAGTTCCGTCAACTAATTGCGCCTTGACAAGTAATGGACAAGCGATGAATAGTCCGAATATTAAATAAGAGCTTATCGCCTTTATCATTGTGAAATAGCGCTATAATTAATGACGTAATTCTTCCCTTTTTGCAAATGCAGCTCGTAAACGTTATTGTCTTTAGCTGCGATTTCGCCAAGATTGCATTCCGGTTTGGTTTTGCTTTTAAACCGCAATGTGCCACTGTTCTCGTCGCTGCTCACTTTTATCTGTGTGGTGCCGCAATAAACGCTGATGCGTCCATGAGGTGTAGGAACTGCTCCCTGAATCCACTTTAATGTGCCCAGGTTGGGTTCCACGGTATAATCCTCGTAACCGGGCGACAGCGGCTTAACACCTAAATAGTATTTTCCTAAAAGATAGATCGGGCTGGCGCCCCAGGCATGACACAGGCTTTTGCCATAAGGCCGGCCATACATGGCATAATTTTCGGCGCCTTTTTTGGCCGGATTGTACTCTTCCCAAAAAGTAGTAGCACCCAGTTTTAACATGCCGCCCCAGTAATCCTTTATCTGCTTTAGAACATAATCCTGTTCGCCGATGGCGCACAGGGCCTCCAACTCATAAAAGCGCATGTACGGCGTATTGATACCCGGCACATCCTTATTGAGCAGCACATATTTTTTTACATCCTGTTTTTGGCCCTGGTCCAGGTAATTAAAAAATATGGCGAACATATTGGCATAACGGGTAACGTTATCCGTAGGCTTGCCATTAATGCGGCTGTGCACCAAGGCATGTTTCTGGTCGTTCCAGTAATACTTGAATATTTTCTCTTTTAAGCCGGCCGCAAGTTTCTCATACTTTTCTGCTCCGGCAGTATCACCGGCAATCCTGGCGCACTGGGCCATTGTTTCAAGACTGCGGCAAAACAAAACCTGTTCAAAGCTTACTTCGCCCTGCTTGCTTAATCCATCGGCCCAATCGATAAATACCCAGTCGCCGGGAAGCCCCTGCACCAGGCCATCCTGATCGCGGCGGGCCAGGCAAAACTCCATCAGGCTTTTCATACCTTGATAGTTTTGGTCGATAAAGGCCTTATCGCCGGTATACAGATAATAATCATTAATTCCCAGGAACCAGTAAAAGGTGTAGTCGAGTATGGTATTGATATGGCTGGTAACCGGATTCTTCCCTCTAAGGGCCTGTAGTGTATGAACAACTTCGGGCGAGTCAAAAAACAAATAATAGTTCATCAGGTAGCTTTGATAAGCATCACCCGACCATACCCAGCGGTCGCGTTTTATACCGTCGATAAAAAACTCGCGGGTATTCAGATGCAGTGTGTAAGCCGCCACATCCCATATCTTATTGATCTCCTTGTCAGAACAACGAAAACTTCCCCGCTGCTTAACCGGCGAATATTCATATAGCATCGACACGTCGCCAATACTGATATTGTCGTCATAATCAATAGTGACATAACGAAAAGCCCTCGAACCTTTGAAGGTATAATCAGCGCCGTGATTTTTTCCAATGACCGCCCGGTCGGTAAGCTCACAGCGGCCGGTATCCCGCGCCTCGTAAGGCGATTCACCATAGTAGACAGAAACAGTTCCGCTGCCTTTCATGCCATTTAGTTTTAGATAGCCAAACGTTTCCTTGCCAAAGTCGACAAACAGCGAATGGCCTTTCCTTTCGATTTTCGCGGCTTTTTCCGGTTCGACAGGCAAATGATACTTTGAAGGCAGCATGGCCGGGTCGGTAAAATCCCAGCTTGCCGCATGCAAATATTTCGTAGCCGATACATCAGACGTTTTTCCCGAAGCATCTATCCACTCCTTATCCTCATAAGTCACCAGCCATGAAGTATCAGATGCTAAATGAGCGCTTTTTAGGTAGATAGCCGGCACGCCTGTGTCGTTATAAACTTTCAGACTGATCCGGTGCTTTCCTGCCGGAAGATGAATGATCTTGGGAACGCCATGTATCACTTGTCCATCGAGATTTACATTATATTGCCCTTCAATATACAGGTGAGCATCTTCGGGACTGGAAAGCGTAAAATCCTTATGAAATTCCATCAGGGCATAAGGGCTGTACAACTTCCAGAAAGGCGGCAGAAACGTTCCGCGTTCGGTGCGCCTGGTTTGCATTTTATTACTCAGCCAGATGGAATAATCTCCCGGGTACCATATCCAGGAGGCTTTTTGCGCTTTTGCTTCGCCGCCAAATAGCATCAGGCCCAGCAATGCGGCTATCAATACAATTTTCTTATCCTTCGGTACTTTGTTCATCACTAATGTCAGTTAAAAAGAATATACAGGCAGATCATCACCATGATCAGCATCGCCCAGGCGATCTTTACTGGTTTGGATGTCTTAGAGATATTGGCCTTATCGAGTTTATTCTGGAGATACATAACCGGGTTGCGGTCGGCAAGAGAAATGATTACTGCCGTAATAAGCAGAAACGCAAAAATGTAAAACGACAGCATCAGGTAATGCGGCCAGAAATGGTATTTGTCGGGCGTGAATACCCACAAATACAGCACACCGACACCCAAACTAAATGCTGAACCAGCTGATAAAACCAGGTTCACTGCTTTACGCGTAGTTCTCGGCCAGAATACCGTCAGCAGGAAAACAACAGCCAGTGGCGGCGCGATAAAGCCTAAAACCGATTGAAATATGTCGAATAAATTGAGCCCCTTGATATTATCGATCGCCAGCGCCACGATGATGGCAAAGACGCAGCCCGCAATAACCGACAGACGCCCTACTTTGATGATCTGCTCATTCGAGGCATTGGGATTGATCTTTTTTGAATAAACGTCCATCGTGAATACCGTACTCAGCGAATTGAGCGAGGAACCGATAGTGCCAACCAGCACGGCTATCAGCACAACGATGACCAAACCGTTTAAACCCGGCGGGAAAAGATGTGTGACCATGGTCATATAAGCCTCCGCAGGGTCTTTTAATCCAGGGAATAAGATGTAGCAAAGTATCCCCGTGAGGATAAATAAAGGCAGCGACAATATTTTCAGCCAGCCGATAAAGTTCACACCCAATTGACCCTGCTCCAGGTTTTTGGCTCCTAAAACTGACTGCACCATGGCCTGGTCGGTACAAAAGAAGGCTACCGCCGAAACCGGATAACCCAGCAGAATAGCATACCAGGGGTATTTTATATCGCTTGCGGGATGAACCAGGTTCCAAAAGTTATGAGGAACCTTATGATACACAGCCGATAAACCAGCGGCTTTAACAACGCCGATAACAGTAAGCATCAGCGATACGACTATCAGCAATATCATTTGGAAGAAGTTCACCTTTGCTATGGCTTTCAGTCCGCCTGCAAAAGTGAACAGCCCGGCGAATGACACTAAAGCAATAACCGATTCCCACATGGGAATGCCCAATATCTGCCGGACCAGGAAACCGCCGGCAAACAGGCCCAGTGATAGCCACGAAATGAGAATCTTTATTAGCGCATACCAGGCCAGTATATTCCGGGTCGAGTCGCCATAGCGGTTGCCCATAAATTCGGGTGTGGTGTTCACTTTCGCGGCAAGATACCTCGGTGCAAATACCACCGCCAGCAACAGCAGGAAAACGAAGGCGTACCAATCGAAATTTACGGCTACAATGCCCGTAGTGTAACCCACAGCGGCGAAAGCCAACAGCATGGACGGTCCCACGTTGGTTCCCCACATATTAAAGCCGATGCTGGCCCAGCCAAGCGATTTATTGGCCAGGAAAAGGGTTTCGTCGTTCTTTTTCTTTTTGGCAAAGCTGGCCCTGTAACCGATCACGACGAGTATCGCGATGTATATCAATACGATCGCATAATCCAGAACGGTCAAATTCTTCCCCAAATGCCCCATTGCTAATATCATGCCTTCAGCTGTTCGGGTGATAACTGATAATCGCTGAGCACGTCAGCTATTTTTACAGGCACGCCGGTTTGCAGCGACCTGTCCATGGCCTGCAATAAGGCGATGGTACCGATGCCCTCGCTTATATCCGGGTAAGCGGTTTCGCCGCTTTCGAGGCAGTTTGCAAAGTATTCGAGATAGTTCTGGTATTCGCCCGCATGGTGACTTTGGCCCTCGAACCGGTAATAATATTTCAATGTTTTATCGCCCCAGTAGATTATCTTTTCCTCGCCGGTTTTATCGGTCACTGAATAACGCAGCTCATGATAGTCAGCCTGCGATGCGCCTTCGGTACATCTTAGTATCACGCTCATGCCGCTTTCACGCTGTGTTGGCTGGGTATATCCGGTATAAGCGCCACTGACCCGTGCGATCCGGCCGTCAGCGGCTTTAAAAATGAAATGCATGGTATCGGCATTTTTAAGCCCGGCTTTTTCCCCGTTGCTGCTGATCATTCCGTAACCCATCACTTCTTCGACATCCGGCAGGTACCATCGTATAAAATCCACCGGGTGACTCAACCCGCCATACAACCACTTGAATGCATCTTCTAAAGCCCAGGTTTTTTCCAGGAACCAGCGATGATCGGCATGGTAATGACTTTCAACGGTGATCAGCTCGCCGATCAGGCCTTCTTCAAAATCTTTTCTTTGTCTTTTTGCCGGCTCAAAAAAACGCGAACTCTGGCCTACAAAAACTTTTTTGCCGGTTGTTTTAGCCAGATCGAGCAGTTCCTGCGCCCTCGACAGATCGTCGATAAAAGGCTTGGTGCATATCACATGCTTCTGATGCAAAAGCGCTTGTTTTACATGGTCTGCATGCAGGTGATCGGGCGTATAGATAGCGATCACATCAATTTCAGGATCATTCAGCATGTCCTGGTAATTCGTTGTGTAATTATGAAAGTTAAACTCTTCCGCGCGATGGCGGCACAATTCAATGTTCCGGTCACATATCGTTTTTAACTCATATTTAGAGCTTTGCAGCGCCGCCGACATGGTGCTGCGGCCCTCTCCCAATCCTAATATTCCTAATTTTAGCATAACCTGTTATAAATTATTTACCGGTTTCAAAAACACCCACACCTCACCGGGTTTGGTTCCGGATATACCTACCTGGTACTTTTTCATTAAAGCGTTCCACTGTACCATTTGGGGATTATTTTCTGTCGTTTTGGGATTTAGCCGGACAAGATTCTCACCTTTGGGAATGCTGATCACCAGCATCAGCTGCCTGCCATTTTTAAATCCGAGCAATTGCTGAAACCCGGCATTACAAAAGCCTTCGGACACTTTGGGCCATTTTTTGAATTGTGTTTTATGATAATCCAGGTACTCCTGCTGCATCCGGGGATCATTAACCAAATTGGCAGTAAGCAGGATATTGTCCCATTCTTTCGCAACTCCCTTCTCCCTGCAATGCTGCGTTCGGTTAAAATCGTAGTAGGGATGCTGATAGATTTTCAGAGCACATTCCGGGAAATGTTTTGCGACCTGCTGTTCCAGCCTTACAGGGTTGCCTAAGAGACCGTAGATAACCAGGTGATTTTCCCACTGGTACACCGCCGATGAAGGAATGTGCCAGGCTGCAAGTATCGGTCGCAATAAATGTGCATCGGGCTTTGAGCGCGGTGCGCCGGTAATTTCTATGATCGAAGGGTTATTACCTTGTGCAAAGCTTTCCGAAAAACTCAATAAAAAGAAAGCCGATACACAAAACAAAACGCACATCTTCCATCTTAAAGCTATTTTTCGGAAAGTCTTTCTCATAGCCTTTAAGGAGTTGCGTGATTAATAGGTTCATTATCCGGGTTAACTATAATTCCTTTCTGCAAATACTTATAGGGCTGCTCCAAACCGGCTGATCGTTTAACGTCCATTGACACTTGCGGCCCGTTATTTTCCCAAGTGTTACCCGGACCATTCGCATTTTTAAGGAATTTCTGCGCAGGGCACCAGTTATCTTTTACCGTAAAAAAAGACGAGCCTTCGTCACAATACAGATAGAACCAATGCTGCGGATCATGCGCGTAAGAGACTTTGTAAATGCTGTCGACATAATTGCTGTCGATAACCGAATTCGGCTGCGCCGATAAAGTGTAAATACCTGACACATCATACATGTGCCTGGCATAATGAGTAATCTTGTTTGCCCGGACGACATTGCCGCTCATCGCATTGGCAGCCTTGGTCCACCCCCAACCTACGCTTATGCCTGAATAAGACACATCGCACACTTCATTATGTTCAATTCTGATGTTTTTGACATTACCTGCGCCGATACCCAGGCAGCCCCAATCCTCATTGGTGGCATCATCGATCAAATTATCTATAATGTGCTCATTGGTACAAATTTCACGCGCATCGGAGGGGTTATAAGGCAGGTGCGCCTCAAAGCCCTCGTCCGAATAAACGCCGACTTGTATGCCAGTACCGCCGATATCCTTAAACAGGTTGCCTTTCATTTCATCGTTGTGCGTACCTCTTTGATAATCAAGCGCCGTTGAAGCCAGGTGCATAAAAGCGCAACTTGAAAAATCGATATGATTGGCATAACTCACCTCAACCGCAGCAGGTGGACGGCCGACCCACGCCTGGTTTTCAAGACTCTGCTTTTCGGGTGTGCCTTTAATTTTCAGCTTGTAGGCGTCCAGCAGGTACATACCGGCCTGCAACGGCACATGCCCTTGCATCGAAGGCCGCAGCCAGGTAGTGTGTTGGAATTTTATGCCTTTGAAGAAAAAATAACTTACCGGTCTGTCGGCAGTGCCTATTACCTGTACCAGCTTTTCAAGCGATGGCGCAACTACTTTCGCATTCAGTAAATTCTCGCCTTTGCGTGGCAGATAGTAAACCTTACCCGCATTAATATCTTCGTACCACTC
>DASZVE010000031.1:0-35476 GCA_035547095.1 Mucilaginibacter sp.
ACTCATAATCCTTGATCAACAGGCGATAAGTCTGTAAGTAATTCCGCTTTAATGTTAGGTCGTTGGTGTTGATTCGCATAACGTATAGCTTTATTCCTTAAAGCTAATTCTGTCATCGAATTATCTAACCTTTACAATCGCTACGCCCGACATCCTCTCCACGCTTAGGTAGAGAGTGAACAGTTTGGTTATAATTTAAATCCCTCTTTCCGAAAGAGAGAAGGGCAGGGGTGAGTCGCTACGGCTTGACTACCACCGGGCATTAACGTGCTTTAATCCGCATTAAAAGCCTGCATATCGATCAGCCGTTTGTACAAACCATTTTTCGCTATCAGTTCCTGGTGCCTGCCCTGCTCTACGATCTGGCCTTCTTCCAGCACCACAATAATGTCCGCATTTTGAATAGTGCTTAAACGGTGGGCGATAATAAGCGAGGTGCGGTTCTTCATCAGGTTGTTCAGCGCTTCCTGTACCAGTTTTTCCGACTCGGTATCTAATGCCGAAGTTGCTTCATCGAGCAGCATGATGGGCGGGTTGCTCAATACGGCCCTGGCAATGCAAATGCGCTGCCGCTGGCCGCCCGACAGCTTGGCGCCCCGGTCGCCGATATTGGTTTCGTAGCTGTTCTCGGTCGCCATAATAAAGTCGTGGGCGTTTGCGATACGCGCGGCGGCTTCAACCTGTTCCTTTGTCGCGTTGGGCTTGGCAAATGCGATATTGTTGAAAATGGTATCGTTGAAAAGGATCGTCTCCTGGTTTACAATACCCATCAGCGCGCGGAGCGAGTGCATCGTAACGCCCTGGATATCGTGATCGTCGATCAGTACCTGGCCGGATTGCGGCTCAATAAATCGTGGTATCAGGTCCATCATCGTCGATTTGCCGCCGCCCGAGGGCCCAACCAGTGCTACCGTTTTACCTTTCGGAACGGTAAAGTTGATATTTTTCAGAACCTGCTTTTCCTGGTACGCAAACGAAACATTATTAAAATGGATGCCTTCGTTAAAACCGGTTAGTTCGGTTGCATTCGGAGCATCGTTGATCTTTGGTTTTTCGTCGATCAGCGCCAGAACGCGTTCACCGGCTGCTATGCCCTGGTGGATATTGCTGAAAGAGTCGGATATAGCTTTGGCGGGGCGCATCAATTGGGAAAACACCGCGATATAAGCGATAAAATGACCGCCGTCCAAGGACGAACTGTTATTCAGTATCAGGTATCCGCCATACAAAACGATGCAGGCGATCATGGTAACCGAAAGTGTTTCGGACACAGGCGATGCCGACTGCTGCCGTTTTGCCATCGAACGCAATATTTTGGAATACCGCTTATTTTCGTAATCGAAGCGGTTTTTAATAAAATCCGTGGCATTGAATGCCTTGATGATCCTGATGCCCGACACCGCTTCATCAAGGTAGCTAATCATATTAGCATAGGTTTGCTGGGCGGATTTGGCCTGCGACCTGAGTCGTTTTACGATTTTGGAGATAACGAAAGCAGACACCGGTACTACCAGCAATGAATATAACGTTAGCTTAAAGGAATACGAAAAGAGGATCACCAGGAAGGCGATCATGGTTGCGGGTTCCTTAAAAATAACCTGCAGGGTAGATGTAACCGAAAACTGAACCACCTGCACGTCCGACGCTACTTTGGAAATAATATCGCCCTTACGTTCATTATTGAAATAACCCAGGTGAAGATCCATCACGTTATTGAAGACCGAACGGCGAAGGTTCAGCAAGGTGTGTATTCTCAGGTTCTCCATCGTGCGGGCGGAGAGATAGCGGAAAAAATTCCCAATCAGAATAGTGACGATGATCAGCCCGCATACAAATTGCAGGGCGCCCCACTGGCCGTGCGTATTTATAAAGTAGTTCATCAGGTACTTGAACCATGCGCTCAGATCGAGCCAGTTTGCCGGCCTTGTTGCAGCTAACTGGTGGGCATTGTGCGAAAGGCCCATTGCAGTGGCGGTTCCGTTTGTACCAAAAAGGGTATTGAGCAGCGATGGCAGCAGGATATACACCATCGAACTGAAAAGAACATAAAGCAGGGTAAAAAGTATATAGGGAATAGCGAATTTCTCTATGGGTTTGGCAAAGGATAATAGCCTGAAATAAGTCTTCATCAAAAATTATTCAAACCGCAAAACTAATAGTAATAAACTAATTAATTTTCTGACATATGTAATAATGCACATATAGTAACGGAGGCATAGCAAAAAGAATATGTTTTACATTTCCCGCATCATATAAAACCCTAAATTTGCCGCGCACATAATAACAAATACCATGAGTTTCAGAACCGAACACGACACCATGGGCGAGGTATTGGTACCCGCCGATAAATACTGGGGCGCACAAACCGAACGTTCACGCAATAATTTCAGGATAGGCCCGCCGGCTTCCATGCCGAAGGAGATCATTAACGCTTTCGCTTACCTGAAAAAAGCTGCCGCCTATACCAATGCCGACCTGGGCGTCCTTTCGGCTGAAAAGCGGGATATGATCGCTAAAGTTTGCGACGAGATACTGGAAGGCAAGCTGGACAGCGAGTTCCCGCTGGTGATCTGGCAAACGGGTTCGGGTACGCAGTCGAATATGAACGTGAACGAGGTGATCTCCAACCGCGCGCACGTTTTATTAGGCAACAAACTGGGCGAGGGAAAGACGATGATCCACCCGAATGATGATGTAAATAAATCGCAATCGTCCAACGATACCTATCCCACTGCGATGCATATCGCCGCTTATAAAATGGTGGTTGAAGTAACTATTCCGGGTATCGAAAAGCTACGCGATACGCTTCGCGCCAAATCTGAAGCTTTTAAAAACGTGGTAAAGATCGGCCGTACGCACCTGATGGACGCCACGCCGCTAACTTTAGGCCAGGAGTTTTCGGGTTACACGTCGCAGTTGGATCATGGCATAAAGGCGTTGCGCAATACGCTGGATCATCTTTCAGAACTTGCCTTAGGCGGAACAGCCGTAGGCACGGGCATCAACACGCCTAAAGGATATGATGTAAAGGTGGCGGAATATATTGCCAAATTTACTGGTTTGCCTTTCCGCACGGCGGAAAATAAATTTGAGGCTTTAGCTGCGCACGACGCGATAGTGGAAAGCCACGGCGCCCTAAAGCAGATCGCCGTATCGCTGATGAAGATAGCTAACGATATCCGCCTGATGGCCTCGGGCCCGCGCTCGGGTATCGGCGAGATCCATATTCCGGATAACGAACCAGGCTCATCCATTATGCCGGGTAAAGTCAACCCAACGCAGAATGAAGCCGTTACCATGGTAGCCGCGCAGGTGATGGGCAACGACGTGGCCGTATCCGTAGGCGGGTCGAACGGGCATTACGAGCTGAATGTATTCAAACCCCTGATGGCCTCCAATTTCTTGCAATCGGCACGTTTGATCGGCGATGCCTGCGTGTCTTTCAACGACCACTGTGCTGTGGGCATCGAGCCAAACTACGACGGAATAAAAAAACACGTCGAAAATTCGCTGATGCTGGTCACTGCGCTCAATACGCATATTGGTTATGAGAATGCGGCTAAGATCGCCAAAACGGCCCTGAAGGAAAACAAATCGCTGCGCGAAGCCGCTATCGGTCTCGGTTTGCTGACCAACGAGCAGTTCGATCAGTGGGTACGGCCGGAAGATATGATCGGCAGCCTGAAATAAAATCAGCCCGCCTCACCCTATGTCCCTCTCCAGGCGGAGGGGAACTGTAAAATGATTGATATAGAATGCAAAAAACATTTGCCTTTCGCCTTTTGCCTTTCGCCTTTCTGCTCATCGCTTTTACCTTTGCATCGTGCTCGTTTAACGCGAATTTGCAGGGCAAAGGCGAGGCCTATTTACAAGGCGAGTGGCGGCAGGATTCGGTTCCGATGCAAAAAAAGCTGACAGAGTATGCACTCTATGAAATGGCGTTCAGTTGCGATTCGTTTTATATGAAGATCAGTTCGTTCAGCAAGGTCAATAACGGCGCGGATAACTGCACAGCCTCCGGCCATTGGACGGAGTATTCAAAGGGAACATACCATCAAAGCCACGATACGTTACGGCTGCGGGGGCAGTTTTGCAATGCAGATCATAGTTTAAAAGAAGAAGGCGGCTGTTTTCGGTCGGGCGATTATGACGAGGATTTCATAGTGACGAAGAAAAACGATTCGCTTATGGAATTCTCTTCATCTACGAGCGATATCCCGATAGCGGTCCGTTTAATAAAACGTATTACCTGTAACCCAAAACCTTTATAACATGCGATTGAATTTCCTTAAGAAACTGATACTGGGCCTGGCTATCCTGTATGCGCCGTTAAGTTCCTTTGCCTGGGGAACCGAAGGGCACCGCATCGCCGGTTTTATTGCCGAAAGTTATTTAACCCCAAAAGCAAGGGCAGCCGTTAAGGCCATTTTGGGCGACACCAGCATTGCGATAGCCAGCAATTGGGCCGATTTTATTAAGTCCGATTCCCAATACAGCTACCTCAGTTCATGGCATTATATCGACATGGATAAGGCTTATACTTATCCCGAATTGGTGGAACATTTAAAACAGGATACCACTACCGATGCGTATACCAAACTGAATTTCCTGATCGCTGAGCTGAAGAAGAAAGACCTGGCCCAGAATAAAAAGTTGCTTTACCTGCGCATGCTTATCCATATCGTGGAAGATGTGCACCAACCTATGCACGTAGGCCATACCGCCGACCGCGGCGGTAACGATATCAAGGTAACCTGGATGGGAAACCCGGGCAACCTGCATTCTGTCTGGGATTCTGGGCTAATCGATTTCCAGCAGTTAGGGTATACCGAATACGCCATGACTATTAATTTTACCACGGCTGCCCAGCGCGCGCAATGGCAAAAAGCACCCATAAGTCAGTGGTTATTTGAATCGAACGAGATCGCGGATAAGCTGTACGACGAAGTAAAATCAGGCGATACGCTGAACGCGTTTAGATACAATTACAATCATATCACTATAGTAAACCGTCAATTGCTAAAAGCGGGTGTTCGGCTGGCTGGTATTTTGAATGAGATTTTTGGTTAATTTTTGTTGTAAAGTTGAAATGTTGTAAGGTTGAAAAGTTACTTCACGACCATTTTTAGCAACATTACAACTTTCCAACCTTAAAACCTTCCAACATGAAACTACTCATGGTTTGCCTCGGCAATATCTGCCGTTCGCCGCTGGCCGAAGGCATTATGCAGCATTTGTCCGACGAACAGGGCCTGGGCTGGAAAGTTGACTCGGCCGGTACCGGAAACTGGCATGTCGGCGAAGGCCCCGACAGGCGTTCGACCCGCGTAGCCCGTAACCACGGCATCGACATCAGCACGCAGGTTTGCAGGCTTTTTGACGTGCGTGATTTTGAAGAATTCGATCACATTTTTGTGATGGACCGATATAACCTGGCCGACATATTGGCAATGGCTCCGCATGATGAGGCCGCGGCTAAGGTTAAATTATTGCTGGACGTTCACGAAGTTCCCGACCCATACTATGACGATACCCAGTTCGAGCCTGTTTTTGAGCTCATCGAGCAAGGGTGCAAGGATATAATCAAGAAAGCAACCAAAGAGATAGACTAAAAGCGCGCTGACATCCTGAGCTTGTCGAAGGATCGTGCGTAATGGCCATCGCTCATGGTTCGACTGGCTTAGCATCACCCCTTAATATGAAAAAAGATTAACGATTGTTCCGTTTTATACTAAAATAGGCCAATTCCTCTCCGTCTCTTTTAAAATTCTCGCCCTGGGTCATACCGGCTTTGCGCAGCACTTTTTGCGAGGCGATATTTTCAAGCGTCGTTACCGCTACGATGTCAGCCGCATCGGTATTCATAAACCCGTAATTGATCAGGATGTGCGCCATTTCAGTTGCGAAGCCCTGGCCCCAATATTTCACATGAAATGAATAGCCCAGCTCGATCTTTCCTTTATAATCGTAAAAATCCCGCAGCAGGCAGCTTCCCATGTAATCGCCGTCTCCGTTATGGAATATGCCCCAGCGGCCGAGCGCTTTGCCGGCTTTGTAATCGGCAAGAGCGGTATGGAAAATATCGGTATTTTCCAACCGGGTTCTTTTAGGTATGTGAACCAATACCCGTTCATCGTTAAAAAAATCAACGAAATCCTTCTCTTCTTCAGGTTTGAACTCGCGGATAACAAAACGCGGAGTTTGTATAAAAAGCGGCATAATTCAAAAGTAGGCTATTTGTCTGAACCAGGATTCGCAAGATTCAAAGATTACCTTGATATTACTGTCGGCCTGAACAGTAAAAATCCTTAAATCGTGTTAACTTTGCCGCTTATGGCATCCATCAAACCATCTGTCCCCAAAGGCACCCGCGACTTTTCACCTGCCGAAATGGCCAAACGCAATTTGATTTTTGATACCATCAAAAGCGTTTTTCGTAAGTATGGTTACCAGCAGATCGAAACGCCGGCGATGGAGAATTTAAGCACTTTAATGGGTAAGTATGGTGAGGAGGGGGATAAGCTGATTTTTAAAATTTTAAATAGCGGGAATTTTATTGATCAAAAAGAATTTCAGTCGCTCGCATTTGAGATGTCAAAACACATCAGCAATCTAAACACTAATGACGAAGTGCAACAAGCTTTCAGTAAGCCTGAAGTTGTTGCTATACAAGCCAAAATGAAAGATGTCGTTGAGACCGAAAAAGCCCTCCGCTACGACCTCACCGTTCCCTTTGCCCGCTACGTGGTGATGCACCAGAACGAGATAACGTTCCCGTTCAAACGTTTCCAGGTGCAGCCGGTTTGGCGCGCCGACAGGCCGCAAAAAGGCCGTTACCGCGAGTTTTACCAGTGCGACGCAGATGTGGTAGGCTCGGATTCATTGCTGAATGAAGCAGAATTTGTAATGATCTACGACGAAGCTTTGGGCAAGTTAGGCTTGAAAGATTTCACGGTTAAGATTAATAATAGAAAAATTCTATCAGGAATAGCACAAGTTATAGATAAAAACGATAATATCATCGACCTGACCGTCGCCATAGATAAACTGGATAAAATCGGCCTTGACGGAGTGATCAAAGAATTGCTTGAAAAAGGCTTCACTAATCACGATATCGAACAGTTGAAGCCCATCATCCTGTTGCAGGGAACCAACGAGGCTAAGCTGGCCAGTCTGCGCAATGCGTTAGCCAATTCGGAAATCGGGCTAAAAGGCTGCGATGAGGTAGAAACCGTACTTAACTACATTGCCGGCTGCCCGCTTCAAACTGCCACGTTGGAGTTGGACATCACCCTTGCACGAGGATTAAATTATTACACCGGCGCTATCTTCGAGGTAAAAACTAACGAAGTTGCTATGGGCAGCATAGGCGGCGGCGGCCGTTATGACGACCTCACAGGTATGTTTGGGCTTAAGGGCCTGACAGGTGTCGGTATTTCCTTTGGCGCCGACCGGATCTATGATGTGATGGAAGAATTGAAACTCTTCCCTGAAACAGCCGGCGAAACTACCCGCGTGCTGATCTGCTGCTTTGACGGCGAAGGTGAGAAATACGCACTGCCCTTGTTAAAGCAGTTGCGCGACAATAATATCAGCTCGGAATTATATCCCGCCGGGGCGAAGATCAAAAAGCAACTGGACTATGCTAACGGTAAGCATATTCCATACACTATCGTTATCGGCAGCGACGAGATGCAAAGCGGCCTGCTTGCCTTTAAGGATATGAACAGCGGCGTGCAGGAGAAATTACCGGCCGGGCAAATTATTGAAAGACTGAATTTCTGAGTTTACATAAAAAGGGTGTCATACTGAGGCGCTCGAAGTATGCGACGGGCCTTTGCCAGCATGTTTCGGTACCTCTCTATAGGAGTTCTTTGGACAACATGACACCAACGCGCAAACAGTAGCAGTTAAGTTAAAATATATTGTTAAATGCCCTTCTGTTTCGGCGACAGGTCGAACGGCACCACTACCTTAAAACTGATATTTCGTCCCATATTAAATATGCCCGGCTGTGTACCCGGCGGCACCACGCGATTATCAAAATACTTCAGGCGGCTCATATTCGACTGGTAATTTGTATTCGCCAGGTTAGTGCCTTCGATAAATATTTTCAACACGGTATTGCCCTGAGCGTTCACGATATTACCCCCAACTCCGGCACTTAGCAAATTATAACCTGCGGTATAGGTTTCTGTTCCATATGCGGCAAAAAATCTGTCCTGGGCATTATAGTGGTCGAAGCCTGCGTAGACATACACGTTCCGGAAACTGCCGAAACCTTTGGCAAAAGTGCCGCGCAATTCAGAGTGCGTATGAAGCGGCGGGATGAACGGCAGATACTTGAGGCTGTCGGGCACAGGGCCGCCGTTACCCAGGTTGGTGCCATAGGTTAAAGCCAATGAGTTCTCAAAATGCAGCCATTTTACCGGGTGCAGGTCGAGGTTGAACTCGCCGCCGTTAATACGCGCCCTGGTTTGGGTATAGGTAAATACCGTATATAGTGGAAATAACGGGTTTCGAACCGGCGTACCGTCCGGGTTCAGCTCCTGTTCCTGGAAAATATAGTTCTTGATGTCATTGTTAAACAGTTCCACGCTGGCCGACACGTTGGGTAGCGTAAGGAACACACCGAAATCCTCCTGGACGGCAAATTCAGGCTTGAAATTGGTGTTGCCCACATGGTATTCCTGTGATCCCGGATCGGGGCCATTGGCCGACAACTCGGCAATGTTCGGCGCCCTGAAGCCGCGCGCAATGTTAGCCTTGATAAGAAAGGCATTTGAAAAATTATAGGTTGCCCCAAAACTGCCTGTCGCACCCGTAAAGGTTTTGCTGAAACCTGAAAACTGCTGCATTACATTAGGCGTATTTGCAGGATTGGCGCCGGTATATAGGCTGGGATAAAAGGCGACCGCGGTGTCAATAAAGGCATCCTGGCTGGTAATCGTACGGCTGTCGTATCGTGCACCACCTTCCAAATCAAGTTTCCCAAAGCTTTTCTTCAGGATAAAGAAGGGGCCGATATCAAACTGGCTATAGGCCGGTATCGGGAAGTCGGTCGCATCGCCAATCGTATTATTTTGGTACTGGCCATTGATGCCTACGGTGGTCTGATAATCGTTACCCAGGCTGAAATTATATTTTACGTCATAAGTATAACTGCTCAGATGCAGGTTCAGACCAGCGATATCGGGTTCACTCGGATGGGTATACTCGCGCCTGTGGCTGTACTCGTAACCCAGGTTGATGAGCAGGTTGCCGCTACCCAGTGCGATGCTGCTGTTGTCGTAAATACGGTAAAGCTGCACATGCTGGTGCAGCGGTGTTATCGCATAAGAATTCAGTACCGACTGGGGAACGATCGGTCTGAAGGTATCGATGTCCGTAACTTGTCGCGTAAATTGCCGGGTGAATGGGTCGCGGCTGCCATCGGGTATTTCCTGCTCGTCATCATAAACAGAAGCGTTCAGATACGAATAACCCCAGTTTTTATTCAGCCCGACCATAATACGGCCGTCTTTTTCCTTATAACCGGTTCCGTAAACACGCCCGTCGTGCTGGTTTTGGTAATCTTTGGCTTCCTTGTCCGACAGGATCGTGCCCCATACCAGCCCGTTCTGGTTGCCATACAGCCTGAATGAACTTTCAAGTAATCCCTGGTTGGTGCCGTAATCGCCGGTAAATGAACCCAGTATTTTGCCATTGTCTACCGGCGGAGGAGTAAGCATATTTACCACGCCGGCTATGGCATCAGAACCGTAGCTTAAACTGGCCGGCCCCTTGATCACTTCGATTCGGTCTATCGAATTTTGATCCACCTCGATGCCATGCTCATCCCCCCACTGCTGTCCTTCCTGTCGCATGCCGTCTTCCAGTGTAACTACGCGGTTATATCCGAGGCCATGAATAAAAGGTTTGGAAACGTTAGGCCCGGTAGTCACCGCGCTTACTCCGGGGATATTGGCGATCTCGTCGATTACATTGGTGGAAGCCGAATGCTGGTCGATATACGATTTACTTACCGCCGCCATCGGTACCGGGTCGCGTTTGATCTCTGTGGCTTTACTAACGCCGGTTATCACAACTTCTCCCGCTTCAATTGCCGAAGCCTGTAATTGGACGTCCCATGTCGACGTCCTGGTAAAGTCTATGTTTTTGTCAACGTTAGCATACCCGATAAAGCTTACCTGTACCAGGTAAACGCCTTTAGGCAGTTTGGTTAGTAAATATTTTCCATTGACGTCTGTAACCGTGCCCGTACGCAGGTCGGGAATGGATATAGTGGCACCGGGTATCGGTTTCCCATCGGCTTTATCGGTCACAGTGCCCGAAAGCGTTCCATCGCCGCCCGTGTCATAGACGGTGTCTGCCATTTTAGTCCGGCCGAATGCCGAAAGGCTTGTGAGCAATATCAAAAAGCTGTAAACGAGCTTTAGTTTCATAATAACAAATTCGTGTGTTCAATAATTTTGCCAGAGGCGGCGGTAATTAAAGCGTAGGTATCATTATGAAACGGGAGGTGCCCGGCCGGGAGTAAGAATTAGCGAAATGCTTACAAAACTGTGTATGTCCTGTATAAAAATCCGGTTAGAAATTGTAACTACAGCAGTGTAGTAAAAAACATTCTGAACTGCGCTGGTATGATGCATGGCATCGCACAACTGGCACTTTTCAGTAAGCGAGGTGCCATGGTGGGAGGCCTTGGCGATGGCCGGGAAAGTTTTATGCTGATGAGCGTATACCGCCCATTGGCCCGCAAAAAAGCAGACTATAACCATCCAGGCGATAATGATATTGCGCTTGTCCCTTTTCACGGTAGTACGATGCAGAGGCCTTCGCCGCAAAAATACGTAAAAGGGAGTGTATTACGCCATTGCAGCGTAACAATGTCGTTGTAAACTACCCGGCCGCGATTTTTTAATGCGCCCGGCACACTTATCTTTGCAGGATGAAACCCTCCGATATCAATCTAAAATGGGCAGAGCTGCAGCACCGGATAGCGACAGATTTTGATACGGATAAGCCGGATATTAAAGTGATGCTATTCCTGATCGGTGTACAGGAGCTGGGCCAGGGGCCGCGGAAGTTCAGCAAAAGGCAAAAGGAAGAGCTGATGCATATCGCGACTTGTAAGCTGTTCAGCAAGATGGGATTTTACGAGCTGGAAGGCACCGACCAGGATGGCTGGCCGCACTGGAAGCTGGTTGACAGGATTCCGAATTATGCCCTGCTGGAGCAGGAAATGATCATGAAGTCGCTTATCGTGGATTATTTCGAAGATTTGTTGTAAGGTGTAAAGTTTGAATGTTGAAAGGTTACAACCTTGCAATCTATTTATAAATCAGAGCGGCAAAAAACTTTACAACTTTAGAGCATTTCAACCTTGCAACAATAAACATGAAGAAACTACTTACCCTTGCGCTATTATTCCTAGCCACAACTGCCCTGGCAGGCGGACCGAAAAATCAATACGTCCGCATCAAGACCGGTTACGGGCAATGCATTATCCGGCTGTATAACGAAACCCCGAAGCACCGCGACAATTTTATTAAGCTAGTTAAACAGGGTTTTTATAATGGCACCTTGTTTCATCGGGTAATACAGAACTTTATGATCCAGGGCGGCGACCCGGACTCAAAAGATCCGAAGAAAGCTGCTCCCGGCGCCGAATTGGGCAACGGTGATGTGGGCTATACCATTCCGGCCGAGTTCAGGGACAGCCTGTTCCATAAGCGGGGCGTATTGGCTGCGGCGCGTGACGATAATCCGCAAAAGGCATCCAGCGGCTGCCAGTTTTATATTGTAGAGGGCAAACGTTTTACCAATGGAAAGCTTGACACCTTGGAGCAGGTACGCTTAAAGGGCCGCAAAATACCCGAATGGCAGCGGGAATATTATACCAGCGTAGGCGGCGCGCCGCACCTCGACCAGAATTACACGGTTTTTGGCGAGGTTGTTTTCGGGATCGATATGGTCGACCGGATAGCCGCGGTAAAAAAGGATGAGCGAGACCGACCTGTGGTCGATGTGCCGATGACTGTGGAATTACTAAGTAAAAAAGAATGTAAACAACTCGATAAAATATTGGAACTGGCTGAATAAATTCGAAATTGAACATTCGGAATCCGAAATGAAAATAATCACCTATAACGTCAATGGTATTCGTTCAGCTATCAACAAAAACTGGCTGGCCTGGCTCCAGGCTACGGATGCCGATGTGGTTTGTTTGCAGGAGATCAAGGCTACGCCCGATGTGCTGACTGACCTGATATTGGTCGAGCAATTGGGCTACGAACATTATTGGTTCCCGGCCGAGAAGAAAGGGTATAGCGGCACTGCCATCTTTACGAAACACACGCCGAAACACGTGGAGTATGGCTGCGGAATACCGCATTACGACCGCGAAGGGCGCAATATCCGGGTCGATTTTGAAAACATATCCGTGATGAGCGTTTATTTTCCGTCGGGTTCAAGCGGCGATGAACGGCAGGGATTCAAATACAAGTTCCTGGACGAGTTCGGCGAATATATCAACCAATTGAAATGGGCCTATCCCAACCTGGTGGTTTGCGGCGACTATAATATCTGTCACCGGCCGATCGATATTCATAACCCAAAATCCAATGCCAATTCCTCGGGCTTTTTACCCGCAGAAAGGGAATGGATGGAAAACTTTATCAATTCGGGCTTTATCGATACGTTCCGCCATAAAAACAAGGAACCGCATAACTATACGTGGTGGAGTTTCCGGGCAAACTCGCGCGCCAAGAACCTGGGCTGGCGTATCGATTATATCATGGCAACGCATCCGCTGGAAGCTCATATTAAAAGGGCGATGATTTTGCCCGAAGCGAGGCATTCGGATCACTGCCCGGTGATGGTAGAGTTGGATATTTGATGTTTTTCAACCATGTGTTTATTTTACCTCGACGCCTTAACCAATGCCAGCGCGTTTACGGTATCGTTATAAAGCTGCTCGTAAGCCTTATTTTGCAATACCTGTTTGGTGATCAGCTTGCTGCCTACACCCACCGCGGCCACACCTGCTTTAAACCAGCCGGATAGATTCTCCGTGTTCATTTCAACACCGCCGGTCGGCATAAATAACTGCCTCCGGAATACATCCGACACCGCCGAAATGAAACCCGGTCCAAGTACATTGGCCGGAAATATCTTGATCAAGGCCGCACCATGCTCCTGCGCCAGGTGAATTTCCGTCGGCGTCATACATCCCGGGATCCAAAGGCCATTATGCTGATTGACAATTTCGGCAACTTCGGGATTTATGGTTGGTGCTACGATAAAATCGGCCCCGGCATCGGTGTACCTGGTCGCGTCTGCTTTGGTTTTTATCGTTCCGGCGCCAAAGAAAAAGCCCGGCATTTCCTTTTCGACCGCAGCTCTCAATATTTTAAAGTTCTCAAAAGCTTCTTTCGCCCGGTTGGTATATTCCATCACGCGGACGCCGGCGCGGTAAAGTGTTCTAACCACTTCGAGGCTTACTTCCGCGTCTTCGTTAAAGAAAAGCGGCAGCATACCTTGCTTGATGATCTCGTCCAGTACTTCTTTTTTATTCTTCATTTTGGATTGGGCAAATTGGTGGATGTTTCTTTCGGACTTATGCCGACTTTCCGACTTCCGGACTAACCGCTTAGCTTGGTTAATATCTCCTCAGCCTTCTTATTGATCACGTCGCTTTCGACAAATAATTTCTCGAAGGCCGCAGCCGTGGCAAATTCCAGGGTTTTTTCCGGATTAAAACCCTTGTAATAACCGTAGATCAGTCCGGCCATAAAGCAATCGCCGCTGCCGACCTTGTTGATGATATGCGACGCACTGTACTCGTTCGAGGTATAAAATTCGGCCCCTGTATAAAGGGAGGCGTAATAGTCGATCTCTCCTGAACCATCAAACCGGAACGTATTGGCAACCGCCTTACATTTGGGGTATTGCCGCACCAGTTCTTCCGATGTTTTCAGCGCTTCTTCCAGGTAAATGCTCCTCTGGCCCGATTCGTGAATGCCAGGGATGACCGGTATGCCCAGCATCGCCTCGATGGCCCATACATTACCCATCACCAAATCGCAATACTGCACCAGGCCGGGCATTATATCAATCGGCTCTTTGCCATATTTCCATAGCTTGGAGCGGTAGTTCAGATCGACGGAAACAACGACGCCTTTTTTCGAAGCCGCTTCAAGCGCTTCCTTGCAAACCTCCGCAATATTTTGATTGATAGCCGGGCAGATGGCGCTAAAATGGAACCAGCCGATGCCTTCAAATAACTTATCCCAATCGATCATGCCGGGCTTAAGCAGCGAAAACGCTGAATGCGCCCTGTCGTAGATCAAAGCATCATTCTTCAGGTCGCGGCCTTTGGTTAGAAAATACAGCCCAAGCCGCCCTTCGCGATAGAGGGTGGATGATATGTCGATGTGCTGTTTTTCCAAAAATTCCGCTATCTGCCTGGCCATGCCGTTGTCGGGCAAGGCCGTCATATATTTTACAGGCACGCCCCAAAGCGCTAAAGCGGTAGCAGCGTTAAGCTCAGCGCCGGCAATATAAAATGGAAACGAGTTATCGTATAGCCACTGACCGCCTTCATCGGGTGATATGCGCAGCAACAGCTCGCCGAAGGTGAGCACTTTGGTATTGGGCAATATTTTAATCGGTTCGTTCATCGATCAAAAACCGAAATTGTACTTGGTGTTGTAGTAATAAATGTCTGAATCGGTATTTTACGGGTACAAGGTATTCTTTATGCCCATTTCCAATCCGCGCAATTCAGCCAGCCCCTTTAAGCGGCCGATTGCCGAATAACCCGGAAAGGTATCATAATTAAAATCATCCAAAAGTTTATGGCCGTGATCGGGCCGCATAGGGATGGCAATATCGTCTCTGCCGCTATCCCGGCGGCGCTTCTGCTCTTGTACAACACTTTTCATTATGGCGTACATGTCCGAGCTGCCGGCCAAATGGTCGGCCTCGTAAAAGCTGCCGTCAGCCTCGCGTTTTACGTTGCGCAGATGCAGGAAATGTATATGCGCGCCTAATCTTTGGATCATACCGGGCAGGTCGTTATCCCCCCGCGCGCCCAGCGAACCGGTACAAAAAGTCAACCCGTTGCTTGTGGAAGGACTCGCATTCACCAGATCGTTCAAATCATTTTCGGTTGAAACTACCCTTGGCAGGCCCAGTATCGGGAAGGGCGGATCATCCGGGTGAATGCACATTTTTACGCCGATTTTTTCAGCTTCAGGAACAACGGCCTGTAAAAACCATTGCAGGTTTCTTTTAAGCTGGCCAGCATCAATGCCCTTGTACTTTTCAAGATGGCCCCTGAACTGATCGACGGTCAGTACATCCTTCGTACCCGGCAGCCCGGCCATAACGTTCCTGATAAGGACCTTTTTCTGCTCTTCATCGAGGCGGTCCAGGTAATTTTTGGCTTCCTGTTGCTGCTGCTCGGAGAATTCTTTATAAGCCCCTTCGCGTTCTAATATGAACAGGTCGAAAGCCGCTAATGCAGGCGCCTGGAACCGCAATGCCGACGCACCGTTGGGTAGCCGGTAATCAATATCGGTGCGCGTCCAGTCCAGCACTGGCATAAAATTGTAGCAAACGGTTTTAATGCCCGTTAAAGCCAGGTTTTTAAGCGTGGATATGTATTTTTCGGCGTATTGTTCGCGATCGGCCGATGCCGTTTTAATGCTTTCGTGTACATTAACGCTTTCCACAACCGACCAGCGGAGTCCGGCCGTTTCGATCACACGCTTTCGTTTTTCGATCTCGTCAACGGACCAAACTTCACCCGCCGGGATATGGTGCAAAGCATTGACGATACCCGTAGCGCCGGTTTGCCTTATGGCTGCCAGGGTTACCGGATCGGACGGGCCATACCAGCGAAAAGTTTGTTCCAGGTTACTAAACATAGATAGCGATTTGTATTTGAGCCGCTAATATAAGTACTAATTGCTGTTAACGACGCCTGCGAGGACTTCCCAATTGTTTATTTGCCGGTGGGCGCCAAACATGCTTGCAATTTCGGCATAAACATCCCTGGGCTTCTTACCGCTTTCACGCAGATATTTGATAGAGGTATCTCCGGCGGATTTAGAAAGCTTTTTACCCGAAATTTCGATAAGCGGATGATGGTAAAATGTTGTCCTGGCGAAGTCGGTTCTGAGTTTTTGCGACAGGTACAATTGCGCCAGCGTAGAGTGCCAAAGATCTTGTCCCCGCACAATCAGGTCGACACCGAAATGCAAGTCGTCTATTAATGACGTTAGCTGATATGCCGGATAGCCATCCTTTTTTCGGACGACAAAATCAGTCATATTAACCGGCAGATGCGTTTTTATTAGACCTTCAGTCAACGTATTTACTTGCAATTCCTGTTGGGTATCTGTTTTCAGCCTCCATGCTGAACCCGGCATATCAAGGGAAATGTCTTTATTGCGGCAGGTGCCGGGATAGGCATCGTCGGAATTGGCACTGCGTACCTGGGCACGCGAACAGGTACAGGCGAACACCTCGTTGTGTTCGCGCAAGTGCTGCAAAGCTTTTTGATATAATTCTAAACGATGGCGTTGTGACCACTCCTTTTCGAATTCGTCATAATTTCGAGGACCCTCGTCCCAGGGGATTTCCAGGAAATTCAAGGTATCGAAAATGTCCTGCACATATTGCGGGTTCACTCTTTCGCGGTCCATATCATCGATCCGCAATAGAATTTTGGCCCCGGTTTTCCGGGCCAGCGCGGCAGTTAACGCAAAAGAAAGTACGTTACCCAGGTGCAGGTAACCACTGGGCGTAGGTGCGATTCGCGTTTTTGCGAATTGGTGGCCGGCTGCTATGTCGGAAAGTGTCAATTAGGTCCTATTGGCTCAATTTCAAATCATCCGGCGAACTGACGATGATCTCCGGCTTCCCCTTGTAATCGATCAGTTTACCGGTTACACAAACGCCTTTTCCTTTATAATACTCTTCCGGGTTAGCATGAAATTTAGTTTTGTTGTCGCCTTTGATCACCACGGTCAGGTATTGATTCGGGTGGCCGCCGCCCATGTCGAGCAATACCATGCCGGTATTTTCGATGAGTTTGGACGAATATATTTTATCGCAAATGCTGACGGTTTCGTTCAGGTGCTTTGCAGCATCTTTCGCGGCAATTTTAGTTTGGGCTCCCGCCGTTAACAGGGCCAGGGAAAAGAATAGGATGAGCAGATGTTTCATAAGTGTAAATTTAAAAATAGTACAACTGATCGTGCGGGTGCCTAACAGTTATTTTATAAAAATTTTTACCGTATTATATGCTATGGGTATCTAATTGCACTTCCAGCGAAAAATTCTGATCGGCCGATGCGTTAATATGTTAAAAGATAGGCATTATGATTTTACCCAAAAGTTAGTAATTTTTGCCCTCAATTACGACTAAATCAATTGTGAAAAGAAACACCTTATTCTTTTATATCATACTTATTCTTACTGCCACCACCGCGGTCTACTTAAATCACTTTTACAACGGGTTCCATTTTGACGACTCGCACTCGATCGCTAATAACCCGAACATCCGGAGCATAAAAAATCTTCCGCTTTTTTTCAAGGACGGCAGCACCAGCAGCGTTCTGCCGCAAAACCAATCATACCGGCCGGTTACTACCGCATCGCTGGCCATCGATTATTGGCTTGGCGGAGGATATGATTTATTCTTTTTTCACCTGTCCACTTTTATTCTGTTCCTTGCACAGGGCCTGTTAATGCTTTATGTTTTCAGGAAGATATATAATATTTCCTTACCCGGTAATCCTACAACCTATATCGCCCTGTTTGCCACGGCCTGGTACCTGTTACACCCGGCGGTAGCAGAAACCGTCAATTATATTATTGCCCGTGCGGATGTCCAATCTACGCTGGCCGTTGTGGCAGGTTTTGCCTTGTATATCGGCTCGCCGTTTTGCCGCAAAACGTTTATTTACCTGGTCCCGGTTGGCATCGGTATTCTTGCGAAGCCGCCTGCGGTGATGTTCGCGCCGATCTTTTTCTTTTATGTGCTGTTCTTTGAAGAAAAGCTAAGCCTGATCGATATTTTTAAAAAGGCGCATTTGAAAGAACTGTGGAGCGCTGTCAAAAAGACCATCCCCTCGCTTATTGTCTGCGGCGGTTTGTATGGACTGGTCGATAAAATGACGCCGAAAACGTGGATACCCGGCGGCAATTCACCCATCCATTACCTCATAACACAGCCGTATGTTATCCTGCATTACTTTACGACATTTTTCTGGCCCACCGGCCTAAGTGCGGACACCGATTGGGGCACGCTGAAAAGTATATGGGATGTGCATTTTTTTATCGGCTGTTTGTTCATCCTGCTCATGTTTGTTATCGCCTTTTATTGCTCAAAAAGGGCAATATTGCGACCCATCAGCTTTGGCATCCTTTGGTTTTTTATCGCATTGGCGCCAACCTCGAGCATTATACCTTTGGCTGAGGTGCTTAATGACCACCGCATGTTTTTCCCATTTGTAGGGTTGACCCTAAGCGTAAGCTGGATACTGGGCCTGGTGGTTTTTGGCTGGATAAAAAGTAATAAGTTCAACCTTGGTAAAAAACCGGCATTGTTATGGATACCTGTGCTGATATTATTCTCCGCATGTGCTTACGGAACCTGGGAACGTAATAATGTGTGGCATAGCGAGGAAAGCTTGTGGCGGAACGTCACCCTGAAAAGCCCTAAAAACGGCCGGGGTATGATGAATTATGGTATCATTAAAGTACAGGACGGCCAGTATGCAGAGGCGGAACGGTATTTTAATAAAGCGTTGCAACTGCTCCCAGAATACTCGTTTATTTATGTTAACATGGGTGTTTTGGATGATAAAACCGGTCGTTATGCCGAGGCAGAAAAAAATTATCTTACAGGTATTTTATTGGGCGCAGTCTACCCGAGTCATTACGAACTGTATGGCGAATTCCTGTACAGGCAGGGCCGTTACCGCGAGGCCGAAGTGATGCTGACGCAGGCTGTCAATTTGTCGAATGCCGAGCTGCTGCAGCGCGAATACCTTATGCGCACCTATGAAGCCGAAGGGAAATGGGACGACCTGGAAGCGCTGGCGAAGAATACGTTGCAGATAGCTCCGGATGATTCTTTGGCCGCTGTTTCACTCAAAGATGGTCAGCAAAGAAAAATACACGCTGACGTAGAAGCCGATGAACTGAAAACATCCACCGATCCGGCAAAATACCTGCAATTGAGCCTGGATTACTACATGGTAAAAAGGTATGATAAAAGTATTGCCGCAGCCCAGCATGCATTAGAATTGAAGCCCGACTATGCCGAGGCCTGGAACAATATCGGCAGCGCTTATATTGCGCAGCAGCAATACGATAAAGCCAAAGAAGCTTTGCAAAAAGCGATAGCGCTAAAGCCCGGTTACCAGCGGGCAAAAAACAACCTGGTACTGGCCGGCAAGCACTATACCGATCCGCGTGTGCTGGTGAACACGTACACGCCTGGAGATTACATTAACCAGGGTCTTACTTATTTTAATTACCGCATGTATGATATGTGCATAGCGGCCAGTTTGAGCGCGCTGGATCTGAAACCCAATTACGATTTGGCCTATAATAATCTCTGCGCGTCGTACAACAAGCTTGGCGAATGGGATAAAGCCATTGAGGCCGGAAACAAAGGCTTGCAGGCAAACCCCAATAATCAGCTGCTAAAGAACAACCTGGCGCAGGCCCTGGAAGGCAAAAAGAAGAGCGGAAAGTAATTTTTACTTCTTTTTAAAGAAGAAGGCCTTGATATCAGGTTCCGATCTCTCAATTGTCGGTTTCATCAGCTTTAGAACAGACGTCATCAGCGATGCCTTCCATCTGCTCATGCCTTTATCGGCCAGTATCCGGTCTTTGGTGCTTTGAATATCCAGCGATTTGAGCGGGAAGACGTCGGCTGTGTTAAAACCGTGGTGGTCCAAAAGCATTTTTAGGTTTTTCTCGTTAAAATAATTCATGTGCGGGCTATGGAAATTGAATTGCCACATGCGGGTAAGCGTGCCGCTCATACCGATCTTGTGCAGCCGTATCGCCCAGTTGTAAAAGAAGCCGGTGCTCATCGGCAGGTTGATGATCAGGATGCCGTCGTCGGCCAGATCTTCCTTCAGGCTCTCAACAAGAGTATTGATGTCGGGTATGTGTTCAAAAACATCATTGAAAATGATAAAGTCATAACCGCCCTCACGTTTCGGACTGACATCCGGGTAAAAGCCATAGACGATATTAAGGTCATGCTCTTTGTGGTAATCTTCGTACACCCGTTCCGGCTCAATACCTATGCAGTCCACCTTCTGGTACCTACAGGTTTCAAGCCACCATCCGTTACCGCTGCCGATTTCCAGGCCGGTTAAGCTGGCCTTCTTTTCAGCTTTTAGTTTGCCGATAATGGTTAGGAAATTGTGCAGCCGGAGCGCCTTTAACCCCGGATCACGCGCCCCCGCTTGCAGGTCCGATTCGAATGAATGCTCGAAATGCGCATCCGAATGCTGGAGGCCGCAGTTGATGCACTGGTACACATTGAACCTGAGTCTGAATTTTAATTTTAAAGGATTGCCGCAAACCGGGCAGGTGGAGTGATCCATTTTTATTGGGATTAAGGATTATTTTTCGGTTTTCTCCAGGTGTTTGTTAAACTCTTCTTTTAGCAATGATATCTCCTGTGCCAGCTTTTTGTTATCGTTATGCAGCTTCGAGGCTACCACGCTCAGATGCAGCAGGTAGATCAGTATCGCGAAAATAAAGCCGGTAAAAACCAGGTTCGCCGCCACCACGACGCCGGTAAGTCGGCGCAAGAGTTCCAGGCCTTCCGTCCAGAACGAGAATACCAGCAGAAACACCGTGCATATCACCCACACGATGGCGTATTCCTCGCGCAGCTTGCCTTTTACAATAAGCCTTGATATGTACAAGACGAACAAAATGTTGACAACGATGGTGATGATCTGTATCCTTAACATGGCGATCAGGGTTTACGAATGAATGAAAAAAACATGGCCAGGGTTACCTTAAAGCAATAATACAATGATCCAAAGCTTCGAATGGACGATTGTCCGCCTTGCCGGGCGGCCATAACCACCGCGACCTCTGATATTTTTAACCCTGCCTTGGAGAAAACCACCAGTGATTCCGGCTCGGGGTACTCGTCAGGATAATTGGCAGCCGCAAGTTGTGTGGCCTTGCGGTCGAACAAACGAAAGCCTGATGTACTGTCGTAAATGCTCAGTCCGGTCATCAGTCGGTTCAGCCAGTGAAAATATTTAATGCCCATTCGGCGCGCAAACGACGACTGGAAGCCCTCTTTCTCCAAAAAGCGCGAGCCGATAACAATATTAGCGCCTGTTTGCAGGTGATGGTTGATCAGTTTTGGCAGCTCTTTAGGCGGGTGTTGCCCGTCGCCGTCCAATTGTATGGCGAGATCGAAACTATTTTCGAGAGCATAGCGGATACCGGTTTGTACAGCCCCGCCTATACCCAGGTTTACCGGCAGATCGATCACCGTCGCTTTATATTTTTTGGCCACTGTGGACGTGTTGTCTTTGGAGCAATCGTTTACGATCAGCGCCTCCATTTGGTAGCCGTTTGGTAAGTTGGTCGAGAGCAGTTCGGGCAGCAGCGCGGGCAGCGATGCCTCTTCATTATAACAGGGTATTACGATCAGAACTTTACCTGGCATTCGTAGTATGAGTGGTTAACAAGTTGTTAAATTTTAACGGTGAAATTAAAGGTTTTTCTCAAAATTATAGCAGGGTTTCATGCAACAATATCTTCCAACTAATTAAACCCTGGCAACGTATTACGGTCTGTTATGAAAAATAGCCGATCATATATGAAAATATCTACAACCCTGTTAATTATACTTTCGCTGGCCATATCCAGTTCTTCCTGCAAGAAAAGCACAGTTAGCCCCACGTCATCCGTTACTCCGACTACGCCCACCACACCAACGAGCTATGATTTCAGTGCGGTAGACAAGGTTTTGAACGATTCAGTCCCCGTAAAATTTAATGGCGTCTGTATGCTTTGATCGACATCAATGGGCAAACGGCTTACAGCGAAGGTTTTGGCGGTTATACGGGCGATACGCGCGAACTGATCGCTTCGTGCTCCAAATGGTTGTCGGCTGGTGTGCTGATGAGTTTAGTAGACGAAGGCAAATTGAAACTGAGCGATACGGTAGGAAAATATCTGCCGGTTTTTACTAAATATCACAAAGGCAATATTACCATAGCACAGTTATTTTCGCATACTTCCGGCTTTCCCGGCAACTCAAGCAAAAACTATGAGGGTAACCCCTTTCTGACCCTGGAACAGGCTGCGGATTCCATCGCCAAAAATGTGCCGTTACTTGCTGCACCCGGAACGCAGTTTTACTATGGTGGTGTCAGCATGCAGGTAGCTGGACGAGTATGTGAAGTGGCTTCGGGCGAAAGTTGGGCGACGCTTTTCCAGCAAAAGATCGCTGGTCCACTCGGTATGACCAATACAGACTATGGCCTGACACAGAATCCGCAGATAGCCGGAGGCGCCCGAAGCACGGCAAACGACTATATCAAATACCTGAACATGATCATGAAGGAAGGTGTGGCAGCAGACGGCACACGGATATTGAGCCAGAATGCCATCGCCGCTATGGAACAGGGCCAAACGGCCAGCGTACGCGTGGCTTACACCCCTTACCCGCTTGCATTGCTTCAAAACAACGATTTTTATGCCATCGGCAACTGGCGCGACGTTACCGGCTCCAGCGATGTGCTGATCGAAGACAGCAGCCCGGGCGCCTTTGGCAGTCATCCCTGGGTTGACCGTAGCCGGAAGGTAACGAGTATCATTTTCACTTACCTGCCGGTGCAGGGTTACCTGGCCACGATCGGGACCTGCCTGGATGTGCGAAACCTGGTACGCAATATTGTGCCGCAATAAAACATCGGGGGTAGTATTGTGTTATTCAGTGACAAAACCGAATATCATGTCTGACACCGAAAATAAAACCGCTCCCGGAACTGACGGCCTGCACGAATTTACCATGCAAACCGGCGGTCGCGAACTTACCTGCAGGGTCGAAAAGCAAGGCAATAACCTCAAAGTAAACATCGATAACAATGTCAGCGCCGAGCTTGAAGTGCACTGGGATGGAACCATTACGCAAATTTCAGGCAATACCTTACCCGATTCCGAAATAGAATTTATCAAAAAGCACGTGTTAGGCCACGAGGTTTAACTCAAAACTTCTTCCAGCACCTCATGCGACCGGATATTGCCGAAACCTTCGATGTGCAGGGCGTAGTATTCCAATAGTTTTTGCAGCAGGTAACGCCGCTCGTCGTTACCAAAATGTAATTGCGGAAGATTTTCAAAGCTGCATTGCAAAAGACGATAAAAGTTGTGCGTATGCGGCGGCGAAAGATAATATAATCCCTGCGGCTTATACCGGGCGAAGGCACCCTCTTTCATATCAAAATAGTCGGCGCCATCGGTCTTAACATGCTCGGGATAAAACCCGAGATAACGCGTTAACCTGACCAAAAAAAGCAAATGAAAATTTGCTAATCCTGCGTCCTGGTTATCAAGCCATTCGATGGCGTTGAAGATGAAATCAAAGAGGGTGCCTTCGTCCGGCGATTGCTGCCTGACCGCTTTATACAATACCTCGTTCAGAAAAATGACGATGCTGCTTTTGATCACATTGTAAGGAATGCTCTGCAAAACCGGGAGGGGCTTCATCTCTGATATGCGCTGCACCTGGCCGGTATTTTTGTGGTACACCACCATATCCAGCAAATGCAGCGGTTGCAGCATATTGCGGCTGATCTTTGCTTTCGGTTTTTTTACGCCGTTAATGATATAGGATTGCAGCCCGAATTTCTCGGTGAACACCTGCACGATGACACTGCTTTCGCCATAATCGGTCGTTTTGAAAACAATGCCACGGGTTTTATGCAGCATGATGAAAAAGGACTATCACTTTGGGCAGAAATATAACCAGGCCGATCACCAGCGCGGTAACAGCGGTAAGTAGCACCGCGGCGGCGCACATATCTTTGATATGACCGGCCTTTTTATCGTATTCGGGTGATACAAAATCAACCAGCAGTTCCAGTGCCGTATTAAATGCCTCTGCCGCCAGGACTAACCCGATGGCTATTATCACCCAAAGCCATTCTGCGGCAGAAATGTGGAGGACATATCCTAAACTTATCACGATAAAAGCGCAAACAAGGTGTACCCGGAAATTGAGCTGGGTTTTTACAGCGTAGGAAACCCCCTTGAAAGCATAACCGAAGCCACGGATAAATTTGTTCATCAGTCAAAAATACATAAAACACCAGTTCATCGTCTATTTTGGCTGAAGCCATGATTTGTTTGGATTCTTGACCGTCGGCTTTAGCCGAAGGCAATGAATAGAATTTGCATTTCATTGCCGTCTCATTTATGGGACGGTTTGCTAAATAGCATATCTGTGGCTTTAGCCAAACAATGATAATAATCAAAATCCTACATTTACGACAGTCAAATCATATCTCCTATGGATCTCAAACTCAAAAATAAAGTCGCGCTCGTATTGGCTGCGAGCAAAGGCTTAGGCCGGGCTTCGGCTTTAGCCCTGTCAGCAGAAGGGGCCAAAGTGGCCATCTGTTCGCGAAATGAAGATGAATTGAAGAAAACGGCCGCTGAAATTCACCGGCAGACGGGCAATCCTGTGATCGCCATTGCAGCCGACGTTTCGGATGCAGAGCAGGTGCGCAACCTCATCCAAAAAACCGTTGAGGCTTTTGGCGGGATAGATATCCTGGTGAATAACTCCGGCGGCCCGCCTTTTGACAAATTCGAAAATTTTGAGGACGAAGCCTGGCAAAAAGCTTTCGAGTTGACCCTGCTCGGCTTTTCGCGAACTAGTCGAGATGTGTTGCCTTATATGAAACAGGCGGGAGGCGGGCGTATCATCAATATTATCAGCGGATCGGTGAAATCGGTGCTGAATAATGCAGTACTTTCCACCGCAATGCGCATGGGTGTAGTTGGCATGGCCAAACTGATGGCTGATGAGTTAGGCCCTTACCAGATCACCGTAAATAACATTGCGCCGGGGTTGATCCTGACCGACCGCGTAAAAGAAGTGCTGCCGAAAGGCGTTGATGTGGAACAGGGTATGAAAGACCGAGCAAAATCCATCCCCGTCGGACGTATCGGCAAGCCGGAAGAACTGGGTGCATTAGTGGCGTTCTTAGCCTCGGAACAGGCTGCTTATATCAGCGGGACTACGATTCAGATCGACGGTGGGTCGAACAGGGGAATATTGTGATTTCGGATTTCGGAATTACGATTTCGGATTTAATTTCCTGAACGATCTGCCCACTGAAATCAGACTTGAAACAAATACCGGCGCCGTCAAACCCATACCAAAACTCATCCATTTATCCAGGGCGGAATTTTGTCCGCTCCTGAGATCAATAATGAGACAAATCGCGAATAGCAACGCGCTCAAAATGGGTATGAATAATTTGATTTTCATTGCGCTAATATAGCTTTTTATATTAAAATTCCGTATTTTTGCCACCTCTAAAATTTGAGGTGGAACATATTGATGTACAAGGAATATAAGCAGCTAAATTTATCGCAGATCGGCAAAGATGTTCTCGACTTCTGGAAACAGAACAACATCTTTGAGAAGAGCATTACGAGCCGCCCCGGAAACAATCCCTACACGTTTTACGAAGGCCCGCCGTCGGCTAATGGCATGCCCGGCATCCACCACGTTATGGCCCGGTCGGTCAAGGATATTTTCTGCCGTTATAAAACCCTTAAAGGTTACCAGGTAAAACGTAAAGGCGGCTGGGACACGCACGGCTTGCCTATTGAGCTCGGGGTAGAGAAGACTTTGGGTATAACCAAGGACGACATCGGTAAAAAGATATCCATCGAAGATTATAACGAAGCCTGCCGCAAGGAGGTAATGAAGTTTACGGACGTGTGGAACGACCTGACCGAGAAAATGGGTTATTGGGTCGATCTGAATGATCCGTACATCACTTACAAAAACGAATATATAGAAACCCTTTGGTGGATACTGAAGGAGCTGTACAATAAAGGCATGCTGTACAAGGGCTATACCGTGCAGCCTTATTCACCTAAATCCGGTACCGGCTTAAGCTCGCACGAGCTAAACCAGCCAGGTACTTATAAAATGGTGAAGGATACCACCATCGTAGCGCAATTCCACCTGAAAAACGATCAGAACCATCCGCTGATGCCTTTGCTTTTCGAAGACGCTGACGAGGATACGGTAATATTAGCCTGGACGACCACGCCCTGGACCTTACCATCCAACTGCGCGCTGGCCGTAGGCGAGGATATCGATTATGTAAAGATCAAAACCTTCAATCCTTACACCTTCAAGCCAGTGAGCGTTATACTGGCGAAGGAGCTGGTGACCAAATATTTCAAAGTTGAAGGCGAGAACGCTTCTTTTGAGGATTTCAAAGAAGGTGATAAGGTGATCCCATGGAAGGCGATAGCTACCCTGAAAGGTTCGGACCTGGTTGGTTTACGCTATCACCAATTGATGCCTTATGTAACCAATGCGGAGCTGGAAAAGAACGCGTTCCGCGTTATCCCGGCTGATTTTGTGACCACTGAAGATGGTACCGGTATCGTACACACCGCCTCTGTTTTCGGCGCCGACGACTTCCGGGCCTGTAAAGAACAGGGTGTTCCGTCGGTATTGGTATTGGACGAAAACGGTAAAGAAGCGCCATTGGTTGACAAGCAGGGCCGCTTTGTAAAAGAAGTGACCGATTTTGCCGGCCGCTATGTAAAGGAAGAATACTATACCAAAGCTGAACGCGACGAACCGGGCTTCAGGGCCACGGACGTGATGATCGCCATTAAGCTGAAGGAAGACAATAAGGCATTTGATGTACGCAAATACGAGCACAGTTACCCGCACTCGTGGCGTACGGACGAGCCGATCTTATACTATCCGCTGGATAGCTGGTTCATCAAAACCACCGCGGTAAAGGACAAGCTGATCGCACTGAATAAAACCATCAATTGGAAACCCGAATCGACCGGCACCGGCCGCTTTGGCAACTGGCTGGAGAATTTGGTGGACTGGAACCTGTCGCGCTCACGTTACTGGGGCACTCCGCTGCCTATCTGGCGCGAAGAGAATGGCCCGGAAGAAAAATGCATAGGCTCTATTGCTGAATTGGAGCGGGAGATCGAAAAATCCATCGCAGCCGGCTTTATGCCCAAAGGCTTTAAGCTGACCGACATGCACCGTCCTTTTGTGGACGATGTAGTTCTGACCTCGTCCAAAGGCACCAAAATGTTCCGCGAGCCCGACCTGATCGACGTTTGGTTCGACAGCGGGGCCATGCCTTATGCGCAATGGCATTTCCCGTTCGAAAACAAGGAGCAATTCAAAAATGCTTACCCGGCTGATTTCATCGCCGAAGGTGTGGACCAAACCCGCGGCTGGTTCTTTACACTGCATGCCATTGCCGTAATGCTAAGCGAATGCAGCGACGAGATAAAGGCGGTTAATAAAGAAGTCGGCAATAAAGGCATCGCCTTTAAAAATGTGGTTTCGAACGGTCTGGTGCTGGATAAGAACGGCAACAAAATGTCTAAACGCCTGGGCAATGCCGTTGACCCGTTTGCAACGATCGAAAAATATGGCGCTGACACCGCGCGCTGGTACATGATCAGCAACGCGTCGCCCTGGGATAACCTGAAGTTTGACATGGAAGGGTTGGACGAGGTGCGCCGCAAATTCTTCGGCACGCTTTATAACACCTATTCTTTCTTCGCGCTGTATGCCAATATCGATAAGTTTACTTACAGCGAAGCAGAGATCGATCTGAATAAAAGACCTGAAATTGACCGCTGGATCATCTCGCTGCTGAATAGCTTAAGCAAGGACGTTGACGAGTTTTACGCCGACTTCGAGCCGACCAAAGCCGCGCGTGCTATACAGGATTTCGTGGACGAGCACCTGAGTAACTGGTACGTTCGTTTAAGCCGCCGCCGTTTCTGGAAATCGGATGATTCGGAAGATAAGCTTTCGGCCTATCAAACATTGTACACCTGTTTGGTAACCATCGCCAAGCTGATGTCGCCGATTGCGCCTTTCTTCGCCGACAAGTTGTATATCGACCTTAACAAGGTCACCAAAAAGGAGAAATTTGAGTCGGTCCACCTTGCCGATTTCCCGGTTTATAACAAAGACCTGGTAAACAAAGCGCTGGAAGAACGCATGCAGCTGGCGCAGGATATATCATCGCTTACGCTGTCGTTGCGGAAGAAAGTAGGCATCAATGTTCGCCAGCCCTTGCGCAGGACACTGTTGCCGATATTGAATAAAAATTTCAGGCACCAGGTCGACCTGGTGAAGGATCTTATTCTTTCCGAAACCAACATTAAAGATATTGAATATATCACCGACACTTCTGGCTTCATCAAAAAGAAGGTAAAACCCAATTTTAAAGCTTTGGGTCCGAAGGTAGGCAAGGACATGAAGGCTGTAGCCGAGGCCATTACCAACATGAGCCAGGATGAGGTCAACAAATTTGAGCGCGATGGTGTAGCCATATTCGAAATTGCAAATTCGAAATTCGAAATTGCGATCGGCGACGTTGAGATCATTGCCGAAGATGTCCCCGGCTGGCAGGTAGCTAATTTAGGAAAACTAACCGTTGCTTTAGACGTTAATATATCCCATGAGTTGAAACAGGAAGGAATTTCGCGTGAATTTGTGAATCGTGTACAGAATTTGCGCAAAGAAAAGGGCTTTGACGTAACCGACAGGATAAATGTACGTTATAAGACAAACGCGCAAGTCATTATCGAAGCTATCAATAATAATTTACCCTATATTTGCGCCGAAATTTTAGCCGATACTATAACGTTTGACAATCAACCCGATACAGGCGATACAGTAACGATTGACGAACACGAGATTTTGATTGATATAAAAAAGTGTAAATGAAACAAGAAACAGAAAAAACCAGGTACTCTGATGCTGAGCTGCAGGAGTTTAAGGAGTTGATTTTAGAGAAGCTGCGTATTGCAAAAGAAGAATTGAACGCCCTGGCATCGTCACTGAGTACGCCCAATGCCAACGGTACCGATGATACCGCCGGCACGTATAAAACATTGGAAGACGGTTCGGCAACATTGGAAAAAGAGTCCATCAACCAACTTGCGGCGCGCCAGAAGAAGTTTATCGAACAATTAGATGCAGCGTTGGTACGTATCGAAAATAAAACCTATGGTATTTGCCGCGAAACAGGCAAACTGATACAAAAGGAACGTTTACGCGCCGTGCCGCACACTACGCTGAGCATGGAGGCTAAACTGAAGCAATATTAATGAAGGCTTCCTATACCCGGCCCTTCCTGCTTGCCGCATTTATCATCCTTGCCGACCAGATCATCAAAACCTGGGTACGGGCGCACATGTACATCGGTGAAGAAATTCACCTGCTGGGTAACCGGGGCATGCTGCATTATACCGAAAACAATGGCATGGCCTTCGGGATGGAATTTGGCGGCTCGTTCGGTAAGTTATTTCTTACACTGTTCCGTATCGGCGCTGTAATCGCAATAGGCTATGGGCTGGTTTTTCTCATAAAACATAAATATCACCGCGGGCTGATCATGAACGTGGCGCTGATATTTGCCGGAGCGATGGGCAATATCATCGACTCCACTTTTTATGGAGTAATGTACCACTATGCGCCGCTTTTTCACGGGCAGGTGGTCGATATGTTCTATTTCCCGCTGCTGACTGGTAATTTTCCATCGTGGGTACCGTTTTGGGGCGGCCAGGATTTTATCTTTTTCAGGCCGGTTTTTAACCTGGCCGACGCGGCCATTTCGGTCGGCGTTATTCTCATCCTGGTTAATCAGAAACGTTATTTTAAGCATCGCACCCCCGAGGCGGCTTCGCCCAATAGCGAGGTGGTGGAAGAGTAATTTTCTTTTAAGTTAAATCCCATTTATACAAAAAGTGCCCTGGAATTAAACCAGGGCACTTTTACATTTTTTTCGCCCGGCAAAATACCGTGAAAACACGGGTTGCCCTCACTTTTTTTAATGCCGACCTTTATAGGGTTGAATCTAAACTTTATCCCCTAAAAGGCAGAGGACAATTGCAGGCGTTTGCAATTGTCTTTTGTTTTTGGTATTGGCTCTATTTATCCATCGATTTCTCCCTTATTGCCTTAAACTCCGAGCCGCTTTTCCATGCCGGGAAAGTATCGCCGTTGGCAAGGTCGTTGCCGAGCCGGTAAAGCAGGTTGGCTATCTGCGCCATGCCGGTGGCATCCATGCCGGGCGAATAATTATCTGACGGCTGGTGATAATGGTTAGCCGTATAATCGTCCTGGTGCTGCCTGGCCCAATTGGCGTCATGCTCTTTACTGATCAGGCCGGTATTCATATCTAAAGCCGGTACGCCCACTTTAGCAAAATTAAAATGGTCCGAACGATAGTAGCTGCCCGAGCCTGGCTTACTGTCGCCTACCACCGTGAGACCATCGGCTTTCGCATATCTTTCTATGTAGTCATCCAGGTCATTTTGCCCTTTGCCGGTAATTGAGATATCTTTTGTCTCGCCATAATCACCCAGCGCATCCATATTCAGATCAGCTAAGGTTTTGTTTAGCGGATAGATGGGATGCGTGGCATAATATTCCGAGCCTAATAGTCCCTGTTCTTCCCCTGTTACCGCCAGGAATATGACTGACCGTTTGGGTTTGGGGTTTTCGTTAGCAAAAGCTTTAGCCATGCAGATCAGGGATGCCGTCCCGTCACCGTTATCTACGGCGCCGTTATAAATGCTGTCGCCTTTGGCATCCGGCTTGCCTATGCCGAAATGGTCCCAATGTGCAGTATAAATAATGTACTCATCGGGTTTTACGGATCCTTTCACCACCCCGATGACATTATGAGACATAGAATACTTAAGCTGGTTATGAATACTAAGGCTGACGTTCATGTTAAGCGGCATTGCTTTAAATCCACGTTTCCTTGCCAAGGCGCGTATGTCGCCGGTGATGCCTGCCGCTGCGAACAGTTTATTTGCGGCAGCCTCGGTTATCCAGCCTTCCACTTTGCAGCGGTCCATGTGTTTGTTGGCTTGCTGTAAATACAGCCTCGCACCTGTATTGCTGCTGCTTACTACCTGCCAGGGATAACTCGCCGACTCGGTTTGATGCACGATAAGCACACCGGCCGCGCCCTGCCGTGCCGCTTCCTCATATTTATAGGTCCAGCGGCCGTAGTACGTCATGGTATCGCCCTTAAATAAATGCGGGTCACCTGATTTAAAACCAGGGTCGTTAACCAATACAACCACCGTTTTTCCCTTTACATCCAACCCGGCATAGTCGTTCCAGTGATATTCGGGCGCAACCACACCATACCCAGCGAACACCAGCGGCGAATTTTTTAAGTCGATCTCCGGTTGCTCCTGGCGCGTAAAAGCGACGAAATCGGTCCCGTTATGTAAGGTTATCGGCGTTTTACCGCTTATTTCGATGGTCTCAGAAGGCGTCCCTTGTATCTGCACCATAGGAACATCCTGGAAATAACTTCCGTTGTTGCCTGGTTCAAGACCGATCTGTTTGAATTGCTGCGAGATGTAACGGATGGTTCGTGTTTCCCCTTCGGTAAACGGCTTACGGCCCATCAGCGAGTCGTTAGCTAAAACGGTGATTTGGCTTTTAATGTCACCAGCCTTAATAGTGCTCGTTTCGGTCCGCTTGCGCTTACAAGCGGCCAATAGCAAGAGCGCTGCTATGAGCAGCCTGTAGTCGTATTTGATGTTCATTAATTATTGGGTCAGACCCAAATGTAATGATTTCACTCAAAAAAATTATTTAACACTGAGCAGGGCAACCTGCGAAGCGATGGCCACCCAACGGCCGTTTTGTTTTTGGTAAACATCGAGATAACTGGTTTGAAAGGTATTGGTCTTTCCATCGGCCTTTACTACGGAAGTAGCCTTGGCACTCACCAGGCCGATCTGCCCGATAACCTTGACGCTGACGGTATCAACTTTTGTGGACAAGAACTCCTGTTTCGGCGACATCAGGGTTTTCAGAATATCCTTTTTGTGGAAGGTAGCGCCGTTGGGCGATACCAGTGCCAGGTCTTCCGCAAAAATACGGCCCATGACAGCCGTATCCCGGGTAACGTATGCGCTGATCCAGTCGTGATTCAGTTGTTTCAGCTCCTCTTCGTCTCTATTCTGTCCGAAAGCATGGGACGCAAAACATGCAAGAAGCAGGAAAGTAAAAAGCTGTTTCATAGGATTTCGGGCTAAGTATCTTTTGACTTAAACAAATTTACAGAGAACTCTAACGCGGAGGTGTTAATTAATGTTAAACGGGAGCACACGCCGCCGTAAATTTTTACCTTAGTTAAGAAAATACATAAACCATGAAAAAATTACTGATCATAGCGGCGCTCAGCCTGTTTGGCTTGACAACATTTGCCCAAAACGTCGACCTGGGCCGCAAAATTGAAGTGACCGGCATAGCCGAGCAGGAAGTAACGCCGGATATCATCAACGTATCGATTTCTTTACAGGAGTATAAGGATGGGAGGGATAAGGTAACCATCGATCAATTAGAAAATCAGCTTGAAACGGCTGTAAAGCAGGCCGGTATTCCCAAAGAAGATTTTACTATCAATAATGTGTCGGCGTGGAATAATGTGTGGCAAAAGAAGAAGAATCCGGATTTTTTGGCAAGCAAACAATACCTGGTCAGGCTGCATGACTTGAACAAGTTTAACCAGATACTGGCCGCTGTCGATCCAAAAGGCATACAATCTACCAATATTGAGAGCTACGACTATTCCAAAATGCCGGAACTAAAACGTGAGTTGAAGATCCAGGCATTGCTGGCGGCGAAAGAAAAAGCCACGTACCTGCTAAGCAGTATCGGTGAAAAACTGGGCCGGCCGATAGATATTACCGAAACCGATAACAGTAATTACCCTATGGCAAACCAGGTATTTGCCAATAGAGTGACATTTAAATCTACCCAGGCCGGTGATTCGGATATCGATTTTAAAAAAATCAAATTAAGTTTCCAGGTACAGGTAATTTTTGAAATAGCGCCGTAACCTTTTTATGCCGGCTACGTAAAAAAAATTGCATGATGGGGTCTTCACAGGTGTGGGAAAAAATCTCTATATTTTTCGTACTGATTAACAGGCACTTGACAAATTGAAATATACATTTTATCTTTAGGTATCCGTAACTGATAGCTCATGATACATTTTAGGACCGAGAGGGTATTGATAGTGGCCCCCAATATTTTTTCGGTACAACCCCTGGCCAACAATAAACAGATTCGTCACATTACGTCTGTCGATCGTGTTTTCCCTACAATTTATGAGATGGCCCCCCATATCATCGTTTTCGATTATGATTACCTGGATAAGGATATGGAACATATCCTGCGCCGCATACGCACTAATTCCTATTATAACAAGATAAAGATATGCTGTTTCAAAAGCGGTCCCAACAGGCGTATCGACGACTTCTTAAGGGCATTGGGAGTAAATCATGTGATCTATAAGGCCGACCTGCAGAATGCATCTAAAAGCACGATCAGTCACGTCAAATCCATACTCGACTCAACCGTTGCCGACCTGCTGGTCAACGCTTCCTTTTAATACCCCGGTTTTTAACCAAATAACGTATCTGTCATTTTAATTTTACGGCCACTTGTAAAAAGTTGGTTATATAACTTTTTAGCCGCGTAATAATTGTCAATCGTACAATTTATTTTAATACCTTTAACTGACCGATCCAAAACTATGAGAAGAAGTATCTGCGGGTTATTAACCGTTTCATTACTGTTATCTGTATTTTCAATCACTGACTCATACGGACAAGGGCATAAAACCGCCAAGCCGGGCGAGCCCTTCGAGGTGCAGATAACTCCCTACAAAACGACGATGAAAGCCGACGGCAAAGACACAGCAACGATTGCCGTAAAGATCATCGACAATGAGGGAAATACGGTGACGACTGCCGACAACCTGGTCACGTTTAATGTTATGGGCAAGTCGGGCCGGATCATCAGCATTAGTAAGACGGGCCAGCCATCGGTAAATGGACCGGTTGACGGTAAATGGCAAACCTATGTTTACCGGGGCGAGTGCAGGGTAATCGTACAAACCACCAACCAGCGCGGTGCTCTAAAGTTCGAAGCGAAATCCGACAGCCTATGGACCGGTTCGACCGACATACAGGCGGTATGGCCCGGTGTGCCCCACCCTGTCACCAATGCCGATTATAAGCCACGCAAAGTGAAAGGCAGGGTTTTGGGAGCGGATATTTCTTTCCTGCCTGAATTGGAAGCAAAAGGTATGAGGTTTTCGGATAACGGTGTTCAGAAGGATGCTATACAAATATTAAAAGATCACGGTTTCAATTATATCCGGCTTAGGATTTTCAATGACCCTGCCGAGCCCAAAGGATATTCACCGGGCAAAGGCTTTTGCGACCTGGAACATACCAAAGCCATGGCCAAACGCATCAAGGCGGCCGGAATGAAATTCCTGTTAGACTTTCACTATAGCGACACCTGGGCCGACCCGGGTAAACAATTTAAGCCGGCTGCATGGGTTGGCGAGGATTTTCCGGCGCTAAAAAAATCCATCTACGATTTTACCAAAGATGTGATGCAGCAATTGAAGGACCAGGGTACCACGCCCGACATGGTGCAGGTGGGCAACGAGATCAATCACGGTATGCTGTGGCCCGACGGGGGTATCAACAACTTGGATACGCTGGCCCAATTCCTCTATGCCGGCATAACGGCAGTAAAGGCGGTAAGTCCTCGCACAGCCATTATGCTCCACATCGCTTTGGGCGGGCAGAACAGCGAGTCGCGTTTTTGGCTCGATAATATGGAAGAGCGAAAAGTGCCCTTTGATGTGATCGGCCTTTCTTATTATCCAAAATGGCACGGCACATTAACCGATCTGAAAAATAATATGGACGACCTGGCCAAACGTTATCCGCAACAGGTGATGGTAGCGGAATACACCCAGCTAAAACGTGAGGTGAACGATATTGCCTTCACCGTGCCAAATGACAAGGCGCTGGGTACATTTATCTGGGAGCCGTTAAATACCTGGGAGCAGTTTATCGACAAGGACGGCAAGACTAACGACCTGATCAATATTTATCCGGAAGTAGCAAAGAAATACGACATAAAATAATATTATAAACCACAGAGGGCACAAAGATTTTCACAGAGAACACAGTGTATTTCGTAGGTTATCCTTTCTCTGTTGTCTTTGTACTCATCCCGGTGTTCTCTGTGGTTAATCTTGAAAATGTTGATATAATCACTCATTAATCCATAAAACCTATGAAAAACAGTTTT
>DASZVE010000032.1:0-30574 GCA_035547095.1 Mucilaginibacter sp.
ACACTGGCGAAGAAAAAAAATATTGATGGTTTTATTGACTGGATCGGCTTTCGCGGAGCGGACAAGTTCAATGTCCTTGCAGAGCACGACCTAATGGTATTGCCGTCGTACGACGAAAATTTCGGCAACGTCGTGATCGAAAGCCTGGCCGTGGGGACGGCTGTATTGATAAGCGACAAAGTCGGCCTGGCCGGTTACGTTATTGAAAATGATTTGGGATGGATAAGCGAACATAATGCCGCTTCATTCGCCGATTCGATCAGTGCCATTTGGGAAAATCGCGAGCCATTGGAACGAATAAGGAAACATGCGCCGGCAAAAATCCGTAATGATTTCGACGACGAACATTTGACACAAAGATATATCGGTATGTACGACCAAATCATCGGCAATGGCAGAATATAAGGATTACGGATTTTCGGACAACGCCCCGAGTCACACATTTTTATACCTGGAGGGTCCATTGCTGTCCCTGCTCGACAAGAACAGCAACCGCTGCATACTCGACCTGGGATGCGGTAACGGGCACCTGGTAAATTACCTGGTGGCGCACGGATACAATGCCTACGGCACGGATGCTTCTGAAAATGGTATAGCAATCGCCAAAAAAGAGCACCCCGACCGTTTCTTTTTGCAGGATCTGTCGACCGGCAAGCTGCCCGAACCTCTGCAAAAACTAAAATTCGACACCATTGTCTCGACCGAGGTGATCGAGCATTTGTACGACCCTGAAGGTTTTATCGATTTCTGTAAAAGCATATTGCCTGAAAACGGCGAGATCATCATCTCGACGCCGTACCACGGATATTTTAAGAACCTAATGCTAAGCGTATTAAATATGTGGGACACCCATATGAGCCCCACCTGGCATGGCGGGCATATCAAACTATGGTCGCGGAACACGCTGAGCAAGCTGCTGACGGACAAGGGCTTCAAAGTAACCGCTTTTAAAGGTTGCGGTCGTGTTCCCTATTTTTGGATGTCGATGATCATCAAAGCTAAGCTTCAGTGAGCACCCCATTCTCATTTATTATCCTGACGTATAACGAAGAGGTTCATCTGCCGCGCTTGCTGGCATCAATTGCCGATCTGGATGCGCCCATTTTTATACTCGATTCGGGCAGCATGGACAAAACGATAGAAATTGGCGAGCAATATGGGGCAAAATTCATGCAGAATTTCTTCAAAAATCACCCTACCCAATGGGACTTTGCCCTGAAAAATTTCCCCGTCACAACACCATGGGTTATTTGTCTTGATGCCGACCAGGTGGTTACTCCCGAGCTTAAGACACGATTAACGGATTTTAGAGACGAAGATCATGCCGGCGTCGACGGTATCTATTTCAACCGGAAAAATTTTTTCAAAGGACGATGGATAAAACACGGCGGCTACTACCCTTTTTACCTGCTTAAAATGTTCCGTTTTGGGGTGGGGTATTCGGACATAAATGAGAATATGGACCACCGGTTTATCGTTCCCGGTAAGACAGAGGTATGGAAAAGCGGCATCATCCTGGAAGAAAACCTAAAGGAAAACCAGATCCGCTTCTGGATCGAAAAACATAACCGCTACAGCGACCTGGTAGCACAGGAAGAAGTGGAACGGATGAAGCAGGCGCGGACGCAAACCATAAAACCTAACTTTTGGGGCTCGCCCGACGAGCGTACCGCCTGGCGCAAGCAATTGTGGTGGAAGCTGCCGCGATACGTGCGCCCGATGCTTTATTTTACCCAGCGCATCATTTTCCAGCTTGGCTTTTTAGACGGGCGAACGGGCATCATCTTCCATCTTTTGCAGGGTTTTTGGTTCAGGCTGATCGTGGATGTCAAGATCGACGAACTGCTAAAACAGGAAAAACAAAATGAAAAAGCTGCTTAAAAAAGGCTCTCCGGCCAGGTTCTTATTGATATTTCTATCCCTGTTCGGCTTATTTTACTATTTCAACGTATTTTTCTTCGGCCTTACTTTACCGGGACGTCATTATAGCGCGTTCCTCGCCAACCATTTAGACTATATAAGTGCGCTGCGGCACCTGCTGCTGCGCACGACGGCAAAGCTGCTCGATTGGATGGGCTACACTTCGATAACCGACAACACGAACATTTTGATAGCCGGCCACGGACGCCTAACCTTGGTCTATACTTGCCTTGGGCTTGGTATCATGAGCTTTTTTACGGCTTTTGTAATCGCTTACCCGCGAAAGCTGAAAGCCAAGCTGCTTTTTCTTATCCTGGGCCTGGTGGCGATACAGGTTCTGAATATTGCCCGCTTTATCGTCCTCGCAATTTGGTGGGATAAAAAGGTCAACGGCCAGATCATTGACCACCACACGGTGTTCAACGCGATCATTTACGTGATTATAGCAGTAAGTCTTTACTTTTGGGTAAAGCATGATGACAAAAAACCGTCAGGCAATGCAAAAAACTGATCTGTCCGCCTATAATAATCATCCCTATCATCCCGGCGGCAACGCGCTGAAAAGGATTCTGTGGTACTATACCAATATTTTTTTCTTCAAGAGCAGCCTGTTCCCTTTTTATGGGTTGAAAGTGTTCCTGCTTCGGCTGTTTGGCGCCCGGCTGGGGAAGAAAGTCGAAATCAAGCCCTGCGTAAATATCAAATATCCCTGGAACCTGGCGATAGGCGACCACGTTTGGATCGGCGAAAATGTATGGATCGACAGCCTGGTGATGATTACCATCGGCTCCAACGTTTGCCTTTCGCAGAGTGCTGTACTGCTTACCGGCAGCCACAATTATAAAAAGGCATCATTCGATCTGATCACCGGCAGCGTTACGCTGGAGGAGGGTGTGTGGATTGGCGCCGGCGCCATGGTGAACCAGGGTGTCACGGCCCGTTCTCATGCTGTGCTTACCAGCGGCTCGGTGGCGACCAAGGACCTGGAAGCTTATTCCATTTACCAGGGCAACCCGGCTGTAAAGGTCAGGACGAGAACTATCGGGTAATTAATAACATGACTACCAAAAAACAAAATCTGCCCGGTATCATCTTCGGCGCTCTTTGCGCTGTTGTTATCGCGCTGGGCATTCTGCTCTACCTGGCCCCGCCGTCCGTATTCCCTGATCCGGCGAACGGCTTCTTTGTCATGCGCTCGATGGAGCACGGCGCGCCGTTCAATCACCTTGTTAGACCCGACCAGGAAGATTTGGCCAAAAACACATCGGAATTTTTAACGTGGTGGTCGCCGGGGCAGTACCTTGTACCCTACGCCATCAAATTGTTCATGGACGTAAACACCGGGCAGGCCGCGGCTATAACGATAACACTATGCCAACTGATCGGCCTCTGGGGCCTGTATGTATTCTTCAAAAAAGCAGGGTTCAGCCCGCTTATCTCGGCCTTGAGCATTTTGCTTATCGCCTGCCAGCAGTTTTTTGTGGTTCCGTATGTATTTTATAATGGCGGCGAGATATTATTTTTCGCTTTTTCGGGCTGGTTCCTGTACTGGCTAACGATCATTGAAAAACCCGGCTGGAAACTGTTTGTGATCGTATTGCTCACCGGGTGGGTTGGCTTTTTTTGTAAATCGTCGATGCTTTGGATGTACGTCGCCGGCCTGCTTTATTTGTGGATCAGGCTGTCGTTGCATAAAAGCCTGGCAGACTGGATAAAAAATGGCGTATGGATAGCTATTCCGGCTATGATCTCAGTTGGGGCTATATGGTTGTTCTATCTTTCGAAGGGTGAAAACCCTGTGTCAGATATCTACGGCTTCAAATTCACCTGGAAGACCCTCGGTTTCCCGCTGGCTTCGCCACTGTTATCCGGGTTTTCGATAGACGATCTGCTGCATGGGCTTATCTATCACACCGATACGCCGCTGTTGTCGAACACATTGTCAATCTTATTGCTCATCCTGTTGGCTATACTAAGCGTATGGTTGGTATGTGTAATCCTGGAACAAACAAACGACCCAAACTACCGCCTGCTGATCAAAGTATTTTACATGGTTTCGGTGTTGTTTTTCGGCTACGTTTATCTGCGAAAGATGCCCATATCCTACGAGGCGCGGCATTTCCGCATTATCGGGCTGATAGTCATTCCCGGCACCATTTATTGGATAAGCAAGGTTAGGCTTACGGGGCGCGTACTTTTCACGCTGGCGTGGACGGGCATTGCGGTTTCCAGCATTATTTATGCAGCCAAAGGATATATTTCCAATAAAGACAAAAGCGGGCACGGAACCAGCGGCATCGCACAGCAGGCCATTGACCAGAAATCATTAGACCAAATTCTGGCGCTGGATAAGCAAAACACCAACTCCATTTTTGTTTTTGTGAATAAAGGTCTTGCCCTCGAAATAAAACATAACCGGGTGATCACGCTCGAACCCATTGGCGACGACCTGAAGATCGATTTAGACGATTACGAATATGACGGCCACGCCGGGCCGCTATATATTATCCTGCCCGAAAGCTATAACGGACCGAGAGAAAAAATGATACTGAAAGCTTTCCCCGATTATAAAGGCTGGTACGGCTCGATGCTGAGCGATGGGTATGTGATGTATGCGGCGAAATAGGACCGCTGATTTACGTGATAAACTGATTTGTATGATTACCGGTCAGCGGAATCATATAATCATCCTCATCAACGGTTCAGACAATCATCTATTTATCTCCGTCCACAGCATATCCTTCAGCCGGTCTATCCCCTTTTGAGCTGCCGAGGATATAAACACCGCCGGCAGGTCGCCGGGTAGTTCTTTCCGCATTTCTTCCTGCAATTCTTCGTCCAGCAAGTCCGACTTGGTAATGGCCAGCACCCGCGGCTTGTGTATCAGTTCGGGGTTATATTCCTTTAGTTCGTGCAGTAATATCCTGTATTCTTCTTTGACGGTCCGGCTGGTATCTGCGGGGATCATAAACAGCAGCACCGAGTTACGCTCGATGTGGCGCAGGAACCGGAAACCCAATCCCTTGCCTTTCGACGCTCCTTCGATGATACCTGGTATATCCGCCATCACGAACGAACGTCCGTTACGGTATGCTACAATACCCAGGTTAGGCACTATGGTGGTAAAAGCATAATCGGCTATCTCGGGTTTTGCCGCCGAAACGACGGACAATAAGGTCGATTTGCCCGCATTAGGGAATCCCACCAGGCCCACATCGGCCAGCAGTTTTAGCTCCAGTATATTCCAGTCTTCCTTGCCGGGTTCGCCGGGTTGCGCAAAACGCGGCGTTTGCAGTGTAGCCGACTTGAAATGCCAGTTGCCCAATCCGCCGCGGCCGCCTTCGGTCAGTATCCGGGTTTCGCCATCCTGCGTAATTTCGAACAGCGTTTCGCCGGTTTCGGCATTTTTGGCGATGGTGCCCAGCGGCACTTCCAGTATTTCATCCCCGCCGCTCTTCCCTGTCTTTAGCGATGAACCGCCCGGGTCGCCGTTGCCCGCGATGACGTGCTTACGGAATTTGAGGTGAAGCAGGGTCCATAGCTGTGCGTTGCCTTTCAGGATCACATGACCGCCGCGACCGCCGTCGCCGCCATCGGGACCGCCCTTGGCATTCAGCTTGTCGCGGTGCAAATGCGCAGAGCCTGCCCCGCCATGCCCCGAACGGCAGCAAATCTTCACATAATCGACAAAATTGGAACCCTGGGACATTTCGATTGCGAATTGCGGATTTTCGATTTCGGATTTGGTCAAAGGAACTTATTCGGATCAGTAAATCCGAAATCCCAATTCCGAAATCCGAAATTAAAGTGCTTCTGTAACAGCGCTGATGGAATCGAATATTTCTTCTATCGATCCTATACCGTTAACACTTGTAAATTTATTCTGGCTCCTGTAAAAATCGGCTACAGGCGTAGTTTTATCGTTGTATTCTTTGATGCGCTTACGGATCACTTCGGGGTTCGCATCATCGGCCCGGCCCGAGTTTTTGCCGCGAAGCAATAAACGGTGCTCAAGCTCCTCATCGCCAACTTCCAGCGCGATCATGCCTGATATATTTTCACCTTTGCTGAGCAGCAATTGGTCCAACGCCTCGGCCTGCGCAACCGTACGCGGGAAGCCGTCGAAAATAAAGCCGGCGGCGTCCTTATTGGCGTCCAGCTTGTGGCTGATCATACCGATAACCACGGCATCAGGCACCAGGATACCCTGGTCCATCAACTTTTTGGCTTCCAAACCCAACTCGGTCCCCTGCGCGATCTCGCTGCGAAGCAGGTCGCCGGTCGACAGATGGATAAGACCGTACTTTTCAATAAGCTTTTGTGATTGAGTACCCTTACCGGCTCCCGGGGGGCCAAACAGAACCAAATTCAGCATACTTTTCGGTTGAAAATTTAAAAAGGCCTCCTGGTGTAAATACAGAAAGGCCTTAAAAGTTATTAAGTGTCGTGCCGACAATGTCGTTGGTCCGAAGTCTTAAGACTTTAGACTTAACACCAGTGCACTTGTAGGGATTCGAACCCCAAACCTTCTCATCCGTAGTGAGATGCTCTATCCAGTTGAGCTACAAATGCAGTTTTACAATCCTAAACCTTGCGGTTTTTAGAGGACTGCAAAAATAGGAATTCTTTTCAATCCCAGCTAATATTTTTTGAAATATTACTTTACAGCCTCGGCTATTGCCTGGAAATCGGGCAGTTCTCCCGCGTTTTCAAGCACTTCGGCATAGGCTATGTTCTGGTCCTCGTCGATCACAAAAGCCGCCCGCCTGGATACGCCTTTCAAACCCAATGAAAACGTATCGTAAAAGGCTCCGTATTTTGGCGATACTTCTTTATTGAAATCGGAAAGTAATAAAAACTGGTAACCCTGCTCTTTTTTGAACTGCGCCAGCGTATGCGGCGAATCGACCGAGATAGCGATGATCTGCGCATTCAGGCCTTCATAATAGCCAAAATTGTCGCGCATGGTGCAAAGCTGCGTGGTGCATACGCCGGTGAATGCAAACGGGAAAAAATGCAGGACGACTTTTTTGCCTTTAAAATCCGAAAGCGATACTTCCTTTTTTTCGGATGATACGAGTGTAAATTGCGGTGCGGGATCGCCAACCTTTAGTGCCATAGCTATATATTTTTATGCAAAGAAAACATAATAAGCGTTATTGTTTTGCACCCGCAGCAATTTTGACACAAAACTGCAAAAACACGTTCCGCAACCAAGCATGAAGACTGCGCTTAACCACATTCCAGCATTTGGTTTGGATGATCGTCCATGGACCATAGTCCATAGTTTTGAACGATCGGCTATGGACTATCTACTATGGGCTATGGACTAAAATTTACTTTAAGAACCCATCCAAATATCCCAATATCGTTTGCGTCTGCATCATCAGGCTCACATGGCTTTGCGAGGGGACAATGGCCAGGTGCGATTTGGGCATCGGCTGCATATCGGCCGAAACACCGCCTCTCAGCAATTGGTAGGTTTTGGCCAGCTCTACTTTATCCAGACCGTCATTATCGCCTGCAATGATCAGTACGGGAGCTTTAATTTTTGCAACATTGTCGTCGCCCATGTCAAACGGCGTTGAGGCGAAAGCGAGCATTTGCGTTATAAACTTGTCCCAGTTGGCTTTGTCGGGCGCCACGGCATCGTAGGCCGTATGCATCGGGCTGTTGGCAAACACCGCGGGCGTAAAATGCTTAAACGCATCGGTTACTTGGGGCAGCCAGCCGCTGCTTTTATAGGTCGACGAAATGATGACCAGTTTCCGTAACCGGGCGGGGTAATTGATGGCAAACTGGTAAGCCACCTCGCCACCCATGCTATAGCCCACCACATCGGCGCTGTCGACATGCAGGTAATCCATTACGCCCTTCACATCGCCGGCCAGGTTGGGAAAGGTCATTTTCCGGTCCGAATAAGGTGTTCGCCCATGTCCCTGCATATCAATGGCAATTACCTTTCGTGTTTTGGCCAGCTCCGGTATCAATTGTCCCCAGTTACCCTGGATGTCCATAAAAGCGCCATGCAGCAGCACGATGGGCCTGCCCTCGCCATATACCTCGTAATAAACCTTAATGCCGTTAACCGGCGCCAGGCCGCTGGCGGTTGGTTTAAGCTGTCCGTTCGACTGCAAGGCCGCAAACACAAACGCAGCTATAACCAGTAACGGTTTCAGCCTATCGGATCGTCTGAATATTCTTTTCATAAAAGGTGGTTTAATGGTTTCAATTTACAGCATAAATATCGAATGTATTTCAGAAATCTATATCCTGTAAAACCGACATAGTGAAGGGTGGGTTGCGACAAAATTTGGGCGTTCCCCTGCGGGTCAGGCTTTCCGCTCATACTACACAGGCGTTAAGCGCGGCCTGCGCTGAGGCTCTCGAAGCGGCCGGTTTCCGCTTCAATCCTTAACGCGAATTTTAATGCTTACGTTACATACTTGCGCCAGGTTGGTCATGCTTCTCGAATATTTCGTCTCGTTTAATGTAAATATATTTACACATATTTTTTATATGAGCGCAGTTAATTTTAGTGTCCGTGAATTTTACGATCAGAGTACAGAATATATCGGCATTAAGTCTGGTCTATTGCTAGATCGAAATACTTTAAGAAGAGTTTTGCAAGAGAAATTTGACGATAGCTTTTTGGAGAAGGATAATCTCACTCATTTCATACGGCTTCGAGTTGAAGAAATTGAAGATATGTTTTGCCATGTTAGAAAAAGGATAGGGAATTTACCGAGCGAATCAGCAATGGCAAACAACTTAAGAATTATTCACAGTTACTTTGTTAACAAGGGTAATCCTATGGCATTGGCAACCATTACATCTACTGCCTTTCGTTATTTCGATGACAGAGAGGATATCGATGTAAGAAAAATAGCTGATGAAATCGCACGTCGAGAACGATTACCGAAAGAAGTTGCTTTGGCTGTAGCAGAATACGGTTTTGAAAGATTCGACCAAAGTTGTTTGATGCCTGAAAATAAAAGGTTAAATATCGCAACCGATTTATCAAATTTATTTGACCGCGAGGTCATTCCGAACAGTGAATTTTTAGAGCAAAAATTCATCGATTATTTGGCTGTCAATGGTCACGAAATAGAAAATATTCATTGGCGAAACTTTGAGCGCTTTTGCGCCCAGTATTTTAAGAAACAGGGGTATATAGTTGAATTAGGTCCAGGAGGCAACGATGAAGGAGTCGATATCAGGGTTTTCGAGGAAACAAAAACAGCAAGTTCTAAACCTTATATTTTAATACAATGTAAACGCTATAAGTCAGAGCATAAAGTTAGTATTGAAACGGTAAAATCATTTTACACCGACGTTCACTATGAAGAAGCAAAATCTGGTTTAATAGCGACATCAAGCTTCATTGCGCCAGGCGGCAAAAAAGTAAGCGAAGTGAGGGGATATAATTTATCTTTTGCAGAATCTGATAAAGTTAAGGGCTGGGCTCATAAAATGTGGAAATATCACAAATGACGTTGTTCGATCTGGGATCGTCTAAATACTCTTTTCATAAACGTAGTTTAATTGTTTCAATGTAGTATAAAGATTCGCATGCATTCCGGTGTTTTATACATTGCAAAATCGACATAGTAAGGATGGATCACGACAAGTATTTATTCATCAACTATTTTATATGAGTCCTGCAATTTGTCATTAAGAAAGCCTTGAAGAGACGTTCGAATCAAATTCCATCGGTTAATGAAATCCGAGATGTTCATTTCAACATTCATCATGGGTTGCCCTAACCTCGTATCCTTGGAACTACCATAAATGATCACTTCATTTTTAAATTCCTTGTCGGTCGAATCTAAATCTTTAACAGTCCAACTTAAATCAACCAAACTATTTGGTTGAAATGTCATAAACATCGATCTTAAACTGTATGGAAAAAAATGATGGTCTATCTTGTTTTGAAAATCATAAAAGAAATCTACCATCTCAACTGACATAAGAACTCTTTTCGTATTGAATTCTTGTTCAATCAATCCATTAGCCAAATAATCCAATCTACTCTTTGTAAAGTAACAATAATATATGTGAGAATCGGCATGAGCGAAGAAATGTTTACTAATAAAGAACTCAAGTGCAGCATTTACTAACTCGAATTGTTTTTTTTGAATATCGGCAGTTGCGCTATAATTCAGAAATATCTGGTACGCAATATATAAAGTAGCGAAAGTCGCTAATGAACCTATACACGCGATGAATAAACTAGGTCTGTCACTGCATCCTAATAAGAATGTATAGCCAAAACTCAATATTAGAACACAGGTGCATAAAATGTAGAAATTTTGCTTTGACATGATCACCGAAAGTTTGCCTTACAACACAACTGATTAAAACTGATATTCAGGCGCATTTAATCTACGAAGAGATACTAATTATTTTTCTTTGTATTTTGAAAAGAACTCATTCAGTCGCTGCTTTTCCGTTTCGGATTCCATAATTTCTTTTTCTCTTTTTTCTTTCAATTTGAACATATAGAACAATAGCAACGTCATTATAACTGTTGAAAAACCGATCACGATTAAATACAATCTTGTTTGGTCTTCGATAAAAATTTTCTTTAGAGTATCATAGTAAAGGCCGATAATCGTCAAAACGACGCCAAATATTGCATAACCATATAGAACCAAACTGCGCATATATGTATTTGCCGGTCTAATTATTTTTATGCGATACGAGAGATAATCTATGTCCGAGGCAGTAACCTCAATAAAGTCATCGCCGGGTACATTTTTTCGATCACGCAGGTAATCCTCAATTTGGACGTTAATATCTTGGTGAAGCTTCTCGAGTCGCTCCTTGGCTGACTCGGTAAAAATTATTTTCTTCTTTGATTCTATCATTTCGAGTTCAATTTTTCGAGTACCACCAATATAGCTCCTATTGCAAAAGACACAGCAAAGCCGATTACGCCTTCAGTTTTATTTAAATAGCCACCAGAAAGTCCAACAATTGCAGCACAAAGATATTGCCCAAGTTGTACAGGTACCATCCATTTAGGTTTTAAAGGCTTTCCAAAAGAATCAGCTATTGAATGAGCGGCAGCTTTGACGTGTTCGTGGGTTACTTCACGATTGGCATTCTGAGCTTTATCAATTTCTGCATATGTGATAGATTTATCAAAAAGTATCTCACCATACTCTACTACTGATTTCTTATACCGATCAGATCCAGAATTTGTAAACCCAGAATTCGTTAATTCATTTTGAGAAATTATGATAGGTGGTCGCGGATCCAACATTGAGAGCTATTTAAGTGTGATAATTAGTTAAAGTTAATGCTTATATTAAAAAATACACCCCGTTTTTTAACGGTATTTTCGTCAATGTCGAACCCCTTCGCTGGCGCACGCGTGCCGCGTGTGCTACACCCAACTGGCGCGAGTATGCAGCGGCCGGCACGTGGGCAGAGTACTCGTGCCTTTATTCCACCCTCCCCTTCAACAAAAACACCCGCATCGTCCCTTTCCCTTTAACCTCAACCATGCCGCGTTCCTCGAACTGGTATTTCCCTTTCAGCAGCGCCCAAGTGGTTTCCGATACCTGTATTTCGCCGGGTATCCCGTGTGATTCCATCCTGGCGGCGGTGTTCACGCTGTCGCCCCACAGGTCGTACGCGAACTTCTTTTTACCGATCACCCCGGCGATCACCGGTCCCGAATGGATGCCCACGCGTATTTGGAAGGCTTGCCCGGTTTCGCGGTTATAGCGCTCCACCGCCTGCTGCATGTCCAGCGCCATATCGGCCAACCGTTCGGCATGGTCGCCGCAGGCCACGGGCACACCCGAAACTACCATGTAGGCATCGCCGATGGTTTTGATCTTCTCGGCCCGGTATTTGTCGCTTAGGTCGTCAAATTCGGTGAAAATGGCGTTCAGCAGCGTGATCAATCTCGCTGGTTCGACGGTCTCTGTATATTTAGTAAACCCGACGATATCGGCAAACAGGATGGTGGTTTCCTCGAAGTCGTCGGCAATAGTGGCGGGGCTTTGCTTTAGTCGTTCGGCAATAGGACCGGGCAGGATATTGATCAGCAGGCTTTCCGAACGGTCGCGCTCGATGGACAGGTTGCGTTCCGCCCGGTTGATCACCACGAAAGCTACCGCGCCCATAGCGATGCTGCCCAACAGGAACCCGACAAGGTTAAACGAAGTTTCCATAGCAATAAACGGCGCTGGAAGGTTCAGCACTCCATACGGCGGCACATGTGCGATAAAATCGACGCCGAAAAAACAAAGTCCGGCATAAAGTATACAAAGCCACATCCATTTGCGCTGCCCGGGCGGAAACATAAAGAACTGCAAGAACACACATACGACCAGGAACACGTCCCAGCGCGAATAACTGCCCATCGTCACCTGGTAGGAGGTCAAAAACGTCGGTGCCCACAATCCAAACCACACCCGGCCCAACAAAAAGCGCTTCAGCTTACTCCACAGCAGGATGATGCCGATAGACAAACCATGCGCCAGGAAAATGAGTGTTTGCACCATTGAGCTATGGTACACAAAGCAAAACCCAATGTTCTGCACAATCAGGATCAGCACCAGCACCACAATAGCGTTCATGAAGCTTATATAGCGTGTCTCAGCAGCGGGCGTATGGCCGTCGATGCCTGTTGTGACCAGGTAGTTCCAGGGATTTTGCACGATTGGGCCAGGTTGGGGGTTGTTTAGGCTAAGATAGGCAAATTTTTGCATGGCGCATGGCGCCCGGCGGCTCAAACCAAATCGTCATGGCGGGCGACAGCGTGGCCATCTCTGCACCTGCAAATCGATAATTACGGTCCATGACTGGCAGAGTTCGGGGATTGCTTCGTTCCTTACAGCAATGACGCGCGGGGAGAGGGTAAAAACAAAAAGCCCCGGTCTTCCAACCAGGGCTTTGATATTTTGTGTAGAGACGCGATGCATCGCGTCTCTACAGGATTTTAATTACTCGCCTTTTTCGGCCTGCTCATCCTTCTCAGCAGCTTCTTCAGCAGACGGGGCTTCGGCAGCAGGAGTTTCCGCTGTCGCTTCAGCTACCGGAGCTTCTTCAATTTTGGTTTCCTCAGCCTTTGGTGTATGGGTAGCCGGAGTTTCCTCAACAACTACATTGTCGTCGCCGGGAGTAACTTCAGCGCTGGCAGCCGGAGCCTCTTTTGCAGCAGCAGGCTTAGCAGCGCCGCCTTTGCCCGAACCGCGACGGCGGGTTGATTTCTTAGCTACAGCAGCGCCTTCCTTGGTGTAAACGGTGTTGTAGTCAACCAACTCGATGAGGGCCATCTCGGCGTTATCGCCCAAACGGTTTTCCATTTTGATGATGCGGGTATAGCCACCCGGACGGTTAGCGATCTTCGCTGCTACATCGCGGAACAGTTCGCTTACAGCGTCCTTGTCCTGCAGGTAGCTGAATACCGTACGGCGCGAGTGTGTAGTGTCGTTCTTTGATTTGGTCAGCAATGGCTCAACATAAACGCGCAGCGCTTTTGCTTTGGCCAGTGTGGTGTTGATGCGCTTATGCTTGATAAGCGACGAAGCCATATTCGCCATCATCGCCTTGCGGTGACTGTCGGTACGACCTAAGTGGTTCAATTTTTTTCCGTGTCTCATTGTTTTGTTTGTTGTGGCACGTGCATACCGTCGGGCGGCGTTGCCGTCAAGCCCTCGGAATTACGCGGTTGGTGAATGGTCAATAGTGAATGGTGAATCTTTTCTTATTGACTATTCACCATTCACCATTCACTTTAATTATTCTTCGTCCAGTTTATACTTCGCCAGGTTCATGCCGAAGGACAGGCCTTTGGATTTCACCAGGTCCTGGATCTCGGTCAGTGATTTCTTACCGAAGTTGCGGAACTTCAGCATGTCGGCAACGTCGTACGATACGAGGTCGGCCAGGCTGCGGATGTCGGCAGCTTTCAGGCAGTTCAGTGCGCGCACTGAAAGATCGAGGTCAACCAGTTCGGTCTTCAGTATCTTGCGCATGTGCAGTATCTCTTCGTCAACCTCTTTGGTCTCTTCTTTAGCCTGTGCCTCGAGCATCATGTTCTCGTCGCTGAACAGCATAAAGTGCTGGATCAGTATCTTGGCAGCTTCCTTCAAAGCTTCTTCAGGGTGTATCGAACCGTCGGTAGCAATATCCAAAACCAGTTTTTCATAGTCGGTCTTTTGCTCAACGCGGTAGTTTTCGATGGTGTATTTTACATTCTTTATTGGAGTGTAAATTGAATCGATAGCGATCACACCTACATTAGCCTCGGGATTTTTGTTTTCCTCGCTGGAAATGTAGCCGCGGCCTTTATTAACGGTCAGCTCGATCTCAAGCGTTACCGACGAATCCATGTTGCAGATAACCAGCTCGGGGTTCAGTACGGTGAAGTTATTGGAGAACTTGGTGATATCGCCGGCCTTAAACTCGTCCTGGCCATTTACGATAACGAATATCTTTTCGGTATCGCCCGAATCACCCGTTTTCTTCAAACGAACCTGCTTCAGGTTCAGAATGATCTCGGTAACGTCCTCAACAACACCCTTGATAGTCGAAAATTCATGCGTTACGCCCGAAAAACGAACGGAAGTGATCGCATAACCCTCGAGGGATGAAAGTAAGATACGACGTAAAGCATTACCAATAGTTACACCGAAGCCAGGCTCCAACGGACGAAATTCGAACGTACCGTCGAAATCGGTCGACTTCTGCATGATAACCTTGTCTGGTTTTTGAAATGCTAATATTGCCATTTATATCCTTTTTTTACAGATTTGAGATATGAGATGTGAGATATGAGACTAACTAAAATCTTTATATCGTACACACCTGTTTTAATTTTTCACTTTACCGATTTGATTGCCAGACAGAAGATTCAAATCTCAAATCTCATATCTAACCTCTCAAATCTAATCTTATTTAGAGTACAACTCGACGATAAGGTTTTCCTTGATATTCTCAGGGATCTCGTCGCGGTTGGGGTAATTCAGGAACTTGCCCGTTAAATTGGCAGCGTCCCACTCCAGCCAGCTGTATTTGTTTATCCTGCGGCCCGCTACCGAATTGCCGATAGCCTCCAGTGATTTTGATTTTTCGCGAACAGCTACCACGTCACCAGCTTTTAGGCTGTATGATGCGATGCTTACCACGCTGCCATTCACAGTAATATGTTTGTGGCTAACCAACTGGCGCGCGCCTGCGCGGGTTGGGGCGATGCCCAAACGGTAAACAGCATTGTCCAAACGTGCTTCCAGTAATTTCAACAGGTTCTCGCCGGTGATGCCTTCTTTTGCAGAAGCCCGGTGGAACAGGTTTTCGAATTGGCGTTCCAATACACCGTAAGTGTATTTCACTTTTTGTTTTTCCTTCAACTGTGTTGAATACTCCGACTCTTTTCCTCTTCTTTTAGAGGCGCCGTGCATGCCCGGAGGGTAGTTTTTTCTTTCGAGCGCTTTATCGGGGCCGAAGATCGGCTCGCGGAACTTACGCGCAATTTTGGATTTTGGTCCTGTGTATCTAGCCATTTTGTTTGTTTTAAAGTATCAACCGGCCCGCAGCCGGCGACTCTTAGCTTTAAAAAATATATGAATTAAACTCTTCTTCTTTTTGAAGGACGGCAGCCGTTGTGCGGCAGCGGCGTAATATCCTTAATGGTGGTAACCTCGATGCCCGAAGTTTGCAGCGTACGGATAGCCGATTCGCGACCAGCGCCCGGACCTTTCACGAACACCTCAACTTTGCGCAAGCCCAGGTCGTAAGCTACCTTGCCGCAATCGGCAGCAGCCTGCGAAGCAGCGTAAGGAGTGTTCTTCTTTGAGCCTTTGAAACCCATCTTACCGGCAGACGACCAGCTAATGGCCTGTCCGTTTTTATTGGTTAAGGTAATGATGATGTTGTTGAATGTTGCGTTAACATGTGCTTCGCCTACAGGCTCAACTACTACTACACGCTTTTTGGTAACTTTTTTTGCTGATTTAGCCATGTGTTTTTTTGAGGTTTGAGATATGAGATTTGAGATGTGAGAATTAATAACTCATTTCAAATACGTCATATCCTATTTTAATTTTTATCACTTAAAATGCCCTATGTGAAATCTCATATCTCACATCTAACATCTCAAATCTGTTACTTAGTAGCTTTCTTCTTGTTAGCAACCGTCTTACGTTTACCTTTACGGGTACGCGAATTGTTTTTGGTACGCTGGCCACGCAAAGGCAATCCTTTACGGTGGCGTGTTCCACGGTAGCAACCTATATCCATTAAACGCTTGATGTTAAGCTGCACTTCCGAACGAAGGGCGCCTTCCACCTTTATCTGCTCGTTGATGATCCCGCGGATCGCTGTTAATTGCTCATCGGTCCATTCCTGTACTTTAGTATCAAAGTCGATGCCGGCCTGGCTCAAAATGTTCTGAGCGGTCGAGCGGCCGATACCATAAATGTAAGTAAGTCCGATCTCTCCTCTTTTGTTCTTTGGTAAATCAATACCTGCTATTCTTGCCATATTTATAAATTGTTTTTACTGAACGACCGAACGGCGGGCCACCGTTGTACGGATCGTTCCAATGTTTTTAATTAACCCTGGCGTTGTTTGTACTTAGGGTTCTTTTTGTTGATCACGTAAAGTTTACCTTTACGGCGGATGATCTTGCAATCAGCGCTGCGTTTTTTTATGGATGCTCTAACCTTCATCGCGTTTATTATTTATATCTGTATGTTATCCTGCCTTTGGTCAGATCGTAGGGGCTCATCTCCAATTTCACCCTGTCGCCAGGCAAAATCTTGATGTAGTGCATACGCATCTTACCGGAAATATGCGCAATAATCTCGTGGCCGTTCTCCAATTCTACCCTGAACATTGCGTTCGACAATGCCTCCCGAATAGTACCGTCCTGCTCAATCGAAGATTGTTTAGCCATATTTTATTGATTTTTACTCTGTTATCCGCCTAAAAACCGGGACGCAAAATTAAGTAAAAATTTTCTAATTATTTATTTTTTCTTGCAAAACTTCGTCAACATACGAAAATGTTGAAAGGATGTCTGCCGGGCCTTTCCTGATGGCAACGGTATGTTCATAGTGCGCCGAAGGTTTTTTGTCGACCGTCGATACGGTCCAGCCGTCGTTCCAAAACTTAACCCCTGCCCTGCCCGCATTGATCATCGGCTCGATGGCGATTACCATGCCCTCTTCCAGTTTAATGCCCGAACCGCGTTTGCCGTAGTTGGGCACTTCCGGTTTTTCATGCAGGTGTGTTCCCACGCCATGGCCCACCAGTTCCTTTACAACGCCAAAGCCGTGCTTCTCTGCATGTTCCTGAACGGCAAAACCGATATCGCCTACGCGCATGCCGGCAACCGCCTTTTCGATGCCCAGTTTGAGACACTCTTTGGTTACACGCATCAGGGTTTGCACCTGTTCGCTTACCTCGCCGATGGCGAAGGTATAAGCCGAATCGCCGTAGTACCTGTTCTTTATCACCCCGCAGTCGACCGACACCAGGTCGCCCTCAACCAGCTCATGCTGGCCGGGAAAACCATGTACCACCTGGTCGTTCAGGGAAATACAGAGCGAATAAGGGAAACCGTTATAATTTAAAAATGCCGGAACTCCCCCGTTGTCGCGGATGTAAGTTTCGGCAAGTTTGTTTAGTTCGATCGTTTTTATTCCGGGGCGTATAACTTTGGCTATCTCGCCCAGTGTTTTTGAAACAAGTAAAGAACTTTCTCTTATTAGTTCTATCTCCTCGACAGACTTATAATTGATCTTCGACATGTTAGATTATTAGATAACCGGCGGTGTACTTCCTGCTGAAGTAGGTATCGCCGTGCGGCCCGTTATACGGCCGGTCTTCATCAAGCCATCGTAATGACGCATCAGCAAGTGGCTTTCTATCTGTTGCAAAGTATCCAGCACAACACCCACGAGGATGATCAGCGATGTACCGCCGAAGAAACGTGCAAACAGGTTGTTTACACCTATCTGGGTAACGATCGCCGGGATAATAGCTATGATAGCAAGAAATATTGAACCGGGCAGCGTGATCTTCGAGATTACCCCGTCTATAAATTCAGCCGTTGTGCGCCCTGGTTTTATGCCGGGTATAAAACCACCGTTCTTTTTCATATCGTCTGCCATTTGGCTCGGATTGATCGTGATAGCCGTATAGAAATACGTGAATATAACGATCATTACACCAAACAGAATGTTATACCCCCACGAGGTGTAACTGGCAAGGGACATTACGATCGGGTTGGTCGCCATCGACTGGAACATTTGCGGGATATAAGCCGGGATGAACATTAATGCCTGCGCAAAAATGATCGGCATTACACCTGCGGCATTCACTTTCAGCGGGATATACTGACGTACGCCACCGTACTGTTTATTTCCGACGATACGTTTTGCATATTGTACGCCCACCTTTCGGGTACCCTGAACGATCAGGATGGTTACCATCACTACGCCGATCAATCCAAGTATTTCCACAATGAATGTAACTAAACCGCCTGTTCCATTGGTACGAACCTCAAACTCACGAGCGAACGCGCCGGGCAACTGAGCGATGATACCCACCATGATGATGAGCGAAATACCGTTGCCTATACCTTTATCGGTTATCTTTTCGCCAAGCCACATTACAAATAATGTACCTGCGGTGAGTATGAATACCGACATGATATTAAATGCAGCAGCGCCGACAGCCGGACTGATCTGGTTGACAGCAATCTGCGATTTTACGTAACCGACAGCCTGTAAAGCTGTAATACCGATGGTCAGGTAACGGGTCCATTGGTTCAGTTTGTTCTGGCCGCTTTCGCCTTCCTTCTGCAGTTTGGCAAAATAAGGCACCGCTATACCCAGCAATTGCACCACGATGGATGCCGAAATGTAGGGCATTACCCCTAATGCGAAAATAGAGGCGCGAGAGAACGAACCTCCGGCAAACATATCCAGCAAGCCCACCAGGCCCTGTTTACCGCTGGTATTGCCCAGCGTCGAATAAACCACCCCCGGCAAAACCACGAATGAGCCTACACGATAGATCAAAAGAAATAAGAGTGTGTTGGTTATACGCACTCTCAGGTCTTCTATTTTCCAGATATGGGATAATGTTTCTATGAATTTCTTCATTGGAATTTACAACTTTACGATAGAACCACCGGCTGCTTCAATCGCCTTTTGTGCCGAAGCAGAAAATGCATGCGCCTTTACTTCCAGCTTGGCTTTCAATTCGCCCCGACCTAATATTTTTACCAGGTCATTGCGCGAAACCAAACCGTGATCTTTCAAAGTTGCAAAATCAATTGCAGAAACCTTGTGTTCGTCCGATAATTTTTGCAAAGTATCCAGGTTCACGCCTACGTACTCCACGCGGTTGGCATTTTTAAAGCCTACCTTCGGCAAGCGGCGCTGTAACGGCATCTGGCCGCCTTCGAAACCTACCTTGGTAGTAGTGCCCGAACGCGAACCGGCTCCCTTGTGGCCACGTGTAGACGTACCGCCACGGCCTGAACCGGTACCACGACCGATCCTCTTTCTATTTTTAGTTGAACCTTCAGCAGGTTTCAGATTGCTTAAATTCATGATATTAAATATTTTCAACTGCTACCAAATGATTTACTTTACGCACCATGCCGATGATGGCAGGTGTGGCTTCCACCTCAACGCTATGGTTGATGCTTTTCAAACCCAAAGCCTGGATGGTCCTTTTCTGGCGCTCATTCCTATCGATCACGCTCTTAATCTGTGTTATTTTGATCTTTGCCATGCCGATTATCCGTTAAATACCTTACCTAAATTGATGCTGCGGTGCTGAGCTACCGTATAGGCGTCGCGCATTTGCGACAATGCCGCTACCGTTGCCTTTACCACGTTGTGCGGGTTTGACGAACCTTTAGATTTTGCCAATACGTTGTGCACGCCCGCCGATTCGAGCACGGCGCGCATCGCACCGCCGGCGATAACGCCTGTACCGTTTGCGGCCGGTTTGATAAATACATAACCGCCCGAAAACTTACCGATCTGCTCGTGAGGTATAGTACCGTTAATGATAGGCACTTTCACCAGGTTCTTCTTGGCATCGTCGATACCTTTGGCAATAGCCTCGGTAACTTCTTTCGCCTTGCCCAAACCGTAACCTACCACGCCGTTCTCGTCGCCTACTACCACGATGGCAGAGAAGCTGAAAGTACGGCCGCCTTTGGTTACTTTGGCTACACGCTGTATGCTCACCAGGCGATCTTTCAGTTCGATCTCGCTGGTCTTTACTCTCTTTATATTGATTGTTGACATCTCTCTCTTCGATTAAAAGTTTAAACCGCCTTCACGTGCACCTTCAGCCAGCGACTTAACGCGACCATGATATAAGTAACCGTTACGGTCGAAAACCACATCCTTAATTCCGGCTGCAACAGCTTTCTCAGCTATCAACTTGCCAACGGCTGCCGATTGCTCTGACTTATTGCCGTTTGCATTGAACTCTTTGGATAAAGATGATGCTGAAACCAAAGTTTTGCCGGTTACATCGTCAATCACCTGGGCATAAATACCTTTATTGCTCCTGTAAACCGACAAGCGCGGACGCTCTGATGAACCCGAAAGACGTTTCCTGATGCCTTTCTTAATTCTGTCTCTTCTTGATAATTTACCTGTCATGACGATTATTTTTTAGATGCTGATTTACCCGCTTTTCTTCTCAGTTGCTCACCAACAAACTTGATACCCTTGCCTTTGTATGGCTCCGGCGCGCGCAGCGAGCGGATCTTTGCCGCTACCTGCCCTATCAGTTGTTTATCGATCGATTCCAGGATGATGGTCGGGTTTTTACCCTTCTCAGCAGTAGTTGAAACCTTAACTTCTTTTGGCAGCTCGAACACGTAGTGGTGAGAGTAGCCTAATACAAGGTCCAAAGTCTGGCCCTGGTTAGTAGCGCGGTAACCCACACCAACCAATTCCTGTTCCAGCTTATAACCTTTGGTAACGCCTGTAACCATGTTGTTCAGCAGCGCGCGGTACAAACCGTGCAAAGCTTTGTGGCGTTTCTGATCGGAAGGACGCTGTACCAACAGGTGGCCGTCTTCCTGGGCGACAGTGATGTCGCCGTCAATTGCCTGGTGCAATTCGCCCTTGGGACCTTTTACCGTAACCACGTTGCCGTCGCCGACAGTAATCGTAACTCCCTGGGGGATTGCTATAGGTGCTTTTCCTATTCTTGACATTGCTTCTTTTCCTCCTGTTAATTAATAAACGTAGCACAATACCTCGCCGCCAATATTTTGCTGGCGTGCCTCTTTGTCGGTCATTACACCTTTTGAGGTTGAAAGGATAGCGATACCTAAACCATTTAATACACGCGGCATACTGTGCATACCTGCGTATTTCCTCAAACCTGGTTTACTGATACGCTGGATGCTGCGGATAGCAGGAACTTTAGTGATCGGGTGGTACTTCAGGGCCACTTTAATGGTACCCTGCGGACCGTTGTCCTCGAACTTAAAGTTAGCGATGTAACCTTTGTCGAAAAGCACTTTCGTGATTTCCTTCTTCAGATTTGATGCAGGAATTTCAACAACCCTATGGTTGGCTTTAATAGCATTCCTTACTCTTGTAAGATAATCTGCGATTGGATCTGTATTCATTTTATTGTTTTATGGTAGTGGTTTCCTTCTCCTAACATCAGAGACGACCTTCTACCTGTTCGTATTCTTTGTTGCACGTATTACGTTGTACGTTATACGTTTTTTGGCTGACGTAGAACGTAAAACATCCAACGTATAACCGCTCCCGAATTACCACGACGCTTTCTTCACTCCCGGTATCTTGCCTTCCAGGGCCATTTCGCGGAATGTTACGCGCGAAATACCGAACTGGCGCATATAACCACGGGGGCGGCCGGTAAGCTTGCAGCGGTTGTGCAGTTTCACAGGAGAAGCTGCTTTAGGCAGTTTGTCCAATGCTTCATAATCGCCTGCGGCTTTCAGGGCTGCTCTTTTCTCAGCGTATTTAGCTACTAATTTCGCACGTTTCAGTTCACGTGCTTTTACACCTTCTTTAGCCATTATTTATTCTGATTTCTAAATGGTAATCCAAATTCTTTCAGTAATTCCAGCGCCTCAACGTCATTTGTAGCCGAAGTTACAAACGTGATGTCCATACCCTGTATCTTGTTGATCTTGTCGATATTGATCTCAGGGAAAATGATCTGCTCGGTGATACCCAGCGTATAATTGCCGCGGCCATCGAAGCCTTTATCATTAATGCCTTTGAAATCGCGGATACGGGGCAAAGCCACAGCGATCAAACGGTCGAGGAACTCGTACATATTGTTATCGCGCAGGGTTACACGTACGCCTACCGGCATGTTCTTACGCAATTTGAAGTTCGAAATATCCTTCTTCGACCTGGACGATACAGCCTGCTGGCCGGTGATCATGCTCAATTCGCCAATGGTCTGCTCGATCAGCTTCTTATCTGTAGTAGCGCCGCCGACACCCTGGTTGATGGCAATCTTCTCCAACTTCGGAACCTGCATCACGCTTTTATACTGAAACTTATTTTTCAGCGCTTCGCGGATCTCTTCCTTGTATTTCGACTTAAGTCTCGGAACGTATTTTTTTGCAGTTGTTGCCATTACTTGATCTCCTGTCCTGATTTTTTAGCTATTCTAACCAATTTACCGTCTTTGTTTTCGGCGCGTCCCACACGAGTGGGTTTGCCCGATTTAGGGTCGACCAGCATCAGGTTCGAAATATGTATAGCTGCTTCCTGCTTTACGATACCGCCGTTAGGGTTTGCAGCATTCGGCTTGGTGTGTTTCGATACCATGTTGGTACCTTCCACAACAGCGCGGTTCTTTTCTTTTATCACCTCCAGTACTTTACCCTGGGCGCCTTTCGAATCGCCTGCGATAACCTTTACCAGGTCGCCCTTGCGAATCTTTAATTTTGCAGGTTTTGCTTGTTTCTTTTCCATTATTACAATACCTCCGGAGCTAATGAAATGATCTTCATAAATTGTTTCTCGCGCAACTCCCTGGCAACAGGGCCGAAGATACGCGTGCCCCTCGGCTCATCCTGGGCATTTAACAAAACGGCTGCATTGTCATCGAAACGGATATAAGACCCGTCTTTGCGGCGAATCTCTTTGGTGGTCCTTACCACTACTGCCTTGGATACAGCACCTTTTTTTATGTTGCCCGACGGCAAAGCGCTTTTAACGGTAACAACAATCTTGTCGCCAATCGATGCGTATCGTTTACCGGTACCGCCCAGCACACGGATCACTAAAACTTCTTTAGCGCCGCTGTTGTCGGCTACGTTCAATCTTGATTCCTGTTGTACCATTGTTATTTAGCCCTTTCTATAATTTGAACTAATCTCCAGTTTTTGTTTTTGCTCAGCGGGCGCGTTTCCATGATCTGCACCGTATCGCCGATACCGCAGGTATTAGCTTCGTCATGAGCCATAAATTTGGTAGTCTTTTTCACGAACTTGCCGTAGATCGGGTGCTTTACCTTACGCTCAACGGCAACTACAATAGATTTGTCCATCTTATTGCTTACTACCAGGCCGGTACGCGTTTTTCTTAAATTTCTTTCCATTTCGAGCCTAAAAATTATTTATTTTCAGAAGCTGACGCCGCTTTGCGCTTTGTTAATTCAGTATTTAAACGAGCGATATCCTTACGCACTTTAGTTATACGGCTTGGATTTTCGATAGCCGAAACCGTGTGAGCAAACTTCAGCTTGGTCAGGTTAGCCTTCTCCTCGCCGATCCTTGCTGCCAACTCTTCGGTGGTTAGCTCTAAAATTTCTGAGTTCTTCATTTCTTTATTCGTTGTAATGTTGGAAGGTTGTAATGTTGTAATGTTTCTTTTTCAGTCGAATGTTTAACCTTCAACATTCCAACTTTACAACATTTCAACCCTGATTATGCTTCTACGTAATCCCTACGTGTTATAAACTTGGTTTGTACCGGCAATTTCTGCGCTGCAAGGCGAAGGGCCTCTTTAGCAACATCCAGCGGCACACCTTCGGCCTCGAAGATGATCCTCCCGGGGCGAACTACCGCTACCCAGTATTCCGGGGCGCCTTTACCTTTACCCATACGTACTTCGGCGGGCTTTTTGGTTACAGGCTTGTCAGGAAATATCCTGATCCACACCTGGCCTTCACGTTTCATGTAACGTGTGAGGGCGATACGTGCAGCCTCGATCTGGCGAGCCGTTACCCATGCCGGTTCGAGCGATTTTATACCGAAAGAACCGAATGCAAGCTCAGCGCCACGAGTGGCCATCCCTTTCATTCTGCCTTTTTGCATTTTCCTGAACTTCGTTCTTTTTGGCTGTAGCATTTTCTTAAACTTTGAGATTTGAGATTTGAGATCTGAGATCTGAGATTTTATCTCTGCTCTCCTATCAAAATTCCCTATCCAATTAAAACTTTATTCTTTATTCAAGTGAGATCTGAGTCTCATATCTCAAATCTCATATCTCACCTCTATTCAATTACCTTCTTGGACCGCCAGGGCGATTACCGCCGCCTCCGCCACGGTTCTGACCACCGCCTCCGCCGCGGTTAAAACCACCGGGGCGATTGCCGCCTCCGCGGTTCTGGCCGCCAGGGCCGCCCCTGCGATCACCGCCGCCGCCGCGATTATCGCCACGACGATCATTGCTTCTGCGTTCACCGCCGCGGTCACCGCCTCTTTCATTGCCGCCTCTGCGGTCACCGAACGCTGCTGCGCCTTCAGGACGTCCGCCTCTGCCGCTTGCACTGCTTGCTGCACCGATGTTCGGCGACAGGTCGCGCTTGCCGTAAACTTCACCTTTGCAAATCCATACTTTAACACCTATTTTACCATAGGTGGTTAAAGCTTCGGCCAAAGCGTAGTCGATATCGGCACGGAAAGTATGCAGCGGAATTCTTCCTTCCTTATACTGCTCGGTACGCGCCATTTCGGCGCCGCCCAAACGACCGGAAGTCATTACCTTGATACCCTCAGCGCCCATTCTCATGGTCGACGCGATAGCGGTTTTCATAGCGCGACGGAAAGAGATACGAGCTTCCAGTTGTTTCGCTATGCCTTCGCCTACCAACTGAGCATCAAGCTCAGGACGTTTTATCTCGAAGATGTTGATCTGAACATCCTTTTTGGTCAGTTTTTTCAACTCTTCCTTGATCTTGTCAACCTCCTGGCCGCCTTTACCGATTACGATACCCGGACGGGCAGTGTGAATAGTTACGGTAATGCGTTTCAGGGTGCGCTCGATAACCACTTTGGATATACCGCCTTTTGCGATACGAGCGGCGATATACTTGCGGATCTTTTCGTCTTCAACTAATTTATCGGAGTAGTTGTTGCCACCGAACCAGTTAGAATCCCAACCACGGATGATGCCTAACCTGTTACCTATTGGATGTGCTTTTTGTCCCATTTTTAATTAGTTGTTTTCGTTTTTACTATCCACGATCAAAGTTACATGGTTCGAGCGTTTGCGGATACGGTATCCACGGCCCTGCGGAGCCGGGCGCAGCCTCTTAAGCTGGCGGCCGCCGCCTACCTGTACTTCTTTTACATAAAGACCACTGTCTTCAACGCGTTTGCCTTCGTTCTTTGCTTCCCAGTTTTTGATAGCCGAGAGCAATAATTTCTCAACGCGGATAGCAGCTTCCTTATTGGTATATTTTAAGATATACAAAGCCTTCTCAACGTTCTCGCCGCGGATCAGGTCCACCACCAGGCGCATTTTGCGCGGCGATGTGGGGCAGTTCTGTAACTTAGCAACAGAAGCGCCACCTACCTGGGCCTTTGCAGCCTCTTTTTCTTGCCTGATCAGTACAGACTTTTTAGTTTTTGTTGTTGCTTCCATTGCCTGTTATTTTTTCTTTTCAGCGTGACCACGGAATGTACGGGTTGGTGCAAACTCTCCCAGCTTGTGACCAACCATGTTTTCTGTTACATACACAGGGATAAACTTGTTACCATTGTGTACTGCGAATGTATGACCAACGAAATCGGGAGAGATCATGGAACGACGCGACCATGTTTTTACTACTGATTTTTTGTTCGAATCATTCAGCGTATCAACCTTTTTTACCAGGTTGTGATCTATATAAGGTCCTTTTTTAATTGAACGTGCCATTATTTCTTCCTTCTTTCAATGATGTAACGATCAGATGTTTTCTTTTTGTCGCGGGTCTTAAAGCCTTTAGCCAAAACACCTTTGCGCGAGCGCGGATGGCCACCTGATGCCCTTCCTTCGCCACCACCCATCGGGTGATCTACCGGGTTCATGGCAACACCACGAACTCTTGGACGACGGCCCAACCAGCGTTTCCTACCGGCCTTACCTAATACGGCGTTAGCTCTTTCGCCATTTGAAACGGTACCGATAGTTGCCAAACAAGTCGACAGTATCATACGGGTTTCGCCTGAAGGCAATTTGATGATGGCATATTTGCCGTCGCGTGCCGAAAGCTGTGCATAAGTGCCCGCACTACGTGCGATGGTACCGCCCTGGCCGGGGTTAAGCTCGATATTATGAATGATAGAACCCAGCGGGATGCTCTTCAAAGGAAGCGTATTGCCTACTTCGGGTGCCACATTCTCGCCCGATACCACAGTTTGTCCAACTGAAAGTCCTTCCGGCGCGATCATATATCTTTTCTCGCCGTCAACAAAGTGCAGCAGTGCTATACGCGCTGAACGGTTAGGATCGTACTCGATAGTTGCTACTGTTGCAGGGATATCGAATTTATTACGTTTGAAGTCGATCAACCTATATGCCTGCTTATGACCACCACCTAAATAGCGCATAGTCATTTTACCGCTTTTGTTACGTCCGCCCGACCTCTTGTTAGATCCTACAACCAACGACTTTTCAGGTACGTTAGTTGTAATATCCGAAGTACTGGTATCAATTCTGAAACGGGTACCCGGCGTAACCGGTTTAAATCTTTTAACTGCCATCTCTATTTTTATATGCTGTTATAAAAATCTATTGTCTCACCGTCTTTCAACGTAATGATCGCTTTCTTGTAGGTTGCAGCGCGACCGCTAACGATACCTGCTTTGGTATTGCGACTCTTCAATTTTCCGACGTGTTTGCTGGTGTTTACAGCTACGATGTTTACACCATACATCTTTTCTATCGCTTCCTTTATCTGAAGCTTGTTAGCCCTGTGGTCAACTTTAAAGGTGTAGCGGTTCAGCTTTTCAGTAAGCCCGGTGGCCTTTTCAGTAAGTAAGGGTTTTTTTAAAATTTCCATAATTACTTAGCTAATGCTTCCTCCAAAGTTTTAACAGCGCCTGTGGTCAGCAGTAATGTGCCGGCGTTTAATACATCATAAGTATTCAACTGATCGGCAGTAATCACTTTGCTTTTCTTCAGGTTACGGCTTGATAAATACACATTATTGTTTGCGGCAGGCAACACCAGCAGTGTTTTCACATCGCTAACATTCAGGTCTGCCACCAGCTTCACATAGTTCTTTGTTTTTACGCTTTCGAAAGTGAAATCTTCCAGAACCACGATGCTGTTATCCTTTGCCTTGTACGACAAAGCGGATTTACGGGCCAGTGATTTAAGCTTCTTATTCAGCTTGAAGCTGTAATCGCGCGGCTGCGGACCGAACACCCGGCCACCGCCATTAAATAATGGTGATTTGATACCGCCTGCGCGGGCACCGCCCGTACCTTTTTGTTTATATAATTTGCGGGTCGAGCCGGCAATTTCGTTACGCTGTTTTGCTTTGTGGGTACCCTGACGCTGGTTAGCCAAAAATTGCTTTACGTCGAGATAAATAGCGTGGTCGTTGGGTTCGATACCGAATACCGATTCAGGAAGCTGCACCTTGGCACCTGTTTCTTTACCTGATACGTTTAATACTTTAACTTCCATCTTATTTATCCACTATAACAAATGAACCCTTAGCTCCCGGTATGGAACCTTTAACTACCAGCAAGTTTTGCTCGGGATAAACCTTCACTACCTCCAGGTTCTGCACCTTTACGCGAACATTACCCATCTGGCCTGCCATACGCTGTCCTTTAAATACACGCGAAGGCCATGAAGATGCACCCATTGAACCCGGCGCACGCAACCTGTTGTGCTGACCGTGTGTTTGCATACCCACACCGCCGAAACCATGGCGTTTTACAACACCCTGGAAACCTTTACCTTTTGAGGTACCAACCACATCCACAAAATCACCGCTTGCAAAGATATCCACGGTAACGGTGTCACCGGGGTTTTTTTGATCTTCGAAAGTTTTGAATTCAACCAGTCGGCGTTTTGGCGTAGTGCCGGCTTTCTGGAAGTGACCTTTTAAGGGAGCGGAGGTATTTTTTTCTTTTTTCTCGCCAAACGCTAATTGTACGGCGGAATATCCATCTGTCTCGACAGATTTAACTTGTGTCACAACACAAGGTCCAGCTTCGATTACGGTACAAGGAATGTTCTTCCCAGCCTCGTCGAAAATACTGGTCATACCTACTTTTTTACCAATTATTCCTGACATTTTACTATTTTCTTTGTGTCCATCGAAGCAGTAGGGCCTCGCTCAAGACATTTGTACCCCCCGAAAGGGACGGCAAAGATAGAAACTTTAGATTAATTGTCAAATAGATAATTAGTTATTTTTTCAAATTGTTAGGGAGGGGTGATTGAGTTGATTGAGAGAGTGGTTGATTGGGTTGAATTTGTATATAGTTTGTTTTTATATTTGGCTATGATAATCGCAAACCTTATTAAAATGAAAAGATTCTTGCTACCAGCTATCTGCATAGTGCTGATCTTCACTTCATGCAAGAAAAAAAGCGAAGTTATTCCAGTTGGCACTCTTTCTGCGGACATCGGGGGCACCACAATGACCTTTAATGCATATGCAACTTATTCTATTCCTGTAAATTCGACTAACAATCAGCTCAACATTGGGGCAAACACATCTGCAGGAAGTTCAGCAAATTTCAATATTTGGATCCATCCAAGCGGCGGTCAGATAGTTAAAGGCACCTATACAAATGCCGGATTGGGCAATAACCCTGATCCAATTGTTGGCATGGATTATATCTATCCGAGACCTTCGGGCACCGGAACTAAGCTTTACCTATCGGATCCCAATAACGTTCAACCTGTTAGCATAACAATTACGTCCATAACTGCATCTAATGTACAGGGTACTTTTACTGCGGCGCTGTTAGATGACGATAATCGCACAAAGACGCTATCGGTAATCAATGGAAAGTTCAATGTAAATATTCGTAACCGCTCGCCCGTACAAGTGTCCACACTTGAACGCAAACCATTGTCTGAATCAGAATTTACAGAATTTAAGAATTACCAGAATTAAATTATAAGCCCTTAGTTCTTTCCAATAATTCCTTGTCGGTGATGGTATCAATATCCGATTTGTCGTATATCGAAAGCAGATAAATAACTTCATCGACTATCTTCACGTATGTAATAACCCTTGCTCCGCCAGACTTGCCCTTATGCTTTGAGAATATTGCCATTCGAATCTTATAGCAATTATTACCCAACGGTTGGCCTAAAGTAGGATCTGCTTCCAAAGAGGTAAGTAGTTGGGATAGATCGGTTTTGATCGAGGTATATTTCTTTGAAAGCTGCTTTAGCTCACGGCTAAATTCGGGAGTTGGGAGAATATTAAAGCTCCTTCAGTAGGTCTTGAATTGGTTTTGCTTTCACTTTCCCTTCCTGGTGCAGCTTAACCCACTTTACAGACTCTTCAAGGTCATCCAATACCTGCTTTTTCTTTGCCGCTTTACTCAGTTTTTTACTGGAATCTTTGGTCAATATTTTTCCGCCTAACTGTTCAACTAAGTCAGATAATGTTTTTTCAACTTTTTCCGGTATTTCTATTGTGAGCGTTGTCATTACACAAAATTATAGAAATTATTGCACGAAAATTCACAATTATTAGATGTAGCCACCTGACGCAAGTTTAAAGGCCGGTGCAGGGATGGTTTAACTTGTGCCTATTCTGTCTGAAGCAGAATTTAAGGATTAGCAGAATTGTATGCGAAAATATGTCATGCTAATAGACCGTATCAAACGGCAACTGTTTCTTCACAAACGACATAAATGCTTCAAGTTTATAAACGAACCATTGCTCCCGTAAATCAGGATAATATTGAAGTAAATCATTAAATCGGCTGTAAGGTTTTTTGCGCGAGATGGCGTCTATAAATTTGTTATGCGTTGGTACATGACTTATATCGTCAATAAAATATTCCATTACTTTGAATGCTTCAGAGCTACGCATCCCTTCAAATCTTAGATAATCGCCATAGTTCTCATTAATTTTATCTATTGCTTCAAGCCATAATTCTTGCTCATAGCCCGGATTTTTTAATTCATCCGGGTAGTATTCAACTTCTCCGGTTGTTTTATGATAAAAGCAAACCATGCCCATATCCAAATACTCTGCAATTTCTTTTATTGCTTCCGGTTGTATATTAACCGCCATAAGATTGACATTTTAAGTTGAAGTTACATTCTTTAACCGAATAAAGGAAAATCAAAAACCTTGGGGCCCGCCATTCAAGTACTCCTACTTGAACGCAACCCAGTGTTAGTGCGCCTAAAAATATCAGAAATAGCCTATTCTGATATTTTTTGTAAATTTGAGAAAA
>DASZVE010000033.1:0-77736 GCA_035547095.1 Mucilaginibacter sp.
ACAGATTGCAGGGCCTCGGGTTTATATTCCAGGAACTCGCCATAGGAAGTGATGCCCGCATTGGCAATAGCGGTCGTTACGAAACCGAACTTTTTCACCGCTTCATCCACCATTTGCTGAATAAAGCTAATGTCCGACGCATCGCCGGGCATGGCATGGCATTTACCGCCCATGGCCGTGATCACTTTGGCGGCGCGTTCGGCAAGCACGGCATCCAGATCGTTCAATACGACGTTGCCACCCTGCGCGGCGATCTGCCGGGCGATCTCGAAGCCTATGCCCTGCCCTGCTCCTGTGATAATGGCTGTTTGGTTGGTGAATTTGCGATCTTCCATATTGCTTAGTTCTGATAACCTATTCTTTAGTTTCCTTTGGTTTACGAAAAGCAATCAGCATCAAAATTATACCTGAAAGCGTCAAAAGCCACAAGACTATACTGTTACACCCCTTAAAGTAATGAGCTAAAATCCCGGTATTAAATAGAATGATACCGATAGAAAAATACGTCTTGTTGTAAATTTCCATTAAAATAGATTGTCTAAACCACGGTGCTAATGCGAATCCTTATGTATCTCGCTGCCACTGCCGCCTTTCAAAAAGTCGAGATCGGCGCCTAAATGCGCCTGTTCAACGTGATTTTGATATAAGTAAACATATCCACGGGTGGCCACATCGGTATTTTGCAGCAACTGCCTTTTACGTTCGGCGATCTCTGTTTCCGAAAGATCGACATTCAGCTCGCCTTTATAAACGTCCAGCGTAATGATATCCCCGTCGCGGATCACAGCCAGCGTTCCGCCGGCGGCTGCTTCGGGTGAAACATGCAACACCACCGTCCCAAAACCCGTTCCGCTCATACGTCCGTCCGACAGACGAACCATATCATGCACGCCTTTATCCAAAAGCTTTTTAGGGATATTCATATTGCCGACTTCCGGCATGCCGGGGTAGCCTTTCGGACCGACGTTTTTCAGCACCATCACACTGTTTTCGTCCACATCCAGGTCAGGGTCATCTACGCGTGATTTATAATCGTCGATATTTTCAAAAACCACCGCTTTGCCGGTGTGCTTCATCAGCGCAGGCGTAGCAGCCGATGGTTTGATCACCGCGCCATGCTCACAAATATTGCCCTTCAGTACGCTGATACCCGCCAGCTTATTAAAAGGTTTGCCTACAGAAGCGATCACATCGCGGTTATAACATTCGGCGTCCTTATAGTTATCGGCCATCGGTTTACCGCTTATGGTGATGGTTTCCTTATACAGAAATTTATCCAGTTCCTTCATTACCGCGGGAATACCGCCGGCATAATACAGGTCTTCCATAAAATACCTGCCCGAAGGTTGTAAGTTAGCCAATAACGGAATACCCAATTGGCTGGTGTTGAAATCATTGATCGAAAGATCGACACCGATCCGCCCGGCGATAGCCAGCAAATGAATGATGAAATTGGTGGAGCCGCCGATGGCAGCGTTTGTGATAACGGCATTGTCAAAAGCCTGGCGGGTAAGCACATCGGATAATTTCAGGTCTTCCCTAACCATATCCACGATCCGCATGCCTGACATATGCGCTAACACTTTGCGTCTTGAATCAGCCGCGGGAATAGCTGCGTTGTCAGGCAGAGTCAAACCCAAAGCCTCGGCCATTACGGCCATAGTCGATGCAGTGCCCATCACAGCGCAATGCCCCCTGCTGCGCGACATACAGGCTTCGGCTATATTCATTTCATGCTCGGTCATCTGCCCGGCACGTTGTGCTTCCGAAAACCGCCAAACATCCGAGGTAGCAATATCTTTTCCCTGGTATTTGCCGGTCAGCATAGCGCCGCCTGAAACCACAATGGTTGGCAGATCGACGCTGCAAGCGCCCATGATGAGCGCGGGCGTGGTTTTATCACAACCGCAAAGCAGTACCACGCCATCCAGGGGATTGGCGCGAATTGACTCTTCCACATCCATGCTCACCAGGTTACGGTAGAGCATAGCCGTAGGCTTGATCAGCGTTTCGCCCAGGGACATTACCGGGAACTCGACCGGAAAACCGCCGGCTTCATAAACGCCATGCTTTACCGATTCGGCCAGCTCACGGAAATGTGCGTTGCAGGGCGTCAGTTCCGACCAGGTATTGCAGATGCCGATAACGGGTTTGCCCTTAAATTCATGCGCCGGGATGCCCTGGTTTTTCATCCACGAGCGGTAGATAAAACCGTCCTTACCGGTTCGGCCGAACCATTCAGCGCTGCGTAGTTTTTTGTCTTTCATCGTGAATTATTCGAAACGATATAGCTTATTCTTTTCTATAATGATCAATTCTGGCGTTTGACCTGTAGCAATTATATTTTGGATTATTTCATCTACGATTGCTTTTGCTTTAGCAAATGAAATTTCATCATTAAAAACCATCTGTATTCCTGGTGGTTCAAAGGAATAATTGAAATTATCGTCACCTACTTGATAGTAAATCCAATTATTCCTTTCTGTCTTTATCCAATCGAACGAATTAGGTGTCATTATGCTATCGAAGTTCTCAGATGGAATATCTATCTCACCGGCTATCAAGAGTTCAAAATCTTTGCCCAACCATTTTGACTTGTCGATCTCAATATCAGATGAGTTTTTATTCCCCTCTTTGGATTTTGACTTGTCGACCTCAATTGCGGACGAATTTTTATTCTCCTCTTTAGACTGGCTTTTGAGTTTGTCGTTTTTAAAAAGATCAAATAATCCCATGCTCAAGAATTTTAATTTAACTTATCGCCCTGTCCAAATGCACATAACCGCCATCCACATGGATCAATTGCCCGGTGGTGTGGCTCGACTTTTCCGATAACAGGAACGCCACCATGTTGGCTATTTCTTCGGCGGTGGTCATGCGCTGTTCCAGCGGGATCTTAGATATGATCGACTTTAATTTTTCGTCGGGATTGGGCAAGGTTTTGATCCAATTTTCATACAACGGCGTCCAGCATTCGGCTACGATAACGGCATTTACCCGGATACCATAAGGCAATAGCTCAACCGCCCATTCACGGGTTAAAGCATTGCGCCCGCCGTTGGAAGCCGCATAAGCCGAGGTATTTCCCTGCCCGGTTTCGGCGGTTTTTGAGCCAATGTTTACGATAGCTCCCTTGCTCTTTTTCAATTCTGGCAGCGCATGATGCGCCAGCAGGTAGTAATGTACCAGGTTTTTATGCATCGAAGCCATAAATTTTTCATAGTCGCCGCTTGCCAAACCCACACCGTCATTCACGCCGGCATTGTTCACCAGGCCGTCTATCCTACCGAACTTTTCAATAACTTCTTTTATTGATTTTTCACATTCAGCCGGGTCGGTCAGCTCGGCTACTACCTGCGCAGCCCTGCCTCCGCTTGCTTCCACTTCACGCACCACTTTCAGGTTGTCATGCTCTTTACGACCGATAATGACAGGTATCGCCCCTTCGGCTGCCAAAACTTTTACGATGCCCTCGCCAATGCCTTTGGCGCCGCCGCTTACTATAATGACTTTATCTTTTAATTTGAGGTCCATGATCTGATTTAATCCCTTATTAGGTTGCGTACCTAACGGCACGCATAAAACACGTTTATTCTATTCTACAAAGCTTCAGTCCCGACGGGACTGTTTAAAAATTATAAAAACTCACCGCATTACCGCCAAAAAACTGCTCCTGCTCCTGGTATGAGAGTTTCGAAACGTATATCTGCAGTATCTCCAGCGCCCGATTGTATCCGCCTGCAATAACGCATACCGGCCAATCCGAACCATACATTACCCGGTAGGTGCCGAACGCCTTAAAAATAACATCCAAATATGGCGTAAAGTCTTCGGTGCGCCAGCCGTACCAGTCGGCCTCGGTAAGCATGCCCGAAACTTTGCAGTACACGTTCTGGTATTGCGCCAGTTCTTCCATATCTTCCTTCCAGGGAGCGATCTCTTTCTTTTTAATATATGGCTTGGCCAGGTGATCGACTACAAATTTCTGCTCCGGGAATTCAGCAACCAGCTTCGACGCATATTTGATGTGGTTGGGATAGATGAGGATATCGTAGGTAAAACCATATTGATTTAGCAGACCGATGCCGCGTTTAAAATCATCCTTCAGCATAAATTGCTCGTCAGGCTCCGCTTGCAAAACATGGCGAAAACCTTTCATTTTGGGATGATGCTCACGGTAATATTTCAGCCTGTCCCCCACTTTGTCCGACCGCAGATCGACCCAGCCTACCACACCTTTAATAAAGTCGTTTTCGGCTGCCAGGTTCAGCATAAATTGATTATCCGTTTCATCCTGGCAGGTTTGCACCAAAACTGATCCATCGATCTCGTTCCGCTCAAGTAACGGTTTCAAATCGGCAGGCAAAAAATCACGTCGGATGACCGACATCTCTTCGGTTATCCAGCTATCTCTTACCGGGTCGAACTGCCAGCAATGCTGATGTGCATCAATTTTTTGCATAAGGGATCAGTTTCTGTACTGCCGTTCCTAATCCGTCGATGCCCAGTTCGATGATATCGCCGGGTTTTAAATATAAATTCGGTTTCATACCCAAACCTACACCTGCCGGTGTGCCTGTCGAAATGATATCGCCGGGCAAAAGTGTCATAAACTTGCTGGTGTACGATACAAGATACGGAATATTGAAGATGAAATTGGACGTATTGCCGTTTTGCATAATTTGGTTGTTCAGCTTTAGCCAAAGCTGCAGGTCGTGCGGATCAGCTATTTCATCCTTCGTAGCCATAAATGGACCGATCGGCGCAAAGGTATCACAGCCCTTACCCTTATCCCAGGTACCGCCGCGTTCCAGTTGAAATTCGCGTTCGGATACGTCGTTATGCAAAACATAGCCGGCAACATAATCCATTGCCTCACTCTCATCCACGTAGCTTGCTTTTTTACCGATCACCACCGCCAGTTCCACTTCCCAATCGGTTTTCACGGAATCTTTGGGGATCATGATGTCATCATTCGGGCCTACAATGGCCGTTGTCGATTTAATGAAGATCACCGGCTCGGGCGGCGGTGTTGCGTTGGTTTCGCGAGCGTGGTCGACGTAGTTCAAACCGATGCAGATCAATTTTGACGGACGTGCGAACGGAGGTCCCAGCCTCTCGTTGTCATCTACCGAAGGCAGGTCTTTATTCTTTATAAAATCAGCAAGCCGGTCAAGGCCTCCTGTCTCAAAAAAAATTTCATTGTAGTCTTCGCCAAAAGCGGATGTGTCATAGCGCTTACCGTCGATAATAACTCCCGTTTTCTCTTTCCCGGCCTCGCCGTAGCGGATCAGTTTCATAGATTTTGTGTTATAAATAATATTGGTAGAGACGCGATGCATCGCGTCTTTGCCTAGTTGTTAATTCTTGTAAATCCGCCGTCGATGGGGTAATCGCAGCCGGTAATAAAGCTCGCTTCGTCCGAACAGAGGTATAACGCCAGGGCAGCCACTTCTTCGGGTTTGGCCATACGACCTATAGGCTGACTCTTAGACAATTTTTCAAATATTTCCTGCTCTTTGCCGGGATAATTCTTAGCGATAAAACCATCTACAAAAGGCGTATGCACGCGTGCAGGCGAGATGCAATTGCACCGGATATTTTCATGCAGGTAATCGCGGGCGACGGATAAGGTCATCGCCACAATAGCGCCCTTGCTGGTTGAATAGGCGAACCTGTCGGTAATGCCTACCGTGGCGGCAATCGATGCCGAATTGAGTATAACCCCGCCGCCTTGCGCCTTCATCATCGGTATAGCTGCAAAAAGACAGTTATAAGCTCCTTTTACATTCACTTTCATCACACGTTCGAAATCGGCTTCGCTGGTGGTATCGGCCTTGCCGATATGCGCTATGCCAGCGTTATTGACCAATATGTCAACCCGGCCGATGGCATTGAAAACATCGGTAACTTGTTTTTGGTCGGCGACGTTGCAGATATGATAAGCAGCAGTGCCGCCTATTTCCTTGACGGTTTCGGAAGCTGTTTTTTCATCCAGCTCGATGATGTGCACGTTTGCACCCTGTTTGGCAAAAAGCACGGCGATAGCCTTGCCGATGCCGCTTCCGCCGCCGGTAATAACGGCTGTTTTATTTTGTAGACTGAACATTTAGCCCCCTCTAAATCTCCCCCGGTAGGGGAGATTTTTTATTTTTAAGATGATTTATGCCGTTCCGCCAACCGGCGGAGCGGGTTTGGGAGGGGCTCACAATGACACTCCCCTCTTCCACGGTATAAAATCGTCCTGCTCCAGGCGGACGGCTTTTGGCTGTTCTTCGCCGCTGGCAACTTGGATCACGTAATCCAGTATGCGTTCACCGGCCTGCGGGATGGTTTCCGTGCCTTCGACGATGGTACCGCAATCGATATCGATGATATCCGGCATGCGTTTGTACAACGCCGTGTTGGTCGACAGCTTGATCACCGGAGCTACCGGGTTGCCCGTCGGCGTGCCGAGGCCGGTGGTAAATAGCACAACATTCGCGCCCGAACCCACCTCAGCAGTCGTGCTTTCCACATCGCTTCCGGGCGTGCATAGTAAATTGAGCCCCCTTTTGCTTACTTTTTCCGGGTAATCCAATACCGCCGTTACAGGCGACGTACCGCCCTTTTTTGCCGCGCCTGCGGATTTTATCGCATCGGTTATCAGCCCGTCCTTGATATTGCCAAATGATGGGTTGGCATAAAATCCTGAGCCGGTTTCCTCAGCACGCTTGTTATAAGTGGTCATCAGGCCCATAAAACGTTTGGCCGTATCTTCGTCCACACAGCGGTCGCTTAATTCCTGTTCCACCCCGCATAATTCGGGAAATTCGGATAGGATAACCGAACCGCCCATTTCCACCAGCAGGTCGGATACATAACCCAACGCCGGGTTGGCCGAAATGCCTGAAAAACCGTCGGAGCCGCCGCATTCCAGCCCGATACACAATTTGGATAATGGCGCGGGTTTGCGTTCGTTTTGGTTGGCCTCTATTAGTCCGGCGAAAGTCTGTTTTAAGGCTTGTTGTAATAAGTTCTTTTCGGTGCCCAGCTTTTGCTGCTCCAGTATGATGAGCGGTTTGCTGAAATTGGGATCGCGTTTGGCGATCTCTTCCTGTAAAATAGCGCCCTGCGCATGCTGGCAGCCCAGGCTTAAAACCGTTGCCCCCGCTACATTGGGATGGGCAACGTAGCCGGCCAGTAATCCGCACAGCGCGCGCGAATCCTGCTGCGTGCCGCCGCAGCCCATGTCGTGGGTAAGGAATTTAATGCCGTCGATATTTTTGAACAGCCTTTTGGTTTCGGCTTTATCCGTCGAAACCTGCATGTCAGCACTGAGTATCTCCTGCGTCGATTTGCCGGCGCGGTACAGGCTCATCAATTGGTCTACTTCGCTTTCATAAGTTTTAGCTTTTTTATAGCCAAGCTTATCTACCAAAGCCTCTTTCAATACCATAATGTTCCTGTTCTCACAGAAAACCAGGGGAATTACGATCCAGTAATTGGCCGTCCCAACCGTACCATCAGCCCGGTGATAGCCCATGAAGGTGCGCCCTTCGAATTTGGATGTATCCGGCTTGTGCCAATCCAGCTTGCGCTTACCTAAATGGAATTCGCTGGATGCATGGTGAATGTTTTCGGTCGAGATCAACCCGCCTTTGGCAATGTTCTTCGTAGCCTTTCCCACCAGCACGCCGTACATAAAGATCGGGTCATCAGGATGCAGTTCGGTTAGGGTAAATTTATGTTTGGCTGCTACGTGGCCGGCTAAAGGAAAACTTTGTCCTTCAAAATCTATGGTAGTCCCCTGCTCCAGGTCGCGTAAAGCAACAAGGACATTATCGTGGGGATGTATTCTTAAGTAGCTATTCATTGAACACGATTTAATGATTTAAGAGATCTGCAAGATTTGCCTATCCCTCGCTCATCCTAATCTCTAATTAACTAATCTCTAATCACCAAGATCGAAGATCCTATCCATCAAAACCCATTTTTCGCCGGGTTTTGAACCGGGCAGCGGCTGCTGGAATTTCCACATTAGTTGCTCCCACTCCTGCACTTTGGTATTGGACTCGTCCATTGCGGCCTTACGGCCGAAGCTAAAGGAGTCGTCCGTTTCCATCACCATGAACAGGCGGTTGCCGACGCGGTAAATTTCCATATTTATGATGCCGGAATCAAGAATACTTTTTTTTATTTCGGGCCATACCGCACGATGGTACTCCTCGTACTCCGCTATCAATTGCGGGTCGTCCTTCAAGTCGAGCGCCAAACCATATCTTTTCATAGGGCAGGTTAAAGGTCCAGTTCCACTACCGGTATATCGTACGGCGGTTTCATTTTGGGTAATTTCAGCTCAGTATTGCTGCCGTCGTCCGAATATTTCAATTCAGAATAGTCGTTCAGAAACTGTGCGTATTTTATCTTGCCGGCATATCCGGGCAGTTTTAATTTGCCATCAGCCGGATAGTCGTATAACATTACGTATAGCTTCTTGGTCTTTGGATTGTAGGTCAGCTTAGTACCCTCCGGAACTTTATAGCTCGACGGCGCGTAAGTGCAATCATAAATGGCTTGGCTGTTGGCGTGCATCCAGTACGCCATGCTGTCGAGTGCATTGGTGGCACGGTAATCGAACTCACCCCGGGCTGTCGGACCCACATTCAGGATCAAATTACCGCCGTTGCTTACCGAACTGATCAGCAGATCGAGCAGTTGGCGGTGCGTTTTCCAGGTATTTTCATCGCGATAGTAGCCCCAGGAGCCCGAGAAGGTTTGACAGGTTTCGAAGGTATGTCCCCTGTATTTGTCCAGTTCCTTAGTGCCTACCTGTTCGGGGGTTTCAAAATCGCCGCCATCGCTGTAGTCGTATAAACCCAAACGGTTGTTGACAATGATACCCGGCTGGAGCTGGCGCACCATTTTCAGCAGATTTACAGCGTCCCAATCCTTACCCCACTTGCCGTGTTTGGCGCCTTTGTCCCACGACCAGTCGAGCCACAGAATGTCGATCTTACCATAATTGGTCATCAACTCACGTACCTGGTTGCGCAGATACTCACGATATTTGTTCATATCGCGTCCCTTGTTTATCCTGTCGTAGTTAGCCTGGCTGGTATCCACCTGTGTCAATGGATAAGCATCATCCGCGGTGTAATCCGGATGGTGCCAGTCGAGCAGCGAATAGTAGAATCCTACTTTAAGTCCTTCTTCCCTGAAAGCCTGCACATATTCCTTCACCAGGTCGCGGTGAGCCGGCGTATTCATGGCTTTATAGTCGGTATATTTCGAGTCGAACAGGCAAAAGCCTTCGTGATGCTTGGTGGTCAGCACGGCGTATTTCATGCCTGCGGCTTTGGCTGCCCTTGCCCACTTATGCGGGTCGAAATGATCAGGATCAAAGCGCTTGAAGTACTTTTCATACTCCTCGTTGGTCATGTGTTCGTTGTGCTTCAGCCATTCGTGCCGCGCACCCAGCGAGTACAATCCCCAGTGGATGAACATACCGAATCGGGCGTCGGTCCACCATTCCATGCGCTTTTTCTTTTGCGCCTCGGTTTCGTTGCCGATGCGCTTTTTTTGAGCCGATGCGATGGATGCCGAACATATCAGCACCAACAATGCGATTGAGATTTTCCTGATCATAATTAGTGACTTATGGCCTGTTGCGGAACAGATTTAACACGAATATTGGTTAGCGCGAAATAGAAGATGTAAGCAAAGCAGATGAGCGGCATCAAATAAGCAATCCGGATATTGCTCATGTCCGAAACACGGCCCAGTAATAATGGGATAACCGCCCCGCCAACGATACCCATGATCAGGAGCGAGGAACCCTTTTTGGTCTTTTCGCCCAGCCCCCTGATGCTAAGAGAGAAAATGGTTGGGAACATGATCGACATAAAGAATGGCACGCACATAATGGCATATACCGAAAACCTGCCGTCGAGTGTATAGGCCAATACCAATAACCCGCAATTAACCACGCTATAAGTAACCAGTAAAATTACCGGGCGCACAAACCTCATAGCAACACTGCCTGCAAAACGACCGATCATAAAACCAAGCATGGCCAGCGCAAGCATGCTTGCAGCTTCTTTTTCGAGTATCGCGCCAACGTATTTGGAGTACCGGATGAAAAAGCTGGTTACCGCTGCCTGTGCGCCAACATAAAAGAATATGCCGCCTACACCGCGCATCAGGTTTTTTTCGCTGAATATCGAGCCCCAGTCAGTTTGAGTATCGCCTCCTTCGCTATGTTCTTTAATATCCGGTAGTTTGGTTCGCCAGAATAATATGGCAACTGAAAGAACCACCAGCGCGATAATGATATAGGGAATTTTCACTGCATTCGACTCGCCCTGCAGGTAATTATGCAATTGCTCGGTGGTCATGGCATGTTCCTGGGCGGCAGTGAGGTTTTTGCCCGAAAGGATAAAAGTACCGCCGATGATCGGCGCCAGGAAAGCTGCCAAACCGTTAAATGATTGCGCGAAATTTATACGCCATGTGGCGCCTTCCGGATCGCCCAGGTTGTTGATATAAGGATTCGCCGCTGTTTCGAGCATGCCGCAGCCGCTGGCGATGATAAACAAGGCAAACAGGAAAAAGCCATAAACACGCATCTGTGCTGCCGGGTAAAACAGAAATGCGCCAAGAGCAAACAACGACAGCCCCAGCACGATCCCTTTCTTATACCCATACTTATGCATGAACAGCCCGGCCGGAATAGCAACGAGAAAATAAGCTATGTAGTAAGCCGAATCGACAAAGGCCGATTGCAGGTCGGTGAGCTGACAAGCTTTCTTCAGGTGGGGAACCAGGATCGAGTTGAGATTGAGCGATATCCCCCATAAAAAGAACAGCGAAGTGACCAGGGCAACCGCGTACAGGTTGTTTTTTTTCGACATAAGCGGATTTAATTGTTCGTTTAACAGGCCTGATACCCTACAACCGCAGACCGGACAATTGGCTGTTACAAAGAAATAAATTTTAGGCAATAAATAAGGGCGAGTATAAAAATATTACTGAAGAGCTTAATTGTTTATCAACTCTCACCAGGCAGTCAGATTTTAACCGTTATCGCCTTTCCTGCATATTTAACTTCCTTATCCGCCTTAGTCGTCACCACCTCGTCAGCTCCGTGGCTGCCGTTCACTAAAACAATGTTAAAGCGATGCATTTTCGGCATACCGGGGTAGCTGCCGTTAGTGCCTGAGATGGTTAGTGTGTGCTGCTTATCGTTCCAGGTAAAGGTGTAAGTGGCGTATTTGCCTTTTTCGTAGTTGTAATTATCGTTCTCGTCCTCATAAACTGTAAAGCTGCCATTCGCGCCGGGGTATACGCGCACTTCCGTGAGCTTATTCGTCTTTTCCGTCGCATATTCCACCTCTGGCCCCATCGGTATGATCGAACCCGCGCGGACATAAAGCGGCATAGTTTCTATTGGGGTATGTATATCATAAGTTTCACCACCCGGAAATTTTTCGCCTGTCCAGAAGTTGTACCACGTTGCCTTAGGAAAATATATTTTGCGGGTTGTGGCTCCCTGTTCCGTTACCGGGTTTACCAAAAACGCCGGGCCGAACATATATTCGTCCGGTATACTTTGAATATTTGGATCGCTCCGGAAATCAAAGGCCAGCGAGCGCATCATGGTATAATTGTCCAGCGTGGTTTTACCGGCTAACGAGTAAATGTAAGGCAGCAACCGGTAGCGCAGCTTATCATATTTAAGCAGGATGGCTTTGGTTTGATCGTCCCAATTTTTGGAAAATAAAGCCCGCTCGCCTTTGCCGTGAATGCGGAATATCGGGCAGAAAGCACCGAACTGGAACCAGCGGGTAAACAATTCGCGGAACTCGGGTTTCGACCAATCCGGTGCCTGCCAGTGATACTGGTAACCGCCAATGTCCGACGTCCAGTACGGTATGCCCGAAGCGCATGCGTTGATGCCCTGCGGCACCTGGCTTTTGAAAGCGCCGAAACCACAGAAAATGTCCGACGACCACAATGTCGCCGCATTACGCTGCTCGCCGGCGAATGACTGGCGTATCAAAAAGAACGCCCGTTTGCCCGGAATATCCCTGCGCCAGCCGTGGTAGATCCCTTCGGAATGCTCCAGCGAATAGGTGTTAAAATAATCGATGCCCTTGCCCAAATAAAAATTCGCTTTGCGGCGCTCATCGAGCAGTGTTCCGTTGTCGGGTTCGCATTGGTCAACCCACCAGGCATCCCAGCCAAAACGTTTGATCAAACTGTCGCGCGCCTGGTCCCAGTACAGTTCGCGCGCTTTGGGATTGTGGGCATCGTAATAGGTGTCAAACGTATGCGTCACCACGTTATCCCAGGTAATGGAAGTCAGGCCGCCCATTTTTTTCAGCGCGTCATAATTGTTTGTGCCTTTGCCAAACACCGGCCAGATGGAGATCATGCCGTGGATGTTGGCCTTGTGCAGCTCATCAACCATCTTTTTCGGATCGGGATAGCGTGTAGGGTTCATCTCGTGAATACCGATCGGGAACGGATCCCAGTAGTACCAGTCCTGCACGATCACATCCACCGGGATATGGTTGTAGCGGTAGTTGTCCTTTACCGAAAGCACTTCCTGCTGGCTCTTGTACCGGTCCTGCGACTGGAATAGCCCGTATGCCCATTTGGGGAACATCGGCGCTTTGCCGGTGGTAATGCGGTACAGGTTGATGACCTGGTCGAACGACGGGCCGTAGAAGAAATAATAATCAACCTGCTTTCCGCTTTCGGATACATATTTGAATTTGCTGTTATTGTCTTCGGCGCCATAAAAATTGGAGGCCGAATAATTGTCCCACATCAGGCCGTAGCCGCGTGTCGATAAAAGCACCGGGATGGCGCCGGTCATATAACGAATGGCCATATCCTGGTCGCGACCCTTGTAATTGATAGACAGCGTATCAACCGGGTGACAGCCCAGGCCGTACAATCCCTCATCTTTCGGCGAATTAAATTCCGTACTTACATTATAGGTATCGATACCCGCGATGGTGGCCGGCGTGACGGTTTTGTTGCCCGACTGGCTTTCAGAAAGTATCTCGTTGCCGTGCATATCCTCATAACGAATGGCATTCGTGGCCTTACTGATCAAAATTGTTAGCCTGGCAGTCGTGATCACATAACCATCCTTCCCAGGGGAAACTTTAAATACCGGGTACGCCCATTTCTTGTCGACCACCAGCGAAGGCTTATTGTCAAACCGGTCGAAAATGGTATACCGCACTTCGATAACATCGGCCCTGCAAACTTTTACCTGCATCAGGCCTTTGTCGAGCTTAACGGTTACACCGCCGGGCTGGGTTCTATAGGAGATAACCGTTGCTTGCGCCGTTGTAATGGGAAACAGCAATATTAATGCAAAGGCGTGTCGTATAAACGGAAAGATGGCTCTCATTGGTTGTGGTTTGAGGGGCTTAAGTTAAAAGAAATTATGCGTAGGAAAGACATTTATTCCGATCATAATCCGGTACAATTTTAACCGAAGAGGCACAGAGAGAGCTAATAGGCGCGCAAAAGCAAAACATGCTCTGCTGTTCTAAATCGCTAACCGCTATCCCAAAGTTACCTTGTTGAAATAATTGTCTACATACTCCCTGGGCGATCGCCCGATAATGCCTTTAAACACCCGGTTAAAATTGGTGATACTGTTAAAGCCGCATTTATAAGCCACCACCGAGATGCTTTCGTATTTATTGCCGGTCAGTTTTTTACAGGCTTCGTTAATGCGCATCTGGTTGAGGAACGACACGAAGGTTTGCCGGGTATGTTTCTTAAAATAGCGGCAAAAGGCTTGGGGGGTCATACAGGCTTCGCGCGCCACGTCGTCGAGCGTAATGTTTTCGCTGTAACGCTGCAATATATAGTTGTAAATATTACTGATGCGGATGCCCTCGTTTTCCGTTATACCCTTCGATACACCCGGCGCGGACAGGGGCTCCGGCAAAGGCGTTACCGACTGCAAAACCTGCAGCAATTGCAGAAAAAGAACTATTTCCCCGGCGCCCGATGTATGTTGTACGCTAAGCATGATGTCCGACACTTTTGTGGCATATTCATCCGGCAAGCGGAAGCCCTGCCGGTATTGCTGCAAAAAATCCTTCATTGCCCGCATTTCGGGAAGATCGAACAAAGCATGCAATATTCCGTCCGGGTTAAAAAAAACAGTAAGAGCCTGTACGCTCCTGGGGCTTCCCTGCTGAAAATATTCCGGGTTGCTTTTGAACAGGTGCGGCTGGTCGGGGCCGATGAGGAAAATCTCGCCCGGCCCGAAAACATGCATGTGGTTACCCGCTATCAGCGTGCCTTCGCCCTCCTGTATCCAGGTTACCTGGGCTTCTTTATGGCGGTGCAGGTGAGGATAAAAATGTTGCATCTGGTCGTGCTGCACGATGACACTTTTGTCGTGTGCTACCGGTATGGTGAACTGCAGTACCTTCATTAGGCAAATATTAACAGACTAAAAGCAAAATTAACCAATTTAGGGTTAAAAAGATACCGACCAGGTTTATTTGCCGCAATGTCACAGGAATGATACAATTTTCATTGATTTTTCACCGTTATGTATTAGATTTAACGCGTCAACCAGACACAATATGATCTAAGCTCCCTCATTAATAATTAAACCCGAAAAGACGCGGCGGTGTTACCGGGCGTCTTTTTTTATTTTGGGCCTCACGAAAGAAGCGGACTTTGTTAAGACACTTTAAAAAAATTCGCCATCCACTTGACAATCAAAGGCATCATTTTTGTAATTTTATTTCAGATTAACGTATTGTTTATGCGCATAGTAAAATTTATGGTCGTCGGGGCGGCGGTTGGATACGGTATCTATTACCTGACCAAAGAAAAAGAGAACGGCAAATCAATACTTGAAGAACTGATAGAGGACGGTCCGGACTACGTCGATCGTGCCCGGAAGTACCTGGAATACACCGTCGACCAGATCGCCGAACAGCTTCACGGGAAGTAATTATTAAAAAATAAGAACAAAAAGTCCCGGTCGTCATACCGGGACTGTCCACTAAATCAAGCAATCTCATGCCTGCTTTGGCCTTTCTCAAGGGCCGGAATATCTTTGTTTAGAACTTCTTCACTATTACAGTTTTTCCAGCCATTCCAACTTAATTGGCATCTGCACTCGGTCCACCCGGGCCCGGCCCGCGGAATCCACCCGGACCGCCAAACGGCCCTCTTGGACGCTGGCCGGCAAATTTTTGCAGCCTGAGCGTAAAGGTAAGCAGGTAATAGCGGCCTAAACGGTTTACATTGCTTTGGGCGATAGAATAGGCAGTTTGTGTCGACGTAAAACCGGTATTCTGATTGAACACATCATTCACCGAAAAGCGCAGCGTACCGACGTTGCCTTTCAGGAAACGACGCTCGATATAGGTATTCAGAATATTGGGGTTGGTTGCACCTTTATAACCTTCATAAATAGTTTTGGTGTAGTCGTAGCTAAGCGTCCAGTCTTTGAAGATGTAATGCTTGCCATTAGCCCCGAATGTAATGGTGCGGAAGTTATTATTCACGTTGGCTTCGGGAATGGAGTTGTTGGAATAGTTTATACTGTAACTGCCGTTCACTTCAGCATCAATTATATCGGTAATATCAACCCGGAATCGTGCACCCTGGGTCAGCACCAGGTTTTTGGCGATGTTCTTTTGCGTGCTCTCGTTGAATGTCGTCGAGTCAACCGTGCTCAGGTACGATATATTGTTATTGTACGAGATATTACCATTGATGAACAAGGTGTATTTACGCTTTTCCCATGGCTTGGCGAACAGGTAAAATGCTGAAGCATTGTAAAACCCTGAAGCATTCTGGTACCGGGTCAGTATCGCGCCGGCCAGCTTCGGATCCGTTGCTGTTGGGTCCTTAGCATAATTACGCGGGTAGGTAACCGTGTTGGCTACGATCTTATTATCCGTTTGCGTAAAGTTGATGTTCGAAAAGAATACGTTTCCGCTCACAAAGTCGAACTTGTTATACCGGATGCTAAAGGTATTGTTATACTCGGGCAGCAAGTTTGGGTTGCCCTCAACCGGGTAGGTGGCGTTCGAAAAGTCGGTCACAGGCTGCAGTTCGTTATAAGTTGGCGAATTGCTGGCTCCCTGGTAGTTAACCGTTAAAGTTTGACTGCGCGAGAAATTATATACGTAACGCGCTACCGGCGAGAAATTGAATGTGGTTTTATTGGTAGGCGCTGTTATAGACGACGATCCTTCCAGTAAGCTTGGCTGCCCGGCAACACCCAGCGTAAAATTGTATTTCTTGTCGATTACGCGATAATTCACTCCAAAACGATTGGTGATAAAGTTGAAGCTGTAATCGTTGCTCAGGTCGGGATCGCGGTTTATTGCGCCGAGGTCTGTCAGGGTGTCAGTCAGCTTATCGGCGGTGGTATGCGCATTGTGATAAGCGTAATTAAACTCGAGGTAAGATATTTTACCAACCGGCTCCAGGTACGACAACGACACGCCCGCACTATCGGTGCGGCTGTTGGTATTGATCTGCTGATTTACCGGCGCATTAGCTTTGCCGGCCAGGTAATTGTACACCGGGTTCTGGTATTGGTTATAGGTCGTGGCTCCACCGGTGACAAGCACGCTGAAATTACGCCCGCGTTTCGCAAAGCGGTGATTGTACAATACGCTGCCTCCGAAATTTGGCGCCGACGAATGCGACAACAGGCCAAGCGTGTAATCCGACAGCAAGGTACCGTTGGTGTTCTCGGCAAGCGTGCTGGCTGCGGTCTCACTGGTATGAACGCCGCCATAGGAAAAAGTCGGGATGAACTTGAAATAGTTGATCGTGTCCGGCCTGTATTCAATATTAAAGTTGAAGCGGTGATTGATGTTCTGGTCGTTCTCGGTACTGTTGCTATTTTGGGTCGACGGTTGCTGACCGGACAGGTTATCCTGAAATGTTTTGGAAATGGTGTATACCGAATTGTCTGCAAAACTGTAGCTTCCGTAAACGGTCATCTTTTTACCCCAATCGTCGCGGTAGTTAAAGCCAAAGGAACGCGCCGTAGTAATGCCGTTCTGGTTGCCACCGAATAATCCCGGGGGGCCGCCGCCTCTCCTGCCGCCCGGACCGCCTCCGCCAAAATTAAACAGGCTGGTATTAGTATTGTTCAGGTTGCCCGATACGGCTATTTGGCGATTGCCATCGAAGGTGAATACGTTGGTCGACGCGATATAGCGGTCGCCGTCTTTGGTACCGTCAACCTGCGGAATAGCGTCCCGGCCACCACCGACGGTTCCCTGGCCGAAATAACCGTGGTTCTTATCCTTGCGGATGTTGATGTTCAAAACCTTCTGCGGATCGCCGGACTTAATGCCTGTGATATTGGCCTGGTCGCCATAATCGTCTATAACCTGGATATTTTGTACCAAATCGGCTGGAAGGTTGCGCGTGAGACTGGTTACGTCTCCGGCCATATAATCTTTGCCGTTCAAACGAACCTTGCTTACACTTTTGCCCTGAGCTGTGATATTGCCATTGGCGTCCACATCCATGCCCGGCATCTTTTTGATCACGTCCTCCACGGCAGCTCCTTCACGAACCTTGTATGCCGCCGCGGCATATTCTATCGTATCTTCTTTGATCTTGACGGCATTTACATCGGTTATGGTAACGCCCTTAAGCGCTATGGCGTCGCTTTTCAATACAATGGTCGCCAGCACAGCGGTGGTATTACCCGGGGCTAAAGTGTAACGCCGTTTGATGGGTGTGTAACCCACCGAGAACACAACCAGGCTAAACTGGTTGACAGGGACCGATCCAAAGTTGAAATTCCCATTGGCGTCTGTAGCTGTTTGCAGGCTGTCCTTGCCCATCAATATTTTGATGGCAGCGCCCGGTATGGTCATACCCGTTGAATCTTTTACAAGCCCCGTGACCGGCCGGCCGGTTTGGGCGAAAACATCAGCAGAGATGATAAGTAATAAGGCTAATAATAAGTGTCTGATCTTCATTTTTCAATAAATAACCGGCACAAAGCAACCATGTCGTTTAAATATTATAAAATGAAATAGACGGGCGGCATACATGTATAGATAAGAGCGGGTTTTTGCCCTATTAAGCTATATTGACCAGCAACATCGCGGCAGTTGACAGCTTGGAAGATTATAATCCGGCGTTTGTCGATAAAAACCAACTGCCCGGCGGTTTCGGTTTACTTTGTGTAACTCATCACGTAATATTGTAACCGATTTATTACAGTTTGCCGTAACAAACGGCTGTAACTTAACCCCATAATGATAAAATCGAAAAGCCGGCTGATAACCATTCTCATTCATATCCTGATTTGGGCGGTATTTGGATGGGCGGTTGTTTTTTACCAGCCTTTTTTTTCCAATATCACCGTTCCGTACCAATACTGGATAAAACAATCATTGTTGTTGGGTATGCTTGTGGCAGGGTATTATATTAATTCAGCGGTTCTTGTCCCAAAATTCCTTTTAAAGAACCGTATCGGCTACTATTTCCTTTTCCTGGTTATTATAGCAGCCGGAATAATGCTTTTGAGCGGATACGTGGACCAGTTGCTCAACCTGCACCGGCTGTTTGATGAAGCTTTTCATAAAGCCGGCCCTCCGCCTAAAAGGCATCGCAACGAGAATAACCATTGGAATATCGGCCTTTTGATTATCATAACGCTGGTGGCTGGTGCGAGCACGAGCGTGACGGTTATTCAAAAATGGCAGAAAGATAAACAGGAGCGCGAGGAATTGGAAAAAGACAAAGTGACCACTGAGTTGTCGTTCCTGAAAGCGCAGATCAACCCCCATTTCTTTTTCAACACGCTCAATAATATCTACGCGCTTACTCTTATCGATGCCGAGGTGGCCGGTAAAGCCATACACCAGTTGTCGCGCATGATGCGTTATCTTTTATACGACACGCAACAAGGCCAAACGATGCTGAGCCAGGAAATCGCCTTTGTGAAGGACTATATCGCGCTGATGCAATTGAGGCTGACGGACGCAGTAAAGGTAAACATCGAAACGCCTGCCAATTTGCAGGATGTTCCGCTGGCGCCGATGATCTTTCTTCCGTTTGTCGAAAATGCATTTAAGCACGGTGTAAGCGCCACGCAGCAAAGCCATATCGGCATCGTGATATTACAGAAGGATAAAACACTGGACCTGACCGTAAAAAATTCGATAATAAGGGATAATAGCGTTAGCTTAGACACCAATAGTGGTATAGGCCTGGTCAATACCCGTCGGCGGCTCGACCTGCTTTATCCCGGAAAATACCAGTTGGATATTGACGAGGCTAATGAACAAAACGAATACACCGTTCACCTAACTATCGACCTGTCATGACCCTGAATTGCATAGCCGTGGACGACGAACCTTTGGCCCTGGGGCTGGTGAGCAAGTTTATCGAACAAACGCCGTTTCTGAACCTGGCGGGCAAATACTCCAGTGCGGTGGAAGCGTTAAAGGCCCTGCATACCCAGAAAATCGACCTCATCTTCCTGGATATACAGATGCCCGACCTTAACGGCATCGAACTGGCCCGCGTTCTGGGCACCGGCGCCGATAAGCCCCGGGTGATATTTACTACCGCCTATAACCAATTTGCGCTGGAGGGCTATAAGGTCGACGCGCTCGATTACCTGTTAAAACCCTTCAATTACGAAGAGTTCCTGCGGGCGGCGCAAAAGGCCTACAATTACAGCGAGCTGGTCAACAAATCCGGCAGCCCCGCTTCTGCTGCGGCACCTAACGAGACAGAACATGCCGACGAGCAATACCTGTTCCTGAAAGTGGAATATCAACTGGTGCGCATTGCGTTGGATGATATTTTATACATCGAGGGGCTGAAGGATTATGTTAAAGTACATCTGAAGAGTTCCGAAAAAGCCCTGCTGTCGCTTACCAGCCTCAAGGCGCTGGAAGAAAAGCTGCCGTCCAAGCGGTTTATGCGGATACACCGCTCGTTCATCGTAGCGCTGGATAAGATCACGTCAATGACCAAAAACTCGGTGCAGATCGGCAAAACGCTCATCACCATCGGCGACCAGTATAAGGATACTTTCGGGCAGTTTGTCGGGAGGTGGGTATGATAGTGAATGGTGAATAGTGAATGGTGAATCAATGGTGGTCTATTGACTATTGACTATTCACCATAAAAAAACAGCCATTACCTCGCGTAACGGCTGCGCTATCCACTAAACTAAACTAACTATTAACCATCGATCCTGGTTACCAGCTGAAATGGTATGCCCGGGCAGGCGCAGGACAAATGATCTATGAGAGGTTAATAAATTCAGAACACCGGTTCGTCCTTTTGCCCGGGTGGCAGCATGGCCGTCGCCCGGGGGCAACGGCCGCTACCAACAAGCAGGACATTTAGACCCTAACTACTGTCCCGTTGCCTCATCAGATGGGTATTAAACCCCACCAGGGACCCGTTTCCCATTACATCCTATCACATGCCGGTTAAAAGATACAGGGCCTCGGCGCAGGCATAATGCAGGTAGATGATCTGTCTGCGGCCCCATAGCATTAACACAGTTGTAATAATCATATTTATTTAACTTACCGGTGTCAAAGTTGCGTATAGCCGAAGAGAAAAATGGCAGTGTTAACACGGTATTTGATACGTGTTTTTACGCATATTATTAATAAAGTCAAAAGATATTTGCGCAAAAAGGCGCCTATTTAGGGCAAAAAGCGACAAGCGCTTTACGTTGTGGCCTCAGTCCCGATAGCGATCGGGATAAGCCCTTAACCAGCTTCGCCAGGCTTCAGTTTCCGACTTCAGACGTCCGGTCTCCGGCTTCCATTAAAGAGCCGATGGCGAAAGTAAATGTTCGGGCAGCAGCGATTCGCTGATCTTTGCTTCTGTGGTATTGGTTTTCCAGCCCTTTACGTCGCCGCAATTGCCCTGGTCCCATATACAATTCTGCTCGCCGCGGCTGTTGGTCCAGTTCACCTCGTTGCCGCTGATCTCATCCATCGAGCAAGCGGCTTCCGCCTGCGCCCAGATATACAGGCCCACGTTGGTAAATATCTGTCCCCTGGCGTAGATCTTATTGTTGATTATGGCAAGATGGTCGCCCCCAGAGATCGCCATGCCGTATTGACCCGGGTTGACGAGGATATTGTCGCGGGCCACTTGATACGAACCGCCGTTGTCGCCCAGCATAATACCGCCGCCGGTCTTGCTTGGACCGCCGCCCCTGATCCAGTTACCCGCGATCAGTATCGGGTCTTTGGCGATGCCATGGCTTTTATATATATTGATGGCATCCTCGGGGTGACTCTGGCCGAGGATGTTCTCAAACTTATTGTAACATACCCTGCAGCGCGGCCCGCTCACATTATTGAATTGTACGAATGCCCCGCGCGGAAACGGGCCGACCATATTCTTGCCCTCGCAGTGCATTACGCTAATGGCATAGCTATCCACCGCATACACGCCGGTCGATACGTTGGTCACGTAAGTACTGTCGACCTTAATATTGGCGCTTTGATAGATATACAGGCCCACTTTGCTCGAATTGCCCAGGAAACAATGGGTTATGCGAATATTGTTGCAATTGATAATTTGCAGGCAGGGCTCGTCGTCGCCGTTGATGCTGTCGCCGCGGATGACAAGATCGTGGGCGTTTTTAATAACAATAGGTTCCGAATATTTATGCCGCTGGCAAAAACCCCGGGCCGCCGCCCCCATGCATAATAAAAATGTGAGTGATAAGATTAAATTTTTTCGCATATTATCAATTTCCAATTTAGTGTCTAAACACATTTCAAGCCAAAAAAACCAGTGTAATTATTTTATTACTAAAAATTATTTCTATTGTGTTTAACAGACGCAATGATTTTTACTATCTTTCAGAAATCAATTTTTCAAACCGATCAAATTATTATGGACAGACGAAAATTCCTTGCAGGCACAGGCGCGGCAGCCCTGGGAGCTATGTTTTTACCTAAAAAATCGCTTGCTTTCTTAAGCGCTGCAGGCCGCCACCCACTAGGCTTACAGCTTTTCACGCTGTTCGGGGTCATCGAGTCCGATGTAAAAGGCAACCTGCAAAAAGTGGCGGGGATAGGATATACAGAAATCGAATCCGCGTTCAGCAAACTGCCAAATTACTATGGCATGAGCCCGAAAGAATTTGCGGCGTTATGCAAGGGTATCGGTCTTTCGTGGAAATCTCACCACGTTTTGGGTGCTCCGTTCAAGCTGCCAAAAGGTTATAAAATGCCAAACGGGCCCGATGGCAAACCGATGACCATACCGCCGCATATGCTGAATTTAAAGGACGACATGCAGAAGTTAGTAGATGACGCGGCTGAAGGCGGTATACCCTACCTGGTTTGCGCCAATATACCCACCGGCACGCTGGACGAGATAAAGGAAGCTACGGAAATACTGAACAAAACCGGCGAGGCCTGCAAAAAAGTGAATATCCAGTTCTGCTATCATAATCACGACATGGAGTTCAAAGAAATAGAGGGCAAAATACCTTACGACCTGTTGCTGAACGACACCGACCCCAAACTGGTAAAAATGGAGCTCGACTTGTGCTGGGCAACCAAAGCGGGCAAAAACCCGGTCGACTTGTTTAAAGCTCATCCCGGTCGTTTCCCGCTATTACATGTGAAAGACCTGGACAAAGAACGCAAGGGCCCGGCGCCGGTTGGCGAAGGCGTGGTTGATTTCAAAGATATTTTCGCCAATGTGAAGATCGCCGGCGCCAAACATTACTTTGTTGAACACGATATGCCAAAAGATGCGTTTGCCAGCATTACCACCAGCTACAAGAATTTAAGGGCAATGGGTGTATAACCCGCTTTAGTTGTATTGAATAGATTGGGGCCGTTTTTTTTTAAAGCGGCCTTTTTATTTAGTAAACAGCACGCGAATGTCGCCGACAATTGGAGACCATATAAGTTAGCAAATCAGCCAATTCTTTACTTTGAGATATTTCGGCAAGGTTATCGTCTCCGACCTCTGACTTCCGACCACTGACTTCCGTAAATCATCCCAACATCATTTTTCGCGTGGCAAAGCTCTCGCTTAAATTTTTAGTAACATTGATTCGTCTTTATCATCAAATCAATAATAATCATTAATAACTCGTGGAAACCATTCTGAACGTCTCCGGCCTGGGCAAAACTTATCAAAGCGCGGGCAAAACATTAACGGTTTTGGATAATATCAATTTTGCCATCGGCGCCGGATCGACCAACGCTATCGTCGGCCCTTCGGGCAGCGGCAAAACCACGCTGCTGGGCCTGTGCGCCGGGCTCGACCGTTCTTCGTCGGGTAAAGTACAATTGAACGGCATCTACCTTGACGACCTGAACGAGGACAAGCGCGCACAGATACGCAACCAGTATGTCGGCTTTATTTTCCAGAATTTTCAATTGCTGCCTACGCTTACAGCATTGGAAAATGTGATGGTCCCGCTGGAACTGCGCGGTGAAAAAAATATCCGGGCACGTGCACTGGACCTGCTGGATAAAGTCGGCCTGAGCGACCGCGGGCACCACTACCCTGCCCAGCTTTCGGGCGGCGAGCAGCAGCGCGTGTCGCTGGCGCGGGCGTTCAGCAATCAGCCCAGGATATTGTTCGCGGATGAGCCCACCGGAAATCTCGATGCCGAAACCAGCGAGAAAGTGGTAAAGCTCCTTTTCGATTTGAATAAAGAAGCAGGCACCACGCTGGTGCTGGTAACGCACGACTTAGAACTGGCCGGTAAAACCCAGCGCATCCTGCGTATCAAAGGCGGTCATTTGATCGGCGATAACCCGGTTAATGCAAACAACTGATGGACGGTCCTGTAAACTATAAACGCAAAGTAAGCCTGCGCTGGCTGCTGAACATGGCCTGGCGCGACAGCCGCAAAAGCCGGTCGAGGCTGTTCCTGTTCGTATCGTCCATCATATTTGGTATCGCCGCGCTGGTGGCCATTTATACCTTCGGCGTCAATCTGAAAAAAGACATTGATACCCAGGCGGCGACCCTGATCGGCGCGGATATGGCCATTCACTCCAGCACGCTGCCCGAAGCCAAAACACAAAAATTCCTCGATTCGATGGGCGACCGCCGTGCGCAGGAACGCAGCTTTGCCTCGATGGTCTATTTCCCAAAAAGCGGAAATACCAGGCTGGCGCAGGTTCGTGCGCTGCAGGGCGGGTTCCCTTATTACGGCAGGCTGGAAACCACTCCCGCCAACGCGGACATCGGTTTTCGTAAGGGCAAAAATGCTCTGGTGGACCAAACGCTAATGCTGCAATATAATGTCAAAGTGGGCGATTCGATCAAGGTAGGTAACGTCACCTTCCTTATAGCGGGCACGCTTATCAAAGCGCCGGGCCAGGCCAACATTGCCTCGAGCATTGCGCCTGTCGTTTATATCCCGATGCAATACCTGCAGCAAACCGGGCTGATGCAAAAAGGCAGCCGTGTTAATTACACCTTTTATTATAAATATGACCACCCGGTAGATATGGTGAAGCTCACCAAAACGCTCGAACCCAGGCTGGATAAACTGAACATGGGTTACGAAACCATCGAGACCCGCAAGGCAAATACCGGCCGCGCCTTCGCCAACCTGACGGATTTCCTGGCGCTGGTAGGTTTTATTGCGCTGCTGCTTGGCTGCGTGGGCGTGGCCAGCGCCATCCATATCTATGTGCGCGAAAAGATCGCTTCCATAGCCATCATGCGCTGTCTGGGTGTGAAGGCCTATGAAGCGTTCCTGATCTATTTGATACAGATCATCGGCATCGGGCTGCTGGGCTCTGTTATCGGCGCCGTGCTCGGCACCTTCGTCCAGCATATGCTGCCGGTGGTTTTTAAAGACTTTTTGCCCATCTCGGTCACTACCGACATCTCGTGGGGCGCTGTGGGGCAAGGCATTATTTTAGGCGTCACCATATCCATCCTGTTCGCGCTGCTGCCGCTCATTGCTATCCGGAATATATCGCCGCTGAACACGCTGCGCATGTCGTACGAACACATTAACCTGATGCGCGACCCGTTCCGCTGGCTGGTTTATGTGCTCATACTGGCGTTCATTGCCATATTCACCCATACGCAGATCGACGGCTGGAAGGCCACTACGTTCTTTACCATTGGCATCGTGGTCGCCTACTACATCCTGGTGCTCATCGCCCGGCTGCTGATGTACGTTACCCGTTTTTTCATCAAAAGCACCTGGAGCTACCCCTGGCGCCAGGGTTTCGCCAACCTTTACCGGCCGAACAATCAAACGATCATCCTGATCGTTTCCATCGGCTTAAGCACGGCCTTCATCTGTACGCTGTTCTTTATACAGGGCCTGCTGATCAAACAGGTTTCGCTTGCATCCAGCGCCAACCAGGCGAATATGATCCTGTTTGATATCCAGGTGAAAGAAAAAGACGCGCTTGCGGCGTTAACCAAAAAGGAACACCTGCCGGTGCTGCAGGAAGTTCCGGTAGTAACGGTTCGCATCGACAAGTTCAAAGGTAAGACCGAAGCACAGGCTAAACAGGACAGTTCGATGAAACACAATATGTGGGTATTCAGTAACGAGTTCCGCGTTACCTACCGCGACAGCCTGACGCCAACGGAAAGGATCGTGGACGGCGAGTGGGTAGGCAAGGCTCCTGCCGATGGCGATGTACCGCTATCGGTTGAAGATCGTTTTGCCAAAGGAATGGGGTTGAAGGTCGGCGATAAGATCGCATTCAATGTGCAGGGCATCCCTGTCATAGCAAGGATCGCCAATACCCGCGAGGTGAACTGGAACCGGATGCAAACCAATTTCATTTTCGTTTTTCCGAAAGGTGTTTTGGAAGACGCGCCGCAGTTCTACGCATTCACTACACACGTGGCTAACAAGCAAATATCGGCGCAGTACCAGCAGCATGTAGTAAAGGCTTTCCCGAATGTTTCAATGATCGACCTGGGTTTTGTCCTGAGCGTTTTAGAGGACCTGATGGACAAAGTAGGCGGTATTATCCGTTTTATGGCCATGTTCAGCATTGTAACCGCCATCGTAGTATTGATCGCCTCCGTCCGCATCAGCAAATACCAGCGCATACAGGAAAGTGTGCTGCTGCGCACCATGGGCGCCAGCCGCAGGCAGATCTTTGCCATATCGACGATAGAATATTTTTTCCTGGGCAGCTTATCGGCCTTGACGGGCATTTTGATAGCGCTTGGCGCAAGCTGGCTTTTGGCGAAATACAACTTCCAGGTGCCCTTCTATGCAAACCCTATCCCGCCAATACTGTTATTCCTGGCAATAGCCGCGCTGACGATCATCATCGGCCTGCTGAACAGCCGCGGCACTTTGAACAAACCGCCGCTGGAGGTTCTGAGGAGGGATGTGTAGGGTATTGACCGGTGTTTTCACTAACTTTAAACGATCATGAATATGTTCAACTTAAGTCGGAAGTCGGAAGTCAGAAGTCGGAAGTCAGACTTTAGACTTAAGACTTCCGACTTAAGACTCACCCTGTTTTTTAGCATAGTACTGCTATTACTAAGCTGCGGCAACAACAAAACATCATCCGACAGCAGCCAGGCAGCAACCTCATCTGCCGAAGCAATATCCTCGCCTTCAGGCAAAAAGAATATTCTCTTTTTCGGCGACAGCCTGACCGCCGGTTATGGCCTTTCCGATCCTTCGGACGAAGCATTCCCGGCAGTTGTACAGCACAAGATCGATTCGCTGAAACTACCGTACAATGTTATAAACGCAGGAGTAAGCGGCGAAACTACCGCGGGCGGGCGGGGCCGTATCGACTGGGTACTGAAGAAAAAGATGGACATATTCATACTCGAGCTCGGCGCCAACGACGGTCTGCGGGGCATCCCTACCGACGAAACGGCTAAAAACCTGCAGGCCATCATCAACAAGGTAAAAGCCAAATATCCCAGGGCCAAAATTATCCTGGCCGGCATGATGGTCCCCCCCAGCATGGGCGCCGACTATGGCAACAGCTTCAAATCCGTTTTCCCCGTGCTGGCTAAGAAAAATCACCTGGCGCTGATACCATTTCTGCTTAACAACGTGGCCGGTATACCAAAGTTAAACCAGGCCGACGGTATACACCCCACTGCCGCCGGTGCAAAGATCGTGGCCAACAATGTGTGGCAGATATTGCAGCCCGAGTTGTAACCGGTTTATATCTTCGTTAACCTCGCGGCTCCTGAGTGTTCTCCTGTGGCAATAGGCGATTAACCACAAAGGCCACAAAGATTATGCACAGAGAGCGCAGAGACTAATTTCTCACGTGGAGTGGTTAGGAACTAACAGCATGTGGAAAAATCCAATGCAGTAAAGCGGGTAATAATCGTCACATTTGATTATGCACGTTAAATCCTTATGAGATCACTGGCCGATTTGAAACAGGAAGCCGCTGATCTTAACCTGCAAATCAGGAGGCTTTTACTTGGGAAAAACACCTTTGAAGAAGGCATCGCCGACAAACTAACGGTGATAGCCGCCATTACTTCCCTCCGCGAAAAGCTTGTCAATGTTCAGCGCGAAATCAGGGTGAGGTTTCCCGATGCGGAATGATCTTGTAGTCCGGAAGTCCGCGTAAGTCGGAAAGTCCAAGAAACATCCAGCCTAACATTTTTGTCTTTCGGACTTTCCGACTTCCGGACTAAAAACTATTTCTGCTGCACATCCACATTGCCCGATTTCTTATCAAACGCGATGGAAATACTGGCACGGAAAAGAGAATTGTCAAACCGGTAAATATTGCTGGACAGGTCAGCTCCCTGGAAAATAAGCGTCAGCGTTGATTTTTTTGCCTCTGCAAGCAAATTATTCAGGTCCTGCTCCTGGGTGGTATTATAAATAATTTCGTGCGACGTGGTGCCTGAAGCGGTGCTGGATCCTGTTCCTATCAGTACACTCTCTATTTTTTCGGGAGTTCCCGTAGCAAGCTTATATTCCTGGTAACTTTTACCGCCGACCATTTGCTGACCGCCGGGCTTAAAACCTTTTGAGACGGTCAGGAAATCGTGCGCCTGGGCGTCGTTCATGCTGCTTAGGTTCAGGATGTCACCAAAGGAAATGCTTTGAGCCCGCCCAAATGCGCAAGCCAGCACCAATAGCGCAGCAAAACAGGTTTTTTTTATCATAAGGGGTATTTCAAATATATTACTTTTCGTTTCGATTTATTCACCGGGGTGATAAGTTATTTCCGCGTGTTTCAGTACATCGGCCTTATAAAAATAAACGTCTTTAAATTTGCCGTTCACAAACCCCTCGGCCTGGTCGTCATAATGCGCCGAAGTGGGGTCGAACGACTCTCCGCCGGTCACTATGCTCTTTGCCTTCAGCTTCGGTCCGAACTCCACGGCCGCAATAAAGCTATTGCCGCTGTAGCCGTACCGCTTTTTAGTACCGTTCATGGGGCGGCTCTGGAACGAGGGCAATTGCCCGAATTGTGAACCCACCTGCCCAACCGGGATACTTTCATACTTATCGTCAAAGCTTATGCCATCTTCGGGCCGCTGGAAGCGGTTTATGTTCCCCCATTCCACTTTCCACGCTACATAGCGTTTACGCAGGTTTTTTACAGCCTGCGACAGCAGATCGAGTTCTTTTGCCGGGTCGATCGTTTTCAGCATTTCCTGCACGCGCGTGGTTTGAAAGGTAGATTCTTCCACAGTTTTGGCCGGCGATAGCTGCCCGAACATCAGCGTGCCCCATTCAACCGCTACCGTGGTAGCAATGGAATTAACGCCGGAATGCTTGTCCCAGGCCTTCAGTATTTGTATTGGCTCTTCCAGCGCTTCTTTAACTGAATCATTGGCCTTGTCATAAGCGCTGAACAACGAGGGCAGCAGGTCGTCAAAGGCTGCAAGGTAATGATCATAGCCTTTCGCGATAAGGTCCTCGAGCTTGACATTCTTAGCATTCGCAAAAAGCTTTAGGGCGTCCAAAGCCCGGTAGTTCTGGCCGTCTGGCGCCATATAGGCGGGATATTTGCTTTTATCGGGGCTGTTTGGTCCCGAACAGGTATAGGGCGTCGAATTGCAGTTTTCTATCCAGCCGTTTTTGGGATTGTACACATGGACAATCTCGTTCAGCGGATGCAAACCTTTCCATTCCGTTGCCGATGTGCTGCCGTCAACGGGGAGCGTCCAGTCGAATTTGGGATCCCGTTTTGGCATATAATTTCCATACCAGAAAGCGATATTGCCCTTATCGTCGGCGTAAACCGTGTTGTTGGTGGCATTCGAGAGCAGGTTCATGGCCTGCTTGTATTCATCAAGATTATTCGCCTTGGTGATCAGCCACGATTCGAGCAGGGCATTGTACGAACGGTTATTGGCCCGCAGCGCCAGCCATTTGCCATCCCGCGCGCCCAGCACCGGGCCATGATGCGTGTAATAGCCGGTAATGGTACGCGTTTCAACCGAATCGCCTTTCCTTATTTTGAAAACCGGGTGACGCATGGTAACCGGTTTCTGCTGACCATCGTATTCGTAGGTCCACTGATCGCCCTGTTTGGTTACTTTTTCCGCATACAGGTCGGCCACATCCGCATAGCTGCTGGTATGCATCCAGCCGCAATGGCGGTTAAAGCCCTGGTAAACAAAAAACTGTCCCCAGGTAACCGCGCCGTAAGCATCGAGCCCCTCGTTACTCACCACCTGCACTTCGCTTCTGAAATAAAAGGGCACATGGGGATTGATGTACAGCATGGCGTGTTTGGAAGCCGTTACCGACGGGGCCAGCGCAAAGCCGTTCGAGCCCGTTTCGCGTTCGGCCGCCATTTCATCGATATGAGGCGGCGGGGTTGCGGCGCCAAGATGTTCAGGTCCGTTGCTGTAAAAGCGTTCCGTTTCCTTTAATGCCAGGCCGCCGGTTTCCGTTGCGGAAACACTTCCGTCGGTAAACATCAGCGCAAACCAGGGTTCAAAACGGCGGAAAACCTGCGGTTTTACCTCGGGATGCTTGTATAAATAGTAATTGATGCCATCAGCAAAAGCGTCCATCAGCCTTTTGAACCACAATGGGCTGGCTTTATATTCTTTGATAGCATCGGCCGTATCGGCAATCATTTGCAGCTGAACATCGGTATACAGGCTGCGCTCGCCGTCGGCTTCGGATTGCCTGCCCAACTGGTACAGGTAGTTACGTTCTATGCCTTCAAAATTGTCCTCGCATTCGGCGTACATCAGGCCGAAAACCGCGTTGGCATCGGTCTCGCCATAGATATGCGGTATGCCCCAATCGTCGCGGATGATCGTTACTTGCCTGGCTTCGCTTTTATATCGCTGTATGTCCTGTTTGGTAAAGTTTTGAGCATTGCACCAGGAGCAAATCAATAAAAAAATAACAGGTAAATTTTTTTTCATTCTATGCGATGTGTGTTGTAACTAATTTCTATTTAAAGCGTCTTAGCAGGTAGGAAATTTTGCTGAAAATTTCGATAATTGTATATTTTACATTTAACGGAGCCAGCCCGTAATTAAATTTTTTTTACTACGGTGCAATTTTTATGGCAAACCTGTGTTCATATAAAGTTCAGCTTTTTAAGTTTAAAAAAACAAAAGCAACAAATAATTGATTTACAACTGCATAAGAACAATCGACGTAATAATATTTAAAAAGATCGATAGATCATAAAGAACTTGGATTAGTGTTTACATGATATCTGAGATTTAGTTGATTCAATATCATTGAGAGTGATGTTGAGAGTGCGTTCCGGGGTGAGATACGGAACGCATTTTTTGTTTTTAGTCCGAAAGATGACTTGCAAACTGCAAACAGTCAACTGCCAGCTGTTACTTAGAAGGCATCACCGCCCTCAGCATCAAATAATGCTCGTAGCGGTTAATGCTGACAGCCGGGTCGTTATTCATAAAATCGGCCAGTTCTTCTTCATTTTCGGCCTCCACCACGCCCATCCCATAAACGCCTGCGGGGTCGGCCACGGGGCCGAACACCGCTACTTTTCCTTTATTCATCAATTCAGTCCAGTAAGCGATATGCTGCATCATAATGGCGCGTTCTTCGGGCGTCATGTCCTGCGAAAAAGTTGGGCGGCGCGGTATCAGTTTTAAAAAATAGTGTGGCATGGTATTGAGTTAGCTGGTTGATTAAGTTGATTGAGTTATCCCGATAGCTACTGGGAGATTACTAAGTTAAAACTTAATCAACTTAATCCAACTACTTACCTCGATCAACCAATATATTTGCCTCCATGGAACTCAACCTTTTTGAAAAGCGGGTGTATACTGATCGCAGGCAGGCGTTAAAGCAGAATTTTGGTAACGACGGACTTATTCTTTTGCTGGGCAACGAAGACAGCAGCATGAACTACAAGGACAATTGCTACCCTTTCCGCCAGGACAGCAGCTTTCTTTACTACTTCGGGCTGGATGTACCGATGCTGGCAGCTATTATCGACACAGATACCGGCGAGGAGGTGATCTTCGGCAATGAGCTGACCATCGACGACATCGTCTGGACGGGAACGCTGCCCACGGTAAGCGAAATGGCGTCGATGGTCGGTATTTCCAAAACCAGGCCTTATGCCGATATATTCCATTATATGCATAAAGCTCTGACCGATGGACAAAAAATCCATATCCTTCCTCCCTACCGTCCTGAAAATAAGATCAAGCTGGCGGAATGGCTCAATTGCAGTCTGGATGATCTGCAGGATCATGTTTCGGTCAAGCTGATCAAAACGGTTATCGCCCGGCGTGTCATCAAATCGCCGCTGGAGGTGGCTGAGACGGAAAAGGCAGTAAACATCAGCATAGATATGATGCTGTCCGTTATCAAACATACTCGCCCCGGCATTAAAGAATACGAGCTGGTTGCCAAAGCCCACGAAGTTGCCGCAGCGAATAATGCACGATTAGGTTACCCTGCCATCATTACTACACACGGGCAAACCCTGCATACACATTACTACGGCAATACCTTGCAGGAAGGCCGGATGGTTCTGAGCGATATCGGCGCCGAGAACAATATGCACTACGGCGGCGACCTGACGCGCACCTTCCCGGTCGGCAAGAGATTCACCGCGAGGCAAAAAGAATTGTACGAAGTTGTACTTAACGCTATGGACCATGCCATCAACCTGCTGAAACCCGGCACCCGATACAAGGACATTCACCTCGCCGCCTGCACTAAGCTGGCCGAAGGATTAAAAGGTGCCGGGTTGATGAAGGGCGATCCTGCTGAAGCCGTGGCAGCAGGCGCACATACGATGTTCTTCCAATGCGGACTGGGCCACATGCTGGGCATGGATACGCACGATATGGAAGACCTGGGCGAACCTTATGTGGGCTACACCGATACCCTCCAAAAAGAAACATCCATATTCGGGCTTAAGTCGCTGCGATTGGGGCGCGAACTCGAAGCTGGCTTTGTGCTAACCGTCGAACCCGGTATTTATATCATACCCGAACTGATCGACCGCTGGCAGGCTGAAAATAAGTATGCCGATTTTATTAATTACGATGTATTAAATACTTACAGAGACTTTGGCGGTATCCGTATCGAAGACAATTTCCTGATAACGGAAACGGGCTACCAACTATTAGGAAAATATTTACCTAAATCATTAAAAGAGATCGAAGATTTGAAAAACTGAAAATTACATTTTCGGGACGGAATTAATGAAAATTTAACAAAAAGTTGCACTATTCCGTATAACTATTCGTTAACTTTATATGCCTGATTAATTTGTTTTTTAGCCCGGTTAACGAAAGGAGGTCGCCATGCTACCGAGATCAGAGTTTTTTCCGCAACAGCAGTTTCACCTGCTTATCGATTTTGCCAATGACGAGCGAAGTGTTGCTGTATTGCCCAATGGGAACAACGGCGCATTTCTCGTGGTCGACCAGGGTGAAATTCTAGGCCAGCTCGATTTTGATAAACAGCTCAATTGCGTTTCTGCGCAATGCGAGGTTGATCCGGGTATACTGGCCCAACTGGACACAGGCATCCGGAACCACTATTCGTAAAATTTACCTGCATCAGGATCCGCTCTGCGTCGGGTCGTTCATAATACCTGCGAACAGGATCAGGCCTGTTTTCATTTCGCGTATCACGAAAATAAAAGGACGATTAAGAATCACCGGTGCAGCATCAGTAACTTGTATACCGACCAATGTCGCTGCCGCGGCGGTAGTGCCGTTTTCGTCAACCGCTATGCAGGCTTTATGCAGCACTTTGCTGATATCCAAACCGCCTGCCTGGTTTATGCGGGTAAAGTCGGCTTGTGGTGTAAAAGCAATGCCCATACCCGATGAAGTAAGCGCGTTATTAAGGTCCGTACCATAACTAAACTGGAATTTCGGCATCGAAAGCGGCTGGTTATTCGGGTGCAGATCAGACATCCACTTTTGCCAGGTCGTATTGTCAAGGGCCGCAACCAGGTCATTGACGGTTTTGCCCGACGCAGGCTCGGCGATAACCATACTGTATTTATTGTTCGAATAGGGTAATTCGATCACATACGCGTTCTCGTCGCCCGTCGCGTTGAAATTGATCCTGCCATTCATAAAATCAGCCTGCACAGCATTATTGCCCGACAGGTAGAAATTCATTTTCAGCGTTTGCGACGCGTCAAATTTATTGGCCCACGTGCTTTTAAAATAGATCGCATTGATGAGGTACATCACGTCGTTTGGTTGTACCTGGTCCAGCAATTTGGTTATCTTGCCGCTTGTGGCATCACTTACCCAATTATTGATCGTACCGGTCGCACCCGACGAACTAAAATCCAGCGATTGGGCCTTCGCCTGGAAGTATTTACTATTGGTTTGCAAAAAATCGGGCAACACGCTGAATTTGTCACTATACCATATCGAATTGGCGATCTTTACGGTAGTGTTTGGGTCAAGCTCGGGCAGTTGTACAAGCAGGGAATTGAAATAGGCGTTCACCTGGTCTTGCGTAAATCCGTTAAAGCTCATAGCCGAATCGATAGCTTTTAACGTTTGCCCGCTTGCGCCATTAGCTGTCATTCCAAGCGCCATGCTCACGCTCAAAGGCGAAATGAACAGATTTTGACCGGTCGTATTCCCGGCGTTTACCGTTTTAAAGAGATTAAACGTAAATGTATTGTCGGCCGATGCCTGTTGAAGCTGGGTTGCATTAAGGGTTAGGTCTTTCCCTGCCTTAAGCCCCGGATTATCTTTTTTACAGGCCGATAAAGCTAACAGTACGAGGAGCACCAGGTAAATACGTTTCATAAGTTTCGAACGATTTAGATTTATTACCCCTTACGCGCCGGCGTTACCGCTTGCTACAGTGCGTAGTAATAAATTTACGTTTCGGTTATTTGCAAGCCCTGCATATTATTATAACTTTACCTGTACCCCGCCTGATAAAACCAGTTATGCCATGAGAAAACAAAGCCTCGTTTTTTCCATTTTGTTATTATTTGCCGCAAGTGCCGTCGCCCAGTCGGGCAAGGTTTATGATAACCTGAGCATGCCCAGCAAGATCCTGAAAATGGAACGCAAATATGCGGTTTACCTGCCGCCCGATTACGAAACGTCCGACCGCAGTTACCCCGTATTGTACCTGCTGCACGGCGCCGGCGACGACCAGACTGGCTGGGTACAGTTTGGCGAAGTGCTGAACATAACCGACAGGGCCATAAAAGAGGGCAAGGCAACCCCGATGGTGATCATTATGCCCGATGCCAATACCGGGCGGAGAGGTTATTTTAACGACCCGCGGGGCGACTGGAATTACGAGGATTTCTTTTTCAAAGAGTTTATGCCTTATGTAGAAAAGAAGTTCCGCATCAAATCTGAAAAACGCTATCGTGCCGTAGCCGGCCTTTCCATGGGCGGGGGCGGCAGCTTTGTTTATGCTTTACACCACCCGGAACTGTTCTCTTCTGCCTGTCCTTTGAGCGCCGCGACAGGACCATTGACGATCGACGACGCCCGCAAACAGTTAAGCAGGACCATACCGAATGTAACCGATACCGTGGTTACGGCTTATTACAACCGCCATAGCGTGCTTGCGCTGGTAAACAATATGCCCGACACCTTAAAAAAAGCGGTACGCTGGTACATCGACGATGGCGACGACGACTTCCTGTACGAAGGCAATTGCCTGGTGCACATTGCTATGCGAAAAAACGAAATTCCGCACGAGTTTCGCATACGCGACGGCGCCCACACCTGGACCTACTGGCGCGAATCGCTGCCTGTGGTACTGGAATTTGTATCGGAGGCATTTCATCAATATTGATAATCTGAGCCAAAATTTTACCTAACTTCAAACTAAAAAACAAAAGCTATGCAACGCCGCCAGTTCCTGTTTACCGCTGCCGCAGCAAGCGCCCTGAGCCTGCTGAACAAAAAGAGTCTTGCCTCTATAATAGCCGATCCGAATTACCAGTTTAAAACGCTGCGCAACAACGTAGGCATGTTTGCCGAACAGGGAGGAACGATAGCCTGGATGATCAATAAGGAGGGAATAGTTGTGGTTGATGCTGAATTTCCGGATCCTGCCAAACACCTGATAGCCGAATTGCAGAAACAGTCGGATAAACCGTTCGAGTGGCTTATCAACACACACCATCACGGCGACCATACCGGCGGCAACATTTCGTTCAAGGGGCTGGTAAAAAATGTGGCCGCACACGAAAATTCGCTCACTAACCAGAGAAACGTAGCCGTAGCGCAGAAGAAAGAAGACTTGCAGTTATATCCGGACACTACCTTTACTGATACCTGGCACATCAAAGTAGGCGATGAAAAGATAAGGGCTTACTATTACGGGCAGGGCCATACCAACGGCGATGCGATCATCCATTTTGAACATGCGAACGTAGTGCACATGGGCGACCTGGTATTCAACCGCCGCTACCCATTCATCGACAAAAACGCGGGTGCTTCGGTAACCAACTGGGCCGTTGCGCTGGAAAAGGCGCAAAAAAAATTCGATAAGGACAGCCTGTTCGTGTTCGGTCATGCCTTCGACCCGCAAAAGGTAACCGGTACCATAGACGACCTGAAGGCAATGCAGAATTACATGGAAAAGCTGGCCGAATTTGTGCAAAGCAGCATTAAGGCCGGCAAAACTAAAGATGAAATATTAAAGGCTACGTCCATACCCGGTGTAACCGACTGGCAGGGCGACGGCATTAACCGCAGCCTGGAGGCCGCTTACCAGGAATTCAGCACGACTTAATTTTATGAAGATAACATCCGTATTGGCGTTGCTCATTTTCCCTTTCTTACCGCACGGCGGGCTGAATTCGACAACGCTGCTGCAAAAAATGTATGCACGCTATCATGGCAAATGGCATAGCAATCTTTCTTTCAGCCAAACAACAGAAAGATATAAAAACGATAGCCTGGTAAAATCGCAAACCTGGTACGAGCATATCCTTTATCCCGATAAGCTGCGCATAGATTTCGACAGTCTTAAAAGCGGCAACGGCGTACTTTTCAGGGGCGATTCGACCTATGTCATTAGCAAGCACAAACTGGTAAGGTCGGTTAAAGGCGAGAACGAGCTGATCTTCTTTTTAGGCGGAATGTATTTTGTCCCTTTCGAACAGGTATTAACCCATTTCAAAGAGCTTCATTACGATCTCTCAAAATTCCATGAAGATACCTGGAAGGGTAAGCCGGTGTATGTGATAGGCGCCGATAAAACCGATGAAAAGGTAAACCAGTTGTGGATCGACAAGGGAAAATTGGTCGCTGTTCGTTTCATCAAGTACGACGACGACACCAAGGAGGAAGGCACCATGGAAAATCAAATACCATTGAAAGGCGGCTGGAGCGAAACTTATTGTAAATTTTATATCGACGATAAACTTTTGCAGGTGGAAAAATATCATAATGTCGTCGCCGGCGGTCCTATTGATAAAAGCATGTTCGAGCCTTCGCTGATTAAATAATTCACCTGCCATGATCAAAAAACTTCTGTTTATTGTTTGCCTATTCCCTGCCCTGGTCTTTGCGCAAAACCAGCCCTTTGTAATACCGCTTTGGCCCAACGGGGCTCCTGGTTTTGAAAAATTAAAGGATAAACCCGAAGAAGCCAAAGATTACTGGGTAAAGGACATCAACAACCCATCGCTTACGGTATTCCTGCCGCCGAAAGATAAAGCCAATGGGTCTGCTGTTGTTGTCTGTCCGGGCGGCGGCCACCGGTTGCTGGTGTTTAATGCGGAAGGGGTCGACCCAGCACATTACTTAAATAACCTTGGCGTGGCGGTTTTCGTATTGAAATACCGCCTGGGCCGCGACACGGCGACGCCTTATTTTAAGATCGAAGACGGAGTAAACGATGGCAAACGGGCGATGAGGCTGGTGAGGGCGCACGCCAAAGAATGGGGTATCGATCCGAACCGCATCGGCATCATGGGCTTTTCTGCCGGCGGCGAAATAGTCGACCGGGTTGCATTTGACAAAGACACGGCAAACAAATCGAAAAACGACGGGATAGAATCAACCCCCTACCGGCCCGATTTTGTGATCCAGATATATCCCGGGCCGCTGTATGTTCCCGATTCGGTAACGGCAGATGCACCACCCATTTTCCTGCTGGCGGCCAATGACGATGCCTGCTGCTCGCTGCCCACGATCAAAATATTAGAAGCATACCGGGCAGCAAAGGCGTCTGCGGAATTGCACATCCTCGAAAGCGGCGGACATGGTTTTAACATGGGTTATCGGTCGAAACTGAAAATGGTGAATACCTGGCCTCAACTGCTGGCAAACTGGCTCCAGGACAATAACTTCTTTAAGCCCTTGCCCGAACGGCCGAAAAAAATGTATTGAATTTGTTGTAAGGTTGAAAAGTTAGAAATCTAATATCGCTGGGGGGCTGATCTGCAATAAAGCGAAATATTTCAACACATTACTAGTAGAATAACGTTTCAACTTTACAACGTTCCAAGTTTCAAACAAAGCACTCATGGCAAACTTCAACGAAATCATCAATTCAGACAAACCCGTGCTGATCGATTTTTCAGCCGAATGGTGCGGGCCGTGCAAAATGATGCCGCCTATTTTGAGGGAAGTAAAGGATAAAATCGGCGACAAGGTAACGATCATCAAAATCGACATTGATAAAAATCCCGAAGTGGCCAATGCCTACCGCATTCAAAGCGTACCAACGCTGATGATATTCAAAAAAGGCGAAACCAAATGGCGCCAGAGCGGCGTAATGCAGGCCGGACCGTTAAAGCAGATCGTGGAACAATATATTTGATGAGTTGAATAGTTGATTAAGCTGGATTGAGTTAAACGGTTGTCAGCTAATCAACCACTTAACTTAATCAACTCCTCTACAAATAGCTTAACCACCACTGCGCATGCGTACGCTTGTACTTGCTGTACCAGCGGCAGGGGAAATAAAGGATAAATACGATACAAAACCATACGAGGTATACTCCGGCCAGGTTGAAACCCATATCATCCGGCTGAAACGCAAGCCCGAGTTTCGGATTTGGTATCTGGCTGGTGTTATGTCCCGTGATAAAGAAAAGCGCTACAGTGCCAAGCCTGAGCATATACCAATGACAGATATAATAGAAGAACGGCACATTGCCATACACGAACAGGATTGACGTAAGCTTATTTTTAGCATTCTCGGTAAGCGCCAGGAAGATCAGGGCTGTACCGACGGTCATACTCATATAAAGTAACGAAGGCGGGTATTTGGTGACATTAAAAAAGGATATGATACTTAACGAAGTCGTCTTTTGAGAAGCCCATGGAGACGGATCGCCGTAAATATTAAAAAATCTGAAGACGAAGAAGAAGGCGAGCACACCGAGACCACTATAAAGCAATATCTTACGACGTTTAACGGCGTCGTATGTTCTGGCATACATCGAGCCAAAAACATAACCGATCATCATCAGGCCTGCCCAGGGTAAAAGCGCGTACGCCACAAGAAAGCCCCGATGATAGGCATAAGGCACAAAATCGCCGAAACCATAACCGGTCAATAGAACCTTACCGGCAAAGGTGTCGTCGACAGCTTTAATATGGATGATATCAAAAATATTATGCCCGAAAACAAATACTATACCGATCAGGCCGATGACAGCCCGGGGCGCCCTTACCAGCAGCCCGAGCAATATCATGCTTGCGCCGATTACCCAAATCACCTGCATGACCTGTACATGATAGGTTGGATCGAACGATATGGCCAGGTCGACCACGACAAATTCGATCAAAATAAGCCAAAAGCCACGTTTTATAAGGAACGAGCTTAATTGGCCTGGCGTCCGGCGTGTACCTGCCAGGTAAGCCGACATTCCGCTCAAAAAAACAAAGGTCGGCGCGCAAAAATGCGTTATCCAGCGGGTGAAGAACAGGAAAAGGTCCGTGTGCGACAGGTCGGTCGGTTCGGGATGGCCGTAATGATAAAAGTCCCTGACATGGTCGATAGCCATAATGACCATCACAAGGCCACGCAAAATGTCGATGGATGCAATACGTTGTTTTGGTCCGGGTTCGGTGAGAACAGCGGGTTTATGCGTTAAGGGTGCGGCTGTGGTCATGGGATGGGTTTGATTGATTATCGCGAATATAAATAATTAAAACTGACAATAACGAAAAATACTAAAAATATTAGCCAATTTGATGCGTGATTAAACAATTGTTTATAAGCAACTTACGCAACGGAAGTTAGCCTTTATGCGAAATTATGCCCAGAAAGGCACCCGGGGGCAGCCCAGGGGCTTTATTATGTCATGCCTGCCAATCATTCGCTTTGAGTGGCGTTAACTAAACCATTCTACCAATTTTCTGTTACTGGAATAAGCCAAATCCATTACTTTTACGCATCACCAAATAATAAACCGATCATGTCTTCGAGACGAAATTTTGTCAAAACATCCCTGGTAGCAGGTACTGCCGCCATGGCCGCACCTGCCGCCACTTTCGCATCTATAACGGCCGGCGCGCGCGTACGCGAGTTTTATGAGTTGCGCGTATATCAATTGAAAGATGCCAGGCAACAGGCGTTGGTAGAAGACTACTGGAAAAATGCCGCCATACCGGCGCTTAATACTCTTGATATAAAAAATATTGGCGTTTTTACCGAACTGAAGCCCGAGGGCCAGACCAGGATATTTGTGCTTATCCCCTTCGGCAATATGAATGACTTTTTAAAAATGACCACCGGGTTGGACAAAGACAGTATATATAACGAGAAAGCTGCCGCATACTTAAACGCACCGGCCAGTGACCCGGCATACGAACGCATTGAAAGTTCATTCCTGGAGGCCTTTGCACATGCCCCCAAACTGGCATTGCCCGAAAAAAAGCCGCGTATCTTTGAACTTCGGCAATACCAGAGCGCCAGTGAAAGCGCGGGTAAAAAGAAAATTGAGATGTTCAACGACAAGGGCGAGATCGATATTTTCAAACGGCTTGGCTTCAGGCCGGTGTTCTTTGCCGAGACATTGATCGGCGAGCTTCGCCCTAATCTAACCTATATGGTCACTTTCGACGATATGGCAGCGCACGACAGCCACTGGCAATCCTTTGGCAGCGACCCGGAGTGGAAAAAAATAAGCTCAGATCCTGATTACGCGGATGCCAAACTGGTATCGAAAATTACTTCAACCTTTATCGTACCAACTGCTTATTCGCAGATCTGACAGCAAATCGCAAAATAGTTTTTATTAATGATCTAATGTGTTATTTTTACACAATACACCAATTAAATCAAACCTGAAATGACTACCAGACGTGAATTCTTAAAGACCTCAGCCCTTGTTTCGGCCGGGTTGCTAGTGGCTCCGAAACTGTTTGCCTACGACAAAAAGTATATCGGCCTTCAGCTTTATACCGTGCGCAATGCCATGGGTAAAGACGTAGCCGGCACTTTAGCCAAAGTGGCGCAGATAGGTTACAATTCTGTCGAAGCCAGTTACGGCGACGGAAAATATTATGGTAAAACACCTTCGGAATTTGCAGAAATGCTGAAACAAAATGGCCTGATCATGCCGAGCTGTCACTACACGCTTGGTGAGGGTCAGAGCATGCCGGGTACTATATTAACGGGATGGGACAAAGCGGTTGAAGATGCAGCGTCGATAGGCCAGAAATATATGGTGTGCGCCTGGCTGGCGCCCAAAGAGCGCGGTTCGTTGGACCACTTTAAACAACTGGCCGAAGACTTCAATAAGGCCGGCGAAGTGTGCAAAAAATCGGGCATACAGTTCTGCTACCACAACCACGATTTTGAATTTATACAGGAAAACGGCAAATATCCATATGACATCCTGCTGGAAAACACGGATAAAAACAATGTGAAATTTGAGACCGATCTTTATTGGCTAACCAAAGCCGGACAGGATCCGGTGGCCCTGTTTGAAAAACACCCCGGCAGGTTCCCGCTATGGCACATAAAGGACATGGACAACACGCCGAAAAAGATGTTTACAGAGGTTGGCCACGGGACAATCGACTTTAAAAGGATATTCGAACACAATAAAAAGGCTGGCTTGAAGTATTTCTTTGTAGAACAGGACATATGCCCTGGCGATCCTTTTGTGAGTATCACCGAAAGCATTGATTATATCAGGAAGAACCTCGTTTAACAGGTATTGAATGACTGATGGTAGCCGGGCTTGACGAGGAGTCCGGCTTTTTTTATGGGGAGCCGGGCATTGACGGTAATGTCGCGCGGCGAAAACTCACCCCGACCACGCTACGCTCGTCGACCCTCTCTTTGGTAAACCAAAAAGAAGGTGATTGCAATCTAATTCTGTTAGTGCCAGATGCTTTTAAGCGGAATATAGCCGATCTTATCCACTCTGAACTGACCAGGAGAGCTTAAAGATATCATGCTCAGCGGTTGGTCGGGAAAGAAAATCGACGTCATTACCGTCAGGCCGTGATCTGCAAACAACTCGACCGAGGCAGCGTCAACGATCAGCTTTAAATCAGTATCCTTCGTTTTGGCAATTCTCTGGATTGAAAATCTTTTGGCAAAATCTTTATTAAAAGCGGATTCGCCTGCCTGCGTACGGTCGATGTACCAGGAATTACCTTCTTCATCATAACCGATTGACAGTTTCTGTCCTGCGGCATTGGATAAGGTGATGGAAAAGCTTTTCAGTTGAGCGGATGACAAATCGAGCTCATATTGGTTATCTGTTCTCCTGATCTTTTTAGTCAGATCGACATCCGCGTGTATATTTTGCAGGCTGATTGCCGGTCCCTTTAACTTATCAAATTCCTTTACCGGCTCAGTAGCTACATAATAGGCATTATTTATTTTGATCAGCTTCAACTCGCGCGGAACGGTCGTTGCGCTGCGCCATGTTTTGGTTGGAACCGATGTCGCATATTGCCAGTTGCTCATCCAGCCCAAAAATATATGGCGATTACCGGTATTGCTCCAGGTTACGCCGGCATATTCGTCGGTTCCCTGGTCGAGCCAGCGGGTAGCGGTATCGTTCACTGCAAAAGTTCTCCCGTTAAAATCGCCTATAAAATATTGTGTAGCCGAACCGCCCTGCGGACCACCGGGATTAATGTTGACGATGAGCACCCACATTTTCTTGCCGTTATTAGCGGTCATTGGAAACAGGTCAGGACATTCCCAAACACCGCCGTGCGCACCGAGGTTCTGGCCGAATTCGCTTTCCTTAGTCCAACTCTTGAGATTTGGGGATGAGTAAAATTCAATGTGATCCTTCACCGCCAGCGTCATGATCCATTTCTTTCCCGGTGCGTACCAACTCACTTTCGGATCGCGAAAATCTTTAACATTCGGGTTGCGTAGCACCGGGTTGTGCGCATACTTATGCCACGTTTTGCCTGCGTCGTTGCTATAAGCCAGGCTTTGGTTCTGGTCGTAATATTCACCGTCTTTGCCCGTCATGCGTTTGGCGCTTGTGAAAACGGCAACCATCGGCGGCTGCCCATTTTTGCCGAAGCCGCTGGTGTTATGGTAATCGATAACTGCACTGCCCGAGAAAATATAGCCGAGGCTGTCGGGGTAAAGTGCAATCGGCTTATTGGCCCAGTGAACCAGGTCGGTACTGATGGCATGGCCCCAGTGCATCGGCCCCCATACCGTGGCGCCCGGATAATACTGGTAAAACAGGTGATATACGCCATGGTAATACACCATGCCGTTGGGATCGTTCATCCAATGCGCAGGCGGCGAAAAATGCGCCTGCGGCCGGTACTGTTCATGATAAGGTTTTTGCGCGAGGGCAGTCGCCGCAAAAAGACAGATCACAATCGTATAGCCAAGCCTTTTAATCATATCAGTGCATTGTCAGGGTGCGTTCAATCTGTTCCAGCGATTTGCCTTTGGTTTCGGGCATCAGTTTCCAAACAAACAATAGCTGCAGCACCATCATTATGGTAAAGAAAAGGAATGTGTTGCCCCCGCCCAATTTATCCGTTATGTAAGGGAATGAAAATGCGATGATAGTAGCCATGGCCCAATGCGTAAAGCTGCCCAGCGTTTGACCCTTGGCGCGCACCTGGTTGGGAAATATCTCGGATATGAACACCCAGATAACCGCACCCTGCGAAAAGGCAAAAAAGGCGATATAAGCCATCAGGTAAACCGTTACCAGGTAGCCATTGATATGGCCTCCGTAAAAGGCATACGAAACCAAACCCAGTGTAATGATCAGGCCGAAGGAGCCAATGGTCATCAGTGTCTTTCGGCCGCTTTTGTCGATAAAAAATATAGCCACCATGGTGAATATTAAGTTTACCGCACCAATGCCGGTGGTAGACAATAAGGCCGCATTTTTACCCAGGCCTGCCATGCCGAAAATCCTCGGCGCATAATAGATAATAGCATTGATGCCCGAAACCTGGTTAAAGAAAGCGATCAGAACGGCCAGCGTTGCAGGCAGGCGGTATCGTTTAGTGAACAGGCTCTCGGCGTTGGTATCTTTTTCTTCTTCGTTTTTAGCATTGATAATGTTTTCCATTTCCTGCTCATAACCTTCGGGGTTAACCAGTTGAAGTATACGGCGCGCCTCATCATGCTGCGATTTGTGGAGGATAAGCCAGCGCGGACTTTCGGGCACGAACCTGAGCAGGATCAGAAACAACAACGATGGTATGGCCATGATACCGAGCATCAGCCGCCACGAATCCTGTAGTAGGAGGCCGATAAGGTAATTAGAACCGTACGATACCAGGATACCCAAAACGATATTAAACTGGAATAATATAACCAATCGTCCCCGGGTCTTAGCCGGTGCGATCTCAGAAATATAGATCGGCGCAATAACCGACGAGGCGCCTACGCCCAATCCGCCAATAAAACGCAGCGTTACAAACAGGTACCAATTGGTGGCCACGGCTGTTCCGAGCGAGGCGAACAGGAATATAAAAGCGATAATGACCAGCGACATCTTACGGCCAAGTTTATCGGCAGGTATGCGGCCAAAAAACGCGCCCGTAACGGTGCCGATAAGCGCAATCGAAATGGTAAAACCATGCTGTAAATCCGTCAGGTTCCAATACTTCTGAATGGCTTGCTCGGCGCCGGAAATAACGGCGGTATCAAAGCCGAACAAAAATCCACCAAGGGCCATGATCACCGACCAAAAAATAACTTTTCTATTCATCAGGTTTATAGTTGAGGTTACCAAATATAACTTTTAAACCTTATTAACCTAATAAATAAAAAATCCTGCCATTCGCCCGCGGGGAGAAAGCTCCGATGTGCCCGGCCTCAAGCCGGTTTTGCAGCGAGGATTGTAAGTTTTTCTATGACCGGCGGTTTGGCCAGCAATTTGCCCGCATTGGCCGTCAGCGCGGCCGCGATTTGGCCGTTCAGGTGCGCCTCGCGCCCTTCTTCGGCTTCGAAGGTGTCGAATATACCAAACACGGCGTTGTCTATCCGCCAGGCATACCAGCTTACCGTAGCCGGTTCGGCCTGTGCCAGCGGCAATGCGCTTTTCAGCAACGCCTCCAATTCGTTTTCCATACCCGGCCTTGCTTCAAGCCAGGCCAATAATGCTACCTGTACCATATTTAGTTTATTAGTTATAACAAACGCCGATAGCAGAGGTTATATTGACGTTCATCATTTTTTTGCCGGGGCACGCATGTTAATTTTAATATACCGGCTAAAACAATTTGGCCCCCCAAGCTTTTTTATCATATAAACCGAAAAGTCATGAAATATGCATTCATTATGGGCTCCAACGCTTTCGTTGTGCCCAACAATACCCTGAGCTATGTCGACCATGATCAAAGCAACCGTTTCTTAAGAATACTTTCCATCCAAAAGGAAACACCGCCCGATCAGCCCCGCGCGGTTCTGACCATCGATGCGGATATAACCGATTATGAAGGCCATCGGCTGCAGCTAACGGCTAATAAGCCCGAAGCGACTTCAGATTTCGATGTTCACGAAACGCCCGACCGCGTTCACGTCACCAAACCGGACGGAACAACCGTGCTGGACGTGCACCAGCTCGATGAAAAAGTGGCAATGGGCCTGGAACATAATATCTCGGCAGAACTGGAAGTGAATATGCCGGTGACGGCCATTCGCGTACGCGGAAATTTCATGACCGGCGGCATACATATCGAGATCGATAACGAAAAATTGTTCGTCGACGGCGATTCTTATGGGAACTCAGTGCAGGCTGGAGAGCACGACCTGCGGTTTTCGCATGACGGGGTGCTGATCTGAGTGCTTAAGATCATGGTTCATGGCAGATTTGCCCTAACTTTGTCTAATTGTTTCTTTCTGAACAATTGCGATAGCAGGAAACCGATTATTGCCGCTATGAATATCCATTCGCTGTATTTAAACGCCCAGTAGAAAAATGGAGCACTGATGAGAAGCCATTCAATAAATAATTTAAAAATTAGTTTGTTCAGACCGCTTATAATCAGAATCGCATCCAGAAATATCAAGGCGATAATAAAACCCATCCAGAAACTAATCCCATATAAGCAAATCGACAAGAAAGCGCCGAAGAGGGCTGCCAGTATACTGCCTGAATTGAAAAGTACAAATGTAAAAACGGACAAAAAGGTCGCCACAAAAACGCCTGCGATATTTATCCAATTCGTCAGCAGTATCTTCATATTACAAACGATTCTTCTTCCTGTAAGCTAAGATCAGCAGCACCATCCGGTTATAGGTCTTTAAACCGTATGGCTGATTATTCACTTTGAGAAAGTTATCGTAAAAAATACTGCTCAGCCTTTCTACCTTGCCTTCATACGATACCCAGTATAGTCGCTCGGTTTTAAAATCGTTCAGCACTTGTGGCAATATGCGCTTGCGCAGTTCTTTCCGTGCAAGACTGTCCTGGTGCCTTAAGGTGAACATAAATTCTTGCACGCCTTCATAGTAAGCCGAATAGCGCATCAGGCGGTCCTTAGAATGAATAGCGGCAATAAAGCCCACAAAATTGGCTTCATCCTCGGGTGCGAAACCCATCTGGTGCGACAATTCATGGCAAGCCACGAAAGGCCTTAAAAAGACCGGCATCTCGTAATTCATCTGCGATTCGGCCGTAAAAGGGTTGTAGTAACCCGATGTACCCAGGTAATTCAGCAAAGGTGTAATTAAGGATGACTTGATGTCGGGATGATAAGTTTTGAAGGCACCTGAACTGTCCGTCAGTTGCTTTACAGCACTGACAGCCGTGACATAAATGGCCTTGTTTTTTTGAGCAAGATCGGCAGGTGTTACCCGTTGGCGGCAGGCATTGGCGCTATCGATCAGCATCGCGGTCACGTGGCGCAGATCGGCCACGGTGTAATCGGTGTCGCGCAGGTTTAAAACTTCCGATGCCGGAGGGCGGTAATAATTCATCCCCCAGAAAAGATAGAAAGCCAGCATGGCGGCTTCAACGCCCGCAACTACACCCAGCAGCAGCATACCCGCATCAGTCCATCGCCTGTGGAATAAATGCCCCAGCAATTTTACAATTGTATACAGCAGGTAAATTATCGCGGCGATGTAGGCAATATCACCTACGCTAAATGGGAAAAGATTGAAAACAGGGTGAAAAATAAAGCATACGGCCCGGTAAAAACCGTCCGTATAATACCTTTCCACAAAATGCGGGTATCCTGCCGTCCAGGCCAGCAGTAAAAGCGCCAGCGTAATGGCCGCAATAGCAATAATGCGTTTACGAAAACTCCTTTTGTGACTTTTACCCCGCGTAGCCATTCCAGCAAATATACTTGCCCGGCCATAACAATAAAAGCCCCGGAATATATCCGGGGCCATATTTCGTATTCTCGCCGCTTATTTTACCTTAACAGGTACGGCCAGGTTTTCCCATAGCAATACAAAACCCGATTTGTTGATCTCGAACTTCATCCGCTCGTTCATCGACTTCGATTTCATCGGTTTTACCATCACGGTCAGCACGTCTTTCGACGGATCATCTGTCGTAGAGCCATCCATTTTAATGCCCCATTGGCCGGTCTGCGAATTGAAGATAATCTTCCATTCTTTTTCGCCGGGAACGGTATAGAGGCTGTATTTGCCTGCAGGCAGTTTTTTACCTTCAACCATAATGTCCTTACTCGTGGAAAAAATAGTTGCTTCGTTGGCGCCAGTTCTCCACACTTTGTCGTATGGCACCAGGCCGCCCCATATTTTACGGCCTTTTACGGCAGGGCTGTGATACGATATTTTGATCATCGAGCCGCTGATCGTGCCGCGTGCGCTGTCAGCGGGACTTGCCTGGGGTTTTTTTTGCCCAAACGCCACAGTTGTTACCATTAAAGCGAAAGCCAGCAGGGGCACCGCTTTTAATTGAAATACTTTTCTCATAATGCTATAGATTGATTTTGTGATATAAAGATAGACGTAAAAATCGGATAATCGTTACGGCAAGGTCCGCACTTTTTTCGGCACCGGTTTCTTTATGTAAAATGTAAAACATATTAGTTTACCGTCTGTTATATTTCTACAAAAATCACACTGCAATTAGGAATTGACCGAAAGGTTAAACAATTGTTGTGAGTTTGGCTCCTGTCCATCGTGGCAGGGGCTTTTTTTATTCCCGCAGACAAGCTTGCTACTATAGCTATTTTTTTGACGTTGGCATGATGTTGGCACTGCCTCCCATAACTATAAAAAACAGTTTACCAACCTTCAAACCAACGATATGTCAAGACTTGTAATCATAGACGACGATCCCATTCACCACAAGATCGTACAATACATGCTGACGAAGAACGAGCTGGGCAAAGAAACGACCTATGCTTACGACGGCAACCTGGTGCTCGACTATCTTTACGAGAACCGCACTAAGATCAGCGCCTTGCCCGACTTTATTTTCCTCGACCTGTATATGCCTAATAACAGCGGATGGGATTTTTTGAACGGCTTCCAGGAACTATACCGGTCACTTAAAAAGGAGATTAAAATCTACATCGTCTCATCATCCATTTTCCAGATGGATATCAATCGTTCCAAAAGCTATCCTTTTGTAACCACTTATATCAGCAAACCACTGATGAAGAATGTTTTTGACGCCATCAGGGGTAAAACATTGAAACTTACAAGCGCGCAGCTTAACTAACAAGCATTTTTAAAGGCGAATTTTTCATATAACAAACACTGCCGGCTAAAAACGGCGGTGTTTTTTTGTTTCTGCAGCCGGCATTCTTACCGCGCGCACGTAAAATTCCCATAACCATTTTAGATGGTCTGCGTATAAAGGCTTTGATACCAGCGTCGCCAATCAGGCCCAATTAAAATTTTACGACATGAAACGATCCGTATTTAAGCCGTTGCTTATTGGTTTGACAGTTTTGATGGCAAGCAGCTGCGCGAAAAATTCGAAGCTAAATCCTGTAACTGTTCCACCCGTTAATAACGATCTGAACCCTGTTCAGAACCCCAAAATAGCCCATGTCATCTGCGATTACGATTTTAACGATACCACGCTGACCAATCACGGGTGGACAAAATCGTTCGACGATGAGTTCGACGGCGACCTGTCGCAATGGAATGTATGGCACGGCGGCGGATTTCAAAAGGAATTACAGTGTTACGAGCCCGCTAACGCCACCATCAGCAACGGCGTACTGAAACTAACTTCAACTGCTGAGACTGTTACCGGCCCCAAGACTATTGGTAACGATACGGCCGCCACATTTAACTTTACATCGGGCGGCGTGCAAAGTAAAACTCCTATTTCAGCATCACCGGCGACGCCGAAAGTGCTGACAGTCGCCCGGATCAAGATACCGCGCGCTTATGGCCTGGCATCGGCTTTCTGGAGCTATGGCAACAGTTGGCCGCAGCAGGGCGAGGTAGACTACCTGGAAGCGCGATGCGACGACCCGACAACGTACTTTACCGATTTTTTCTACGGAACCGATCTCAATAAGAACATTGTCCCTGTACCGCAGTCGTTCGTGCAGAACCGCACCGACGGCGATCTTTCGCAGTGCTACCACGTATACGAAATGCTTTGGGAACAAAACCAGCTAACAGTTTACTTAGATGGGCAGGTAGTTGAAACCAAAGCAAGCAGCTATGTGAGCGATCTTTTTGGCAAAACCGAATATGTGACGCTGAACCTGGCTGTGGGCGGATTGCTGTATAACGATATCACGAAGGCGAATATCCAAAACGCCACGATGTATGTCGACTATGTAAAGGTTTTTACCTCTAAATAATATCACGTTAACATCATTACAATGCTTCACCTGTAAATGTGGAGCATTTTTTATTTCTGCCGGTTGCGGCGTTTGCATTTCCGCTTAAACTTGTTTTGTTTTGAATGGCCAGGCGCAATATGAAAGACGATAACAAACAGCTTTATTTTATCCTGTTAATACTGGCGCTCGTGGTCAATTTTGCCGGTATCAATCTTAAGTTCTTTACCGACGATCCTGCGCTATACGCCTCTATCTCCAAAAACCTGCTGTACCGAAAAGGTTTTTTTGAACTTTTTACCTACAACCGCGACTGGCTTGACAAACCGCACCTGCCTTTCTGGCTGGTGTGGGCTAGCTTCAAACTATTCGGGGTATCGGAATGGGCCTACCGGCTGCCGGCTTTGCTATTCTTCTTATTAGGGCTAAGGTATACCTGGCTTTTTTCGAAAAAGTTTTATGGAGCGGAAACCGCAAGGTTTGCCGTGCTCATCGTCGCGGCATCGCAGCACCTGCTTATGTCGAATACCGATGTAAGGGCCGAACCCTACCTGCTGGCGTTAATCATTGGCGCTATTTACCATATCAGCCGGCTCGAAGAAGAGTTTACTTTCGGGCAACTTGTGCTGGCCGCGTTGACAACCGCCTGCGCCATGATGACCAAGGGTTTGTTCGTCATCGTCGCGATCTACGGCGCATTGCTCGGGCAAATGGTGTTCCGGCAAAAGTTCCAGGAGCTATTCAGGCTGAAATGGGTCGGGTTAGTGCTGCTAACATTTGTTTTTACCCTGCCCGAATTGTACGCTCTTTATATCCAGTTTGACTTGCACCCCGGGAAGATTGTCTTTGGCAAAACCCATGTATCGGGTATCCGTTGGTTTTTTTGGGATAGCCAATTCGGGCGTTTTGCCAGCAGCGGGCCGATAACGCGTTCTTCAAGCGACGTTTTCTTTTATCTGCACACGTTGTTATGGGCATTCGCGCCATGGTGCCTGCTTTTTTACTATGCCGTTTACAGGAACATCAAAGACATCGTTTTGCGCAAAAAACTAAACGAATATTATGCGCTAAGCGGCGGCCTGCTGTTGCTGCTGCTTTTCTCGGTCTCGCGCTTCCAACTGCCTTTTTATACCAATGCTATCTTTCCGTTATTCGCTATCGTGACCGCTCCTTTCTGCCAAAAACAATTGAGCCGGTTCGGAGCTGGGTTCAGGTTGTTCGGCTTGAGGGCCTATATCATTATGCTGCCTGCAGCCGTGCTGGTTATACAGTATTTTTCAGGATCGGGACACATCGCCTACCTGGTCATTGACTGTGCCGCTTTTATCGTACTGGCGATATGGATATGGCGCAAGGCAAATTCAGCGGTGGCCAAGGCGTTTTTTCTCGCCTGCCTGGCGGTATTATTTGCCAACTTTTACCTGGAAACCGTATTTTATAAGGAACTGATCGCATATAAGGGGCAGATCAAAGCTGCGGAATACGTTAACACGCCCGAGTTTACGCAGTACCATATCTATTCCTTAAGCACCGAGAACAACATCTTCCAATTTTATACTCATAAACCTATCGACCTGGTGCCGCTGGACGATTTCGGTAAGTTTAAGCCCACCGAACCTTCCGCGTTTTTTGCCAACCGCTGGATGACCGTGGCGCTGAAACAGCGGCATGAAGATTTTAAAGTAATCAAAGCGTTTGAAAATTACCCGCAGGAGAGTATAGTACCCGCGTTCATCAACCAAAAAACACGCGGAAGCGTATTGGACAGCGTGTACCTGATCACGAAATAACTATTCTACTTTATACCGGTACACTTGCCGGCCGATATTACCTTTATCGTCGATGCCCTCGATCTCCACGCGATAGGTGCCCGTACCATCGGCATTGTAGTACTCGAACGAGGCATTGCCGCTCTTATCGGTAGGCAGCTCCGGCTGCCAGTAGATCGTGCTGCGCAGGTCCGGGCGGGTACTGCTGGGATTCACATCGTATTTGGGCGAATAAAATTCGCGGGCTTTGTAAAAACCGTTTACCGTGATTGGCAATATGCCTACGGATTCGATATAGCGCGAGTCGCCGCTGCGTCTTTTCGTCGTCACCACGAGAACGCCATTACCTCCCTCCATACCGTATATAGAAGCATTAGCTCCGTTGAGCATCTCTACTGTTTCTACTTCACCCGCCGACAGCGTATTTATATCCACACCTTCTACCCCATCGACAACAACCGTCATCGGGCCTGTATGCAACATTTGGGTTACCGGAACAAATCCTCCGTTTCCATTAGGCACAAATATTACACCTCTTAAACGGCCGTTTAAGCTAGTTACAAGCATTCCCTGTATCTGTCCGATTTTATCAGCATGCATCACCGCGTCGGCATGGCCTGCACCGGCCAGGCTTAGTGTATAATAATCATCGTCCGGCTTGCGGCCCTTTATCGTTACACCCTTCAGGATTTTACCTTTCCCCAGGCCCAGCATATTTAACTGCTCCTGTTGTTTTTCGGTATTTGCCAGGTAGGTAGCTATAAACCGAAGTGTAGTATCCGAAGCTGTTGGAACAAACCGGTTACCGGGTTCCAGCACATCACGGCTATAGCTAAGTTTGGTATTATTCCTGTTCCGGGCATTTACAGCCTGTAATACAAATCTTGTCGAATCGGCAAAAATCAAGTCTTTAAAAAGGAAGTTGCCTTTGTCGTCGGTCTGCCGACTGATAAACGGCCCCTGCATCTGTATCAGCGAAACCGTGCCGCGCACAAGCGGCTTACCAAATAAGTTGGTCGCCCGGCCGCCTATTTCCAGGGCCGTTTCGGGCTGATAATGCGGTTTGGCATAACCGTTATCAAGCAGTTTCTTCCACTCAAATCTGCGGTAGCCGTGCGTAAGCATTACCAGGTCGAGGTCAGCAGTTGTTTTATCTGTGATGTTAGCAAAATAATAGTTAGGCTGTTCCACATAGCCCTTCAAATCCGCTGTCAGCAGCAGGTCAGTTAGTATGGTGGTTTCGCTGTTTTCATCTTCAGGCACTTTGCCCTCATCGACTACCGAAACCGAAAAATGGCCCGATGACGGCTCGCCGGCTCGCGTGAGCGCATGAAGGTCTATCTTTACCTTTTCTCTTGGCGCATATTGCTTCTTATCACTAATTGCTTTCAAACTAAGCTGATCATAATTCTGCACAAATATCAGTCGTTCGCACAACGGCTCATTGGATTCCGAAAACAAGGTGATGGTCGCAACCCCGGTAAACAAGCGTCTTTTAAGAATATCTATTGCAATAAATGTGCTGTCCAGGTTAAAATTGACGGTATTCAAAACACCACCGGAATAGATCAACAGCCGGTAATTCTTCCCCTTGTTATCCGAGTAATAAGCTGGGCTGGTCATTATCTTCACCGACGCTTTCGGAACAGAATCATTATTCACCGCCATTACGATGCCCTTGTCCTGAGGAATAGGTAGCGCGATAATATTTTGCGAGCCGTCCGCGAAAGTAGTTTTGGCCCGATAGGATTCTCCCGGCTGCGGCGTCAGTTCAAAGCTGCCCATGCCCAGGTGTCGGGCCTCAAAAGTGCACACGGTTTTGTTTTCATTGTCTAATACCACCCCTTTAACCATAACGCCCAGGCCATTGGTGCCGGTGGCCTTAAAGGCTATCCTGCTTTTAATGCCATACACCAGGCTCCCTCCCTCGGGAAAGAACTGCAGATCGGCCGTATTGGTATATCTTTTTGGGGGAGCAGCGCTTTCGGGCACCTTATTGTTTTGCAGCGAGCCTATGGAGATTACTTTGTCAAAAAAGCTGCCGGGGTCATTCCGCATCCACCGCGTCGATGCCCGCACCCGATAGTTGCCTGCATGCAACGTGTCGGGCAATGTAAAATCGCCCCAGGCCAAACCGTCATTTACCTGCAAGTTGAGGCTTTGATCAATTTTGTTCTGCGGATCGATCAGATCGACGTGTAATACCCTGCTGATGTTCGAAAGTTCGTGGCGCCCGCCCATCGCCAGGTAAGCCTTAAAATACAGCGTATCGCCCGCAGCATAGTAGGGCTTATCGAATTGCAGGTAGGCTTTTTCGGCAACAAACTCCGCCGAGTAGACTCTTAGCTTGTCCGTAATGCTGTCTTCCTGTCCATAACAGTAAGCAGCGGTGAAAACCAACCATAGAAAAAGCGGTTTTTTCATAACTCGATAAGGTATAATAAAGATAGTTAAATTCTAAAGAGTGTGTTTTATTCCACCTTATAACGGTACACCTGCCGCCCGATATTGCCTTTGTCGTCGATGCCCTCGATCACTACGCGATAGGTGCCCGTGCCATCCGCATTGTAGTACTCGAACGAGGCATTGCCGTTCTTATCGGTGGCCAGTTCCGGCTGCCAATAGATCGTGCTGCGCAGGTCGGGGCGAGTAGTGTTTGGATCGACATCGTATTTGGGCGAATAAAACTCCCGGGCTTCGTAAAAACCGTTTACCGTGATCGGCAATATACCTATTGACTTGATGTTTTTAGGATCAAGTCCCCCTCTTTTTGTTGTTATTACCAGGACTCCTTCCCCCCCGTCGGCACCGTAAACTGCAGTGCTGGCGAATTTCAGTACTTCGACTGTCTCAATGTCATTTGCGGAAAAGGAATTCAGGTCTATCCTATGGTCTGTATCTTCAAAACCGTCTATGACGACCAGCATGGGGCCGCCGTGAAAGATACCTAAAACCGGAACAACGCCGCCATTTCCGCCAACAAATATTACCCCTTTTAACCGGCCGTTTAAGCTAGTTGTAAGCGGCCCTTGTATTTTTTCGATTTCATCAGCATGCATCACCTGGTCGGCGTGACCCGCGCCTGCAAAGCTGTCGGTGCGATAGTCATCATCTCGTTTTACCGGCCTATCCTTTATAGTAGCGCCTTTCAGCATTTTGCCTTTCAATAATCCTGTCAGGCTTGCCTGTTTTCGGGCATTGTTCATGTACGTTGCCAGGTAGCCGGCAGCAGAATCGGCCAGCGGTACCAGAGTATATTTCCCCGGTTCCGGCTTGTCATTTATATAATTAATTTTGGTATAATTCCTGTTTTTAGCATTCGCCGCCTGCAGAATAAACTTTGCGGAGTCCTGGAAAACCAGGTTGCTGAAACAAAAATTTCCAACTGCATCCGTTTTCTGGCTTAAATAGGTGCCATTCAGAGCGATCAGTGACACCGTACCATGCACAAGCGGCTTTCCCATCAAATTAGTTGCCGTACCGGCGATTTCCAAAGACGTTTCGGGCTGATATTTCGGCGCCGGGTATCCGCCGTTGAGCAGCGTCTTCCATTCGAACCGCCGGTAGCCATGTGTCAGCATCACCAGGTCAAGGTCGGCAGTTGTTTTATCTGTGATGTTGGCAAAATAATAGTTAGGCTGCTCAACATAGCCTTTTAGATCCGATGTCAGCAGCAGGTGGCTTAATATGGTCGTCTCGCTATTTTCATCATCCGGCACTTTGCCCTCATCGACTACCGAAACCGAAAAATGTCCCGTCGACGGCTCGTCGGCTCGCGTGAGCGCATGAAGGTCTATCTTTACCTTTTCTCTTGGCGCATATTGCTTCTTATCGCTAATTGCTTTCAAACTAAGCTGATCATAATTCTGCACAAATATCAGCCGCTCGCACAAAGGCTCGTTGTTTTCCGAAAACAAGGTTATAGTCGCAACCCCGGTAAACAGGCGCCTTTTGATAATATCCATCTTCATGGACGAACTGTCGAGCCGGAAGTTTACCGTGTTCGCAATTCCACCCGAATAGATCAGCAGGCGGTAATTTTTCCCTTTATTTTCCTGGAAATAGGCGGGATTCGCGATTATCCTGACGGATGCTTTGGATATTGAATCGTTGTTTACAGAAAGCACGATGCCCCTGGTTCCAGCTTCGGGCAGCGTTATTATATTATCCGTTCCGTTGCCATAGGTTAATTTCGCCCGGTAGGTTTGGCCGGCCTGAGGCGTAAAGGAAAAGCTGCCCATACCCAGGTGCACGGACGCAAAACTGCATACTTCTCTATTGGCATTATCCAGCACCACTCCCTTGACATTAATGCCAAGACCATTAGTCCCTGTAGCTTTAAAGGCTATCCTGCTCGCGACGCCGGCAACCAGGGTTCCGCCCTCGGGCAGGAATTGCACATCAGGCGCAGCCTTGATCTTTTTTTCAGGCAAGGCGCTTTCCGGCACTCTACTGCTTTGCAGTGAGCCTATGGGGATCACTTTTTCAAAAAAGCTGCCGGGGTCGTTCCGCATCCATCTCGTCCAGGCCCGCACACGGTAGTTACCGGCAGGCAAAGTATCGGACAAAGCTAAGTCGCCCCACGATATGCCATTATCCGCATGGAGGTTAATACTTTGGACGATCTTGTTCTGCGGGCTGATCAGGTCGACGTGCAGCACGCTGCCGATCCAGGCCAGGTTGTGCCGTTCGCCCATTGTTAGGTAAGCCTTAAAATACAGGGTATCGCCGGTTGCATAGTACGGCTTGTCGAATTGCAGGTAAGCTTTTTCGGCGGTGAACTCTGACGAATAGGCCCTCAGTTTGTCCGTAATGCTTTCATCCTGCCCAAAGCAGTACGAAGCACAGGAAACCAATCCTAAAAACAACAGTTTTTTCATAGGTTTCGATAAGGTGTAATAAAGATAATCTTAAAAAATAAAGCGGCAAAATTATTCCACTTTATACCTATATACCTGCCGCCCGATATTGCCTTTGTTGTCTACTCCCTCCACCACTACACGGTAATTACCAGCGCCATCGGCGTTATAATACTCCAGCGATGCATTACCGTCGCTGCCGGTCGTAACTTCAGGCTTCCAGAATATGGTGCTGCGAAGGTCGGGACGCGAGCTTCCCAGGTTAACTTCGTATTTGGGCGAATAAAACTCGCGCGCTTTGTAAAAACCTTTGGGCGAAAATTCCAGGTTTCCCGGCTTTAATAACGTTTCGGGACCGCGCTGATCCGCAGCCTGGGTGCGGGTAGTGATAACAATAACGCCCGAGCCGCCGACAACGCCGTAAATGCTCGCATTGGTGCCCTTCAATATTTCCACAGTTTCGACAGCTACAGGCGCGATAAGGTCAATGTTACGATCGACAGGCGTGCCATCCACCACTACATACATCGGCTCCGCAACTGATGACCCCCCTGATACCACCACAGCCGATTGAAGATAGGGAACCCCGTTCACAAAATTCACCCCGCGTGCCAGCCCGTTCAGGCCTGACGATAAAGTCGGAGCATCTTTTATCTCGTCGCCGCTTATTACCTGGTCGGCATGACCGGCGCCGCCTATGTTCGACGAACGATAGTTGCCTTTCCGTATGTCATTATAGCTATAGTTTTGGTTCGATTCGGCGGCCGGCCGGTTCGACGGCACCTGGCTTTGCATCGCAGATTCCGTACCCGTATTGGCCGAGCGGGTATTGATAACCAGCACCCCCGATTTACCATAAACGCCGTAAGCACCGGCATTGGCACCTTTAAGCAGTGACACGCTTGATACATTGGCGGGACTGATATTATCCAGGTCGGTATTCCCGGGCGATATTTTACCGTCTATAACTAACAACGCCGGGTCTTTCTCACCTTTCAGATACGGAACGCCTTTGACAAAGTTTACCCCGCTGAGATGATCTTTTAAGGCTGATGTCAGCGAAACTGAATTTGAAATATCGCTGCCGTTCACCACCTGGTCCGCGTGCGCACCGGGCGCATTGGTGCCGCCGTTCGCCCAATCCTGCTGCTGCCTGAAGTTGTCGAGGTAAACGGACATTAGCTGATTAACATCCCCCGTATTGCCGGGCTCGCTTTTATCTGCAACTATAGGGGGAGCGGCTGGCTTATCAAGATTGAAAACGAGCTGGTTGCGTTCCCTGGCCGAACCTGTTGCCTGCAACATAAAATTCATGCCGTCGGGGAACACCAGGTTATCAAAATGAAATCTGCCCTGGTCGTCGGTCTGTCCTGTAAGTGTATTATTATCTATTTTAAGCAGCAGGTCTTTTTTTGCGGCAAAAGCCCCGGTAGTCCTTTTTACAAGGCCTGCTATTGATAGCGCCGCAGGCTCGGGCTTATAAGTGAACGCGGATTGATCGCTAAGCAATTGCTTCCACGTAAAACGGCGATAACCCTGCGTCAGCATCAGTGCATCCAGGTCGGCGTGCAACTGACCTGTGTTCGCTGTGAAATAGTAATTTGGCTGCTCGATATAGCCACGCAACTGAGAACTCAGGAGCAGGTACGACAGGATCGTGGTCTCCTTGTTCTCATCGAAAGGAATTTTGCTTTCGTCTATCACCGCTACCGAAAAATGGCCGTCGGCGCCCATGCCTTTTTCAGTTGCATTTAGTTTCAACTGCACGTGTCCGCGCTTTTTATAAACGGCTTTATCGCTGCTTATATCCAGGTTCAGCAAGTCCTTATTTTTCAAAAACACCAGGCGTTCGCTCAGCGGCTCGCCCGTTTCGGAAAATAACGTTATTTGCAGCACGCCCGACGGAAATTGCTCTTTGGCCAGGCTGATCTGCAAATCGCGCGAATCCAGTTTTGCATTGGCCGAACTCAGCACACCGCTGTCGTACATTACCAGGTTTATGTCCTTGTTGATATTGTCCTTAAAATAGGCCTTATTGCAGCGTATTTCGATATAAACCTTATCCAGCGTATCTTTTACGGCAAGGGCGATACCCTTAACCTCCGGCGCAGGCAGGTTAACGACATCCTGCGTTCCGTCGGCAAACGTCACCTTAGCTTTATAAGTTTTACCGGCCTCCGGTATTAGTCTAAAACTCCCCATGCCCAGGTGCGTGGCCGCAAACTCGGCTACCTGCGCGTTGGTATTGTCGACTACTACTCCTTTTACCACTATGCCCAGGCCATTAGTGCCTATCGCCTTAAACGCCACTTTTGAGGCCATGTCCTCCACCAGATTTCCGCCTTCGGGAAAGAACTGAATATCGGCTTTTAGTGCCTGTGTCGTATTCGTGTTGCTGTTGGCAGCGCTGTTGCCTATCGAACCGATGGGTATGGTTTTATCAAAAAAATATTCAGGGGCATTTAGCATATAGCGGGTGTAGGCCCGCACGCGGTAATTGCCTTTACCCAATCCGGGTGAAAGCGCAAAGTCGCCCCAGGCCAGCCCATTCGCCAACTGGAGCATCTCGGTATTGATAATGTTGTTAGCCGGGTCAATAAGGTCGACGTAAAGTATACCGCTCGATTTGGACAGGTTATTCCGCTCGCCCAGCATCACATAAGCCTTGTAATACATCGTGTCGCCCGCCGCATAATAAGGCTTGTCGAATTGCAGGTACGCCTTCTCGATCATTTTATCGTTCGAAAGCACCTTCAGCTTAGTAATAACATTGCCTAAAATATTGCCTGGCTGGGTATAGGCGCACAGGTGCGCGATAAATACCGATGCGGCCAGAAGTAGGAATTTTTTCATGACAATAGGTTCAAAATATCAGCGCGGAAAGCCGGGAAGGCTATCATCCGCCGACCGGCTCGATCGTTTATGATTGGCTACATAAATCTATAACTAAATTTTTAATATTCAAAATCAATTAAAAAAATAGTTTGCCCAACAAGCTCACAATCAGCCTGACCGGCACTTAAATTTAGGTATATTTATAAGAAAAGCAGGTAAGAAATATTTAATTCATCGGGCTGAACCGTGATACAGTACGGGCAAGTTCTTCTTCGGTGATCGATTCGGGCGATGCGAACTGCCTCTCGATAAGCGCAACCGGCAATTTAATGGTACCACCCGATGTCTTTACAATAACCTCGTCCTCGCTTACGGCGTGGTCCTTATAATCGCCGATAACCGAGTTGTGCCCCGATAGCCTGATCAACAATTCAACTATCGCATAGGTAGGCAGATTACTTTTGAGCATGGCGACAAAAATAGTTAACATTTACATAATTGTAAATTAACTTTTTATTAACGCCACGCCGTCGCTTAACACACTATTGACGACGGGCTTATTTACCGCCGGCGCGATTGCCGCCTCCGCCATTGCCAGGTGCACCGCCGTTGCCACCGTTATCGCCGCCATTATCCTGGTTATCCGGTATGTCATTGTCGTTATTGTCCCTGTCCTTTTTAAAATCCATTTTTCCAAATTTGTACATCAGGTTGATGCCAAACGAGCGCAACGGAATTTCCCGAAGATTGCTTTGGTTGAAATTAGGCCCGAAGGTGGTGGAGCGAACATCGACGTATTGATTGAAGGGATTGGCAGCCGTCAGGCCAATGCTGAATTTTTTATGGTCAAATTGTTTCCGAACCGCAAAATTGTAGAACAGGAATGCGGGGTTAGTACCCTGGATATCTCTCTGTGACGACCGGTAATTTACGAAGGCCTCGGCAGCCAGGTCTTTAGCAAATTCATAACTCGCATTTAAATTGATACGGTATACAAAACCGGTTACCTGCGGGCTGCCCGGGTTATTCGTTATCCGGTTGGCGAAAAACATATTCGACCGGAACGTTAACTTACCGACAGGCAGCGAGCCATATAAGTTTACACCTTCTGTAACTTCGCGGCCTATGTTGTAACGCTGCGTTAACGAAACGTTGCTGTAGGTCGAGTCGCCTATCTTCAGGTACGGATAAAAGGTAGTGAACGACTGCAGGTCGTTAGTATTATACCTGTAAAATCCGGCCACGTAAATATTGGGGCCTTTATCAAATGATTTATTATATCCCAATTCGAAATTATGGCCCAGCTCGGGCTTTAAATTAGGATCGCCCGTGCTAATGTTGTGCGGATCGCTTATATCGTAAAAGGGATTAAGCGACCGGTAATCGGGGCGCTCAAGCCGGTATGAATAGCTGAATTTAATGCTCTCCGTCGGGTTAAATTTATGCTGAATCACAAACGATGGCGCTAAAATGCCATAAGAGGGGATATTCGCATTCGGAAAATTGGACGTCGAAGACGTATATTCTTCCCGCAAACCTGCCTTACCGTCGATAAAATTGTTGAATAACGAAAATGAAGACGAAAGATAATAAGCGAAAATCTTGCGGCCATAAGTAAAGCTGTAAGTTTGGAAGGGATTAGGCACATATACCCCATCGTTGTTAAGCATCTGTGTAACCACGGAATTACTCAGGTTTTCAATTGTCGTTTTCGCCCCGGTTTCAATAATAAAGCCCTTGGCCACGGGTTGAGTATAATCTATTTGTATATCGGTTTCCTTATCTGTTCCCGGGTTGTTACCAATCGAGCCGCTCGACGGGAAAGTAACATTGGTATAATCGAGGCGCTGCGAATAATCGCTGGTTGTACGGCCGTCGCTGTAATTGTATAATACATCAAGTTCCTGGTCCTTATTTTGGAAGGTCTTTTTGTAAGACAGGCTCATATCCGTCGAGTTATAGCTGAACTTGCTAAAAGAATTGTTAACGCTCAGGGTATCCACCGATAAGCTATTAATGCTGGAAAAGGTATGCTGGGCCTGGTTGATATAACCGTCGCTCTGACGACCGAAATGGTTAAAGTTAACCGAAGCGATCAACTGGTCCTTGGGCGTTATATCCCAGTTAAAGCTTAAACCCGACCGGTATCCGCTTCTCTTAAAATTACTCGATCCCTGCTGCCCTAAATTGGTGACCGTATCCCTTGTATTGCTGTACGAGGTACGATCCGACGAACTGGGCGTCGCGCTTGTCAGGTTCGCGTTGCCGCCAAAAAACGCGTTAAAACCTACTTTCCCCTTCTTGGCATTCAAATTAAAATTTCCGTTCTCGAGACGCGTACCTGCCGTAAGATTAACGCTGCCGTTAACCCCCTGCACCTTATTGTCCTTCAAAATAATGTTGATGATACCGCCGGTGCCTGCGGCATCGTACTTGGCCCCAGGATTTGTTATCACCTCTATGCTTTTGATCTGGCTTGCAGGGATGGCCTGCAAGGCATCGGTAATACTTGAACCGAAAATAGTGGATGGCTTGCCGTTGATCAAAAATTCGACATTGCTGTTTCCCATCAATTCTACGTTGCCGTTGATGTCAACCGAAACCATCGGCACTTTCTGCATCACGTCCAAAGCAACACCGCCCTGCGTGGTAAGGTCGTTTGCCGGGTTGTAAACCATTTTATCGATTTTGTTTTCGACTGTAGCTGCATGGGCGGTAATAGCAACGCCCTTTAATTGATTTGCGCTTGGCGCAAGCAGGATATTGCCGAGCAACACATTCGGCGCATTTTTAGTGATTGCGATGTTATCGATCGTTTTCTTGCGGTAACCGATGAAGTCGACCACAATACGGTAATTACCCTGCGCCAGGTTATTCAGCACAAAGCTTCCGTCGTCGGTCGTAACCGCGCCGTTGAACGGGCTGGGACTGCCTTGTTTGTAAATACTAACCGTGGCGTATGAAACCGGGGCCTTCGTAACGGAATCAATTATTTTACCGCTGAGCTTGCCTTTCGCCGCATCGCCGCCATCGGTTGCATAAACCAATGATGACAAACAAGTTAAAAAGAAGAAAAGAAAAAAGTATCGCACTTTAACACTAAAAATTTTCATACCTGCGGCGAAAATGCGCAGAAAATCTGGATAAAAATTGTATCAATTTTGTGAGTAGTGTTATTGTTACACGATGACACCGGCATGAAGATCAGAATATTAATACCAATGTGCCGGCAATGATCAGGACGGCGCCCGAAGCTGATTTCCAGGTAACGGGCTCCTTCAGAAAGATAACCGATAAAACAATTGCCAGCGCCACACTTAGCTTGTCTACAGGCGCTACCTGGCTTACCCTGCCGAGCTGCAATGCCTTAAAATAAAATATCCACGATAACCCGGTAGCGCAGCCCGATAGAATAAGGAATATCCAGTTGGTCCGGGTTAACGTACCCATATTTTCCGCGCTGCCTTTTATGAACGCGATCAGCCAGGCGATGATAAGTATAACAACGGTTCTGATGGCGGTTGCCAGGTCGCTGTCGACGCCGGTAACCCCAACCTTGGCAAAAATGGCCGTGAGCGCTGCAAAAAGCGCTGAAAGCAATGCGTATATCCACCACATGACAATTATTGAATGACTGAATTATTGAATTACTGATTATTGAATTAATAAATCATTGAATGAATGAATTGTTGAATGAATGACTGAATTAATTCGAAGGTAGCAGGAAATCCTGTATATAGGTATGACTTGCAACTATACAGAATGTTTACAAATTTGCTTAGGTATTTTTACCCCATAAACATCAAGATGAAAATTTTGGTTATTGAAGACGAAAAAGGATTGAGAGAAAGTATCGAAGAGTACTTCTCAGAATCCGGCAATGTTTGCGAGTCCGTTTCAAATTACCAGGACGCTATCGCGCGGGTAAATCTTTACAGGTACGATTGCATCATCCTGGACATTACGCTACCCGGCGGCAACGGGATCGATATCTTAAAAAACCTGAAGGAACGAAACCATGCCGACGGCGTGCTCATTATTTCGGCAAAAAATTCGCTGGACGACAAACTGGAAGGTCTCGACCTTGGCGCCGACGATTACCTGGTAAAACCTTTCCATCTTTCCGAACTGCGCGCAAGGGTGTCGGCAATAATTCGCCGTAAATCCTTCAGCGGCAACAACTTATTTCAATTTAACGAATTGAGCATCGATTTGTCGGCCAAAGCAGTTAAAGTGAAGGACCAACAGGTAAAACTAACGCGAAAGGAATACGCGCTGCTTCTATATTTTATCGCTAACAAAGGAAAAGTGGTTTCAAAAAATGCGATAGCCGAACATCTTTGGGGGGATGGTATCGATATGGCCAACAATTTCGACTTTATCTATTCACATATCAAAAATCTGCGCAAAAAGCTGCTCGAGGCCGGCAGCCATGATTATATACAGGCGTCGTATGGCATGGGTTATAAGTTTACCGACCAATGAGGCTGCTGTCGAGGTATAACAGGGTAACGCTGGTGACAACGGTCGTGGTGATGCTGATCACCGGTTTCATTTATTATATCGCGATCAACCTGATTCTCATCAACGACGTTGATAAAGACCTGGAGGTTGAAGAGAACGAAGTGATTGAGTATGCACGACAGAATAACCGGCTTCCCCAGGTTTTTGAATCGAATGACCAGCAAATCTCATTCTATAAAGCTGAGGCGGAATCGGTTAAGCGCCATTTTCTCGACACCTTATACAAAGTAACGCCCAATCCGGCCCACCGCCGGCACCATCACAATGGTGAAAGATACGAATCGGGCCGGGGCTTAATAACATCGGTTTCCGCCGGTGGCCAATACTATAAAGTGCTGATCGTAAAGTCGACCGTTGAAACGGAGGACCTGGTGAAGATCATATTTTTCATCACCATCGGAGTAGTCTTATTACTGCTGTTTACCCTGTTTCTGATTAACCGGTTGCTGCTCAACAGGCTCTGGCAGCCTTTCCATGCCTTGCTCAAAGAACTGCGGATATTCAATGTCGCCGATAATAAGGATATTTCCCGGATAGACACTTCAATAGATGAATTCAAAGAGTTGAACCAGGCCGTAACGTCAATGTCGTCGCGTGTAAAAAGCGATTACAAGGATCTAAAAACTTTCACCGAAAATGCCTCCCACGAGTTGCTTACGCCGATAGCCGTGATCAACTCCAAATTGGATTCGTTACTGCAAACAGGCGATTTCAGCCAACAGCAAAGCAAATTACTAAACGACCTTTACAGCTCCGTGTCAAGGCTCACCAGGCTGAACCAATCCATGCTGCTGTTAGTCAAGATCGAGAACCGGCTGGTCGAAGACAAACAAACGATTAACCTGAAAACGGCTATTGAGGAGCTGATCATCCAATTTGAGGAGATATTCCATGACAAGGGGCTGATCGTCGACTTTGGCCTAACGAATAAGGAACTGCATACCAGTTCTTACCTGCTCGACATCCTGCTCAACAATTTATTGGGCAATGCCATCCGTCATAATTGCCCGGGCGGAAATATCGTGATCCGGCTCGATGAGCAGCAATTGGCAATAAAAAATACCGGTGACAATACTCCGCTGCAATCCGACCACATTTTCACACGTTTTCATAAGTCGTCCGGATCGGAAGGCAGCGGCCTGGGGCTGACCATTTCCAAACAAATATGCGAAAACCTGGGTTTTAAGCTAAGCTACTTATTTGAAGGGAACTACCACACTTTTATAGTGATTTTTTGAGCTTTGTATCCCAAATTTTTACAGAATTAAATTTTTATTTTAGCCAAACAAACTCCAAATGCAATTGATCAAGCGGTTCCTATGTGTTGTTTTGTGTGCATCTGTTTTCTCCTTTTCCTCCGCCCAAACCAAGACACTCGATTATTACCTGGAAACCGCTCAAAATAACAGCCCTTTATTAAGAGACATCAAAATCCAGATATCGTCGGCCCGTATAGACAGCATGAGGCTTAGGGCGGGTTTAAAACCGCAGGTTAACGGCACCAGCGCGGGTTTGATCGCCCCGGTGATTAACGGTTACGGATATGCCGGCCCGATTACCAATTACACTACATTGAGCGCACTGGTTGGAGTAAACCAGCAGATCATTGGCCGGAACTACCGCAATGCCCAGTTAGCGTCCATCGCTTTACAACAGGATTCGCTTGTCAATGCGTCCCAATTGTCGGTACAGGACTTAAAAAAGGCCATCATCGGGCAGTATATCACGGCCTATGGTGATCTGCAGCAGGTGAAATTCAGTAACGACATCATCGAACTGTTAACCAAAGAGGAAGAAGTGCTGAAAAAGCTTACGCAGAGCAATGTTTACCGGCAAAGCGACTACCTGGCCTTCCTTGTTACGCTCAAACAGCAGCAAATACAGCTTTTGCAGACGCGGACACAATACAAATCGGATTTCGCTACATTAAACTATCTCGCCGGGATTAACGACACGACCGCATTCGACTTAAGTGAACCAAAAGTCGAACGATCGCTCTTATCCTATGAACAGAACAGTATTTTTTTCGCCAAATTCAGGCTCGACAGTTTAAGGCTGGTAAACAGCAGCAGCCTGATCGATTACGCTTATAAACCCAGGGCCAACGTTTTTGCCGATGCGGGTTACAATACCGACTTCGTACAGCCTGCTAAAAATTTCGGCACCAGCGCTGGTTTTAATCTTACCATACCGATATACGATGGCGGGCAGCGCAAATTATTGCATAAAAAGATACAGCTGCAGGAAGAAAGCCGCCAATACTATAAGTATTTTTATACGAAACAATACCACCAGCAGATCGACCAGTTGAATCAGCAAATAACGGAAACGGATAAACTCTTTGCGCAGATAAATGAACAGATAAAATATGATGAGACGCTGATCAAAGTCGACACACAACTGCTGCAAACCGGAGACCTGAAGATATCCGACCTGATACTGGCCATAAACAATTACCTGGCTGTAAAGAATTTATATACGCAAACCACCATAAACAGGCTTCAGCTTATCAATCAGTTAAACTACTGGAATAAATAACATGAAAAGATATATAACCCGGTATCCTGTTATCAAGCTGCTGTTATTTGCGGCAGGGATAGCTTTATGCCTGTATTCGTGCAGCGGGGGCAAAAAAACCGGCGGCGACGACGAGGACGCTTCCAAAGTGCAGGCGCAAACTCCGGTAACGGTGACCACCGTGGGCGAAGGCAGCATGGCCGATTATATCGATTTGAACGCCTCGTCGGTGTTCCTGCAAAAAAACTACGTCAAATCAAATGCTAACGGCTACGTAGAACAAGTAAATGCACAGCCGGGGCATTTTGTCAACAAAGGCCAGTTACTGTTTACCATCAAAACCAAAGAGGCGCAAGCAATAGGCAACAGCATCAATGTGCTGGATACCACATTTAAATTTTCGGGAGTTAATAAAATCAAAGCGCCCGGGCCGGGCTACATTTCGCAACTAAACCACCAAAAAGGCGACTATGTGCAGGACGGCGAAGCGCTGGCGACGATAAGCGACCGATCGAGCTTCGTATTCCTGATGCAGTTGCCATATGAATTGAGGCAATATGTAAAAAGCGGTCAGAGTATACAGCTAACGCTGCCGGGCGGTCAAAAACTGGAGGGAACTGTGGCATCCTTCATGCCATCGGTTGATACGGTAGCGCAAACACAGGGCGTTGTGATCAAAGTAAACAGCAGCGAACAAATACCCGAGAACCTGGTGGCTAAAGCCCGCGTGGTCAAGTCGGAAAAGACTAACGCCGCGTCGCTGCCGAAAGAAGCTATCCTGGCCAATGAAATACAAACCGAGTTTTGGGTGATGAAGCTGATCAACGATACTACCGCGGTAAAGGTGCCTGTCACCAAAGGCATCGAGGCAGGAGATAAAGTTGAGATACTGTCGCCAAAATTTTCACCGGCTGACCGGATCATCGTCACCGGTAATTATGGCCTGACGGATACTGCCAAAGTTAAAATCACAAACCAATGACGCCTGTCAGAGACTTTTTTATTTCGCATAAAAAACCGCTAAGCTTAGTATTAGCGCTGATAGTGGGCGGAGGGCTGTTTGTATACACCAAAATGCAGACCTCGCTTTTCCCCGAGATCACATTTCCCAAAATAAAGGTCATTGCCGACGAGGGGCTGCAGCCCGTAAATAAAATGATGGTGACGGTAACCAAGCCGCTCGAGAACGCCATTAAACAGGTGCCCGACCTGCAGGTGGTGCGCAGTACCACCAGCAGGGGCAGTTGCGAAATATCGGCCTTTATGAGCTGGGACGCCGATATCGACCTCTCGCTGCAAAGAATACAAAGCAGTATCGACCAAATCAAGAACGATCTGCCTTCGGATGTAAATATTACCGTGGCCAAAATGAACCCGTCGATATTGCCGGTGAGCGGGTACACGCTGGAGAGTCACACCCGTTCGCCCATCGAGATGCGACAGCTAGCCACTTACACAGTAAAGCCGTTCCTGTCGCAGGTAAGCGGCGTGTCCGAGATCAGGGTCATAGGCGGCAAAGCCAAAGAATACTGGCTAACGTTGAACAAGCAAAAAATGAGTTCGCTGGGATTGACACCAGACATCATCAGCACGGCGCTGACCAATACCAATTTTGTAAAGTCGGAGGGTTATCTGTCCGATTACAAAATGTTGTACCTGACCGTTACCGACGCGACCGTTAACACCGAAGATCAGCTCGGGGACCTGGTTATCAGCAATAACCGCAAAAGGGTGATCAGGCTGAAGGATTTTGCCAGCGTGGCTATCCAGCAAGGTATCGAATACACCAAAATAAACGCCAACGGGCACGAGGGCGTGCTTATAGCCGTTATCAAACAGCCCGATGCCAACCTGGTTTCCCTGTCTGCCGACATGGGAAATAAAATAGAACAGTTGAAAAAACTTCTTCCAAAAGATGTTACCATAAAGCCCTACTATATCCAGGCGGATTTTGTGAAAGACTCGATCAAAAGCGTTACCGATAGCTTGTGGATAGGTTTGTTGCTGGCCATTATTGTCGCGGTTATATTCCTGCGTTCGCTTAAGGCCAGCGCAACCATACTGATCACCATCCCGGTTACACTCTGCTTAACCATTATTGTGCTGTATGCTATTGGGTATACCTTTAATATTATGACCCTGGGCGCCATAGCGGCATCTATAGGTCTTATTATCGACGACGCGATCGTCGTCGTGGAACAGATACACCGCACGCACGAGGAGCATCCCAAAGAGCACACATTAAAGCTGATACATACCGCCATTGACTACCTGTTCCCGGCCATGGTGGGCTCGTCTATCAGTACTATTGTGATATTTATTCCCTTTGTGCTGATGACGGGTGTAGCCGGAGCTTATTTTAAGGTGCTCACCAATACCATGATCATTACGCTGGTATGCTCGTTCTTCGTTACCTGGATAGGCCTGCCCACCATTTACTTGCTGCTTACCCGCAACAAGCCCGGTTCATTTCAGGAAAAAGCCCACCCGGTAAGATCGCAAAAGTGGGTAAAATGGTTCATTTTAAGGCCATTTGTCAGTGTAATCATCGCTGGCGCCGCGGTGTTGGCTATCGTGATCGTACCACCGATGCTGGAAAGCGGATTTTTACCCGAAATGGACGAAGGAAGCATCGTACTGGATTATACTTCGCCGCCCGGAACCTCGCTCGAGGAAACAGACCGGATGCTGAGGGAGATAGAAAAGCTGATCATTAAGCAACCCGAGGTAGAAGCCTATTCGAGACGGACGGGCACGCAAATGGGCTTTTTTATTACCGAACCTAATACGGGCGACTACCTCATCCAGCTAAAAAAGGACCGCAAAAAAACCACTGAGGAAGTAATAAGCGACCTTCGCCAACAGATAGCGGCAACGCAGCCGGCCCTGCGCGTCGATTTTGGCCAGGTGATAACCGACATGCTGGGCGACCTTACGACTTCGGTGCAACCCATCGAAATCAAGGTTTTTGGCGACAACCAGCAACGGCTGCAGGACTTGTCCAAACAAATAGCCGATGCTACAACCGCCGTAAAAGGTACCGCGGATGTATTCGACGGGATCGTGATAGCCGGGCCGGCTGTCAGTATCGACCCCTATTACAGCAAACTTGCCCAGTACAACATTACCCCCGCCAGCCTCCAGTTCCAGTTGCAAACCAGCCTTGAGGGTAATGTCATCGGCAATATGCTCGAACGCGAACAACTATCGCCTATCCGTATGGTATACCCCGGCAATCGCAACCTGCACATTGAAGATATCAAGAACGCGAATATCTTCACTCCGGCCGGTAAACTGATCCCGCTCAGCGCGCTCGCATCGGTGGAGTTGGCGTCCGGGCAGGCCGAGATCAACCGCGAGAACCTGCAAAGCATGGGTATCGTTACAGCGCGGCTCGACAGCGGCAGTATCGGTAACGTCATTCCCAAAATTCAGAAGAGCATAGCCCAGAAGGTTAGCCTGCCCCAGGGATACAGCATTGCGTATGGCGGCGATTATGCCAAGCAGCAACAATCTTTTAAGGAGCTTCTAACCATCCTCATCGTTGCCAGCCTGCTGGTCTTCGGCGTTATCCTGTTCCTGTTCAAACAATTCCGCATCGCGCTCCTCATCCTCGTTCTGGCCGTTCTGGGTACCTCGGGCAGCCTGCTGGCGCTGCTGATCACTCATACGCCGTTAAATGTAGGCAGTTACACCGGGCTGATCATGATCGTGGGTATCATTGGCGAAAACTCCATTTTCACGTTTCTTCAGTTCAAACAACGCGCCCAGGAGAATATGACGAACGAGCCCGGCCAGGTACACCAATGCATCGATGAAGCCGTCGTTTATTCTATATCAACCCGTTTACGCCCCAAACTGATGACGGCCATAGGCGCTATTATCGCTCTAATGCCCCTGGCGCTAGGCATCGGCGCGGGCGCGCAGTTGCACCAGCCATTGGCAATCGCCGTTATCGGTGGGTTCATAGTCGCGTTGCCGCTGCTGTTGATCGTGCTGCCAAGTATGCTGCACATCCTGTATAAACGAGGCGAGTTCCATGCGCCGCACCAAAATTATTTGTAAACAAATTTGACGTTTGTAACGAATTAACCTATATATTTAGCCACAAAAATTTTACATTAATTTAATGTTAATCGTATAAAAACAAAATGTCTCCAGATTGTATTTTATACCTTTAGGAAAATATTAGTGCTGATTGAATAAAAAATTTAAAAAATAAGAAAATCCCGTATGGCCCGAAAGACCGATTTCGTTTATTCTACTGAATCTGAACCACACCGCACCCGTACTAAAAAAATATTAAAACAGTCGCCTGAAATACGGGACCTTATTGGAAAGAACCCGATGACTATGGTTGCGATACTTGGACTGGTTGGGTCAATGATATTGGTCGCCTGGCTTCTGCGCGATCAATCATGGTGGATGATTTTTGCTGCGGCATACTTATACGGCGCCTTTGCCAATCACGCCTTGTTTGTGATGATCCATGAGTGCACGCATCAACTGGTATTCAGGAATGCTTTGGCCAACCGGTGGGCCGCCATCATCGCAAATCTTCCGCACGTCGTACCCGGCGCCATTTCATTCGAAAAATATCATATCAAACACCACTCTTTCCAGGGTATTCATGAGCTGGATGCCGACCTGCCCAATAAATGGGAAGCCAAATTGATCAATAATTATTTTATTGGCAAAGTGCTGTGGCTTTTCCTTTTCCCGTTATTCCAGGGCACGCGGGTAGCCAGGCTGAGAGAGATCAAATTCTTCGATAAATGGCTGATGATCAATATCCTGGTCCAGGTGGCGTTTAACGTCGTGGTTTGGTATTTTATGGGATGGCACGCCCTCGGCTTTTTGTTTATCAGCTTTTGGTTTTCCATCGGCCTGCACCCGCTTGGCGCCCGCTGGGTACAGGAACATTATCTCACATTCAAAAGCGACCAGGAAACGTATAGCTATTACGGCCCGTTGAATACGGTAGCATTCAATGTGGGCTATCATAATGAACATCACGATTTTCCATCAATTCCGTGGAATAAATTACCTCAGATAAAAAAATCGGCCCCCGAATACTACGACACCCTGCTTTCGCATAAGTCGTGGACGGTGCTTTTTTTCCGCTTCCTTTTTGAGAAGGAAATTTCGCTTTATAACCGTATTATTCGCAAAGAACGCGGGAAAGTAAAGCTGACGGACAAAGCCCGGCACGATATAGAGCTTGAGACCATCAGCTAAAAATTTTCGCAACGACTATTTGTTTTTTCGATGCCGATTGTTACATTTGCTAATAATATTAGCATAATGAAGAAGTTAAGGGCATCGGAACAGATATTGATTTTTAGCAGGTACATCGGGCAGCAGGTAGTGATTAGGACGCCGCTAAGCGGCAAAGAAAGCATTGGAATACTCAAAGGCATCAGGCACAATGCTTTGCTCGTTGCCATTGATGAAGTAAACCGCTGGATACCATTGAACGACGATTTTAGAATTTGCGATGTCAGGCTTTTGCTCAAACCTTTAAAAAAACTGACCTCACCGATCATCGACACAGCGAACAGCCTGCCTGTACAGGCTTTCATTATGCTCTATTACCAGCAGTTAGGTTTTGATATGCCCGTGTTTATAGCGCCGGGGCATAGCTGCAATTGCAGGTATGTTCACGAACTTGGCCTGGCCGATTACCGCTCGGCTGCCGAAATCCTTACAAGGGAAAACCAGGTTTTAATAGCTCAATAGCGCCTGCTTACCGTACCCGCACCGTTTGGCAAACTGCTACCTGCGTTGCCGATGTGGCGTTACCGAAAACAAATAACGGCGCAATTTTATTGTATCGGAAACGTCACATTGCCAATTCTTTATATTGAATTGGCACAATTTCCGTTCTTTTGCGTTAAAGATGTTCTATTATTCATGAGCCGCACCAAAAAAATAAAGATCATACTGCCCCTGGTATTGGCATTGTTTTTTTTGGCCTATGCCGAACACAAGCATACCGAAAAAAGCCAGGACATAACCGGCCGTCTTTCGAACAGAGAAATGGACGAAATATCGGGCATTGCGGCATCCGGCGTCAACAGCGGCATTTATTATGTACATAACGACAGCGGCGATACGAGTCGTTTTTTTGCCATTACCCCCAAAGGCAATATCAGGTCGGTAATCTATTTTAAAGGTGACCCGGCCGAACCGCTTGCCGTACACGATTGTGAAGATATAGCTGTAGGTCCCGGCCCGGCAACCGGCAAGAGCTATGTTTACCTGGGCGATATAGGCGATAATCCATCCAAACGGAAATACATTACGGTTTACCGGCTGGAGGAACAAAGATCGTGGATAGGAAAAGACAGCATTGTACATGCCGGTGCGGTACCCGTTCACTATAAATATCCCGACGGTCCGCGCGATGCCGAAACGCTCATGGTCGACCCGGTAGCCAAACTGCTGTACATCGTTTCCAAGCGTACGGATTCGGTAACCGTCTACACCTCTCCTTTAAATTTCAAACCGAACGATACAGTGATGCTTACCAAACGCTGTAAGCTTTATTTTGCGGGATTTAAACCTTTCAAATGGATCACCGCAGGCGATATTTCCAAAGACGGGCAGCAAATATTGCTGAAGAACTACGAAAAAGTGTTCTATTGGAAACGCGAGAATAACGAACCCGTTTGGCAAACCATGCAAAGAAAGCCGAAAGAATTGCCTTACAAATTTGAAAAACAGGGCGAAGCGATAGGTTTTACACCCGATGGGAAAGGCTACTACACCACCAGCGAAGGCGTGTTTGCACCGATCTACTATTACACCTCTCCGTAAGACCTAGCCGGCAGGTTAGAATTTTAATCGTTTCAATTGCAACGGAAGACGGCCTGGCACGTCCTGTAATAAGACACAACAGGCATGAAAAAACTCCTAACCGCGCTTGCACTTTTACTGATCTGCCACCAGGCGTTCGCACAGGAACAGCAACTGGTCGACATTATCAAGCCGTACGGTATCCCGGGGATACAATTGGTTCGCATTAAAGGCGATAAGGTTCAAAATTTCAATATCGGCTTCAGAAGCAAGGGGTCTGATAAACGGGTTACCTCCAATACCATTTTTGAGGCCGCTTCGCTGAGCAAGTGTGTTTTTTCATACATCGTCATGCGCCTGTACGACCGGGGTGTTATCAGCCTGGATACCCCGCTGGTCCATTACCTCAGCAATTATGATAGGTTTGACCCGAAAGATCCGCGCTACACCAAGATAACGGCCAGGATGGTGCTGCGCCATACCACAGGCCTGCCCAATTGGGGCGACAAGTATGCCGAACTTATTTTTACACCCGACAGCACGTTTTCTTATTCGGGCGAGGGTTTCCAATACCTGCAGCATGTAGTTGAGAAGCTGACCGGCAAACCGCTGAACGACCTGGCGCGCCAGGAAGTATTTACACCCCTGGGCATGACGAACAGCAGCTATGAGTGGACCGATAAATTTGATACAACGGCAGCCTTTGGTAATAGTGAGGATGCCGTGAACAGGCACAAAACGCAAATGGCTGCGGCCAGCCTGCTTACCTGTGCAACGGACTATGCCCGGTTTTTACAGGCCCTGTTAGCCGGACAGGGATTAAAACCGGAAACACAAAAAATGATGTTCACCACGCAATCGAATGCTGATTGGTATAAGCATGATATTGCCTCGGAAACGAAAAAACATATTTCATGGGGACTCGGCGTGGGCCTGCAGGAAAATGAGACCGGCAAATGGATATGGCATTGGGGAGACAACGGCGATTTTAAGGCATTTTATATTGCTAATCCCGAAACGAAAGAGATCCTGGTCTACTTCACCTACAGCCAATGGGGGTTACATCCCACAAATGATATACTGAATACTTTTTTTCCAAACCAAACCTGGTGGCCCTGTTTTTGGATAGGTTACCAATTCCACGAGATGGCAAGGATGAAAGCGTTTTGGGCAAAGCTTGAAAAACAGGGTTATGGCCATGCGGGCGAAATAGCCCGGGGCATGAAACAAAACGACCCGGGCTTTAAATTACCAGAGGATGATGTGAACGACCTGGGCTTCATCCTGATGCGCGACAATAAGAAGCAAGCCGCTGTTGAAATATTCAAATACAATCTCGATGCCCATCCTGGCAGTGCTAATGCCTATGATAGCCTGGCTGAGGGCTACGAAGCAGCCGGCCAAAAGGATCTCGCATTAAAAAACTTTAAAAAAGCCTACGAGCTAAACCCTAAAAATGGTTACGCAGCGGATCGGATCAAAAACCTGGAGGGTGGAGGGGCTAAATAAGCTCTATTCAAACCGCTCAACCTCGTAAGGTTTGATATCCACGGAGACCGATGATCCGTTCAATGTTTCGGCTATCAGTTTGCCGGTCGCAGGCCCTAAACTAAGGCCTATCATAGCGTGGCCAGTAGCAACAGCCAGATTTTTATATTTTTTTGAAAGACCGATATAAGGCATTCCATCCGGCGAGACGGGACGGAAGCCAAACCAAATGTCTTTTTCGGCCGGTACCGCGGGCTTAAACTCCGGGAAGTATTTCGGTACCGATTCGACAATTCCTTTCACCCGGTTCATATTTACCTTATCGTTTATTTTGCCTACTTCCATGGTACCGCCGTAACGGATGCTGCCGTTCATCGGTGTCACCGCTACCTTGGCCTCAACCAAAATAGAAGGAATAGTCATTTTTCTCTTTTCATCTTGCGGAACCATAAAAGAATAGCCTTTGCCCGGCATCAGCGGCACATGCAAACCGGTTAATTTAGCCACTGCCGGCGACCATGCGCCCGTTGCGATCACATAAGCATCCCCTTTAAATTCTTTATCAGCGCTGTTGAACGAGGTGATTTTGTCGCCCTCATAATTGATATTGACTATGCGCGTATGGCGATGCATCTTTACGCCTGAATTTTCCAGGTATTTTACTAAAACCTTCATCAGTTTGTTGGGATAAAGATGCGCGTCGCAGTGGTAATGCACAGCGCCGGCGATATCCAACTCTACCCCAGGCTGTAGTTTGGCGCACTCGCCGGGGCTCAGATATTGCGCATCCAAACCCAGGCTAGCGGCTTCTTCAGCCAGGTGCTTCTCTTCTTCCACCATTTTAGGGGTTTTGAAAAGCATCAGTATTCCCTTGTCTTCCAGGCCAAATTCGAGTTTGGTATCCTGTTCAAATTCGTGGTACAGTTTTTTGCTGAGCAGGGAGATATCGCGGAGCGGCCCAGCCGAGCGATCGACATGTTTTTTAGTAGCGCTTTTAATGAATTTTAAACCCCAGCCAAACAATTCGGGGTTGAGCGAAGGGCGTACATAAAACGGGCTCTTACTATTGAACATCCAGCGGATACCTTGCTCCACCATGCCGGGCGCAGCCAGCGGCACAAAATGGCTCGGCGTGACCATGCCTGCATTCCCATACGAACAATTGTCCGACAGATCGCCTTGGTCGATCACTTCAACTTCCCAGCCCGATTTGTGCAGGTAATACGCCGAAAACAGTCCTATTACACCGCCGCCGATGATTATTGCTTTACTCATATTAACCCCCTCTAAATCTCCCCCTGAACGGGAGATTTTTTTGTTTTGTTATCTATTTTTCAAAGCCCTCCCTCCCTGGGAGGGTTTGGGAGGGGCCGTTTATATCACCTGGAAACCAAACGCGTACGGGTCGTCCTGGTCATCAATTTTTATGGTATTATATCCGTATATCCTTGCCCAGCCTTCAATGCTGGGAATGATAGCAGGTTTGCCGCCTACCGTTGTTTCCCCTTCTATCCTGCCGATGAACTGGCTGCCGATGATACTTTCATGAATAAACTGATCGCCTTTCTTCAGCTTGCCTTTGGCATGCCACTGCGCCATGCGCGCCGATGTACCCGTGCCGCACGGCGAACGGTCGATGGCTTTATCGCCATAAAAAACTGCGTTTCGCGCCGTAGCTTCCGGCGAGATCGTTTTGCCTGCCCACAAAATATGCGTACAGGTGTTGATCGTCGGGTTATCCGGGTGAACGAATGTATACTTTTCGTTTATCCGCTTGCGCATTACCCTGCTCCACGCGATCAACTGATCGGCGCTGTAATTTTCCAAACCTTTAAAATTAGCTTGCGGGTCCACAATGGCATAAAAGTTTCCGCCATAGCTTACATCGAAGGTCAAAGTGCCCAGGTCGGGACATTCCACTTCCAGGTTTTCAGCAGCCAGGTAGGCCGGCACATTCGTCAACTTTACAGATTTTACTTTATTCCCTTCCTGTTTATACTCGATCATCACGAGTCCCGCAGGCGCTTCCATGCGCACTATGCCAGGCGTTTTTGGTACGATCAACCCTTCTTCAATAGCGATAGTGATCGTGCCGATGGTGCCATGGCCGCACATCGGCAGGCAGCCGCTGGTTTCTATAAACAAAACAGCCACATCGTTCTGCGGGTCATGCGGCGGGTACAAAATACTGCCCGACATCATGTCGTGCCCGCGCGGCTCGAACATCAGCCCCCTGCGTATCCAATCATATTCGCGCAAAAAATGCTGGCGCTTCTCGCTCATGTTGGCGCCGCTCAAATTCGGGCCGCCACCGGCTACCAATCGCACGGGGTTGCCACAAGTATGCGCGTCTATGCAAAAAAAGGTTTTAGATGACATCGTTTTGTTAGTCTTAAGTCTCAAGTCGTTAGTCTAAAGTCCGGACGAATTCGACTTAGGACTCAAGACTGTCGACTTGGGACTTCATTTCGTCCAATTATTATCTACCAGCCGCCATATCTCAAGCGGGTTGCCGTCCTTTAGTTCATCGGGCAGCAGGGCGTTGCTCCAATTTTGCCAGCTAACCGGCCGCACAAATCGTTTGATTGCGCCTGTTCCGACGGAAGTAAATCGGCCGTCAGATGTTGCCGGGAACGGACCGCCGTGCTGCATCGCAGCTACTACCTCTACGCCCGTCGGCACGGTGTTAAGCATTACGCGGCCGGCTATATTCACCAGGCTTTGGATCAAGTCTTTATGCTTTTCGAGGTCGCCTTCATCAGCTACGACGCTCGCTGTAAGCTGACCATGCAGGGCCTCGATAATTTGCTGTAACTGCACTTCATAATCTGCTATCACCAGCAGGGAATACGGTCCGAATACTTCTTCCTTTAACTTTGGGTTCACCAGGAACGATGATGCGCTTACCTCGGCTACCAGTGGCAAAGCCTGGTTCGATTTGTCTTCGCTCAACTTACCCGACTTCCCGATAATCGTTACACCTTGCTCGCGCAGCATATCTTCCGACAACGCGGAATAGTTTTTACAAATGCCAGGTGTCAGCATAGTTCCCGAAGCGATCCTGCTGATCGCCTCGCCCAAGGCAGTTTTAAATTTATCCAATGCCTGCGACTTCATACCAATCAGCAAGCCTGGGTTAGTGCAAAACTGGCCGGCGCCTAAAGTAATAGAAGCGGCATATTGTTCGGCGATCTGCTCACAGCGATTTTCCAGCGCTTCGGGCAACAGGAACACCGGGTTGATACTGCCCATTTCGGCAAATACCGGGATCGGATACTCACGTTCCCGGGCTAACTTCACCAACGCCATACCGCCTTGGAACGAGCCGGGGTAGGTCACGATCTTTGTTT
>DASZVE010000034.1:0-51810 GCA_035547095.1 Mucilaginibacter sp.
CCAGTGGGCGATTACCGGTACCCCTGTGCCCGGGTACAGGTCGGGTGTGCCCTGCAGGAAGAACCAGTGGTAGCCGATAAAGCCGTTACCGGTGCTGAACATGAAGGCGTAGCCAATGGCGTAGAACAGGATTCCGCACAGACAGGTGTCGAAGATACATTCCATCAGTACGTTTACGGTTTCCCGCTTCCTTGCAAAGCCTGCTTCGAGCATGACGAAGCCTGCCTGCATGCCGAATACCAGGAAGGCTGCTACCAGCGTCCATACCGTGTCGATCGAGTTCATCATCGACGTTTCCAGGTCGGTGGGTTTGGCTGCTGCCGCAGCATGGGCGGTATTGCCTATCAGCCCGGGCAGCATGACCATCGCTGCCAGCACCAGGCTTAGCCCGATCAGCTTGCCGCTTAATATGGTCGCGCCCAAAGCCCATTTTTCCCGCGTTATTCGCCGGAGCTTTCCCCATACCTCCGTTTTCTTCATTACTAGTTCCATCTTTTTCCGTTTAATTTAGTTTGATTGATCTATATTGATTAAATGCGTTCAAAGCTCGGGGCTATAGTAAACCAACTGTACTCAATTCATTTTATTTACAAAAATTTACCTACAAAAAGCTCAAACTCTTAAATCACCAGTGCATACCGAACAAAAATATTACAAATTTTATTTAAATTTTTATAAATAATTGCTAATGTATGATTATTCAAATAAAAAAGTCAATAAAATCTGTAAACAACTGCAACAATCTGCCGTAATTTACTTTTTTAATAGAAGAATATATGTCTTTTCGAAAATCTACCCCTTTTCGACTCGATGGAAATAAGTAAAGCAAGAACATAACGAAGAAATGATGATAAATTCCTAAAAAATATGAGTTATAGTCAAAACCATAAAAGAAAATGGAGCGAAATCTGTTAAGATCGCTCCATTTTTTTAAAAATAAATGTCTTTGCGGCTTACTTTACTCTTTTCAGGGTAATGATAGGTGCATCCGACTTCTCATCAAAAACATCGGGCCGGTTACCGTCAGGGAATATTTGCCACCGGATGGTGTTGTCATCGTCGAATACCAAAAAACCCTTTAACAGTGCCTGGCCGCCATCGGGCGTCAGCATCGCAATATCGATCTTTGCAGGATTTTTGGGCAGGTCGATCGTATAAGTATATGGCGGAAAGTCGTGACCGGTTATAAAAACTATCACCTTATTGGTATCAAGGAAATTGACCGACGCCTTTACATCCTGGCTGTCGGCGCCCTCCCATTTGCCTATTAGGTCTTTTTTGGCGTGTTGAGCAAAGGCGGTTATTGAACAAAATGCCAATAAAAGCGTGATGATGTTCCTTTTCATATTACTTATCACTCAGCATAATAGGATTTCCCTTACCGCCGCCAATAATGATCACCTTGGTATTGGGCGAAAGCGCTATCTCTTTTTGCGCCTTAATATATTCGTACTGGAGCTGCTTATCTGATAATTGGGCCGAAATAATCTTCTGGTAATCGGCTATACCCTGTGCTTCCACGCGTTTACGGTCGGCCTCCTGCCGTTCCTTTTGCAGCACAAACTGCATCTTTTGCGCATCCTGCTCGGCCTGTATTTTGGATTCGATACTTGCTTTTACCGATGCCGGCAACGAAATATTACGTATCAGTATCGACTGCACTTCAAGCCCATTTTTTTCAAAACTCTGTGTAATGGTCTGGTTGATTTTAGCCTGGAATTCCTGTCTTTTCGTTGAATATAAGTCGACAGCCTGGTAGTTCACCGCGTTATCGCGAATGGCTGTGCGTGTAACCGGCCGTACGATCTTATCTTCATACTTTTCGCCAATATTTTGAAGAATAAACGGCGCTTTATCGGGGTTTACTTTATATAACACGGAGAGGTCGATAGTGACCTCCAGCCCATCGGACGAAAGTACACGTATGGCGTCGTCACCAGTCACTGCGCCTTCGCTATCTTTTGCGCTCATGGTATAATTCTGCGTCTGGATGTTAAAATTGGTTACCTCCACCAAGGGGTTAATGATATGCAGGCCGCTTGGCAGTACACGGTCCTGCACGCTGCCGAATAAGGTTTGAACGCCGACCTCGCCGGGATCGATCACCTTAAACATGGAGGTTACCAGGCCGAGCGCGATGACAATTAAACCGACAGTAGAAACCACGCGTGAAAAACGGTTGCCCGGTTCGGGCGAACGCTTGAGCATCATGCCGACAATGAGCACGATGATACCTAAAATTGCGATAATCATAACGTTTAGATTAAGGTTTCTTCTGCATGTTACGTACTTCCTTTACGAGCCGTAACTTAAGGACCACCAGCACAGCGCCTATAAGCACACCTGCGGCGATATATTCATAATGCTTACCCGAGAAGCCGTTATAGATCAGCACCAGGCAAACAAAAATGCCGATGTTGTACAAAACATTCAGCGCTAACTTCTTTCCCATATCAATAAACCTGCATAGTTGGATCGATCTCATTGGCCCAGGCCAGTATACCGCCTTGCAGGTTAGCCAGGTTAGTTAACCCAAATTGCTGCTCCAGTTGCATTATCGCCGCTGCGCTGCGCCGGCCGCTGCGGCACATTACCACCACCGGCTTATCTTTCGCTATCTTGTCTACCTCTATCAATATACCGCCAAGGGGTATTAGTTCGCCGTCAAGGTTGGACATTTCGTATTCAAAATCCTCGCGTACATCTATCAGTTGAAAGTCTTCGTGATTGTCCATCATTTCTTTCAACTCCTGCACAGATATTTCTTTCATGTTCTAAATAATTTCAATCAAAGGTAGCTTTTTATTGTATATGTAATTCAGAAGAATATTTGTAACAATCAGTAAGTATGGGCGTTCTTATATATGTTTGCATAAAATTTACATTCTGCTTATGAAAATCATGTAATCAGGGACGTAAATAACCGTTCATGAATTCAGCACTTTTTAGATCGTCAAATGAAGAAAATCACCCGTTTTTTTTGGTTCTGCTCCGGGGCGCATGTCGGTACGCTTAAAAAGTACCCGGTAGAGCATAACAAATATGTAGGTATCGGGGCAACTATATTTTTCACGGCATTATTTGCAACGCTTTCGGGCGGGTATGCCATGTATTTCGTATTCAACGGCAGTCCGTTTGCCGTTGGTTTTGCCATGTTGTTCGGGATACTTTGGGGGCTTGCCATTTTTAACATGGACCGCTATATCGTTTCGAGTATCGATAAGGAAGGCACTACAAAGCAGCAGATCATCCAGGCCTCGCCGCGTATTTTGCTGGCGATTATGATCGGCATTGTAATATCCCGGCCGCTTGAGCTGAAAATATTCGACAAGGAGATACGCCAGAAGCTAAAGACCGCTTACCTGAAAGGGCAGCACCGTAAGATCGATACGCTTGAAAAAGCTTATAACGACAAATACGCTATGGAGCTTTCGAAGGATAAAGATCTGAAGGCCGAAAAAGATTCACTGGAAAAAGATATTAATCGTTCACGTTACCAATTGAATGAAGAGGTTTTTGGAGAGAAAACCAATCAAACGTCGGGCATAGTTGGCTATGGTACTTACGCCAAGCAGAAACAAGGTGTTTTGCAGGACAAGGAAGACCGATTAAAAACGGTTACGCAAGCCCAAAACGACATGGACAATTACCTTTCGCGACGAAAAGATTTTGAGGGGGTAAGCGACATGCGCCTTTTTTCAGACCATCAATTGGACAGCTTAGCAAACATCGCGGGTTTTTCTGACCGTAACTGGGCATTGGGACAGCTTACTTACAACGAGAACGGCACCCGCGACCTGGAAACATACCTGGCCATATCCTTTATTGGGTGGCTGTTTATTCTATTCGAATGTTTGCCGGTGTTTGTAAAGCTGATGTCGAACAAGGGTCCATACGATGTTGCCCTGAGCAAAACCGCCGAAGCAAATATCTACCAGGCCGAAAAAGAAAAGCAACGCCACATGAAGGTGACCGACGACGTATACGAACACAACCTTGATACTGACGTCGGAAGGCAGAAAAAGATAATTACGGCCCAATCCGAATACGACCTGGAACACCATAGCTATGATTAAATCAATTTGTAACATTCATCGCATATTACCCGGCTGAGTGTTTGCATTTCCTGATTAAATAGTAATTTCATCGCTGTTAATTCAGCGTTATGAAGAAATTCTACTTACTGGCGATAACTATATTGTTCAGTTCAGCCCTGTTTGCTCAACAGCAAAAAGAAAAACCTATTTTTTACTCTATTTCATTCCCCAATGCGGTTCACCATGAAGCCGAGATCGTTATTACGATACCCAATGCCCCTTCCGGTCCTGTCAAGATCCGTATGAGCCGCTCATCAGCCGGTCGTTATGCCACGCACGAGTTCGGCAAGAACATTTATAATGTCCGGGCGTTCAACCCGGATAGCAGCCGGCTGGAAATAAAACAAATTGAAGGCGATGTTTATGAAATCCCTGAGCACGGCGAAACCGTGAAGGTAGCCTACACGCTTTTCGGTGACTGGACCGACGGCACTTACACGGGTATCGACCCCAGTCACGCCCACCTGAACATGCCATCCACCTTTATGTGGGTGGTTGGGCAGGACAAACGCGAGCTTAAATTTGAATTTAACGACCTGGACAAATACGGCTGGAAAGTAGCCACGCAGTTAAAACATATAGACGCGTCGGTTTATTACGCACCCAATATGCAGTACATGATGGATAGCCCGACCGAATTGTCGGCTTATAAGGAAAGCAGTTGGACGGTAAATAATAACGGTAAGGATGAAAAGATTAACCTTACCGTCCATTCCGACGACGACCAGGCGACGATAGACAATTTCGCCAAACAGGTGCAGCGGTTGGTGTTGGAGGAAAAGACTGTTTTCGGCGAATTGCCTGCCTATGATTATGGCGAATACACTTTCCTGGATGACGTTTACCCGACCAACTCCGGTGATGGGATGGAGCACCGCAACTCGACCTGCATTGTGCAGACCGTTCCTAAAGTCGCGGGAAATGAGGTTCGTTTGCTAAGCACTTTTTCGCACGAATATTTTCATAGCTGGAACGTAAAGCGCATCCGCCCCAAATCACTCGAACCATTCAACTTCGAACATGCCGATATGAGCAGTGAATTGTGGTTCGCCGAAGGCTTTACCCAATATTATGGCGAATTGCTGCTTGTTCGGGCGGGCTTCCATACGCCCGAGGAATATACCCGAACGCTGAGCGGGCTGATCAACCAAATATTGAATACGCCGGGGGCGCAAAGATATCCCGCAACGCAAATGAGCCGCTATTCGGTGTTTGCAGATGCAGGTGTTAGTATCGACCCGAATAACCAGGCGAATATCTTTACCAGCTACTACACTTATGGCGGCGCTATCGCGCTGGCCCTCGATCTTCGTTTGCGCAGTGAATTTAACCTGACGCTGGATGATTTTATGCGGACAGTTTGGCTCGACCGCGGCAAGGTGATGAAGCCTTATGTAATAGCCGACCTGCAAAGTGACCTGGCCAGGGTGACCAAAAACCCGAAATTCGCCGCCGACTTCTTTAATAAATACATCTACGGAATCGAGAAAAACGATTATGCGGGCCTTTTAGAGAAAGCAGGTTTATTGCTTCAGAAAGCCGAGCCGGGTAAAGCCTGGGCAGGGCCACTAAGTTATACCCGCAATCGCGGCCGCTCAGGACAGGCACGTACTACCGGCGAAGAGGGGCTTGCTGTACAGGTGAGCATCATCGGCACCCCTGTATATAAAGCCGGCCTGGATGCAGGCGATATCATCGTAAAAGCTGATGGAAAAGATGTTAAAACCGCTGAGGATTTTAACGAAATAGTCGCGTCGAAGAAAATCGGCGATAAAATGACAGTCAATTACAAAAACCGTACGGGAGATCATGAAACGACGATCACGTTGGAAGAAAGTCCTTATCTTGACGTAGTAACCTACGAAAAGGCTGGGAAGGAATTGACAAAAGCGCAGTCGGATTTCCGTAATGAATGGTTGTCAACCAAAGTCAAATAAATATGATCAAAAAGATTTTTACGCTGATCGCCGCTGTTGCGATCAGCTCATATGCGTTCGCGCAAAACGTCAACAAGCTGATCAAACAGGAATATGTAACGAAAGTGATCAGTACGCTTGCGGCCGACGATATGCGCGGCCGGGAGACATTTACGCCCGATATTGAAAGGGCCGCTGAATATATTGAATCGGAATTCAAAAAGATCGGCTTGAAACCGATGAAGGGCGACGATGGTTATCGCCAGAATTTTTCGCTCACACGCGTGATACCGCTTAAAACCACGGTTGCGCTAAATGGCAAAACGCTTTCGGGCGACAGTTCTTTCGCCATCTGTACGCTGCCATCGATGCACTGGAATAACGACAGCGATGTGCAGGTAGCCAGGATCACAGCCGGACAGGATTTCCGTGCGGAGTACAGGAAATATGTCTTCAGCAATAAAAAGACGCTGGTTGTGGTCGACCCCAAATTTGAAGCCTATTTTAAATTGCTGTCCGATCGCTATACCAAACCTTCTATTAAACCCAAAAATTCGGGCGAGCGACAGGTTGTATTCGTAATGGGTAATTACGACGATATAAAATCCGTGCAGGTAAGTTATGAGTCGAAAACCGAAGAATCGCCGCTGTTTAACGTTGTTGGCGTACTGCCCGGCAAAACCAGGCCCGATGAATATGTGATCTTTTCGGGCCATTATGACCATTTAGGCATTCTCGCCCCGGTAAAAGGCGACAGCATTGCCAACGGCGCCGACGACGATGCCTCGGGCACAACGGCAGTTATAACCCTGGCCAAATATTTTAAAAAACTGCACAACAACGCACGCACGCTCATTTTCGTAGCCTTTACTGCTGAAGAAAAAGGCGAATATGGCTCTCAGCATTTTGCGCAAACGGTTGAACCGGATAAGGTAGTAGCCATGTTCAATATCGAGATGATTGGTAAGCCATCCAAATGGGGGCAGAGTTCGGCCTTTATTACCGGTTATGAACGTTCTGATTTTGGCAAAATATTGCAGAAGAACCTGGAGCGCACCGACTTTAAATTCTATCCTGACCCCTACCCCAGCCAGGACTTATTTTATCGCAGCGATAACGCCTCGCTGGCGCGTGTAGGCGTCCCCGCGCATACGATTTCGACCGACCAGATTGATGTTGATAAACTATATCACACCGTAGGCGACGAAATAAGTTCACTGGATATGGCGAATATAACGTCAACCATCAGAGCTATTGCGCTAAGCTCGAGAACTATAGTTAACGGTACCGATACCCCGACGAGGGTGGCGAAACTGGAAAGATAGTATAACTTATAGCGATGGTTTTAAAACCCATCGCTATAACTCTGATTGTTTTCTATTTTCAATCGAATGAAATTCCTTCAAAGGCGGATTATTATTTAATTCGACCTCTTCAAATGCACCTGAGGGCAATTTCCCTAATCCGACTATTTTTAAATACTCAGGAATAACACCCTTAGCAATCTTAATTTTTCCACCTCCAGCCCAATGCCGGTCTTTCCCGTCTTTTTTTAAACCAGAAATCCAATACGAGTCCCCACTAATCCGCTCTAAGTAGTTGCCTTCGCCGTGTCTTTCTCCCTTTAAGAAGGCTAAGCCGTTAAAATAAATAGTCCGTCCCGTTTTTGAAAAAAAAGCCTTTCCTATCCAGGCTGGGCCTCTATTACTTTGGCCGGTTTTTAATTCCACATACATCAATGTCGATTTCATAATCCTCCGAATTTACAATTCCTTCCGCATCACGTAATCGTTCATCCAGTACGGTCCAATAGGGATATCCTCTTCATAAGCCACGGTAAATCCCATCTTTTCATAAAAGGTTTTGGCTTTGTTATAGCGGTTTACATTCAGGTCAAGGGTGTGCTTGCCTGCCTCCAAAGTCTTCCGGGCAACTTCATTAATAAGTATTTTGCCATATCCCTTGCCCTGGGTTTCGGGCAGGCAGTAAAGTTTATGCAGTTTGTATATCTCGGAATCCTCATCGCGGGGCGAATACCCGGCAAAGGCTACAGGCTTGCCGTCCTCTTCTAAAATCAGATAAGATTGCGTGTTCTCTTTTAGCTGCGAACCGATCTTTTCAGCGGAATATATCTCGCCGAGCATGTGTTCGATCTGTTCCTTTTCAAGGATCGGCGAATAAGTTGGCCACCATATTTTTTCAGCGAGGTCGATGATGGTTTCCAGGTCGTTAATCGCGGCTTGACGGATAGAATACATTTGCCAAATATACGGAACATCTGTAGAGACGTAATGCATTGCGTCTCTACGGGTTAATATTTATACCGCTCGCCCCAGAGTTTCTTTAGCCTTTCACGCGCTTCGTGCTCACGTGCGTTCTGGCCGGGATCATAAATTTTGGTGCCTTTTATGGCATCCGGCAGAAAATCCAGGTCGACAAAATTACCCTCATAGCTGTGAGCGTATTTGTAGTCCTTACCATAGCCGATATTCTTCATCAGTTTGGTAGGCGCGTTACGCAGGTGCAGAGGCACAGGCAGATCGCCAGTTTCTTTGACCAGCGCCATTGCCGCACCGATAGCGGTGGTCGCCGAATTGCTCTTAGCCGATGAAGCGAGGTAAATAGCCGTTTGTGAAAGGATCAATTGCGACTCGGGCATACCAATCACATTAACCGCCTCGAAACAGGACTGAGCCAATAAAAGCGCGTTGGGGTTAGCATTGCCGATATCCTCCGAAGCCAGGATCAGCATACGGCGCGCAATAAATAGCGGATCCTCTCCACCTACGATCATCCTTGCCAACCAGTAAACAGCGGCATTAGGGTCACTGCCGCGCATGGATTTGATAAAGGCGGATATGATATCATAATGCTGCTCGCCCGCCTTGTCGTATAAAGCCATGTTCTGCTGCACATGCTCCAAAACCATATCGTTGGTGATGGTGATCTTCTTTCCTTCAAAAGCATTGATCAGCAATTCGAAAATATTCAGCAGCTTACGGGCATCGCCGCCTGAAAGGCGTAGCAAAGCCTCAGATTCTTTAATGTCGATCTTCTTTTCTTTAAGAATCCCGTCTTCCTTCATCGCTTTATCCAGCAAGCTCAACAGGTCGCTTTCCTCCAGCGGCTGCAGGATATAAACCTGGCAACGCGACAGCAAAGCCGAGATAACCTCGAAAGAAGGGTTTTCTGTCGTTGCGCCAATGAGCGTCACAATACCCCGTTCAACAGCGCCCAATAGTGAATCCTGCTGCGATTTGGAAAAGCGGTGTATTTCGTCTATAAATAATATCGGCAGCGTCTGTCCCTGCTCTTTGAGCAGAGAAGCCTTTTCGATCACTTCACGTACGTCTTTTACGCCCGAATTAATGGCGCTTAATGAAAAGAATGGTCGAAACAGTGTTTGCGAAATGATATAAGCCAGCGTGGTTTTACCAACGCCCGGCGGCCCCCAGAAGATCATCGACGGCAACGCCCCCGATTCGATTGCCTTGCGCAAAACGGCGCCCTTGCCTACCAAATGCTTCTGGCCGGCATAATCGTCCAGCGTTTTGGGGCGCATGCGCTCGGCTAATGGGGGTAAGTTGTTCATCAACTGTAAAATTCAGAAAAACAAATGCCAAATCCTAAGAAAATTAGTATTTTCATCTCCATTCCATGATACATCAATTCACAGCAACAAATTTTCACTTTCTTTGTGACGAACTGGCGGCTAAAGACCCGGATCTTCAAAAGATCATTGATATTTATGGTTATCCGCCATTCTGGTCGAGGCAAAACTCGTTTGAGTCGCTGGTGCACATCATCCTCGAACAACAGGTTTCGCTGGCTGCAGCTAATTCGGCGCTGAATAAATTGCGGGAAGCAGTGCAGGAAATTACGCCGGCACGCATCCTGTTATTAAGCGACGAAGAAATGCGGGCTTGTTATGTAAGCCGGCAAAAGAACGCGTATATCCGTTTCCTGGCCGAAGGAATTTTAAGCGGCCAGCTCAAGCTTGAAGAATTTCCTGAGTTACCTGATGATGCCGTTCGGGCACAACTGGTAGCTCTTAAGGGGATAGGTCACTGGACGGCCGATGTATATATGATCTCGGCATTGCATCGTGCTGATATATTCCCCATCGGCGACCTTGCCGCTGTGAATGCACTTAAACGTGTGAAACAGTTGCCGACTGAAGTTACCCGCGAACAAATGCTGGAGATTACCGAACAATGGAAGCCTTATCGAACCATTGCGGCCAAATTACTCTGGCATTTTTACCTGTCGACACCACGGAAACAAACGTTACCTAACGGCGCTTTGGGTTGAAGCCGATAAAAGTTAACTTTGCGGCCTGATGAATAAAGCTGCAAATTACCCGGTTTTTGAGGATGTGGAGATTATTGATATTGCGGAGGAAGGCAAGGGCGTAGGGAAGGCCGGCGACTTTGTGCTTTTCGTGGAAAAGGCTGTGCCGGGCGACATAGCCGATATACAGGTTTACCGCAAGAAGAAGAATTTCGGCGAGGGTAAGATCGCCCAACTTAAAAAACCGTCAAGTTACCGTACCCGGCCTTTTTGTGAGCACTTTGGCACCTGCGGCGGCTGCAAATGGCAGCACATGACCTATGATGCACAATTGCAGTTCAAGGAAAAAACGGTCGCCTCGGCGCTTACGCACATAGCAAAAATCGACGTCAGTGGTATGCAGCCCATTGTTGCGTCGCCCAGTGACCGGTATTATCGCAACAAGCTCGAATTCACTTTTTCGAACAAACGCTGGCTTAACGACGGCGAGAACAGGGCCGACGAAACGCCTGATATGGACGCACTTGGCTTCCACATCCCCAATCGCTTTGACAAGATATTAGACATAGAACACTGCTACCTGCAGGCCGATCCTTCCAACAATATCAGGAACAGGGTACGTGAATTTGCCAAACAGCACCAGATAAGTTTCTATGATCTGAAGAACCATTCAGGTGCATTGCGAAACCTGGTTATTCGCACAGCGTCAACCGGAGAACTGATGGTGATCGTGGTTTTTGCATATCCTTCTAAAGATGAGATCAAAAGCCTGATGGGTTTTATCGATCAAAGCTTTCCGCAGATCACATCGTTGCTTTATATCGTCAATCAAAAGAAAAACGATACCATTTTCGACCAGGAAGTAATCGCCTGGCGCGGCCCGGAATATATTTATGAATCGATGCTTGATGGAAAAGGGAAGGACATCCGTTTCCGTATCGGTGCGAAATCATTTTATCAAACCAATTCGGTCCAGGCGCTTAAGCTTTACGAAATCACGCGCGACTTTGCGGACTTTAAGGGCAACGAACTGGTTTACGACCTCTATACTGGTGCCGGCACCATAGCTAATTTTATTGCCGGGCGGGTAAGGGAAGTGATCGGCGTGGAATATGTGCCGTCGGCGATAGAAGATGCATGGATCAATTCGGAGATAAACAGTATAAAAAACACGAAATTCTATGCAGGTGATATGAAGGACGTGCTGAATGCTGCTTTCGTCGCCGAACATGGCAAACCGGATGTGATCATTACCGATCCGCCGAGAGCAGGGATGCATGCTGACGTAGTAAAACGCCTGATGGAAATCGAAGCCGAAAAAATTGTCTACGTAAGCTGCAACCCGGCGACACAAGCACGCGACCTGTTTGTTTTGAAAGAAAAATATGACATCGCCGAAATACAGCCGGTGGATATGTTTCCGCACACGCAGCACGTGGAGAATGTTGTTTTACTAACGCTTGGCGCAGGGCGCAAGGCGACAGATTAAATTTAAAAGACGCCAGGCGCCAGCCGCCTGACGCCACAAAAAATGGACCCGGAAGAATTATTGAACGAAAATACAGGCCAGGAAGAGAAAAAGAAAGAAAGCCCGCTGGTAAGCCTTGAAAAAGATCTGAAGCTCTATGCCGAATCCATGCACGAGGTGGCAGTGGAGATCATGGTGGAAGGTTTGTCAAGGCATCCCATCTTTGTGGCGCACCAGCATGAGGTAAAGCTGGGTGAGCTCATTCTCGACCGATACGATCTGAATACGGAGTGGACTATCCATGCTTCGACGCTGGAGGAGTTTGTAGAAAAAGGTATTGTTAAGCCGGAACTGAAGGAACGCTTTATAAAATCGTACAAAAATCCCGACGACTTTATGTGTATATTCGTTATTGTTCCCGAAGGCGCTAATTTTGTTTATTACCCGTACCCGAAAGAGTAGTTGTAAAGTTGAAATGTTTGAATGTTGAAAGGTTGTTTATGTCCTTAACAGTTTAATTATTGCATATGAACGAATATGTTGCTTCAGCAATTATATTTTTCTTGTTTCTAATTCCATCACTTCTTTTTCGAAAAGCAATGATTAAAGTCAAATTGCCTTGGATGGTCGTCTTATATATAGTTATCTATTTTGTCTTGCTTGATATCTATTTTGAAGCGATTAATAGACTTCATGAAATCTTGAGAGACCATCGATTTTATATTGAATTCGGTCATGCAAGCATTTTGCTTTTATTAGTATTTGCCATCTGTTTTTTCTCTGCTTTAATTATTATCATTACTATCCCCATACAAAGAGTTGTTAATAAAAAGCGCTCAATTATCTCAATCGAAAAGCTCTAACTTTCCAACATTACAACAATGAAATCAGCCGAAAAGAAACTCCTAATATTAGACGAGCGCCAGATAGCTCAGAAAATAGACCGCATTGCCTACCAACTGCTTGAAGATAACTTTGACGAAGAAGAGATCATCATTGCCGGGATACAGCCCAGGGGCAATTTCCTGGCTCTACGACTGAAAAAAATACTGGACAATATAGCGCCTTTCAAAAGCACGCTGATGAATATTGAACTGGACAAGCAGAGCAGCAGTTTAAGGGCCAAGACCGATGCCGACATCAGCATTTGCAACAATAAAGTGGTGATCATTGTAGACGACGTACTGAATAGCGGCAAAACGCTGGCATATGGTTTCGGAGTTTTCCTGGATGTGCCGCTAAAAAAATTGCGCACGGTAGTTTTGGTCGACCGAAATCATAAAAGCTTTCCCGTGACTACCGATTATGCCGGCATAGCGCTTTCCACCGTATTGAAAGAGCATGTGGATGTGATCCTGACCGAGGACGGCAAAGAGGATGCGGTATATTTGAGGTAGATATGGAAGAAAACAATGACAAATCACCCGACTGGTGGGATGAACTTTCCGATAGCCAAAAACTCCATATTAGTGAAGGCCTGGATGATGCCGCAAACGGACGAATTATGTCTTCGGAAGATTTTTGGAAACGCCTGAAGCAAGGAGATTCTTCAATCAAACAGTAATATCTCCTCCAGCTTCTCCGCTGTCAAACTCAAGCCATCTGCAATAATATTAGCCTGCATATAAAAGTCCTCCCGTTCGGCCAGTTTTTGTTCGATAAACGCCACCAAGGCTTCACCGTGTTTTCCTTGTAACAGGGGTCGTTCTTCTTTGCCGCTTTCGAGGCGGTCGGCCAGGGTTTTGGGAGTTAATTTAAGGTAAACAGTTTTTCCGTGGCTTTTCATCCAGTCCATATTATCGAAATAACAGGGCAACCCGCCGCCTGTAGAGACAATCACATTTTCGGGATACTGGGTCTTCTGCAGCACTTCTCTTTCCAATTTTCTGAATGAATCTTCGCCAAAAAAGGAAAAATATTCGGCTATGCTTAGTTCGACCCGTTTTTCGAGCGCGTGATCCAGGTCGATAAATTCGTAATTCATACGGGCTGCCAGTTTGCGGCCCAGTGTGGTTTTGCCGCTGCCCATAAAACCAATAAGAAATATCTTCATATAAATATTCAGCTCAACTTCACCCGCGGGTCGATCCAGGCATAAAGCAGGTCGACCAGGATATTGATCACCACAAAAATAAAAGTAATAAACAGGATGGAGCCCATCACTACCGGAAAATCCGACATTTCGAGCGCGTCGACGGTCGTCTTGCCCAATCCATTGTACCCGAATACGTATTCTACAAAAAACGATCCCGCCAGCAGCGAAGCAAACCAGTTGGCTATCGCTGTTATTACCGGGTTTAGCGCATTCTTCAGGGCATGTCTGTAAATAACCGTTCTTTCGCCCAGGCCTTTGGCCCTCGCGGTCCTGATATAGTCCTGTCCAAGCACATCCAGCATAGCGCTTCGCGTCAACTGTACAATAATGGCCAATGGCCGCAAGCCAAGCGTAACCATGGGCAGTACCAGGTTTTTCCAGGTAAGCACTTCGCCTTTAAAAGGATCGTAGCTGGTCAAGCTGCCTGACATATTGAGCCCGGTGTATTTGCTCAGCACGAAGCCGAACAGCCAGGCGATGATGATGCCCGCAAAAAAAGATGGCGCCGATATACCCAGGGTCGAAAAAGCCACCGACGCCTTGTCAATCCAGGTGTTTTGATGAACTGCGCAGAGCGTCCCCAGGAATACTCCTATGATAACAGCAAAAATCATAGCGGTGGTAGCCAATATCAGCGTATTAGGTATTACACCCATTAGCAACGGCCCCACTTCCTTGTATGTTTGATAGGAGCGACGCAGATAGGGCCACTTCAATGCTATTACCTTGGTTTTGGAAACGGGAATGAGCGTTACATAATGATACTTCTGTTGCTCTTCAGGTGTGCGATCGTGAAAACCGATCGGCGACAGGTCGTTGATATAATAAGCGAACTGCACCGGCACCGGTTTATCCAGTCCAAACTCCTTTCGTACCGCTTGCAATGATTGCACATCAGCGCGCTGCCCCTGCGTCATACGGGCTGGGTCGACCGGCAAAATATTGAACAGGAAAAACACGATAACAACTATCCCCAGCATCACTGCCAGGCTGTAACCCAACTTGCGGAGGATGTAGCGGATCATGGTTAATGCTGAAAATAGTCCTTTACCAGGTTATCATAGCTTGGCACGTTGTGGTAATGCCACTTGCCAAGTATTGTTCCATTTTTCAAAAGCAACACGCCCGGGTTGGCTCGCACCATGGTCTTTAGCGGAACCTCATCCGCATAAAATATTTCCATAGCCAGGTGGTTTGCCTTACTGAACGCTTCGGCATTTTCAGCCGGGGCGGATGTCAGTAATACCGTGCGAGTATTAAAATTCTGCGCCAGGTTCATAGCCAGCGCATTGAGTCTGCCTAAGGCTTCGGTATTTGTTTTGTTCAGATCATACGCGACGATAACCAGGTTATCAAAGGGATTGGCCAGTAGCTCGTTCGTATAATTATTCCCCTGCGCATCCTGTATCACCAGGTCTTTGATGGGAACATCATAACCTTTTTTCAACAACGTGCTTTCCGGTGTTCCCACCACCGCCCAGTTGTTATCCTTCCAAATATTGCTTTTAATGTAATCCTTGTCGTTCATGTCTTTCTCTTCACCTGTCTTTTTGTTCTTCAGGTGATACATGATCTCGAATTCATCCGGCTTTGCCCCCGGCGGTGCCTTCATTTCGGAAGGAATATTTGCACCGACTTTGTAAGGCAGAAAATCTATTATCGGCAGGAAATTGTAGGTATATAAACCGATGCCGAGCGCCACAACTATGGCGCCGGTTAGCAGCCTGTCGCCTAATTTATCGTTAAATACCGGGCGTATGGTTTTTCGGTTAACGAATATAACCAGCACCAGCGCCAGCAGTACCATATCCTTGCTGAACGACTGCCATGGCGTAAGCGGAATGGCATCGCCAAAACAGCCGCATGTTTGCACTACTTTAAACCAGGCCGAATAAAATGTAAGAAACCCGAAGAAAATGATGAGGAGCAGCAAACCCCAGGCAATCTTAACCGGGCGCACGCCGATCAGGATCCCAAAACCAAGCACTACTTCCAGCGTGCAAAGTACGATAGCTATGCTCAGCGAAAGGCTGCTTAAAAAGCTGATGTGAAAAACGTCAAAATATTCGTCGAGCTTATAGGAAAAGCCAAGCGGATCGTTAATCTTGATCAGGCCGGAGAAGATAAAAAGAAGTCCGACCAGGATACGGCAGATCCAGACAGCGCGTTTCATTTCACTCCTAATTTTATCAGTGCAAAAACGGCATAGTTCAACATGTCCTGGTAATTAGCCTTAACCCCTTCGGAGGCAAGCGTCTGGCCCTGGTTATCCTCGATCTGCTTTACGCGCAGCAGCTTCATCAGGATCAGATCGGTCATGGAACTGATGCGCATATCGCGCCAGGCTTCGCCGTAATCGTGATTTTTGGCGAACATCAGGTGCTTGGTTTCATTCACTTTCTCGTCAAAAAGCGTGTCTACCTGGTCGGGTGCAAGCTCCAAAGGGGCATCAGATTTTGCATCAAGCTGCATCATAGCTATAACGCAATAATTGACGATACCAATATATTCGCTTGTGATATCTTCGTCCACTTTCGACACCTTTTTTTCCTCCAGCGTGCGGATGCGTTGTGCCTTGATAAATATCTGGTCGGTAATGGACTGAATGCGTAATATGCGCCACGCGGTGCCGTAGTCGCGGGTCTTTTTCATGAAAAGATCCTTACAAACCTTAATTACCGCGTCGTATTCTGTTGCTGTGTTGCTCAATTTTTGTTGAAAAGTTGTAATGTTGGAAAGTTGTAATGTTGTCGGATGTGCGATGCAAGAAATAAGATCATATTTCTTCTTTGCTCCTTTGGGATTAAGGTGGCGCATTATCCTTTCGGCAATTTTAAAGATATAAAAGTAACTTTACAACCTTAAAACCTTTCAACATTACAACAAAGAACCAGTGGCTAAAGATACATTTTTTCGGAAAAAGCTCACCATCAATGCCGGCGGTAAACTAATCGATTTGAGCACACCAAAGGTAATGGGAATTATTAATCTCACACCCGATTCCTTTTATGCGGGCAGCCGGAAACCCATATTAGCCGACGCTTTGCAGCACGCCGGAAAAATGCTGGCCGAAGGCGCTGATTTCCTGGATATAGGCGCTTATTCGTCGAGGCCCGGAGCGGAGAATATTTCGGCTGAAGAAGAGATGGATCGCCTGCTGCCTGTTGTGGAGCTTGTATCCGCCAATCATCCTGATGCCATAATTTCTGTCGATACATTCAGGTCTGAAATCGCTGAAGCCGCTGTCAGGGCCGGTGCTCATATGATCAACGACATCTCAGGAGGCGGGCTGGACGATGAAATGTTTGCGACCGTCGCCAGGCTGCAAGTGCCTTACATTCTGATGCACATGAAAGGTACCCCGCAGAATATGAACCAAATGGCACAATACGAGGATGTTTTCAACGAAGTACTGGATTACTTTGCCGAAAAGTACCATCAGTTAAGGCAACTTGGCGTGCACGATGTGATCATCGATCCCGGTTTTGGTTTTGCCAAAATGCACGAACACAGTTATACCTTGATGAGTCGGCTGCAGGACTTCGGCATTTTGGAACTGCCCGTCCTGGACGGTGTATCGCGTAAAAGGATGATCTACAAATTGCTTGACCAGACCGCTGAAGGTGCGCTAAACGGAACGACAGCGCTTAACACGATAGCGCTGGCAAAGGGCGCAGGCATTCTACGGGTTCACGATGTAAAAGAAGCTGTCGAGGCTGTAAAAATATTCTTAGCCTGCCAGTCGAATGCCGGTTAATTGCTGATCCTGACGTATTGCGACGTAGCTATGTCAGGTATCCGGGGCTGCAATGTAAGCACGGAATTATTTATAGTTATCGTTGAGCCGGGGGTGTCGTTATCAAATACCAGGTTGTTTTCCCGGATGCTGTAAACGCCCTGCGCCGACAGCGTACCATTAGTGTACCGTTTGTATGTTCCATCACTATTAAACAAGAGAATGTTGCCATTACCCTGCTGATAAACCGAATCTGGCGGCTGTATAAAACCACCATAAGTTTTATGCAACTCCCATTTGCCGGTAACATTGGCCGCAGGTGTTACCTTGTCTTTCTTACAAGCCGTAAAAGCAGCCGCACCCAGTATGAACAATAATATCTTTTTCATCTCATCTGATATTTTCGAGCCCTTTTTATACCTGGCCTAGTTAGATATTTTCTGATACTCGCTTGCTATGCCATCATCATTGCTGGTACCGATGGTTATTTTAGTTCCAGTGAAAACGAAAGGTTCAGGGTTTTCCGTATAATTAAAAACTATCCCCGAGCTTACGCTACCGCCATAGATCAATTTAACGACATTGAACATTCCCTGCGCGTTCAACTTGTTTTTGATGAACAGTTTGTACGTACTATCGCTGCCGAACTGATATATATTCCCGTTGCCCGCTTTGTAAGTTGAATCGAAATAAGCAAATCCGCCATAAACCCGACGGAGCTCCCATTTGCCAAACAACCCCGGGGAAACATTATGGTCTTTTCTGCATGCTGAAACTGCGATTACCATCGCAGCTAGTAAAAAAACATATCTCTTCATATCAATTAATTTTTATATAATACGAAGCCAATCCATTCGCTGCGGAACCTAGACGCCGATACTCCGCTTTTCTTGCAGCCGATAAAACAGCAGGCTGCAACTGCGATCAGTATATCTTGCTAATAAACTGCATTTAAGATAATATTACGGTAATAGTTTTCATTATGCAACATTACAAGTCCAAACTTTTACGCTGTGCGGAAGCGTACATCTGCTGTATCAAAAAGAATCATTCAGGGTATCATAAATTTTCGTAACATATTATTATATAGCGTTTTAAAATATCGGCACTCCATTTGATATATCATTTTCAGCACACCGGCATTATGGGTTATTTCCGTAAAACAATCGAGCGGCGTACCTACTCGCAGGACCGTTACTATATCCTCATCAAAAGGCAAAAAGAGGGTACCGCCACGCTTAATGACCTGACCGAACTGGACGAGATCATCAACCGTCTGCCGGATATCCGCGAAAAAGTGATCCGTGAAAATTTTTACAATGATACCGACGAAACCGGTGAATTACCGAACGATCCCACCAGGAGCGGACTAACACAAGATAAACCCGCCATGCGTCAAAGTTTTTTGCAAAAGGCGAGGGTTTTTTGGGATCGCCTATTTAGTTATCAAGTTTCAAATCGCGAAATTATCTTTTGGCTGTAATCCCACCGGCTTCTTTCTTCCGATATTTATCTTTCCGCCAGCTAAAACTATATTTCCTATATTGTTTGCATGAATATTTAGAGATGCTGGTATACCTTGATAATTGTTGCTTTAATCGCCCCTTTGACGATCAGTCCAGCATAAGAGTAAAACTGGAAACTGATGCAAAACTATACGTTCAACTGCTGATAAGGGCGGGTAAAGTGAAGTTGGCATGGTCGTATATTCTTGATTATGAAAACGATGCCAATCCATTCTTTGAAAGAAAGTACACAATAGAAAAATGGAAATATCTGTCCGCGGCGAATATTGAAGAAAATGACGTAATTTTATACAAAGCAAAAAGCTTAGCAGAAAAAGGCTTAAAGCCTAAGGATGCATTGCATGTAGCATGCGCAATAGATGCCGGTTGTAAATATTTTCTGACAACTGACGATCAAATTCAACGAAAAATGCAGGGCATCGATGAAATCAAGGTATTCAACCCTGTTGAATTTATAAAAATAATAGAAAAACTATGACAACAATAACTGATACCGAAGTAAAACAAAAGGGATTAGGGGCATTAGTGGAGGCATTGGGTGAGGTAGATGCGGAACGCTTTATTACTTTGCTGCATAGAGACCCCTTCGATTACACAATGTGGCAGAGAAATATTTTTGAAAATATGGATGTGGAGCAGATTAGCAAAAAGGCTATGGAACTTAAAAAGAAAACATCCTAAGATGTAATATTTAATTTTCATTTGTAAAATCTATTACAAAGGCACTCTCATAACGACTTTATCTAGTATCTGATTTTTAAAAATAAAGTACGTTAATAAATCCTCTCCAGGAGGATCACCATTAATAACAACGTCTATTTTTTTTAACAACTCAGGTCGACTCTGCTTAAACAATATATCAAAGAATTCCTTTTTTGACATCCCTACTTTAATATTATATGCCAATGGTATAGCATCTTTGATTATTGCATTTAATACTGCAAAATCATTATCAGTATCCCGTACTAAGTATATAAATGATGATTTCCCAACTAAAGCATAGTCAACCTTACCCTTCAATGCTGGTATCTTGACAATATTGGTATCCAATCTTAATACATCGCGATATTTTTGTTCCAGCAGTTTTGGATTAGTATTCAAGTCAAATGGTTGATATGAGAGTTTTCCGTCAGATACAATGTTTAGTGTGTCATCCTTTATCGTTACCTGTAATATCCCATTTATTGTATCTTTTAAGACTTTATAAAAATATGACTCTGTCTTGATGCTATCCGAGGTTATGCCTTTATAAACAAAGGCAGCGCTTTGTTTTTCATTCTTATTTTTACACGAAGTAATAAGTGCGGTAATAAAGATTAAGCTCCAATACTGAGTTTTTTTCAACATAAGATCAGAATAGTATACAATTTTTACATTACCCCACCAGTTCCACCATCAACAGCACTGAATCGATATATTCCCGGTTATTAGCCAAGCGCGGCACTTTATGCTGCCCGCCAAGTTTGCCTTTTTCCTTCATCCAGTTAAAGAAAGTTCCTTCCGGCGCTTTATGAACAATGGGCCGCCGCAGGGCCATATCTTTAAAGCGCTTGGCATCATAATCGGAATTGATCTTGCGCAAAGTTTCATCCAGTAAGTCGACGAAGCGATCAAATTCCGCAGGCTTCTGCTCAAATTCGATCACCCATTCATGCGCGCCTGATTCATCCTTCCTGAAATAGACGGGCGCTGCTGTATAATCGCGGATGATGGCCCCTGTTTGCCGGCATGCTTCGTCAAGTGCTCGCTCGGCATTATCGATAATGAGCTCCTCGCCAAAGGCATTAATGAAATGTTTCGTCCGCCCGGTAATCTGTATACGATAAGGCGCTAACGTAGTAAAGCGTATCGTATCGCCGATCATATAGCGCCATAGGCCTGCGTTAGTACTTATGATCAGTGCGTAATTTTTGCCCACCTCCACTTCATCAAGCGATAAGGTTTTCGGGTTCTCGTCGTGTAGGTTTTCCAGCGGCAAGAACTCGTAGAAGATACCGTAATCCAGCATCAGCAGCATGTCGCCATGCTCTTCCAAGTCCTGTATGCCAAAAAAGCCTTCCGACGCATTATAGGTTTCCAGGTAATGCATATCCTCTTTAGGGATCAGCATCTTGAACTGTTCGCGGTAGGGAGTGAAATTAACCGCACCGTGAAAGTAAAGTTCCAGGTTGGGCCATACCTCAAGCAGGTTGTTTTTGCCAGTTAGCTCTAGAATACGTTTGAATAAAAGCAAGTTCCAGGTAGGTACGCCGCTGATGCTGGTCACGTTCACATCCTTGGTAATCCGTGCCATCTTTTCGATCTTTTCCTCGAAATTTTCCAGCAGGGCGATGTCCAGGTGCGGCGTACGGTAAAACTCGGCCCAAAGCGGCAGGTTTTTCATGATCACCGCCGAAAGATCGCCGAAAGAAGTATCGGCGTTAAATTGGCTAACCTGGTGGCTTCCGCCCAGCGTGAGCGTCTTACCGGTAAATATCCTGGCGTTGGGGCGATTATTAAAATATAAGGTCAGCATGTCCTTGCCGCCCTTAAAATGACATTCTTCGAGCGACTCCTCGCTTACCGGTATAAATTTGCTCCGGTCGCTTGTAGTTCCCGACGACTTGGCGAACCACCTGATCTCGCTGGGCCACAATACATTTTGTTCGCCATTAAGCATCCTTTCGATGTACGGCTTCAGCGTATCGTAGTTTTGTATCGGTACCCGCTCACGAAACTGGTCCAGGTTTTCAATATCGCTATAATGATATTTTCGGCCCCATTCGGTATTCCCGGCACTTGAAATAAGCTGCTCAAACCATTCCTCCTGGACCTCGTTGGGATATTTCATAAAAAGCTCGATCTGGTGGATACGCTTTTTGATGAACCAGGTAAATACGGAGTTGATAATAGGCATACTTTAGGTGATTAAGTCATTGCCGCTCTGCAGCAATAGAGGTCGTTACGCTGAAACGTCCCACCTAAAGTAGTAAATAATGACGGCAACGCCAAATGACTTAATGACGCCAGGCAAATGACATATTACACAAACGTCTTTCTTTTTAACACGAAATTGGCTCCCAGGTATACCTTTCGCACCATCTCATTATCGGCCAGCACTTCCGGCACCCCGGATTCCAGTATCTTCCCTTCGAAAAGCAAATAGGCACGGTCAGTGATCGACAATGTTTCCTGCACGTTGTGGTCTGTGATCAGGATACCAATGTTGCGATGCTTTAATTTAGCCACCATCGACTGAATTTCTTCCACAGCGATTGGGTCTACCCCTGCAAAAGGTTCGTCGAGCAATATGAAATGGGGCTCGGCAGCCAGGGCACGGGCAATTTCGGTACGGCGGCGCTCACCGCCCGAAAGCAGGTCGCCCCGGTTTTTACGTACTTTATGCAAGCTGAATTCATCGATCAGCTCTTCCAGTTTATCGTGCTGCTGCTCCCTGGTCATTTTGCCCATTTCGAGCACCGCTTTGATATTGTCCTCTACGGACAGCTTCCTGAAAACCGAAGCTTCCTGCGCCAGGTAACCAATACCCTTCTGCGCACGCCGGTACATCGGGTCCTTAGTTATATCTTCATCATCCAGGTAGATCGTACCTTCGTTAGGCTTAATCAGGCCCACGATCATATAAAAAGAAGTTGTTTTCCCGGCGCCGTTCGGCCCCAGTAAACCTACGATCTCACCCTGTGAAACATTGAATGAAACATGATTGACTACGGCGCGCTGCCGGTATTTTTTGACGAGATCTTCTGCCTTTAAAATCATTACAATTTAATAATTGTCGTACCCCAGGGTGCGACAAGAAAGTTTATTCCTCCCTAAAACGAATTCCTTTGATGTTCAATTGTATCGAACGCTTATCGCGCCATACATTTTCTTCTATCGTGTAGCAAATATCGAAAGGTTTTCCGTTGTTTACGGTATAAAGATGCTCGCTCATGCCGAATGCAATGCAATCGAACGCCGGGGAGCCGTTTTGCGTAACTGCCATTTTAAGGTGTTGCTCGCCGGCGAGACCGGCATATCCGGCTACCCTTACATTAGTGCTTAAAAATACCGGCGCCATATTCCCGGGCCCGAAGGGCGCAAACTGGTTTAATACCCGGAAAAACTTGGGATCTATCTGCGTCAACTCCAGTTCACTGTCGATCCTGATCTCTTGAATTAATTGTTCGTCGGTAATGGTTGCCCCTACCACTTCTTCAAACCGGTTTGAAAATGCGGTCAAATTTTCAGGATGAAGCGTAAGGCCGGCCGCATATTTATGTCCGCCGAACTGGATCAGCAAGTCGCGGCACGCATACAGCGCCTCGTACAAGTCGAAACCCAGCACTGACCTGGCCGACCCGGCGATATGGCCATTAGAACGAGTCAGCACAATGGTAGGCCGGTAATATTTTTCCGTCAGGCGTGAAGCTACGATACCGATTACTCCTTTATGCCAGTTCTCGCTGAAAAGTACGGTAGACTTGCGCCCGATCATCACGTCGTCACCTTCGATCATGCCCAATGCCTCGTCGGTGATAGACATATCATGACCTTTGCGTTCGACGTTCTGCTCGTTTATCAGCAAGCCTTTTTCTACGGCTGCTTCCTCGTGGCAGGAAATCAGCAATTCAACCGCATGCCTGGCATCATCGATACGACCGGCGGCATTAATGCGCGGACCCAGCAAAAAAACCACGTTGGATATGGTGTATTCGCCGACTCTGCCAGCAACGCCCATCAATGCCTTCAGCCCGATGCAAGGATCGCTGTTTAGTTTTTGCAGGCCGAAATAAGCCAATACACGGTTTTCGCCGGTTATATGCACAATATCGCAAGCAATGCTTATCGCAACCAGGTCGAGGTAGCAGCTCGTTTCTTCAAATGGAATGTCATTCTTTTCGGCATAAGCCTGAACCAGCTTAAAGCCGATTCCGCAACCCGAAAGTTCCTTATAAGGATAATCGCAATCGGGCCTCTTCGGATCGAGCACCGCGATAGCTTCGGGCAACTCGTCGCCTGGCAGGTGATGGTCGCAAATGATAAAATCGATGCTCCGCTCGTTTGCATAAGCGATCTTATCGACCGACTTGATGCCGCAGTCCAGCGCGATGATCAGGCTAAACCCATTTTCGGCCGCATAATCGATGCCCTGCTGCGACACCCCGTATCCTTCCTTGTACCTATCGGGTATGTAATAATCGATATTTTCGTGTCGTTTTTTAAAAAAGCTGTAAACCAGCGAAACGGCGGTCGTTCCATCCACATCATAGTCGCCATAAACCAGGATTTTCTCTCCGGCAGCTATTGCATCTTCAACGCGCCGGACGGCCTTTTCCATATCGGCCATCAGGAAAGGGTCGTGCAGGTGACGCAGGTCGGGGCGAAAAAAATAACGGGCATCAGCAAAAGTATTAATGCCGCGCTGTACCAGGAGGGTGCTCAAAACGGGGTCGACAGCCAGTTCATCAGCCAGTTTTTTTACATCAGCATTATCCGGCCTTTCCCTGAACGCCCACCGTTTATTCATATCTTTGTCGCTTGAAACAGTAAAGATAAATAATGTGGAGATATGCAGATGTGCGGATGTGCAAATTGGCACCTGTTCCCGGTCAATTATAGCATCTGTTTATATGCATATTCTCACAATGCATTACATAAATGGAGATTTTTGCTTTAAGCGAGGGATCGTACTCCGTCGATTCCACGAAAAAATTCATACCCTTTGATCCGCAGCGGGATAATTTCAGGGAAAGGCCTGGTTCGTTGTTTATTCATATTAACCCATTCCTGGTTAAAACATCCGATGATCTGATCCTTTTCGATGCCGGGCTGGGTTATAAAGATACCCGTGATGAGCTATTTATACACCAGCATATCCGCAACATTGGCTTTGACCCCGAAGATGTAACGCTGGTATTGATGTCGCACCTGCATTACGATCATTCCGGCGGTTTGGTAGTTGAACGAAACGGCAGGACGGAACCAAGTTTTCCGCAGGCTATCCATGTGATACAAAAAGGAGAATGGGAGTTTGCAATTACAGGCCGGTCATCCTCGTACCACAAAGAAATATTTGAAGCGCTGAATAACACTGTTAACATCCATTTCGTCGAAAATTCCGGCGAATTAAAGACCGGAATCAAATACGAGCTATCCGGCGGTCATTGCCCTTACCACCAGGTTTTTTGGCTGAACGATGCCGGGGATAAATGTTTTTATGGCGGGGACGAACTGCCTGAACCAGAGCAGCTGATTAGAAAATTTATTGCCAAATACGACTACGACGGGCGCAAATCGATGCAATTACGGGAAGAATATGGCAAAAGAGCAGCAGAAGAAGGGTATACGTGTTTATTCTATCACGCGAAGTCCAATCCTGTCGGGAGGGTGCGGTTTGAGAACGAAGCGTTTATTGTGGACAAGGTTTAGATGTTGTAAGGTTGAAAAGTTTGAATGTTGTAAGGTTATTTTTTGCCAAAGCCAACTTTTAAACTTTACCTCGTTCCAATATTTCAACAAAGTTCAGGCGTGATTCTCAACCTCGAAAAGCTCTTTGATCTTTTCAACATTGAGCGGTTTGGATATAAAATCTTTTACCAGCGGGTATGAGCGCGCCTTATTGATGTCGTTACTGAATACGGAAGACGAGATGATATATACCTTACACTTGCCCAGCGGGTCGATATTCATGCGGGTATACTCGTCCAAAAATTCCCATCCGTTCATGATAGGCATGTTGATATCCAGCAGGATATAATCAGGCAGTTTAGAAGGATCTTCCCGCTGTATATCCATAAGCAGGTCGATAGCATACTTTCCATGCAAACATGCGGTTATATCAGTGTTTGACAAAGCCTTCTTTATCAACTTGATGGAAATAAAGTTGTTTATTTCATCATCATCAACAAGCAAAATACTTACAGTGCCGCTATTATTCATCATATATGCTTTATACGAGATGAAATTTTAAAAGGTTATGTGCATTCAATAGTAAAAGAACAAAAAAATGCGCAACCGAAAATAGATTACAATTTAGCACTTTTTACTAATAAATCAGACAATATTTATATCTATAGGCAAAATTCAGTCGTCGTTTTTAAACCCGTAATCACGTTCGACAAAGCAAATGCGTGTTTTATAGTGCCGGTACCATTTTTCGCGGCCGGTATTTTGCGCCACCAGGTGGCGTTCGTTGGCTTTCCAGTTACGAATTGCGTCAAGCGATTCCCAATAGGAAACGGTTATGCCTAATCCGTCACGCGCGGATTCCACACCGAGGAACCCGGGCTGCTGCTTAGCCAGCTTTTCCATTTCGGCCGCCATTTCGCCGTAGCCGTTATCGCCTTCAGTACGAAGGGATGTAAAGATTACGGCATAGTATGGGGGGTGAGGGGTGTTGGCAACGCCCCCTTCTAAATCTCCTCCGGGTGGGGAGAATTTTAAATTCTCTGTATCAATAGCCATCCTTTAAAAAAATTAAGCCCCTCTCTATCGGAAAGGGGTTGGGGCGAGGCTTATTCAATCGCGCTTTCTTCAAACTCATAATCTTCAAGCGGCGGACACGAGCATACCAGCGTCCGGTCGCCGTAGGTGTCGTTTACCCGGCCCACCGAAGGCCAGAATTTATAAGCAGCCACGTACGGCAGCGGAAATGCGGCCTTTTGGCGTGTATAAGTATGTTCCCAATGATTGCCCGTGGCTACTGCGGCGGTATGCGGGGCATTCTTCAGCGGGTTGTTAACTTTATCCGACTGGCCGCTTTCCACGTCGTGTATCTCGTGGCGTATAGCGATCATGGCGTCGCAGAAACGGTCAAGCTCATGCTTTGGTTCCGATTCCGTCGGCTCAACCATTACCGTGCCCGCAACGGGGAATGAAACAGTAGGCGCATGGAAACCGTAATCCATCAAACGTTTAGCAATGTCGATCACTTCAACCCCGAAAGTTTTGAAGGCGCGGCAATCCAATATCATCTCATGCGCGCAGTGGCCGTTAGCGCCGGTATATAATATCGGGTAATGGTCTTTCAGGCGGCTTTTGATGTAATTGGCATTCAGGATCGCATATTTCGTGGCATCCGTCAAACCTTCGGCACCCATCATGGCAATGTAAGCATGCGAGATAATGAGAATCGACGCCGAGCCCCATGGCGCCGCCGAGACTGCGTGAATGGATTTGCCTTTATTAATGTCGACAACCGCATGACCCGGCAGGAAAGGCACCAGGTGTTTGGCCACGCCGATCGGGCCCATTCCGGGACCGCCGCCGCCGTGGGGTATGCAGAATGTTTTATGCAGGTTAAGGTGACAAACATCGGCGCCGATATTGGCCGGGCTTGTCAGGCCAACCTGCGCGTTCATATTAGCGCCGTCCATATAAACCTGGCCGCCGTGCTGGTGGATGATGTCGCATATTTCAACAATGGCCTCCTCGAACACGCCGTGCGTGGACGGGTAAGTTACCATCAGGCAGGAAAGATCGTCCTTGTGTTCTTCGGCCCGGGTTCTAAGGTCGGCCACATCGATATTGCCGTTGTCATCGCATTTCACCACAACGATCTTCATGCCCGCCATCGCTGCCGACGCCGGGTTGGTGCCATGTGCAGAAGATGGAATGAGCACCACGTTGCGGTGGCCCTCGCCCCTGTCGTGATGATACGCCCGGATCACCATCAGGCCGGTATATTCGCCCTGGGCGCCGGCATTCGGCTGAAGGCTCATGGCGGCAAAGCCTGTGATCTCCGACAGCCAGTTGTTCAGCTCGTCAAATAGTTGCATATACCCACCCACCTGGTCGGAAGGAGCAAAAGGGTGAATCTTGCTGAATTCAGGCCAGGTAACCGGAACCATTTCGGTGGTCGCATTCAACTTCATGGTGCAAGAGCCTAAGGCGATCATCGAGTGGCAAAGCGAAAGGTCTTTGGTTTCCAGCGCTTTGATATAACGCAGCATCTCGTGCTCCGAGTGATGCGTATTGAACAGTGGGTGCGTTAAGTACGCAGATGTACGCTGCAAATTTTTAGGAATGACTGTTTGAACATTGGCCTTCAATTTATCAAAGGCCACATCATTCAGTGTTTTGCCTTTTACTTTGCCAAATATCTTTACCAGGGTTTTGACATCATCCGGCGAAGTAGTTTCGTCTAACGAGATCGTAGCAACTGAACCTTTGTAATGCAGGTTAAGTTCGTGGTTCAGCGCCTCGGCATGGATAGGGCCGGCTAATTCGCCCAGATCGAACCTCAGCGTGTCGAAATAGGATTTATTTAGTTGTGCATAACCTAATTCAGACAGCGATTCGCTAAGCAGCACCGTCAAGCCATGTATGCGTTCCGCGATGAGCTTCAATCCTTCCGGGCCATGATAAACCGCGTACATTCCAGCCATGATGGCTAGTAACGCCTGCGCGGTACAGATATTGGAAGTAGCCTTATCACGGCGAATATGCTGCTCGCGTGTTTGCAGCGCCATCCGCAACGCGTAGTTGCCGGCGCTGTCAATCGTTACGCCGATGATACGGCCTGGTATTGACCTTTTGTATTCTTCCTTAGTGGCAAAAAAAGCCGCATGAGGTCCGCCGAAACCCATCGGCACGCCAAAACGCTGGCTCGAACCAACGACCACATCGGCGCCCCATTCACCCGGAGGCGTCAGCAGCAGCAAGCTCATAATATCAGCAACCACGGTAAGCTTGATGCCCTTCTCGTGTGCCTTAGCAGCAAACCCGGAGTAGTCGTAAACCTCACCATCGCCTGCTGGGTATTGCACAATGGCGCCGAACATATTGTCGTTCAGCTCAACTGCCCGATGATCGCCTATCAGCAATTCGATACCGTAAGGCTCGGAACGTGTCTTTAAAATATCTATCGTTTGCGGGAAAACCTCTTTCGATACGAAGAAAGTTTTAGCATGCTGGTTTTTCCGCAGGCTGTACTGCAGAAACATAGCTTCGGCAGCCGCAGTGCCTTCATCCAGCAGGGAGGCGTTGGCTATTTCCATCCCGGTCAGGTCGATCACCATGGTTTGGAAATTCAGCAAAGCCTGCAAACGCCCTTGTGCTATTTCGGCCTGGTACGGCGTATATTGGGTGTACCAACCCGGGTTTTCCAGTATGTTGCGCTGGATGACGCCCGGCACGATCACGTCATAATATCCCTGGCCGATGTATGATTTAAAAACTTTATTTTTTGAAGCTGTCTGCCTGAGTGTGTTCAGGTAATCGAACTCGCTTTTTGCGGGCGGAAGGTTTAGCTTTTTCCTGAGCCGGATGCTTGCGGGAACCGTTTCGTCTATCAACTCATCAAGTGAACTTACTCCAACTGTTTTTAGCATTTCGGCCGTATCCGCATGTCCTGGCGCGATATGCCTGTCCTGAAATTTCTCCTGGTAATCTGTGTTCAGCTTCATTAATTTTTGTCCCGGTTAATTATTGCCGCAAAGGTACATTTTTCACAGTTGAGTAACAATGACCTAACCTGATAGTGACATGCCGTTTACAACTAAAATTTTATTACATTTATGCTGCCGCCTTATGAGGATATTCAAATATCTGCTTTCGTTAGTGTGCGTCGTGCTCGGGATGGAAGCATTCTCAGGAGCAAACAGCTCCTATATACCCAATACGCAAAGTGTTTTAAAACAGGCCGACTGTCCGGTGATCGATTCTTCGCACATGATAATCACCAAACCCAATTGCGGCGAAGTCAACGGCAGCATAACGGGGATCAAGGTGATCTCGGCAGGCTCGAAGGTCTTCTATACCTGGATCAATTCGAACAAAACGGTCATTAGCCACACGGCCGACCTGAAAAATATTCCTTCAGACGTCTACACTTTGGAAGTATCAGACAATAGCGGGTGTTCCGCTACAACTTATAGCCTACCAATATTTGTGGAAAGCAAGAACGGGATAATCATTGACGACAAGCGTGTGCTAATTAATAACACCTCTTGCAAAGACGACGGTTCCATCACCGGCTTAAAGGTTGCCAATGCCACAAAATACGAATGGCGAAGCCAGGCGACCGGAATGATTGTTTCAACTTCTGGCACGACGGCGGACCTTGTGAATATACCTGCCGGCAGTTACCAGTTGACAGCCTATAATAATACCTGTACGCAAACGAGTAAGGTTTATACAGTTAATTCCGCATTTTCAGTGCCAACGGTAGTTAGTTCGCAAATCACACCTTCGCAATGTGGCTCCGGCGCAATTACCGTAAACCTGAATGTGGATGTCGGCTCGCCGATATTAAACTTTGTGCTGAGAGACGAATCCGGCAATGGGATAAAAAATGGCAAAATATTTACAGACGCATCTTTTCGCACATTGGTTATTAATGGCCTCGACGGCGGAACATATTTTCTATATGCCACCGACAATAGCGGCGCCTGCGCGGTATTATTGGGGAAATATAGCCTGGGGAGCGGACAGTTGCAGATTGATAAAGATCACAGCACCATAAGGAATGATAAATGTAACCAGCATTTGGGCTATATTATTCCCGTCTTTTTACCCGGAGTAACGCCAACTAAGGTTTGGACATATAAATGGACGGATATAAATAGCGGGCAAGTAGTGGGTTACAATAAGGTTTTGACAAGAGCCGGTGCGGGAACTTACCAGTTGTACGTAACAACCGGTTCAGCCGATTGTGCGGCAACCGACACATTTAGCGTTGTTAACGTATCACCGGCACTGATACCCCCTATCGCGGCTGGCAGTACAGTATGTGTCCCGGGGATAGTAAATATCACTGTTACTAATCCTGATACCGCAGAGACCTTCAGGTTGTATACCTCGCTAACGGATAGTATACCCGTGGACTCAAATAAGAACGGTATTTTTTATGAACGTGTAAGTCAAACCACGGATTTCTATGTTTCGCGTGTTCATAAAGATTGCGAAAGCGACCGGACGGAGGTGGTTGAAACAGTTTTGTTCCCGATCAAAATACCCAATGCCTTCACTCCTAATAATGATGGAATCAATGATTACTGGGATATCAACGGGATCGAAAGATTTCCGGGCGCCGATATTAAGATATTTACAAGGAGCGGTCAGTTGATCTTTCATTCTGTCAATTACCCGGTTCCTTTCAATGGCATGTATAAAGGTGCAGAGGTGCCGCCCGGAGTCTATTATTATATCATAGATGTCAAACAACCCATTTGCTTCGGGAAAATATCCGGCAGTTTGACAATTCTTCGCTAATCCAATTGTCGCAAATACATCTGGATGGTATTCTCCAGCCCGTAATATAGTGCGTCGCATATTAATGCATGACCGATGCTTACTTCTAATAATCCGGGTATGTTTTGGGCGAAATATTTCAGGTTGTGCAGGTCGAGGTCGTGCCCGGCATTCAGACCAAGGCCGGCTTTTTGGGCTGCCCGGGCTGCTTCAACGTAAGGAGCAATAGCCAGTTCTCTTCCCTGGTGATAGTGACTGGCGTAACCTTCGGTGTAGAGCTCTACCCTGTCTGTTCCGGTGGTTGCGGCAGCTTCCACCATCTCTATTATGGGATCGACAAAGATCGACACCCTGATCCCGGCGTCTTTAAACACTCTGATCATGTCTTTCAAATACTGCTGATTTTTAATTGTATCCCAGCCATGGTTAGAAGTGAGTTGGCCCAAAGCATCGGGAACCAGCGTAACCTGTGCGGGTTTGTTGGCCAGCACCAGGTCGATGAATTTCTGTTCCTGGCAATTGCCCTCGATGTTGAACTCGGTGGTGACTATCTTTTTAAGCTCGAAAACGTCGTTGTAACGGATATGCCTTTCATCGGGCCGTGGATGTACGGTAATACCCTGCGCGCCGAAGCGTTCGCAATCTTTGGCAACTTGCACCAGGTCGGGATTATTGCCGCCGCGTGAGTTACGCAACGTGGCGATCTTATTGATATTGACGGATAAACGGGTCATGCTTGTTTCGAATTTTTCGCGGTTTATTAATTTTTTAAGGTGCTCAAGAGGGCTTCGCCGTTTCGGATATTCAATTTCGGATTTATATGTCTCCGTAACTTAACAGCCGATGAGGTAAATATCATTATTCCTTATTTAAGATCTCAAACAATTTTATGGATTCGTTTATTTTTGATGCTGAAATGAAGAACCTGGTAAAGCCACTTCTTATCACACTGTTTTTTTGGGCACTCATTCCCGTATGTCGTGCCCAGCAAAATTTCCTAAACATCCAAAACTATCGCGTCTTTTATGGCTGGGCGCATAATTATCCTGAAGACTGGCTCATCCTGCGCCGCTTTGAAAATAACGGCCGTGACTACCTGCTGATGGTAAACCCGCAAAACCTGCAAAGTAAGGTTGGCGAAAGCAGCTTTTACCAAATAAAGCAAATGTCGCTCGCCGAAACCCGTGTATTCTTCAAAAATACGCCCTATGAGAAAGCCATTGGCAAGGCCGAAAAGCAGTCTGTTAATATACAGGATGCCGGCATAGAGCGGGGTCTGCCCTCTAAAGCAGGCATTAGCCTTACGGCCGACCTTTGCCCTTCACACAAGCCTTTGGATCGCCGGATATTCACTGCTATAATTGCGGAGTTCAAGAAAGTTGAGAAACCGGTACCCATCGCACTTTCGGTAAGCGGCCTCTGGATGCTAAAGCATGTGCCCGACATCCAATGGCTGAAAAAGCTAAGCGATGAAGGCGAGATACACATTACCTGGGTAAATCACTCCTTCAACCACAAGGCAAGTAAAACCGCGCCACTAAAAGAAAATTTTCTTTTGGAGCCCGGCACCGATATCAACTACGAAGTGCTCGCGACCGAAAAACTGATGCTGAAAAATGGCCTCGTGCCTTCCGCATTTTTCCGCTTTCCCGGCTTGGTATCCGACCAGCAACTCGTGTATAAAATAACCGATTACGGCCTGATACCCATCGGTTCGGACGCCTGGCTTGCTAAAGGACAACGAGCACAAAACGGCAGCATCGTGCTTATACATGGCAACGGTAATGAACCCGTGGGCGTTACTGATTTCCTCAATTTGCTTCGCAAAAAAACCCGGCAGATTTCTAAAAAACAGTGGCTATTATACGACCTGAGCAGTACGGTGAGAGACGAGACTGAGCAGGGGGAGTAACAAAAAAAAGCACTGCCTTCCGACAGTGCCTTAGATATTTTACCTTTCAGCTTTCGCCTTTAACCTTTCATCTTAATAACGGTAATACTCAGGCTTGAACGGCCCGTTCACCGGTACACCGATATACTCAGCCTGGTGCGGATCAAGTTCCTCCAGTTCCACGCCGATCTTGGCTAAATGCAGGCGGGCAACTTTTTCGTCCAGGTGTTTGGGTAAGGTATAAACCTTGTTTTCGTATTTGTCGCTGTGCAGCCAAAGCTCCAATTGAGCCAGCGTTTGGTTGGTGAACGAGTTGCTCATCACAAAGCTCGGGTGACCGGTTGCGCAACCCAGGTTAACCAGACGGCCTTCAGCTAAAACGATCAGGTCCTTGCCGTTGATGGTATATTTATCCACTTGTGGTTTAATCTCGATCTTGGTGTGGCCGTAATTGGTGTTCAGCCATGCCATGTCAATCTCGTTGTCAAAGTGACCGATGTTACAAACGATGGCCTTATCTTTCAAAGCGCGAAAATGCTGCTCACGCAGGATGTCACAATTTCCTGTAGCGGTTACCACAATGTCGGCCTCAGCGATAGCGGTCGATAATTTTTTTACTTCATAGCCTTCCATAGCAGCCTGCAGGGCGCAGATCGGGTCGATCTCAGTTACGATCACACGCACGCCGGCACTGCTTAGCGATTCAGCCGAGCCTTTGCCCACGTCGCCGTAACCGCAAACGATAGCTACCTTACCGGCCAGCATCACATCGGTAGCGCGGCGGATAGCGTCCACCAGCGACTCGCGGCAGCCGTATTTATTGTCGAATTTGGATTTGGTAACCGAGTCGTTAACGTTGATGGCAGGCAGCGGCAGGGTTCCTGCTTTCATCCTGTCGTACAGGCGGTGAACACCTGTAGTGGTTTCTTCCGACAGGCCTTTGATACCGGCAACCAGCTCAGGATATTGATCCAGCACCATATTGGTCAGGTCGCCACCATCGTCCAGTATCATGTTCAGAGGCTTGCGGTCTTCCCCAAAGAATAAAGTTTGCTCGATGCACCAGTCGAACTCCTCGGCGTTCATGCCCTTCCAGGCATAAACCGAAGTACCGGCAGCAGCGATAGCGGCAGCGGCGTGGTCCTGGGTCGAGAATATATTGCACGACGACCAGGTAACCTCAGCACCCAGCGCCTGCAGTGTTTCGATCAACACTGCGGTCTGTATGGTCATGTGCAGGCAGCCTGCGATACGTGCGCCCTTTAAAGGTTGCGATGGACCGTATTCGGCGCGAAGCGCCATCAGGCCCGGCATTTCTGCTTCGGCCAGTGAAATTTCTTTGCGGCCCCATTCGGCCAGCGATAAGTCCTTTACCTTATGCTTTACATAGGTAGTTTCTACTGATGACGACATAGTAAAAAATTGATTTTGCGCAAAATTACGCAATAGAAATATCTTTAGGAAATCAGGCGATTTGGCGTCTTAATCTAAACGAGATATACTGATCCGGCATTTTTAGCCGAGGCCTCAGGCAGTTGCCAGCTCGGGCTTAACCTGTTTGTGCGACGGTGCTTTAATATTATCGGCCGACATCGACAATTTGCCGTTGTGCGATCCGCCCGATTCAACCTGCAATACCTGGGTTTTAATATCCCCCGCTATGCGGCCGGTACTTTTAATTTCGAGCGACTGAGCGCTAATGTTACCGCTCACGGTTCCGTATACAATAATCTCTTTGGTAACTATGTTTCCGGTAATGACCCCTTTTTCGCCAAGTATGAGGCCTTCGTCGACCGTTACGTCTCCATTGACACGCCCTTCTATGCGCACATAGGCTGGGGCCTTCATATTACCGTCGAAAACACATCCTTCGCTGATCAATGTTGAGATCACCTGCTGGTCAAGCTCTACTTTACTCTTTTTTGAAAACATAGTCTGTATACGCTAAATCTTTAATTGTGGTTGCTGTCAGTTGTTGAGCGTAAGGAATTTTGCCGGGTTAACCGGTTTCCCATTTTTCCTTACCTCATAATGCAGGTGCGGCCCGGTGGTCCTGCCTGTCGAGCCTATTTTACCAACCACATCACCGGTTTTTACCTGCTGCCCCTCTTCAACATTAATATGGGACAAATGCCCGTAAAGGGTCTGAAAATCATTTTTATGCTGCACGATAACGCAATTGCCATAACCACCCTTCCAGCCTGTAAAGATCACTTTGCCATCGGCCGTCACATGTGCGGGATCTCCTTTGGCGCCTCTGAAATCAACACCCGGGTGCAGCTCGGCATCCTCCGAATCGAATGGATTGGTGCGGTAGCCAAACGCCGAGGTGATCGAACTCAAACGCGGGTAACCCATCGGCGTAAAAGCCACACTGTTTAATAAGCGACCGAGGTATTCGTCATAAAGGGAATATTTTTCGTTATCGCTGATCTTGGTATCAGCAGTATTATCGCCGCCGACATCCTTGGTCGAAAATCCCTTCAGCCCCCTTTTGCGAAGGTAGTCGTTGATCTTCTGCAGTTTTTGCTGTATGGACTGAATGTAGGATTGGGCGGTACTTTTTTCGTTGGCGCTGGTCAGGGCGGCCGCTTCAGCGGCGGGCAGTTTGCTCCTCAGCGTGGCGATCTGGCTTAGCAGCTGCTGTTTTTCCTGCTCGCTTTGACTGTTCTTGGTATTCAGGTAAATAACTGAACCTGCTAAGGCTATGATGACGAGAACGACGGTAGCGATATAGTGTTTTACCCTTTTCAGGTGCTTGGTGCGTACCCTTATTGCTTGTGTCTGCTCCTGGTTTTTATTAAGAATAATGATCGTACTAAAATTGCCTAGTTTTAGGTTCATAATCTTGTGCGGCGTATGGTTTGAGCTATGCAATATAAAACTAAGAGTTCGACAAAAACAAAAAAAATCGGCTTTTTAACAATTATTTGGCGACTCTCCGCCTCATTTCACCGGAGCCTTACCCTTTTACGTAATTCGTCAGCAAAATGTTATTATTACACTTGCCGAATTTGAATAAAAAATGATTTTTTATCTTTGTAGAAAGATTTTGAAAAAGACATGATGTACCCTGAATACCTGGTAGCCCCAATGCGGGAAGAACTGACCAGAGTTGGTTTTGAAGAGTTAAAAGATGCAGATGCGGTAACCAAAGCCATTGAAAGCGAAGGTACTGTGTTTGTGATGGTGAATTCAGTTTGCGGCTGTGCGGCCGGCATGGCGCGCCCGGCGGCAAGAATGGCCGTTCAGAACGAAAAGCACCCGGATAAACTAGTGACAGTTTTCGCGGGCATGGAGACCGAAGCGGTTAATAAAGCACGGGCTTATATGCTGCCTTACCCGCCGTCGAGCCCGGCTATGGCCTTGTTTAAGGATGGCAAGCTGGTTCATATGATCGAGCGCCACCAGATCGAAGGCCGACCGGCACAAATGATCGCGGACAACCTGGTCCACGCGTTCGAGCAATACTGCTAAATTAAGCTGAAAGGATAAAGGTAAAAGGCGAAAGGAGCATATCCCTTCGCCTTTTTACAATTAAAAACTTTCACCTTTTACCTAAATGATCGGTATATCGGGAGTATTTTTCCCCTTATAGTTTTTCTTTTCGAGCTTCTTCTCCTCTTGCCCGTTCAGCATTTCTTCCAGACTTGGGCCATCGGGATGGCTTTTTGCTTCTTTAACCGGGTCGGTGCTCGCAGGTTTGGTCACTCGTTTTTTAGTCGTTTTCATATTAACTCAACAACAGCCCGAAATCTTTTGTTTTGTTGTGATCCATTAGCTCATTCGTTCAACAGTTGGTGTAGTTCAAACGAAGTGCAAACTGCCAACAGTCAACTACAAACTTCTATTCCGAGCGGAGGCTTTTCACCGGATTCACCAAAGCCGCTTTAATGGTCTGCATGCTTATAGTTGCCAGCGCGATAATAATGATCAAGACACCTGAAAGCGCGAACATCCACCACTGGATCGGAATAGAGAACTGGTAACTCTCCAGCCATTTATGCATGACATACCAGGCAACCGGGATAGCGATGATGAGCGCAATAACTACCAGCCCTAGGAATTCTTTAGACAACAGCCCGAACACCGACCGCACGCTTGCGCCCAGCACTTTACGTATGCCGATCTCTTTAACTCTCTGTTCAGCTGTAAACATAGCCAGGCCCAGCAAACCCAAACTCGAAATAAATATCGCAAGGAAAGAAAAAGCATCTGATAATTTACCCGTCACTTCTTCGTTTTGGTAAAGCTTTTGGTACTCGTCGTCGGAAAAGGTATAATTAAAAGCAAAATTGGGATTTAGCTGTTTCCAGATCGACTCCAGGCTCGTTAGCGCGTCTTTTGTTTTTCCCGGCTTAGTGCGTATTAATGCGGTGCCGTAAGTTTCATTTTCACCGAAACGCAACACCATAGGCTTGATCTGCTCATGAAGTGAGTTAAAATGAAAGTCTTTAATTATGCCGATAACCGTACCTTTTTTACCCCAAAAAGTCAACGGCTGTCCTACGGGGTTTTTATAGCCTATCACTTTTAGTGCTGTTTCGTTCAGCAGGTAACCTACGGAATCGCTTGGGAAATCTTTGGAATAGTCACGCCCGGCCATCATTTTGATCTTCATACTCTTCACAAAATCATAGCCAACCGAAACTTCTGTAAACTGGGTACGATTATCCGGGTCTTTACCCGTCCATATAACTCCGCTGGTGCCATTTTCAATGTTGGTCGGTTTTTGATCGATGCGGCTAATGGATTGAATACCCGGCTGCTGCAACGCCTCTTGTTTTAGTATTTCATATCTTTTAGGCAGATCGCCGTCCAAAGGAAGATAGATGAGATTTTCGCGGTTATAGCCCAGGTTTTTGGTTTGTATATAATTTATCTGCCTGGAAATGACGACCGTGCCGATGATCAGTATTGTAGAAAGAAAGAACTGAAATACCACCAGGCCCTTGCGAAACAGGGTCGCTCCCGGGCTTACCTTCAAGGTGCCCTTCAGTACTTTCACAGGGTTAAAAGATGACATGAACAGCGCCGGGTAGCTGCCGGAAGCCAGGCCTGTGACCAGCGTGATCCCAAGTAATCTTAGCCAGAATGCCGGCTCGCCGAAAGGCAAGCTGATCGCTTTCAGGGTGGTCTGGTTGAATACAGGTAAGAGTACGATCAGCAGGAGCAATGAAAAACCAACGGCGATGACCGTGATCAGCATGGATTCGCTTATGAATTGCTTGATCAGGGATGTACGTGCGGCCCCTACTACTTTTCTGACGCCGATTTCGCGCGCCCGGTTGAGTGAACGCGCAGTGCTCAGGTTCATAAAGTTGATAGAGGCAATGAGCAATATGAAGACGGCTATAATACTGAATAATCGCACATATTCGATACGGCCACCATCAAGTTTGTCCGCGGTAAAATTGCCATGCAGGTAAACTTCACTGTAGGGCTGCATGCCCAAGGTCATCGAAAATACGCCGGCCTTTTGATTCTTTTTGTAGGGGTCCATAAAATGGACGAGTTTTCTTTCGACCGCAGCCGGATTTGCATCGGCCCTCAGCATAAAAAATGTTCTTGGACCGGCATTGTCCCAGTCGCTGGCCCATGAGTTTTCCTGCATAAATTCATACCAGTTCACCAGATAGTCGAATTTTTCAGATGATGTCGCTGGCAAGTCTTCAAAAACTGCTCCAACGACAAAATTTTTCATGTTCTCGAAACGGATACTTTTACCGATGGCAGCCTCCGGGCTTCCGTAAAACTGAACCGCCATTTTGCGGGAAATACTAATGCTTGACGGAGTGTTCAGTGCGGTTTGCGCGTTTCCTTGCAGCAGCTTGTTGCCAAAAACTTTAAAGTAATCCGCGCTGGCAAAGTGGCCATCCAATTTGGCTATTTTCTCGCCTACCTGGAAAGTGTTCTGGGTACCCCAGTCGAACTGTGTGGCGTATTGCACTTCGGGAACCACTTTTTTCATTTCATCGGCAATAAGCGCCGCAGTACCGTAGCCTGCGGAGGCCTTGTGCCCTATATATACACGCTCATAAAGTGTATATATGCGTGCCTCGTTCGGGTGCCAGGCATCCATGCTGTATTCGTTTTGGACCCACAGCATTATCAGCAGGCTGCAGGCTATACCGACGGCAAGGCCGCCAATGTTGATGAGCGAAGACGCCTTGTTCCTGCTCAGATTGCGGCGCGCTATCGTTAAATAACTCTTAAGCATAAAATTGCGGTTTGATTTTTCGTGAGACCACTTTGGTATGGTTTCATGTCTCAAAACTAACGGCGCAATTCGGGAACCGGGTTCCAGTTTATAGGATGGGCCTTCTTTTCTCAGTTCGGTCTTATATTCCGAGGGGCTTTTCCCGGTCATTTGCCTGAAGATGCGGTGAAAGCTGGTTTTTGAATTGAATCCGGAATCATAGGCAATACCCAGCAGGGTGATATGGTCGTATGCCGGATCCTGTATTTTTCGGGCCACATCCCGAACGCGGTACTCATTAATAAAGTCGTGGAAGTTTTTCTTGAGCGCGGTATTGATGATACGCGACAATTCGTGGACGCTCAGACCAAGTTTCTCAGCAAGCGAGTTTAAATTCAGTTCGGGGTCCTGGTAAAGCAGGTTAAGTTCTACAGCTTTTTTCAGCCAGCCGGCTTTTTGTTTTAGCGCTGCAGGAGGCGGTAATTTCGTGACCGGAAGCGCCGGATTCGTTACTGTAATTTCAGCCCTTGATAAAGCTTCAGCCGCTATCCAGATCAGCATTACAGCTACAGCAAGGTAAAAGCAATAATACGCTTGTATGCCTGATCCGGAATAATAAAAATACCAGGCTATAATGTAAGGTATCCACATTAGCCATAGTAAGCCAAAACCCTTAAGCAGTTTATGCAGCCACCGCAATTCGGACCGGTACCGGTCGCCGCCGATAAATTTTAGCCGTCGGTAAAAACGTTCGATCAACTGATGAGCATAATACAGATAGCTAACGACCGAAATAAAAGTCAGCAACTGCAATGCCGGGTCCGACAATACGAATTGCCCGGCCAATGCCGGGATAAAATGCAGTAAGTCTTTCCGGCGGAATTTATAGGCGGGCCTGGTTATTTTAAGTACGTAAAAATAGATGAGCGGGCCAAGAGCCGGTAAAAATTGCAGCGGTATTGGAATATCAATAGCGCGGATATGAACCATCTCAAGGACGATCACAGTCAGCGCCAGACCAAGAAAGCGGTTTGCTGCCTGATTGATCTTTTTAGTGAACCACAACTGCAGGGCAAAGGTCAGCCCAATAAATATCGTTCCCAGGAAGGCCAGGTCATACAGGTCGGTATGGAAATTATAGGCATTCAAATAATTTCTGCAGATTTATAAACCTAAGATACTTAAATCATTCGCTCCTCAAACTTTTCACCGGATTCACCAAAGCCGCCTTGATCACCTGGAAACTAATAGTCGCCAGCGCTATCAATAGGATCAAGCCGGCGGACAACGCAAACATCCACCATTGCAATGGCGTGTGGTACACGTAGTTCGCCAGCCATTTATTCATCGCATACCAACTTATCGGGATTGCAAGGACAAACGCGATCGACACTAAAATAATAAACTCACGCGACAGAAGCGTAAAAAGCGAGCTAATACCGGCGCCGAGCACCTTGCGTATACTGATCTCTTTCAGGCGTTGTTCGGCAGTGAACATGGCAAGACCAAGCAAGCCCAGGCATGAAATGAATATGGCCAGGAAAGAAAATGCGTCAGTCAATTTATTGATCACCTGTTCATTCTGATACATCTTCCGGTATTCCTGGTCCACAAAATACCAGGTTGGCGGGAATGCCGGGTTGATCTGTTTGCATCGCTGTTCTATATTCGTCAATGCTTCGCGGGTTTTGCCAGGTCTTGTCCTTATTAATATGTCACCATCCACCTTTTCACCCCAATTGAATACCATGGGACCGATAGCGGTATTCATGGAATGGAAATTAAAATCTTTCACCACGCCAATAATAAAACCGCTCTTGCCAAATAAGCGAAACGGTTTACCTATCGGATCTTTGTAGCTGGTAGCTTTTACGGCCGTTTCATTGAGAATATAATTGGACGTATCGGTTGGGTAGCTTCTCGAAAAATCGCGGCCGGCAGCCAGTTTCAATTTCATGGTTTTCATAAAATCATACCCCACTGAAACTACCGTGAACATATCGGCCCGTGTAGTGTCTTTACCTATCCAGCCGACCGCGCCGGTGCTGCCATAAATATCCTGGGGCGTGGTGTTTATCCTGCTCACAGCTTGTATATCCGGGCGGGCAAGTAATTCTTGTTTAAATAGCTGGTATTTAGGCCCGAGTTCGCCTTCTGTGGGCATGTATATCAGGTTATCTTTATCATAACCCAAGTTTTTCGACATGATATAATGCATTTGCTTTGATATGACGACCGTACCGGTAATGAGTACCGCTGACAGTACGAATTGAAAAACGACAAGGCCTTTACGGAATATTGTGGTGCCGGTATTGAGTTTTAATGCCCCTTTTAATACCTTAACCGGGTTAAGCGAGGATAGAAACAAGGCCGGGTAGCTGCCTGAAATCAGGCCGGTTACCAGCGTTATCGCTATCAGAACGGCCCAGAATGGCAATTGATTAAATGGCAGACTGATCTGCTTTTGAGTAACGTCATTGAAAACGGGCAGCAACAAGATAACCAGCAACAGCGAAACCGCCACGGCTATTGCGGTTATCATCAGCGATTCGCCGATGAACTGCTGAATGAGCGACGAACGCAATGCGCCAACGGCCTTGCGTACGCCAACTTCGCGGGCTCGTTTCACCGAGCGGGCTGTGGTCAGGTTCATAAAATTGATGCAGGCTATCAGTAAAATAAATATGGCAACGATGCTGAAAAGGCGTACAGTCTCTATCCGGCCACCCGATGGTTTGCCGCCCGAAAGATCATTGTGGAGATAGCTTTCCGCGTAAGGCTGCAACGCAAGGTCGGCATAGAACGGCCCTTTAGTGCGGCCCGGGAAGTAAGCATCATAAAAATTGCGTATCTTTTTATCCGCGAGCACTGCATCAGCGTTTTTTCTTAGCATCACAAATGTTGGCGGACCGACATTACCCATATTGCGCGCCCACGGATTATTGTCGAGGAATGTGTACCAGTTTGTCAAAAAATCGAAGGTTTCGGAAACGTTTTTAGGCAGGTTTTCAAATACCGCGGTCACCGTGAAGTTCTTACTGTTTTGATACCTGATAGTTTTGCCTATCGCATTTTCAGGACTTCCATAAAACTCCACCGCCATTTTTCTCGAGATAGCTATCCCCGACGGTGTATTAAGTGCAGTTTGAGCCGTACCTTCCAAAAGCGGGCAGCTGAACATCTTAAAATAATCGGGGCCGGCCGAATTGCCTGAAAGCTTTAATACCTTATCGCCAACCTGGAACGTGCTCAATTCGCCGAAACCCATGCCTGTAGCATACTGCACTTCAGGCATCGTTTTTTTTAATTCTTCGGCTAAAATTCCTGGCGTATCGTACATCCCGCTGATCTGACCGTTGTTGTGGACGATCTGGTACACTTCAAATAACCTGTCGCTGTTTTTATGAAAAGCATTGATGCTTCTTTCATTTTGTACCCACAGTAATATCAGCAAGCTGCAAGCCAGGCCAACGGATAGACCGGCGACATTAATAAAGGTGTGCGCCTTGTTCTTCGACAAATTGCGCCAGGCGACTTTGAAATAATTCTTAAACATAAAATTGCGGTTTGATTTTTCCTCGGACCATTTAAATACGGTTCCATGGTCCGAAATTACCGCCGCAAACCGGGGATGGCGTCCCGGTTTATAAACTGGGAACTCTTTTTTCAGCCTCGTTTTATATTCCCCCGGGCTTAGTCCCGTCATTTCTTTAAATATCCGGTTGAAAGCGCTTTTTGAGTTGAAACCGGAATCGTACGCAATGCCCAGCAGGGTGATATGATCATACGCAGGGTCGCGCATTTTCCGGACGACATCCCCGACGCGATATTCACTGACGAAATCATGGAAGTTTTTTTTTAGCGCGGTATTGATGATACGGGACAATTCGTGGGCAGTCAGGCCCAGCTTTTCAGCAAGCGAAGTCAGACTTAGTTCCGGATCCTCGTAATAGCGTTTTTCTTTGACCATCCGCTTTAACCAACTCCCTTTTTGCTTCAGATCAGCCGCTGGCAATTGCTTTAAGACCGGCAGCCCGTCTTCCGCTACTATTTCCGTTTTTAAATGCGCTCTTGCCGCCATGTAAATGATCATCGACGTCAAAAGCAGGTACAAAGGATAATAAGCCTGTATACTTAATTGGTGGTGGTAAAAGCCATAATCGGCAATGGTGACGGGTATCCACAATAGCCATAGTGCCCCAAAAACGGTTAATGAATTACGCAGCCATCGCAACTTATACCGACACCGGTCGCCACCGGTAAATTCCTGCCGCATATTAAAACCCTTGATCAGCCTAAGGCACCGGTGTAAGTAGATGCTGACCGAAACAAATGCCAACACATTTAATACAGGACACAATAGCTGAAATGCAATCGCCCGGGCAAGCAGTTCAAGCAATAAGGGGCTGAAATGCAGCAGGTCCCTGTGCCGGAAACGCCATTGCGGTCGGCTTAATTGAAGCACATAAAAGTAGATCAACGGGCCAAACGCCAACGAAAGCTGCAGCGGCAGCCTGTTCCAAAGCGGAACATAGTAAGCGAGCCGAATGTCGATCGCCAATATACGGGCTATCCACAAAACAGCAACGGCCAGTGCCATGGCTAAAAACCGGTTTGCGGTCCTGTTTACTTTGCCGGTGAATCCTAAAAGCAGGATAAAGGTAAAACCGACGAACAGCATTCCGAAGAATGCGGCGTCGTAAAAATTGATATGGAATGTATAGGAATTCAATTAGTTAACTGGCACATTTGTTCATTTGTGGCCCATAGTCCATAGTTTACCGTATTGGCTATGGACTATGGACTTAAAAATCATTCGCTCCTCAAACTTTTCACCCGGTTTGAAGCAATTATCGAAATAATGCATTAAAATATGTGCCAGTCACTCATGGCATTGATTATCAAGTTTTTGAATTAGTATAGCCAGCCAAAACTGTACGAATACGCACAGGCATTGCACGCTTCCGGCACAAATAACTTATAGGTCAAAACCATCTTTTTTAAAAATCCTTTTGTAACACATTGCAGGTTCGTACAGTCTGATGCATTTAAAGGAAACTTCCCTATTTTAGCCTGATATTAACTGAACGTAAATGAAGAAACTTCTCTCCATTATTCTCCTGCTTTTTGTATCCTCAGGCGTTTTTGCACAAAAAATTTATATCCAATGCGGCAAGCTGATCGACGGCATATCGAATAGCGCCCAGTCCGAAATGACCATTGTCGTAGATGGCGGAATGATCACCGATATTCAAAAAGGCTATACCTCGGGCGGTGTAAATGATAAGGTCATCGACCTGAGAAATAAAACCGTCATGCCGGGGTTGATTGACTGCCATGTTCACCTGGAAGAACAGCATAGCCGGACCAGCATGATGGACGCCTTTACCAAAACGGACGCGGATATAGCATACCAGGCTACAGTTTATGCCAAAAGAACATTGCTGGCCGGGTTTACTACCGTGCGCGACCTGGGTGGTTCAGGTGTAAATATCAGTTTGGCCAAAGCCGTTCAGAAAGGGCTGGTTGATGGGCCGCGCATCATCACCGCCGGACGTGCAATATCCGCCAGCGGCGGGCACATGGATAATTCGGCCGGGTTCAGGGATGATGTTTTCGATCATAAAATGGGTCCGGATGACGGCGTTGCTGATGGCCGTGATGAATTGATAAAAGCAGTTCGCCTGCAGATAAAGAGAGGCTCGAAGGTGATCAAGATCGCCTCGACGGGTGGCGTGCTTGACCTGACCGAGAACAGCTCAGGAGCAGAGTTCAGTATAGATGAAATCAAAGCAGTAGTAGAAACCGCCAAAGATTACGGGCTGCGTGTGGCTTGCCACGCGCACGGCGCTGAAGGTATCAGGCGGGCCATTTTAGGCGGCGTAACCTCGATAGAGCATGGCACCTTTATGAACGACGAGGATTTTGAGCTGGCTAAGAAATACGGCACTTACCTGGTTCCCACCATCATCGCCGGGCGTTCCACTGCTGATTCGGCAAAGGTACCCGGTTATTTTCCGCCGGTAATAGCCAAGAAGGCGCTCGAGGTTGGCCCGAAAATCCAGGCCACTCTTGGCAGAGCCTATAAAGCAGGCGTTAAGATCGCTTTCGGCACCGATGCCGGTGTTTACCCTCACGGCAAAAATGCGCTCGAGTTTCAATATATGGTCGAGGCAGGTATGCCGCCAATGGAAGCCATAAAAGCAGCTACGACCAGCGCCGCCGATCTGTTGGGCATGAGCGATACAATAGGCAGCATTAATAAGGGAAAATCTGCAGATATCGTAGCCGTGACAGGCGACCCGTTGACCGACATAACAATATTGCAACATATGGCCTTCGTGATGAAGGAAGGAAAAATCTATTTAAATCAATAATTAAAAACCCATGATCAAACTAAAAATGCTTTCCGCAGTCGTGCTCGGCAGTGCACTCGCGTTAAGCTTTAACACATCATTTGCCCAGGGACAAGGCAAGGATGATTCAACATTGCTTAAAATATACCGCGCGACGCCGCCAAAGATCAACGACCTGGTTCACACCAAACTGGCTGTTAGTTTCGACTACAAAAAATGTTACATGTACGGCAAGGAGTGGGTAACGCTGCACCCGCATTTCTACCCTACCGACACCTTGCGGCTCGATGCCAAAGGCATGGACATTAAGGAAGTAGCGCTGGTAAAAAAAGGCAAAAATATCCCGCTGAAATATAAATATGACGATAGCCTGAGCCTGGCCATTCAACTGGACAAGGTATATCGCAACAATGAATCGTATACCATTTATATCGATTACACTTCCAAGCCCAACCTGTTGAAGGCACGGGGCAGCGCCGCTATTAACGATGCAAAAGGCCTGTATTTTATCAACCCGGACGGGAAGGATAAGGACAAGCCGATCCAGGTATGGACGCAGGGTGAGACGGAAAGCTCATCGGCATGGTTCCCTACCATCGATAAGCCCGAACAAAAAACCACCGACGAGATCAGCATGACGGTTCCGGCCAAATATGTAACGCTCTCAAACGGCCGCCTGGCTTCGCAAAAAGAAAACGGCAACGGTACCCGCACCGACACCTGGGTGATGGAGCTGCCGCAGTCGCCTTACCTGTTTATGATGGCCGTTGGCGATTTTAAGATATACCACGATCACTGGCGTAACAAACCGGTGGATTATTACATGGAGCCAAAATATGCTCCTAATGCCAAAGCTATTTTTGGCCTGACGCCCGAAATGATCGACTTCTATTCGAAAATAACCGGTATTGACTATCCATGGAATAAATATTCGCAGATCGTAGTGCGCGATTATGTGAGCGGGGCCATGGAAAACACGACGGCTACGCTGCACGGCGAATTTGAAAATCAAACCAAGCGCCAGTTGCTGGACGCTTATTATGATTTTGCGGCAAGTACTATCGCCCACGAACTCTTTCACCAGTGGTTCGGCGATTATGTGACCTGTGAAAGCTGGAGCAACCTGACGGTGAACGAATCGTTCGCCAATTTCAGCGAAACACTTTGGGCCGAACATAAATACGGCCCCGATGTGGCGGCCGATCAGAATCACCAGGATATGGCCGCCTATTTAGGCGATCCCGAAGCCGCAACCAAAGACCTGGTGCGCTTCCATTATGCTGATAAAGAAGATGTCTTCGACGTAGTTACCTACCAAAAAGGCGGCCGGATATTAGGTATGCTGCGTAATTACCTCGGTAATGACGCCTTTTATAAAGGCCTGCACATTTACCTGAAAACCAACGCCTTCAAAAACGGCGAAGCGCAGCAATTGCGTCTTGCGCTTGAGGAGGCGAGCGGCCGTGACCTGAACTGGTTCTTCAACGAATGGTACTATGGTGCGGGTCATCCGGTGTTCGATATCAATTACAAATGGGATGAATCGGCAAAGAAGGAAACGGTTTACATAACCCAAAACCAAAAGGGGCAGATATTTAAAATTCCGATGGCTATCGATATTTATGCAAGCGGCAAAAAAGAGCGCCACAAAATTTGGGTCGACGGCAAAGCCGATACGCTGACTTTTGACGTGGCTTCAAAACCCGACCTTGTGAACGTTGACGGTGACAAGATCATCCTGTGCCAGAAAAAAGACAACAAAACCCTTGACGAGTTTGCGTTCCAGTATGCCAATGCGCCTCTTTATATGGACCGCTTTGAAGCGATAGAGGCCGCGCAATCCAAACAATCGGAGAAGGCCGGGCAAAAAATTATTATATCCGCACTGAATGACAAATACTATGGCCTGCGTATCAAAGCTATCAAGGCGTTAAAAATGAATAACAATGAAATTCACGACGCAGCCCTGCCTATCCTGACCAAACTGGCTAAAACAGACGACAATACATTAGTTAGGGCGGCAGCGCTGACAGCGCTGGGTAAGCTGAAAGATCCGGCTTATATGGACCTTTATAAACAGGCCATAAACAGCCAGTCCTATGCTATACAGGGTGCCGCGTTGACAGCCATCGACCAACTCGACACAGCCCAGGCCTTAAAATTGGCGCTGGGATTTGAAAAAGATAACCTGGATCAGCTTACCCAGGCTATGATCACCGTTTTCGCCGCTAATGGCAGCGACGACGCCTGGAATTTTATAAACGATAAATTCACCACGGCTGATATTAACGGTAAATTCGGCATGATAAGGAATTATTGCGCTATGGTAGGTAAGGTGAAAAACCCGGCTTATGCACAGCAGGGTATCGAACAGATAAAAAACGTTGGCATCAAGTACAAGATATTTGGCGGCGTTGGCCCCTTTATTATTAGCCAGCTTAACAATATTAAAGAGGAGCGTACCAAAATGAAGGACGATGCTTCTGCGAAAGCCGCAGCCGACGCGGCGAAAGAAGTTAGCGATGCCAAATAATTAAAAAAGCTCCGGGAAATCTCCCGGAGCTTTTTTTGTGGAATATTATTGCTGTAAAAAAGCGACTATCTTATCCCGCTCTTTGTCCGTCAACTGTGCCCGCGTTTGCATGTGCATGCCGATTGTTACCCATTGGCTATGCGAAAATGAAGCCGGCGATGGCGTATTGTGGCAACGCTGGCAATTTTCGGCCCATAGCTGGGCGCCGCTCTTTGCCGCTATTTTTTGATTTTCGGCGCAACTGCCGAAGACGATCAGCAATACCGTAAACACGCCGGTCATCGTGATCCACATTTTGGCTGGTATAATTTTTCTTTTCATGACTTACGTGATTTAAAATTCAACAGAGAATTGCAGGTAAATAGCGTTAACATCGGTTATGCCCAGTGTTCCGCCCTGGTCGGCATTAGCCGTACTAACTGCGTGCGACAACGAATAAGTACACTTTAAAACGGTCCTCCAGTTAAGCCAGTAATCTACTCCGAAATCATTTTGATGAGAATTTGCGCCCCACGTTGAATTTGCCGGCGTGTTATAGCTGGAGTAACGGTACGCTATCTCAATATTCTTCAGGAATTTGTCGTCGGCGCCGGTAGGCCTGAGGGATACCTGGGCGAAGGCTGCGGACGAAACATTGCTGAAAGAGTAATCGGGCGCATCATTCTGACCCGGGTAAGTTTGCCGTGAAACCTCAATGCGGTTGTATTGTCCCTTTATGTTAACGAGTATGGGGTCCAGGCTTTTAACAAAATTGATATCGGCCCCGTACATGTTGACGTTGGCGGATGTAAAGTTCGAACCGGCATCGCCTGCATTGCTATGCAAGGCGGATACGCCTATCTCTAGACAAGAATTTGAGAAGGGAAGCAGTGAAAACCTGCCGCTTACCATTTTACCTTTGTTATTATCTACGATACCGGCATTTTGCAGCTCGCCGTCGGGCAATAGCTGTAACCCGTTGGTCAGGCTTACATCATAGCTCCATTTCATATCGCCCAGCGGGAAGCCGCCGCTAAGGCCGATACCGAAGTCGGTCCCCGGCATATCGAAACCATTGGGGTCGCCGGCCAGTTTATCGATCCAGCCTGCGGCCAGTCTCTTATTATAAATACCGAAGGGAACTACAAAATAACCGCCGCGTATCTGCAGACCCGGCGCTGCAAAGTATGTTACGTTAGCCCAGTTAACACCAAGGGTGTTTCCGTCGAAAGACGGCTCAAACTCCACGAGCAGGTTGTTACTATGACGCCATAATAACATAGGGCTTAGTTCGTAGTGATCGGCGTCGCCAAAACTATTGGTCCGCATGATCTGCCCGGGCGCACCGGGAGCTGTAAAAGTGGTTTTGTTGCTTACAAACCCAAAGGTAGTCAACCCCGCCACCATAAAGTGGCTATCGCCGGGTTTTTGATCGGCAACCTGCTGTTCCAGCGCGGTAAGCCGGTCGAGCACCGACGAGTCGGCTGCGGTCTGTTGCGCTCGGGCCGGGTTTGCTGCTGCCAGGAGGCCGCACAAACCCAACACGGCATAAACTAAATTGTGAAATCGTTTCATGATAATTGTTTTTTAGTGATCATTATCGGCAAACCGTTATTTGGCGATGGATCTGGACAGCGTACGTATATAGTTGATCAGTTCCCACCGTTGTTTGTCGGTTAGTATTTTTTTGTAAGATGGCATCGGGTTTCTGCCTTCGGACAGCTTCCAGAAAAGCGCGCCGTCGCTTTCATTCTGTACCGCAACGGACGAATGGTCGGCCGGCTTGGGGTTAAGCGCAGCTGCAGCCGGGCCATCTCCTCTGCCCTTATTGCCATGACAGGGGGCGCAGTTGGCGGTGTATAAAACTTTTCCATCAGCTAAAACTGATTTATCGCCGGCTAAAGGATTTTTCACTTCCTGGGCCGTTTTTGGTGCAACCCACGGCGCGCGCTGCTGAGCAACTGCCCTGGTTGCGGTTGTACCGAACACAAAGACAAGTGTTGCAGTAGTAAGAATTCCCTTTACATACCAAAAGGAATTCAGGGGGTGTGTTTTAATTTTCATAACAGAGGTATTTTTTGTTGGGGTAAAGCTATGGGCTTGATTTACACGGCGAAATGATGCATAACCATGTATTTTGTGACGCTGGTCACTATTTACAATCTGATAAAGCTTAAGATTAAATGCAATCGTCAATTGCTTTAATCGCTGAAAAGTGAATTGATTGAGCCTCGCGCTGTCTCCACAAAATTGGTCAGCCTTGCCACTGTGAAGCGTTAGCAAAGCGGCGGGATCGGTTATGGCAGGAATAGATATGAAACCGGCTCCTCAGCGGCTAACATATGCAGGCCGGCAAAGTATCTTGATTTATATTTGCAATTGAAAATATGGATAATAGCTTTTTTAAGTACCTGGAGCAACTTGAACTACTTGCCTTTTTTTCGGGCTATCCGTTATTATATACGGCTGTTATTTTTATTTCGGGTTACCTGCAGTCAAAAACCAATTTTGTTTCCCGCAGCATTACGCTCTTGCCTTTTGCGTATGCGTTGACCGGAACATTATACCTCGGGTTTGAACTAAGAAAAATTTACCCGGCTTTTTCTGACGGGACCATATTCCAACATATTCATCTGCCCTATCTCTTTTTTTGGGGCCTGTTGTCCGTACTTTTCTGGATACCCGCCCTAAACAGGAGAAAACTTTTAAGTTTAATCCATAGCCTGGTCTTTTTTTCTCTTATATTAAAAGATATGATCCTGCGATTTTCTGCCGTGGATGATAATAATATCGTCGCAAACGATATGAAAGTTTTCGGCGGCAGTCTTCTTTTAAACACAGCGGCCTTCTTTGCGGTAATCCTGGCATCGGCGTTATTCACCAACCGATACAGTCACACAAATCGCTAATTTTCAAACAGTTAAATATATTACTACAGCAATTACCGATTGTCATTTTGTGACAATTCAGCCGTGTTATTGTGCTTAACATCACATTGTAGCATGACTATCATCATGCTAATGTCAAATTACCCGGGATAATTTTGGTGCCGTAAATCTTAAACAAATAGTAAAAAACTAAAACGCTTTTTATGAAACCACATTACAATAAGATACTGCTGATGGGCCTTGTTCTCATTAGTGGTTATGGTGTCTTCTCAGGTTGCACGCATAAAGACCAGGTATTACCTGCCGCCGCTGTTCCCTCGAAGCCGATCATCACGCACGGACACCACGTTCACCTTCCCGGTTTGACAGCCGGCGATTCGACACAGTGGAAATTTGACAAAGTACACAGCGCCGTCAATTGGTCAACGCCGTTCCTTGAAGTCGGCGCGGACCTTACCGGCAAATTCAACCAGTTTGGCGTGGCCGATCTGTCGGCTGCACAAATGCAGACTTATACGGTAACAGGGCAACCGGTGGCCGACACGTCCTGGGCCTTCTATGAAAATGAGCCCGCCAAAACACATTTTTCGGGCTATGTCCAGGTCAACCAGATCAATACCGGCGAGCCCGCACGTGACGGAGGCTGCCTGGTTACAACTTTA
>DASZVE010000035.1:0-15813 GCA_035547095.1 Mucilaginibacter sp.
ATATAGTTGACATCGATCCAAATAAATCAATTCTTTTAATAGCCAATCATTTCAGTTTCTGGGATGCGCTGATATTGTATTGCGTCAATATCAAATTGTTCAAAAAAAAGTTTCATGTCATGGTGCGCGAGGATACTACCGTAAAATTGCACTATCTTAAGTTCGGAGGAGCATTCTCGATTAAAAAACAATCGAAGGACATGATGCGGTCGCTCGATTATGCATCGCAATTATTACACGAACCCGGCAATCTTGTGCTTATATTTCCGCAGGGAAAGCTATACTCGTGTTTTACTGATAATATTGTATTCGAGAAGGGGATTATGCGTGTTGCCAGAGGCGCGCTGGGTAAATTTCAGTTGATCTTCGCAGCTACGTTTATACAGTATCTAAAAAGCAAAAAGCCGGATGTAACGGTTTACCTGGAGAACGAGGAGTGCGAAGGAACGAAACTGGAGGAGTTGAGGAGCAATTACCAGCGGTATTACGACGCCGCAAAAACCGAACAAAGCCAGATAACCCTATAAAGTGTTTTTCGCGATATACATTATCTTTTTCTTCCTGATACTGCGCCTCACGGTAACGGTGTTCAATTTTGTATCGGATCCAAAGCTGCGTCGTATAAACCGTAGCTATACTGACCTGGTTTCGATATTGATACCGGCGCGCAATGAGCAGGAGAATATCTTAACGCTTCTTCAATCGATAAACAGCCAGGACTATTCCAATTACGAAGTGATTATACTGGATGACGATTCGTCCGACAGCACCTACGGCATCTGCGCTGAGTTTGCTGCCCGGCATCAGGCGTTCAGGGTGATTAAAGGCCGCGAACTGACGGGCAACTGGCTTGGCAAAAATTATGCCTGCCACCAACTAGCCAAACAAGCTAAAGGTAAATACCTGTTGTTCCTGGATGCCGATGAAAAGGTTAATACCGGGCTTATTAACAGTGCCGTGCACCGTATGCACCTGCGCCGCCTGGCTCTGCTCAGCCTTTTTGCCAACCAACAGATGAATACCCTGGGTGAAAAGATCGTTGTACCCTTAATGCACTATATTTTACTAAACCTGCTGCCGTTGCGCCTGGTGTTCCTGTCAAAAAACCCGGCCTTTGCTGCTGCAAGCGGACAGTTTATGCTATTCGATGCCGAAATTTATCATCAATATCAATGGCACAAGCTGGCCAACGATAAAGTAGTGGAGGACATCGAGATCATGAAAAGAGTTAAATCCGTAGGCTTTAATGGTGAAAGTCTGCTCGCCAACGGCATGCTGAGCTGCCGCATGTACAAGAGTTTCGGCGGCGCAGTAGACGGTTTTGGTAAAAACTTCCTTGCCGCCTTTAATTACAATATTTTCAGCTTCATACTTTTCCTTTTTTTCCTCACTGTAGGACCCATCATTATTACCATGACCTTCAGCGCCAACCTGATTACGCTGATGGCCGGCTTGATCCTGCTCACCCGCATTATGATCTCGTTCCTGGCGGGGCAAAACGTCGTACGAAACGTGATATTGCATCCGCTGCAGATATTCAGCATGGTACTGATCGCCTCGTCGGCTATCCAACGGTATCTTACTAAAACGACGGTATGGAAAGGCAGGAGAGTATAATACCATCACCCCCCAACCCCCTGAAGGGGCAGTTTTAATTGGCTTTTTGGTAACGTATGCAACGGGAGTAGCCGCACAGCAATTAGGGACGAATGCGATTTTCAGGATATTGACAGACTGCTTTACATAATTCAATTTTTATTCTTTACCATTTTACACCTACCCGTGTAATCAAAAAATAATCTGCGTAATCATAAAAACCGTAATTTTGTATCGCAATGGGTGAGTATAATTTGCAGGTTACCATCGACCAGGATTCCGGCTTTTGCTTTGGCGTGGTTTACGCCATCGACATGGCCGAGGAGATATTGGAGGAAGATGGTTACTTGTACTGCCTGGGCGATATTGTACACAACGACGAAGAGGTTGAGCGTTTAAAGGCCAAAGGTCTCCGCATTATCAACCACGAAGACCTGAAAAACCTGCACAACGAAAAAGTGCTTATCCGCGCACACGGCGAGGCGCCTGAAACCTATAGGCTGGCGCTGGAGAATAATATTATGCTCATCGATGCTTCCTGCCCGGTGGTATTGAAACTGCAGAACCGCATTAAAACTTCCTACGACGGCAACGAAAAGATCCTGATCTTCGGTAAACCCGGCCATGCAGAAGTAATTGGCCTGCAGGGACAAACCCATAACGATGCGCTGGTTTTTATGGATATTGCCGAGTTGGACAATGTAGAATTACCCGAAAAATTCACGCTTTACAGCCAAACTACCAAAAGCACCGAGAAATTCTACAATATAAAAAACGAATTACTTTCGCGCGGCTACGAGGTAAAGGCCAACGATACGATTTGCCGCCAGGTGTCCAACCGCGATAAGGATTTGCCCGCATTTGTGGCCAAATTCGATAAAGTGGTATTTGTATCCGGCCGCAAATCGTCCAACGGCAAGGTGCTATTCGAAGTGTGCAAGAAACATAATCCGGATACCTATTTTATTTCTTCGCCCGAAGAACTGGAAAAGTCGATGTTCTCGCCTGGCGATAAGGTCGGTATAGCCGGCGCCACTTCGACCCCGATGTGGCTGATGGAACAGGTAAAAGCTGAACTGGAGAAATACTAAAATTATCTCGTCTGCTACCGGGACCGGTTCCATCAATCGCATTAATTGCCTGCACTTACACAGGTAGATATTTATTAAGCACTTTTCCATGCTTGAAAGCCATCGAGCTTTCCAGTTGCAACAGTTTTCTTTCCTTAAAAATAGAAAGCCCGCTGCCAATGGCGATGGGGTTCACGATAAGGTAATACTCATCGATGAGGTTTTCACTAACCAGCGAGCTTACAAACTCTACCCCTCCATAAACGAGCAGGTCTTTCCCGGGCTGGTTCTTTAATTCTTGCACTACCGTTGCCAAATCGCGGGTTTCAACTTCCACATTTGGCCCGCTTATTTCTGCCCCGGTAAAGCTGAAAACAATTTTGCGATGGCTTATCATAAGCTTTCCAAACGGATTCCAGGGATTGTCGGGCTGGTTTTCACCCACATTTTTCCAGTAATCAACAAATCCTCCCTGGGATAGCTTTCGTCCAACCAAGAGCGTATCGCAGCCAGAGGCCAGATCCACGCTGAAGTTGACGATCTGTTCTAAAGCTTCCGGGTCCTGTTTGCCGGATGCGAATACCCAGTCCTGTTCACCATTCGGGCCTGCAACGAAACCATCGACGGTCATTTGCATCTGTAATTTTAATTTTCTCATATTAGTCGGTTTTTAAATAGTTGTGTGTGAGCTTTTGTGTTATTCAGAAGCCAGTAATACATCCAGTTGGTTAAGTGTTGTGGCAGTGCCCTCTTTAAAGCCGCCTTCGACAAACCATTTTACAGTGTTTTCGTTTTCGAAGGTGTGTACCGCTTCGATTTTTGTTCTGTTCCCATCTATCGCAAAGAATTTTGTCTCAGTGTATGATTTTGACCCGTCCATGTTTGGATTGCCACCTTCGTCACAAAACACACCTATTGTTGAAAAAGAGCGTCCGTTTTCTATCGCTGTAAATTTATCGTACACCCAGTGCCGTTCGCCTTCGACGCCAACCATGACATATTTTGATGCACCGCCGACTGTAAAATCCCAGGTTTGCTCTTCAATCCTCCAGGGTTTTGGGGCAGCCCATTTTTTAAGCAGTTCAGGCTCAGTAAAAGCCCTCCATACTTTTTCTACAGGCGCATCAAATTCGCGCGAAACATAAATCTTTTTAGCCGCCAGGTCGGCTTCGAACACAAAGTTGTTTGTCATGATTGTTTAGTTTTATAAGTCTTTTAACAGGTTATCTAATTGGTCAAAGCGGTCCTCCCACATCTTGCGGAACTGTTCCAGCCAAATGTCTATTTCTTTCATTCTTTGCAGATTAAGTTGATAATAATTTTCCCTGCCGGTTTGCTTTTGCGTTACCACTTCGCATTCCGTCAATACTTTGATGTGTTTTGATATAGCTTGGCGTGTGGTGTCGAAATGCCCCGCAAGCGCCTGCGGCGTCATGGCCTGGAACGCCAGGAGGGCAATAATGGCCCTGCGGGTTGGATCGGCAACGGCCTGGAAAACGTCTCGTCTCATATTCGCAACTGATTGGTTGCAAATATAATCGCAACCGATCAGTTGCGCAAATTTATTTTAAAATGTTTTTTTTGAGGGGGGGGGTGAAAGCAGCCGTTTTTAAGCAAACATTTCATTTGTTCGTAATAATCCGGCATTTAGGATTTAAGGAATAAAAATCTTTTATTTTTGCGCCTTGACTATGAGCAAAAAAGGAGTTTTACTGGTCAATTTGGGCACGCCCGACAGCCCTTCAACCGCTGACGTTCGCAAATACCTGCGCGAATTTTTGATGGACCCGTTGGTGATCGACATTAACCCGGTTGGCCGCACTTTGCTGGTAAAAGGCATTATCGTTCCAACGAGGGGACCAAAATCGGCCAAACTTTACCAGGAAATTTGGGATGAAGAAACCGGTTCGCCCCTGCTCTATTACAGCCAGTTGCAGCAAAAATTACTGCAGGAGAAATTAGGCGATGAATATGTGGTCGAACTGGGCATGCGTTATCAAAGCCCTTCGATAGCATCGGCCCTGCAACGACTGAAGGATGCGCTCATTTATGACATTATCGTTATCCCACTGTTTCCGCAATATGCATCGGCCAGCACGGGTTCGGTTTATGACAAAGTAATGGAACTGGTGCGGCAATGGATGACCAAACCCACTATCCGGTTCATCAATTCGTTTCACGACGATGAGCTCATGATTGAAACTTTTGCGGACAATGCGCGTAAATACAAGCCCGAAACGTACGACCACGTTTTGTTCAGCTTTCATGGCTTGCCGCAGCGTCAACTGATAAAATCAGATCATACGCGCCATACTTGTTTGAAATCAGCCGACTGCTGCCAGACGTTGTCAGACGCCAACCGGTTCTGTTATTCAGCGCAATCGCACCACACGGCAAAACTGATCGCCGAAAAGCTCAATATCCCTAAAGAAAAGTACATCGTTTGTTTCCAGTCACGCCTGGGTAATGACCCGTGGGTGCAGCCTTACACTGTAGACGTTGTGCGAAATATGGCCAAAGAAGGCAAAAAGCGTTTGCTGGTATTTTGCCCCGCTTTCGTGGCCGACTGCCTTGAGACCGTCTACGAAGTCCCGGTTGAGTATGGCACCGAATTCAAAAAACTCGGCGGCGAAGAAGTTCAGCTCGTCGAAAGCCTGAACGATTCGCCGAAATTTATCGACGCACTGGCAAAAATGGTGAAGTCTTCTTAGCCATGGTGAGCAGGCTCGGTCCTGTACGAAGCAATGGCCATTTCCCCTGATCTCCGACAGCTTGCCTAGGATAACCCTTTGCCTCAAATACAATTCTAGCTCTCGTGATTAATGCTTTTGGGCATAGCTCAAATATAACCACCGGAAAAAAAGCATTCCGGTGCCAACCGGGATGCTTTTTTTCCGGTGAATTTATGTTTTCGCCTAGGCGTGATGATGCTGACCTTCGCCGATCTCCTCAATCATTTTGCTGTTAAATGCCTCCAAGTCTTTTGGCGTACGGCTGGTAACCAACCCGTTGTCCACAACTACTTCCTGGTCTACCCAGTGCGCGCCGGCATTCTTCAGGTCGGTTTGTAACGAAGGGTACGAAGTTAACGTGCGCCCGCCGATCAGCCCGGTCTCGATCAGCATTTGCGGACCATGACAAATGGCTGCCACGGGCTTTTCCTCGTCGAGAAACGCCGATACAAACGCCACCGCTTCTTTATTTTGGCGCAGCTTATCGGGGTTTAACACACCGCCGGGTAAAACCAGCGCATCATAATCATCCGGGCTGGCCTGGTCCAGCGGCTTGTCCACATCGATCTCAATACCCCAATCGGTATGGTTCCATGCCTTTATCTTACCGCTTTTGGGCGATATTACGTCCACTTTGGCGCCTGCTGATTCCAGCGCCTGCTTCGGGCTGGTTAACTCCACTTGTTCAAATCCTTCTTCTGTAAGGATAGCTACCTTACGATGATCTAATCTTGCCATAACCTTTGTGTTTATCCGTTAAAAGCTCAATGTTGTTTCTATAAACTACATTTTAGGACAAAGTTGGTTTAGACTTTTTTATAAAAGAATGACCTTAGACATATTGCAGCGCAAAATTTATGAAGTTGGTGGTAAGACCGAAGTCTTCGGTTCCCTTGCGGCGGATGAAGTAAAAGTCGCGGGTTATCTTCAAACCCTCAATAGGCACTTCCACCAGCTCGCCTTCGGCCAACTGGCGAATAATAGAAGGTTTGGGCATAAAGCCCAGGCATTGATCTGCAAGCAGGAAATTTTTCAAAGCCTCGGTACCGCCAAGCCTGATCTTCACATTCAGGTCAGCAGGTTTGATATGATGATCGGACAGTGCTTTCAGTAAGGCGTTCAACGTACCTGAGCCACGCTCGCGCAGGGCCACGGGGGTTTTTAAAAGCTGTTTCAGAGTAAGCGATTTCCCGGCAAGCGGACTCGTAGCCGAGCAAACGGGTATCACCTCATCGCTCATAAATGGTTTATAGGAAACCGTAGTCAGTTTATTATCTACCTCAATGATACCGATGTCCACTTCGTGGTTCAGCAGGGCGTTCAGGATATATTCCGAATTTCGGTTCACCAATTGCACATGCACATTAGCGTATTCGCGCTGGAAACCAGACAATATGGGCGGCAGAATGTATAGCGCTATAGTGGTGCTGGCCCCCAACCGCAAATGTCCCGCCGCCTGCGACATATTGCTCAAGATGGAAAGATCATATTCCACTTTACGTTCAATATCCTTAGCCTGCAGTAAGTATTCGTTGAGCTTTTTACCGGCCTCGGTCAGCAAAATGCTGTTACCCTTACGCTCAAATAACGCTACTTTATATTGATCTTCCAGCGCTTTAATGTGCTTGCTGATGGCCGGCTGTGTAACAAACAGCACCTGCGCCGCCTTGGAGAAGCTCAAATTGGCAGCCACTTCCATGAAAACGCGATGAGCGAAGGAGATCATGGGGCTAAGTTAGTTGATTGGGTTGATTAAGTGAGTGGTTGATTGAGTTTTTAGAGTCCGGAAGTCCGCATAAGTCCGAAAGGTGATTATGGGACTATATTAATTGAGGATTGTAGTATAAGGGCGGTCATCATCAAAATGACATTGCACGGCTTCACGGATATTACGTTTTAGATCATCCAAAGTATCGCCTTCTGTGAATATACTTTCACCGATAGCCCTGGCTGTATAGGCACCTTCAATGTCCTTTTCTACTAAAATCTTATACAATTCATTCATTTTCTAATTTTAAATACCTTCTGACAAATGCTACCCATGTAACGTTGAAGATGCATGTATTACTTCATTGAATTTCGATTCGTCCCTGCTTCCACTCTCGAACTGCTTCAGAAGTAAGCTACCTTTATAATAAACTGACAAATACATAACTCGGCTTCTGCTAAAGGAACTGCCCTTTTTAAACTTAAAAAATTGGGGATCATCCTTAACGGTCTTCTTACCTTCTCTATCGCTGTAATCTAATTCTATTTCTGACTCGTTTATGATGATGGAATAAATGAAGTATCTGTCCCGATTACTGGATTTCAATACTAAGATGATAAAAATAATTATCCCTGCACACGCACCATATCCATTCGAATTTGACCGTTACCAATAAGAAAAACAAAGAGGAAACGACTAAATTAACGATAAGCGAATTTGTTGTGCTTTTTTTGTAGTCCCCTTTTCGTTGAAAACTAAGTTCGAGATTCTCCATACATAGTTCTTTAAATAAAAATAGGGATAATCTTTCGACTATCCCTATTTTTATCGTATCGGGCAGAGCTCGATAACTTACTTGCGCCGTATTATTTAGCTGCTACTTTTTCGTTCCCGAACTTGGTTTATATATATTGGGGTTAACGCCTTCTTTTATCATCTGAGTTGGAGGCGGTGTCGGTTTTACTACCTGTGTTGCGTGTTGTTTCGACATGATCTCGAAGTTTCAGTTGCTTTTTGCTGAATGTATCCTGGAGCCTGGCAGACAAACTGACCGGGACAACCGATTCAATCTTAATTTTTTGTACTTTATCTTTCCCACGGTGTAATGCAAAATCCACGCCAAAAGGAATAATAAGCAAACTTAATGAAATTAAGGCAAATATCATAAACTTATGGCACTGAAATCTTTCAGCCACCTTTGCCTTATTATTCTTTTGATTTATTCCGGCACTTTTTATTAGTTCGGAAAGAATATATGCTTCAAATTCCTTTTGGGCCGAGGTTTTTGCACCGGATGCCGTTGTATTGGGTTGAGATTGGTAGTAAGTCAACAATCCCTGATAATATTTGTCGAGTACGTCGGTATCATTGAGGTAAGCATAATTATATCCATTCTGAAAATCGGAAAAAGCTTTAATCAGATGATAGATAGAGCAGGCGATAAGAATTGCAGAAATAACCGCAATTAACAAGAAGACAATACAAAGCCAGGCCATATCACCATAATCAAAATTGGTCGTTTCAAAATAGAGACCTGCAATTAACGCTGTTAAAATTCCTATAGGAGTGGAAACTGAAGCATTGATCTCATTTTTACGATCGAGTGTACGATCGTACTGATCCTTATAAAATTCTTCTTGTTCCATTTAGGTGGTTTGCTAAGGTTTGATTTAAAATTCTATGGTAAAATAAAAATAGGGATAATCTTTCGACTATCCCTATTTCCTAGGTTGATTTAGCGAGCAGTTGATTGAGTTTTGCCAGGATTTAACCTAATCAACTTAATCCAACCCATTTAACTTATTCAACTTCAACGCCCTGCCCGATCAAATGCTTAGCAACCAAATATTCAGCTATCTGCACCGCGTTGGTGGCTGCGCCTTTGCGCAGGTTGTCCGATACGATCCAGGCGTTCAGCGTGTTCGGCTGGCTTTCGTCGCGGCGCAGGCGGCCTACGAAAACTTCGTCCTTTTCGTGCGCGTCAAGCGGCATCGGGTATTTCAGGTTGGCTACATCGTCAACCACAACTACGCCGGGTGCTTTTGAAAGGATGTCTTTTACTTCATTCAAATCGAAATCCTTTTCAAACTCGATGTTCACCGACTCCGAGTGACCGCCGATAACCGGGATACGCACCGTGGTGGCCGTAACGCGGATGCTGTCGTCGCCCATGATCTTGCGGGTTTCGTTCACCATCTTCATTTCTTCCTTGGTGTAACCGTTATCCAGGAAAACGTCGATATGCGGGATCACGTTCAGGTCGATGGGGTAAGTGTATGCACGCGGGCCATCATTGATGCCTTTACGCTCGTTGAACAGTTGGTCAACCGCCTTTACGCCCGTACCTGTTACCGACTGGTAAGTGGAAACCACGACACGTTTGATCTTGTATTTATCATGCAGCGGCTTCAGCGCCACTACCATTTGTATCGTGCTGCAATTGGGGTTTGCTATGATCTTGTCTTCGGCTGTCAAAACGTTGGCGTTCACTTCCGGCACCACAAGCTTTTTGGTCGGGTCCATACGCCATGCCGATGAATTGTCAACAACGGTTGTGCCCGCCTCCGCAAACAGCGGCGCTTGTGCCAGTGAAGTGCTCCCGCCGGCCGAAAACAAGGCCAGGTCGGGCTTCTGTTTTATCGCATCCTCTACAGAAACCACCTTATACTGCTTACCCTTGAATGTTACTTCTTTACCAACACTCTTTTCCGAAGCTACGGGGATCAATTCTGTTACGGGGAAGTTGCGTTCTGCCAGAACCTGCAACATTTTAGTGCCCACCAATCCCGTGGCACCTACTACTGCGACTTTCATTATTTTTTAAATTGTTAACGATAAATATTAATTGGAAAGCAAATATCCGAATTTTTCGTGGTTTGTAAGGCCCTGGGCTGCTTGAATTGTCTGAATGTTAATTTATTGACGGAAAAGCGACACATAATTTGACGATTTGTAAAAAACGCATAGCGGTTTTTCAATTTCTTCAAATTCGTATGTAAAGGCCGCAACTGTTCGGGCAAAAAAATCTAACTTTGCATCAACTGAACTTCATGACCGAAAAGATATTAGTTTTAGGCGCCAACGGCCAGATAGGGACAGAACTGGTGAGCGCTTTACGCAATATTTACGGTGCCGACAACGTCATCGCATCCGACATCAAAAGTCCCACTTACGCTATACGGCACACCGGCCCGTTCGAGATCGCAAATGTATTGGATCACGATAACCTCCATCACATTTTTAATAAGCACCGGCCTACGCAGGTTTATCTGCTGGCAGCTATTCTATCGGCCGTAGGTGAACAAAAGCCCAAGATGGCCTGGGACCTGAACATGACCGGGCTGCTGCATGTGTTGGATTTCGCGGTAGAGTTTAAGGTAAAGAAAGTTTTCTGGCCAAGCTCGATCGCTGTTTTCGGACCGCATTCGCCGCAATATGACACCCCGCAGTATTGTGTGATGGACCCGAACACGGTTTATGGTTTCAGCAAACTTGCCGGCGAACGCTGGTGCGAATACTATTTTACCAAATACGGTTTGGATGTACGAAGCATCCGATACCCCGGCCTCATCGGCTGGCGTGCCAACCCGGGCGGCGGAACGACCGACTATGCGGTGCATATTTTCCACGAGGCTTTAAAGAATGGCAAGTACGAATGTTTCCTTTCCGCGAACACGGCTTTGCCGATGATGTATATGGACGATGCTATCCGTGCGACTATTACCTTGATGGAAGCTCCGGCTGAAAAGCTGACCATCCGCTCATCCTATAACCTCGCAGGTATCAGCTTTACCCCCGCGCAGATAGCAGATGAAATAAAAAAGGCGATGCCCGAATTTGAGATCAGCTACGCCAACGGTGATCCGCGCCAGGCTATTGCCGATAGCTGGCCTAAATCCATCGACGACAGCTACGCCCAAAAAGATTGGGGCTGGAAGCTGGAATACGATCTGCCGAAGATGGTGGAGGATATGCTGGTGAACCTAAGCAAGATGGCGTAGGGAGTCAGAAAGTTCGAATCCCGATAACTATCCAGACCGCGTAAGTCCGAAAGATTAAATTGTTTGTAGGAATTTATTCATAATTTCAAGTTACCTAAACGGTGGCTTGAAGTTTTAGATAATGGACTTCCAATATATGAATAACGACGAAATAACCGAGGTATTTGATACTTATAAAAGAAAGACTAAGCTATACTATATTTTACAAATAATAAGTCTATTAACGATTGGCGGACTTGTGTTAGGTAAAATTGAGGATATACAAATACCCCATGCATATTATACCCTGTTCATTGCCCTACTCGCTTTTGGTTTACTAACAACGTTCGTCAATCTCATCCTTACCGGAACTAATCTTGTGAAAATGTATAGAAAAGATGGCGAGATATCGATCTCAACCAACGCAATAGGAATTGATTCATTGGATATACCACTAAGCGACATAAAAGAAATCGAAATTAGCGCCAACGATTATAGAGGAGCACGAACAAGTGACGGAAGCGGTAACCATATAGAGATCGTGGATAATTCTAATAAAAGATATTTATTCCGTTTCGTAATTGAATCCAAAGATCAAAGGAATAAATTGAACGAAATTTTGGATCATTTAAAGTCAAAAGGAATTAGGATTAGATGATAATACTTTATTATATCGGTTGGTAACACCAGCTACAAACATCTAAATTCGAACTGAGATACAATAACCTTTCTGCTTTCTCCTTTCAGCTTTATGCTTATTTTTGCACCTTAGCGCAATGGCCGGTAGCCTATTGACCATTCACTATTGACTATTCACTCATATCATGGGAAGAGCATTTGAGTTCCGTAAAGAAAGAAAACTGAAGCGCTGGTCGAAAATGGCCGTGCAATTTACCCGTTTGGGTAAGGAAATTGTGATGGCGGTGAAAGCCGGCGGCGGTGATGTAAACACCAATTCGCGCCTGCGTACGGCTGTACAGAATGCCAAAGCGGTAAACATGCCTAAAGACCGCGTGGAGGCGGCCATAAAACGCGCAACAAGCCGTGACGAGAAAGATTATGAAGAAGTAGTTTACGAAGGATATGCGCCGCATGGCGTTGCTATACTGGTTGAAACTGCTACCGATAATATCAATCGTACCGTGGCGAATGTGCGCAGCTATTTTACCAAAACAGGCGGCACCCTGGGCAAAACCGGCTCGCTGGATTTTATTTTCACACGCAAATCGGTATTTACTTTTGAGCCCGGCGACCGCGACCTGGAAGAGTTGGAACTGGAACTGATCGACGCGGGTTTGGAGGACTTGTTTGTGGAAGCTGACGAGAATGGCAACGACCTGGCGGTAATTCACACCGCTTTCGAGGATTTCGGCAAGATGCAGAAAGCGTTGGAAGAAGCCGGCATCGAGGTCAAATCAGCTAAATTAGAGCGGATACCGCAATCTTTCCATGAAGTAAACGAGGAGCAGGCCGCCGACGTAATGAAGCTGATCGACAAGCTCGAAGAAGATGATGACGTGCAGGCAGTATATCATAATATGGCGGAATGATTTCGGATTTCGGATGTTCGATTTCGGATTTAAAGGATTTGTCATGCTGAACGATAGTGAAGCATCTATTGAGGATTACTTTCATGACGCAGTTTAAATCATATACCCGTGATAGATTCTTCGCTACGCTCAGAATGACAATTAATTAGTTATGCCACTTTTCACCTCCCGTAAACAGCAGAAAAAAGCTAAAGTATCCTTTAGCCCGGGTTTGCTGTTGATAGAAAAGGAAGAAGGCGCCAAGCCGCAGGTCTTTCCGCTGGAGTTTTTCCCGCAGCTGATGAACGCCACAGAAGAAGAACGCGAAGACTGGACGCAAACGGATAAAGGCATCCATTTTAACCGACTTAATTTAGACGTTAATCTATAGATATGAGATATTAGATGTGAGATTTGAGATAAAAGGGACGATAACTGTCTCACATCTCATATCTCACATCTCAAATCTAAATACATGACCTTCGAAGAATTTTTCAGGAAAAAGAAAATAGACCTGGCGGCTTTGGGAAAAGCCGAACCTGCGCTTTTTGCTGAATTTAAAACCCATTACGAACAGATGGGCGAGAAAAGCTTCGACCATACCAAAAAATACTGGTTCAATAAGTTACGACTACAGTATCACCTGGCGCCTGAAGTAAAAGAGGAAAAGGTGGTTATTGAAAATAAGCTAGCCGAACAAACCATTACCGACACTTTATCCGAAACTGCATTGCCCGCTCCGAATGCCGGTTTCAGGCGACGCTTTAAAGCCGGGATGACCAGGCCCGCTGAATTAAAAGAAGATACTCCGGCATTGGAGTCGAATAAGCCTGCAGAAGCTCCGGTTAGTCCCACACCGTCAAAACCGGGCTTTACACCCAGATTTAAAGCCGGCGTTACAAAGCCGGCGGAGCCTGCTTCTGAACCAAAAGAAGAACCCAAGCCGGAATCTCAACCCAAACCGACTGCCGCAAAACCTGGTTTTACCCCGAGATTTAAAGCAGGAGTTACAAAACCTGCTGAGTCATTGCCAGAACAAAAGGAAGAACCGAAAACCGAACCGCCTGCGGAGGACAAACCTGCGGGAGAGAGTGCTCCCAAACCGGCTTACAAGCCACGGTCTAACATGAAGAATATAAAGCCGAAGGAAGAATAGAGACGCAATGGTTTGCGGCTCAGCGAAAATTTAATTATTCGTACCTCAACGCCTCCACGGGATCAAGCCGCGAAGCTTTATTAGCCGGGTAGAATCCCGAAACCAGGCCGATCATAGTACATAGGATCACAGCTGCAAACAACCAGAACCAGGGAATAGTGAACGATCCGCTGATAGGCACCGCTATCAGGTTACCGGCAGCGATACCGAGTATAATGCCACCGGCGCCGCCGATCAAACAAATGACAATAGCCTCGATCAGGAACTGCTTGCGGATAATCGACCGGGTAGCGCCTATGGCTTTACGCACGCCGATCTCGCGTGTGCGCTCGGTAACCGACACCAGCATAATATTCATCAGGCCGATGGCAGCGCCAAGCAGGGTGATGATACCGATAGCGAATCCGCCGATCGTCATACCGGCTAACTGTCCCGATAATTGCTGCTGTATGGCATCGCTGCGCGAAATTTCAAAATTATTATCCTGGTGAATATTGAGGTCGCGCACATTCCTGAATACCGATGTCGCTTCGCCGACGGTAGCATCCAAAGCTTCAGGGCTGGCCGCCTTTACGGTTACGGTAAACGAAGGCTTGGATGTGGTATCGATCTGCTTGGCGGCCGAAACCGGTATCAGGCAAAATTTGTCGCCGCTGCCAAAACCCGAGCTGCTTCCCTTCGCCACAAATGAGCCTACGATAAGAAACCTGTTCTTGCCGATATAAATCGCCTTGTTAATGGGGTCCTCACTTTTAAAAAGCTTTTTTCTGATTTCGTCCCCGATGATCACCACGTTGGCCGCGTGCTGCAATTCGGATGAGGAAAAGTTGCGCCCGTAGGCGAGTTTACGTCCGCCGGTAAGCATGTAGTTTTCATCCGACCCAATCAGTTCGATGTTCGGGTTGGTTTTTTGGTCGCCGCGTTTGATTACGGCGGTACCCGTCAGGTTAAGGTTCACCGCAACTACAACCGGCATGTTAAATTCCTGTTTAAAGCGCTCGGCTTGTTCGTAGGTGATCGGTGGATAAACTTTACGATGCCCGCCGTTGCCGAAGTTCAAACCGTCGTTAGTGTTTTGTAAGGTAAAGGAGTTGGCCCCCAGGCTCGAAAAAGCGTCGTTCACATTCTGCTTTATACCGTCAATTGCGGTCAAAATACCCACGAGCGCCATGATGCCGATAGCGATGATGAGCGAAGTAAGCGATGCGCGCAGCCTGTTACCGGCAATAGACGATAAAGCAATCGAGATGTTTTCTTTCAGCGAGGTTTTAACCGCCATCGGGTAAAATTAATTTCGAAGTATGACTAAGCTACACCGCCGTTTGTTACAAGCCCGCCGCTGAATATTTCAAAATATCACTTTCAGAACATAGGGCACAACCAATATGCCGATCGACAACGCGGCATACCAAAAATACCGTCTCCCGTTACGGTCGGCGCTGTATGTTTTCAGCAACATATTATAGCGGTCGCCATTAAATATTAAAAGATAATTCAGGATCAGGAAAGGAATAAAGAAGGTAAGTAGTAAAGATATAAAAGTGTTAATTGGATTAAGGCGAAAAACGCTCACTGGCAATACGACCACGAATTTTCCGTGGCTAAATGCCCTGATCCAGAGCAGCAACGTAGCCAGGTTAACGCCCATAAGCAACGATATAGGTATAATAGTAAACAATTTCCAGTTTGCCGACTCTGTCTTGCTTGATCGCGTAAACCGGATAGCGTCGGCCCAAATCTTGTAATAAACGGTTAACATGCTCCTGGAGGTAAATGCAGGCTAACTGGCACAAATATTTAGCCAGAAATACAGTTATCTATTTCAGCTGTTTAACCTTGAAATAAACTTTAGCTTTTAATGATACCCTATTCGGGTGATTAGGATCTGAGACCGGATCGTCAGCAAAAGTGGCGAATTGATCTTTGGTTAGGAATATAATTTCCTTATGGCTTTTCCCCTTTGTTGACATAGAAATTGCTCCTTTGGATTTATCATATGACCATGTTCCTGTTTCGTCTGCGTCCGGCTCACCACCGATGAT
>DASZVE010000036.1:0-80587 GCA_035547095.1 Mucilaginibacter sp.
TAGCGTAGGCGGCCAGTTTGGCTTTAACGTGTTCCTGGTCGACCTGCATTTCATTAACCAGGTTTAAATGCCCTATCACGGTGTAATCTTTCTTAACATCATGGTCCGAATAATAAATGTCGACTGCGTTTGTGGGGGGCATCCTGTCGCCAAAATAGGTAATTGAAGCGCACGATGATAAGACGAGGCACAGGCCTAAAAACAAAAAAAGATAATTTTTCATGGCTTAAGTTTGTTATTTTACTATAAAGATGAGTGTTTGTAAATCAACTTTTAGTAATGATTTCATTACATTCATGACGTATAAGTCGGTATCTTCATCGTTTACCTTTTGCTGATCCGCAGGCAGGCGGATTAAAAGACAAATTTCATATTTCACCGCCGCAGGGTCCTCTGCGAGAGACCCTGCGGGGACGACAAATCGGGTACAATTGACGAGATTGCTTCGTCGCGGCCCTGCACTTCCCGCTTGGCCCCTCGCAATGACGTTTTTTTTTAAATAAACCAACCCGTCATTGCAATGACGCAGGAGGGAGGTAGTGCGATCATGGTAATCAAACAAATCTTAAAAATCGTGTTCAAACAAAAAACCCCGCCTGCCATTCCGGCAAGCAGGGTTATCTTAAAATCGTTGGTCTTTAACCCTCACGTTCTGACCTCCGACGTCTGACCTCCGACCTCCAGCGCTCCTCACTGCGTATCCCACCAAACGCGACTGGTAATATGATCGCCGCCCTGGAGGCGGGCGACGGCGGCGTTATAGTTGGCGGGGTTGGATACTTTTTCGCTCGGCGGGTAAGCCAGGCGGCGGGGTATGGTGCCGTTGGTGACGTTGCCGGGGTAATGTGTGGGCGTAAGCGCCGGGTAGCCGTTGGGGTTGGCGGCGTTGCTGGTGCGGCGCCAGTTGCTCCAGGCTTCGTATTCGTTAAAGATGGTGCTGGCCCAAAACTGGGTGTTGATCATGTTCAGCCCATCCGAATCTTTATAGGGGTGCGCGGTAAGGTAATCCGCCGCGTCGGCTTCGCTGATGCCGGCGCCATAGGCCTGTAACTGCGTAAAGGCCGCCGTAACGCCGTTGTCGTAATGCGCGGCCGCGCTGGTGCCGATCCCCCAGCGTTTGTTGGCGTCGGCCAACAGGAACTCCGACTCGGCATAGGTGAGCACCAGGTTAGGTGCGCTATTGTTCAGCACGCCGTCGTTAAAGCGCGAATAGCCGTAAATGCCCAGCGACTGCGGGTAGGTGGGCGTTTTGGTAATATCGATAGCGGTATTGGTGCCACCAACGATATAGCCCGGCGGCATGCCCACCTGGTCGTTGGGGTCGTCGTCCGTTTGCACGTTGCCGTCGGCGTCCTGCCAATATATCCAGGCGATGACGGGCAGCCGCGGGTCGTTATTGTCCTTTAGGAAATTAATGTAAGTACTGCACAATTTTACGTCGGTGCTATCCTGCCCGAAGATGGCCCATGCATCGCGGTTTTGAGTTACGTTATTGCCCGCCTGGTGCTGCACAATGGCGTTGTCGTCGTTGCTTTGCATGGTTTTGCCCAGCACGCTGGTTACAATACTCTGGGCCGTAGTCGGGTCCACCTTGGTCAGCCTCATGCCCATGCGCAGCAACAACGTATTGCCGAAACGTTTCCAGCGTTCGATCTGCGTGCCCGGGTCGGCCGAGTAGAACACGTCGCCCGTGGGCTTATCGTAGTTGTCGTTAAGGCTGTCGGTGGCCTGCCTAACTTCTTTGATCAGGTCGGTATAGATATCCTGCTGCTTGTCGTATGCCGGGGTAAAAATGTGACTGTAATAACCCAGGCCGGCCTGCGAGTAGGGGATATCGCCGTAAAGGTCGGTTATCCGCTCGAACACCAGGGCCTTCATCAGCCGCGCTATCTGGTGCAGGTTGCGGTATTGCGGCTTGTTCAGCGTCAGTTGGTACAGCTCTACCACCGGTTGCACCTGGTAGATGTACGAATGGTCGAAATACACGCCGAAACCGCCCACGTTGTTCAGGTATTTATCACCCGAATAAAAAGCGGTATTGGTTGATGCAGTATGCTGAATGAACTCGGCTATTTCACCCCATTCGTCGTACCAGTTTTCGGCGCCGAAATCCGTGCTGCCGGTATACATCAACTGCACTTCGGTAAGCAAAAAATTGGGATTATAGCTGGAAGCAGGGCTTTTTGTCGGGTCGATATTGGCGTTGGTCAGGTCTTTTTTACAGGAAGCCCAGGCCATTAACAAAATGGCGGCTGCGATATAACAGATCGATCTGAATTTCATAGATGTTAATTTTTTCAGGTTTTCCATCGTCTTACAATTTTATATTGAGGTTCAAACCATAAGTTCTTGAGTAGGGCACTTCGGCCGATTCCAGGCCCTGTGAATAGATCGAGGCAGAATAGCTGGCTTCAGGGTCTACGTTCGGGATATGCTTCATGATAGTAAACACGTTACGGGTGACGAAGCTGATGCGGAGGCCGCGTATCTTATTGTGGAAGAAGGTTCCGGGGACGTCGTACCCGACGATGATCTGCCTGAATTTGATAAAGCTGGCGTCGTACACGAACATACCCTGGTCGGCGTTGGCCCAGTTGCCGTAATAGGTTGCCGGGTAAACCTGGTCGGTGCCGTATAGCTTGTCCCTGCCGGGTAGCGTTGCCTTCGAAAGGCCTTGTTCGTACGCCACGAAATTGCTGTTGGAGAATATCTTACCGCCAAACTTGCCATCGATAAGGAACGAAACGTTAAAATGACCGTAGCGGAAAGTGTTGTTGATGCCCGCCGCCCAGGGACTGATGGCCGTGCCGTAATCTTTGGGTACGGATACCGACGGATCGGGCGCGCCGGTCGTAGGGTCGAGGATGACGTGGCCGCTGGCGTCGCGCGCCGCCGATTGGGCGATGATCTGCAAAGGCGCCTTGCCCACGATCTGCTGTATATAGGCGATAGAACCCCAGTCGGGCGTGGCCGAGCCCAGCGTAATGTAGGGCTGACCACCGAGGGCAAGTACTTTGCCGGCCGTGTACGAACCGTTAAAATCGATGTCCCAGCTAAACTTGTCGTATTTGAAAGGCGTACCGCCCAAAGCCAGCTCGACGCCGTTATAGCGCAGGTTGCCCACGTTCAGCAGGGCCGAGTTGTAGCCCGACGTGTAGTCGATGGTTACTGGCACGATATCGTCTATCACGTTCTTCTGGTAGACCGCCAGGTCGAGGCGTAGCCTGTTCTTGAAAAAGTCCATTTCAGTGCCTGCCTCGAACTCCCGCCTCGACGATGGCCTCAGCAAGGGGTTCGGAACCGTGGTACTGCCGGCCACGCCCACCGGGAAGGTCCCGGCCGGAACGGTAAGCGTGCCCTGGATAGCATAGCCTTGCAGCGTTTGGTAAGGCCCCTCCGCCTCGCCGCCCACGTCGGCATAGCTGAGCCGTAATTTGCCCATGTCCATCGCGGGGATGTGCAGCAGCTCGGAGAATACGAACGAACCGCTGACCGATGGATACGTATAATTGATCTTGCCCGGGGCCAGCGTCGAATACCAGTCGCTGCGGCCGGTAATGGTCAGGTACAAAAAGTTTTTATAACCCAGGTCCGCGCTGGCGTACAGGGAATTATACTCTTCGTGGTTCAGACCGTAACTTTCTGTCAAGTTTTCGAGGTTGCCGATGTTATACAGGAACGGCGTCGCAAAGTTCTGGCCCGAAGCGGTAACATATTCCTGCTGCGACTTGCGGTAGTTGGCGCCCAGCAAAATATTGGCGGTAAAATCCTTGCTGATGTTGAATTTACGGCCGGTGGTCAGGTCGAGGTTCAGTTCGCTTTGTTTTACATTCTGTTCGGACATATCGCCGTTGATGCCCTGGTCGACGAGGTAGCCCGTGCCTATCGGCTCGATATTGGTGTTCCGGTCATTTACGTAGTCATCGGCTACCTGAAAGCCGATGAAGTAACCGTCGTCAAAGGTGTATTTGAGGTTTGCCGAGCCGATGAAACGGTTGCGGTGAATAGCGCCCTGGAACTCATAAGCCGCGAAATAGGGGTTGGTGGTATACACGTCGCCAAACGGGTTCAGCTCGTTGCCGTTGGCTTGTGTGCCGTTGTGATTGGGCCCTGCCAGGGTAGTGATATTGATATTCGGCGGCACGAACATTGGGCCCCAGTTCAGGTTGCCCACGGCATCGGCTACGTTGGGCGCATTTTTGGTATACTCCGACACGTATTCCGACGAAAGGTCCAGCGTCAGTCGTTTATCTAATTTCAGGTTAGTGTTTTGTGTGAAGGTAAGACGCTGAAGACCTGCGTTAGGCACATAGCTGTTGTCCTGCAGGTCGCTGGCCGAGAAGCGGGTGGCGCTGCCGTCGCTAAAACCCTTACTGAACGACACCGTGTTGGTGTATTCCGCCCCATCGGTATAAAAACGTGCAAGGTTGCCTTTGGCAGCCTCCCGGTAGGGCCTTTTTACGCCGTCGAACTGGTAAACTTCCGAGCCGTCCATCTTAGCGCCCCAGCTCGACTCCATCGAGCCTAGCGCGTCCGCCGCGTTTATCGGCTTGGCGCCGTTATTGCCCTGGCCGTATACGGTCTGGAAATCCGTCTCATCGATCACATGCTGGCCCACGAAGTTGGAATTGATCTCGACGCCCAATCCTTCGCCGGCCTTGCCTTTTTTAGTGGTGATGAGGATAACGCCGTTGGCGCCGCGGTAGCCGTACAGCGCGGTAGCTGCCGCGCCTTTCAATACCGATATGGTTTCAATATCGTCAGGGTTAATGTCGCCGATGCCGTCGCCGCCGTCCTTGCCGCCGTAGCCGGTATTCACATCGGTGGTTGCATAGTTATTGTTTACCAGCGGGATGCCATTTACCACATACAGGGGCTGGTTGTTGCCCGTCATGGAAGTAATGCCGCGTATCACCACGTTGGATGCGCTGTTCGGCCCGGCGTTCACACTGCTTACGTTAACGCCCGCTACCTTGCCTTCCAGGCCGTTCACAAAGGTATTTTCGCGCGCTTCGGTCAGTGTGGAGCCTTTTACTTCGGTTACCGAGTAGCCTATGGCGCGGCGCTCTTTGGATATGCCCAGCGCTGTAACCACCACTTCCTTCAGCTCGGATGATGAAACCTGCAGCTTAACATTGATAACCGTTTGGTTATTTAGCGGAACGTTCTGCGTGTCGTAACCGATGTAGCTGAATTTGAGCGTCGAATTAGGCGGAACGCTGATGGTGTAATTGCCTTTCAGATCCGTCGAGACGCCGGTAACGGCGCCCGGAGCATTAACGCTTACGCCAGGTATGGTCTCGCCGGTTTTGGCATCGGTCACGGTGCCTTTTACGGTTACCGTTTGCTGAGCCGTTGCTAAAAGCCGCGTAGCCAGCAGCAGAAATACTAAAAAAGTAGTTCTTAAAATGACACAAGACGGCGAAGAAGAGGAGTAAAGTCGTTGTTTCATAGATAAGTTTGGTTTTAAGGTAACTAATAAGAAATAGATAGCCTTGTCCCGGAATTGTGCCCGGGCGAGTTCAATAGCGAAGATTAATTGGGAATTAAGCTAATATAAGGCGAAAAGGTGAATAGTTTACCGGCCTTTCAAAAAAATCTGTTAAGTATCAAAAGTTTTGAAATTATTGCTGAAAGGTTAATATAACCTGTGGCCGGCTCCTCCAGGCGCCGCCATTTTCACCCTCCGGAAATTTCACCGACACCATCCCGCATTTCACCGAGAAAACGCCACTGTAAGCCTAATAAGCGCCTTTTCGCTGTAACGGTTTTCCGCTGCAAACGTCTTATGAGTGTATTTAGAACAATAAGACAACAACATTAAAATTTAAATAATATGAAAACTAAAATATTCACCATCGCAACTATCGCAGCAATAGTTCTTGGTATAGGAAGCGCAGCATTGGCAGATGTTAACAACGCCAAAAACGATAAAGAAGTCGCAACAGTATTGACCGACGTAAGCCGCATCAGCAAAATAGAAGTTTACGGCAACGTTGAACTGTATGTATCGAACGACGAGACCGACCAGGTAAAGGTTTACAACCGCTACTACGCCGAAGATGCCGTAGTGCAAAGCCGGAACGGCGTACTGCGCATCTCGTCTTACTCGGGCAAGAAACTGGTCGTTTGGGTAAAGGCAGCCGACCTCCGCTCCATCAACGCTTACGACAATGCCGAAGTAAGGTCGTTCGGTAAGCTTTCGGGCATCGACTTGACGGTTACTTTGAACAACAACGCTTACGCAAAGTTCGACTTTGACGCCTTCAGCGCAAACATTACGGTGAATGACCGCGCCAAAGCCGACCTTGCCGGCAACGTTAGCGAATGCAGCCTGAAATACAACCAGGGCGCTACCGTAAACAGCACGGAGTTCGCCGCCGGTCACATGGTTCGCACCGTTGACGGTGTAGTTTCGGCAGAGAAACCCGCAGGTGAATTCGCAGGACTGTAAAAGCAAATTAAAACTCTATCATATATTATATCTTTGATCATCGTTGAGCCGCCCGAAGGCGGCTCTTTTTTTTTGTCTGAACCGTTGATGAGCCTGATTATATGATTGCGCTGATCTTTGAGGGTAAAAAAGATCCTCGCTCTTGATTCTTGGCTCTTGGTTCTGACCCAACGTTTTTTCTATATTTGATGTAACCATCACTCACTTTCAGTTGTCCAATCAACCAAAAAACCAAACCATGAAAAAGCTATTATCCTTTATCATATTATTTTCGGCGGCTGCGTCGCTCAGCCTGTTATCGTCCTGCCGTTTCGGCTGCATCAAGGGCTCCGGCAATAACATTACCGAAAACCATAAAGTCGGCGACTTTACACGGCTCGAAGTTTCCGGGGGCTTTAGGGTGAACCTGAAGCAGGACAGCAGCCTGAACCTGAGCGTTACCGCCGACGATAACCTGATGAAATATATCCATATCGACAATGACGGCGACCGGCTGCATGTTTATATCCGGAAGCCTGTTTGCGGCAGCGGCGAGATGATATTGAATGTCGGCATAAAAAGGTTGGAAGCGCTGAAAGGTTCGGGGGCTATCACCTTTGTTTCGGATGGCAAACTGAATACCGGCGATCTCAGGATCGGTTTGAGCGGAGCCAGCAAAGTCGACCTGGACCTTACAGCGGCTAACGTGACCACCGAAGGATCGGGCTCAAGCGAGATCGACCTCAAAGGACAGGCAACATCACACCGTTTGGAATTGACAGGGGCGGGAAAGGTTCATGCCTTCGATTTTGTGGTTGGTAAATATGATATCCACACCACCGGCGCCAGCGAATGCGAGATCAATGTGCTGAACGACCTGGATGTGAATACCACCGGCTCGTCGGACGTTAAATACAAAGGTAACCCGGCTAATGTAAACAGCTCGAAATTAGGCGCCGGTACGCTTACGCATGTGAATTGAATCCGGGTTTGGACAATTGAATGCCTGTCTGAAACAATTACGTAACGATATAACCACAGGTTAATTAAACTCTTGTTGACGGCAATTAGCATAAATACTATATTAGCCACACCAATTACTAACCTGTCCGATGAAAAAGTTTCTTAAATGGTTCGCCTGGATCATTGTTATTATTATTGTAATCGTTGGCGGCGTCATCACTTATGTGGTAACCGCACTGCCAAACGTCGGCAAAGCCGAGACTATTAATGTTGACAAATCGGCCGAACATGTCGCCCGCGGCAAATACTTGGTTCAGCATGTAGTGCCCTGCACCGATTGCCATTCGCCGCGTATATGGGACCGCTTTGCCGGGCCGATAGATACCACGCGGCTCGGTGGGGGCGGCGAAGTTTTCGACCAGTCAGTCGGTTTTCCAGGCCATGTCGTTGTGCCGGATATTACTCCTGCCAAACTGAAGGACTGGACCGACGGCGAACTGCTGCGCGCGTTTACCGAAGGCGTAAAAAAGGACGGATCGCCTATATTTCCGATGATGCCCTGGCCGTATTTCTCCAAAATGGACCGGCAGGACGCTTATGACATCATCGCTTATATCCGTTCGCTGAAACCCATCGACGCGAATTACCCTAAAGCTGAGCTCGATTTTCCATTGAATATCCTGGTTCACACCATGCCGGAGAAGGCAACGTTCGGTACCCGGCCCGATCCGAAGGATACCGTAAAATACGGCGGATACCTGGTACAGATAGCGGCCTGTAAGTTTTGCCACACGCAGGATAACAAGGGCGAGCTGATCCCCGGTATGGATTTCGCCGGCGGCAGGGCATTCGGCATGCCGAACGATCGTACCGTTCGTACGGCGAATATTACACCGGATAAGGAAACCGGCATCGGAAACTGGACGAAAGATATGTTTCTGGCGCGTTTCCATGCGTTCAAAGACCCCTCAAAAGCCGCTAAGATCGGTCCGGCCGACTTCCAGACCATTATGCCCTGGTACGTTTACGCCGGCATGACCGACCAGGACCTTAGCGCTATTTATGCCTATTTGCGCACGGTGAAGCCGGTAAAGAACAGGGTGGTTAAATTTACGCTTGGCAAAACGCAGAATTGACGGCCGAATGTTATTCTGCTGTGGCCACGGCGCACTATCCGGCAAAGTACCGCATTTATTTGGTGCTGAACTGGTATAACTCCGAATCCAAGGTGTTAATCTTTCGGACTTTCCGTCTTCCCGACTTTCGGACTATCAAAAAATCTTCGTACCTTTGCCCCTCCAAAATCGGCGGCGATTGTTTACGTGAGCCTGCTAATTAGAGGAAAACATTAAAATCTCACATTAAGTACGATGAACATTTCACAGGAAAAGACCGGCGATCTGAGCGCCGTTGTAACCATCAACATCAAACCCGAAGATTACCAGCCGAGGGTTGATAAAGCGATAAAGGACCACGCTAAAAAAGCAAAAATTCCGGGTTTCCGTCCTGGTATGGTACCGCCGTCGCATATTAAAAAGATGTATGGCAAAAGCATCCTGGTCGATGAAGTGAACAACCTGTTGTCGGATACGCTGAACAATTATATCAACGAGCAGCAGATGGAAGTATTGGGCCAGCCGCTGCCAAAGGCCGACGATACCAAAGAATATAACTGGGATTTTGCCGATAACTTCGAATTCAATTATGAAGTGGGTTTAGCGCCGGCTTTTGATATCGATTTTTCATCGAAGGATAAAGTAACGCAATATGTGATCAAGCCTGAACAGGAAGTGCTGGACGAGCGTATCAAAAACCTGCGCAGGGCTTATGGCAAAATGACAAACCCTGACGTATCGGCAGACGACGACGTGCTTTATGCCGAATTGGTGCAGCTTTCGCCCGATGGTTCTGTTTTTGAGGATGGTATCAGCAATACTACTTCGGTTCGTTTGGACCAGGTGCAGGATGAGAAGATAAAGAAATCGCTCATCAGCTTGAAAAAAGGCGACGAAGTGGTTTTGGACATTCAGAAAGCATATAATAACGATGCTGCCCGCGTTGCGGCTATTTTGAAAATAGACGAGGACCTGGCGGCCGATGTTAAATCAAAATTCCGCCTGACGGTAAAAAATGTGAACCGCCTGGAGGAAAGCGATCTGAACCAGGAGTTCTTTGATAAATTATTTGGTGAAGGTAAGGTAACCAGCGAAGACGAGTTCAAAGCTGAGGTGACCAAAGAGATCGAAGCTATGTACACACAGGATTCGGAGCGCAAACTACAGAACGACCTGTACAAGCTGGCCTTAGACAAAGCGACTTTTAACCTGCCCGACGATTTCCTGAAACGCTGGCTGAAAGCTACCAACGAAAACCTGAGCGATGACGAACTAACCGGCGGCTACGACGATTTTGCAAAAAACCTGAAGTGGACTTTGCTCGAGAACAAGATCATTAAGGACAACAAGATCGAGATCAAATACGAGGATGTTTTCCAAACCGCTAAAGCACGTTTGGACGCGCAGTTCCGCATGTACAGCCCGCAGCCTCTGAGCGAAGAACAACTGGCGCAGTATGCCGTGCAGTTCCTGCAAAACAAGGAGCAGGCGAACAAGATATTCGAGGAAGTAAAAGCGGTAAAGGTTTTGGAATTCCTGAAAAGCGTGGTAACGCTGGACCAGCAAGACATCACTTCCAAGAAGTTCGCGGAACTGGAGAAATGACCCGCGCCCCCCGGGCGAACCGTCATGGCGAGGAACGAAGCCATCTCTGCATAGGACATTCAAACAGCACATCTATCTGTATGTGCAGAGATAGCCGCGCTACGCTCGCTATGATGATTTTATAGAGACACCAAAAGCAACTCAAAACGGGTTGCTTTGTTGTTTACCACCTGCCTTGTAATTTTACGTTCAGCAAACTTTAGTTGAGTGATAATATTCAACTATAAACTATATTTAGCACGATTTAAAAAGAAAGAGAAAAACAATGAATATCGACAAGAACGAATTCAGAAAATACGCTGTAAAGCACCACCGCATCGGCGGCATGCACGTAGATAAATTTATCGGTAATGTGGAAAGTGCAAACTTTCCAATGGGCATTGCCCCCACCGGTATGACCCCATATATCATCGAGGAACGCCAGCTCAACGTAGCGCAGATGGACGTGTTCTCGCGCCTGATGATGGACCGTATCATATTTTTAGGCGACGCCATATATGATAATATCGCCAATATTATACAGGCGCAGCTTTTGTTCCTGCAGTCGGCCGACAGCAAGCGCGACATCCAGATCTATATCAATTCACCAGGCGGTTCGGTTTACGCAGGTTTAGGTATCTATGATACCATGCAGTTTATTTCGAACGATGTAGCAACCATTTGTACCGGTATGGCCGCATCGATGGCAGCCGTGCTGCTTTGCGCCGGGACGAAAGGCAAGAGGGCCGCATTGCCACACTCGCGGGTGATGATCCACCAGCCGTCGGGCGGGGCGCAGGGCCAGCAGTCGGATATCGAGATCACTTACCACGAGATCACGAAGTTGAAACAAGAGCTTTACCAGATCATTGCAGATCACAGCGGCGCCGACTACCAGAAGGTTTGGGACGCCTCGGACCGCGACCACTGGATGATAGCTGAAGAAGCCGTTGAATTTGGTATGGTCGACGAGATACTTCGAGGCAGCAAAACCAAGAAATGACAAAACAAGCGCTAAGCTAATAACGTATTAATAATAAACGGATTGTTGCACTCGTTGTAACTATGCCGTATATTAGCTATGTTTGATATGATAATATCGAAATGAATAAGAACAGCAAAGAGATTAGATGTTCGTTTTGCGGGGCAGGGAAGCAGGATTCACTCATGCTGATTGCTGGGTTAGATGCGCATATTTGCGATAAGTGCGTAAACCAGGCCAACGAGATATTGGCCGAAGAGCTGAAGGTCCGTAAGGTAAAGACATCGCCTTCTTCTCCCGCTTTATTGAAACCCGCTGAAATAAAGGGACATCTTGATCAGTATGTCATCGGTCAGGACGATGCCAAGAAGATACTTTCCGTTGCCGTCTATAATCACTATAAACGCCTCAGCCAGCGTATTGAGAAGGACGAAGTAGAGATCGAAAAGTCAAATATCATCATGGTGGGTGAGACGGGCACGGGTAAAACCCTGCTGGCCAAAACGCTCGCCAAAATACTAAACGTACCTTTCTGTATTTGCGATGCAACCGTGCTTACTGAAGCCGGTTATGTGGGCGAAGATGTGGAAAGTATACTGACCCGCTTGCTGCAGGCTTCCGATTATGATGTTGCCGCGGCGGAAAAAGGCATTGTTTATATCGATGAGGTCGACAAAATAGCGCGCAAAAGCGATAACGCTTCTATTACGCGCGACGTTTCGGGCGAAGGCGTTCAGCAGGCTTTGCTGAAAATACTGGAAGGTACGATGGTGAACGTTCCACCGCAGGGTGGCCGTAAGCACCCCGATCAGAAGATGATCACGGTGAACACCAATAACATCCTCTTCATCTGCGGTGGCGCTTTTGACGGTATCGAGAAGAAAATAGCCAACAGGCTGCGTACCCAGACCGTTGGTTATAAATTCAAAAACAACGATGCCGAGGTCGACTTGAAAAACTTGTATAAGTACATTACCCCGCAGGACTTGAAGTCGTTCGGCCTGATACCTGAGCTGATCGGCCGTTTGCCGGTGCTGACTTACCTGAACCCGCTGGACCGTGACGCTTTACACAATATCCTTACCGAGCCGAAAAATTCGTTGTTAAAGCAGTACAAGAAGCTGTTCGAATACGAAGGCGTAAAGCTCGAGTTCGAGGACGATGTGCTGGATTTTATCGTGGATAAGGCAATGGAGTTCAAGCTTGGCGCCCGCGGGCTGCGCTCGATCTGCGAGGCGATCATGATCGACGCGATGTTCGAATTTCCGTCGAAGAAAGATATGAAGCGTCTGACCGTAACGCTTGATTATGCGATGGAGAAATTTGAGAAATCCGACCTGAAAAAATTAAAGGTCGCATAACAAAAAAGACACAAAGGAAAACATACATTTGTATACAAGCCCTGGTGAAACGCCGGGGTTTGTTGTATACCCCCAGCCCCCTAAAGGGGGAGCCTGATAAGCCATATTAAAGTCCTCTCCTTTGGAAAGGATTATTCGCAAATAAAAATATTTAAGCGGAGCTCATGAGGGCTTCGCCGTTTAGGAGAGGCCCCTATGAACGAGAAAAAAGACACCCCGACCGAAACTGCCTCCGCAATGGAGCAGGTCTCGGCAAAAACCGGGCTGAAAAGCAAGCAGGCCATCGTAACCAACTGGCTGCCAAGGTACACCGGCAGGCCGATTGCGGATTTTACTGAATATATTATCCTGACCAATTTTTCCAGGTACCTCCAATTGTTTTCGATATGGCACAATAATGCGCCGATCATCGGGCTTGACCGGCCGATGCAAAGCGTTGTGGCCGACGGTATCACCATCATCAATTTCGGCATGGGCAGCCCCGTGGCTGCAACTATAATGGACCTGCTGACAGCAGTCAAACCAAAAGCGGTAGTATTCCTGGGCAAGTGCGGGGGGCTGAAAAAGAAAAACAACGTAGGCGACCTGATCCTGCCGATCGCGGCCATTCGGGGCGAAGGTACGTCGGACGATTATATGCCCGCCGAGGTACCCGCGCTGCCGGCATTTGCCCTGCAAAAAGCTATTTCAACCACCATACGCGACATCGGCCGCGATTATTGGACCGGAACTTGTTACACCACCAATCGCCGTGTGTGGGAACACGATAAGGAATTTAAACGCTACCTGAAAACATTGCGCGCGATGGCCATCGACATGGAAACGGCGACCATTTTTACTACCGGCTTTGCCAATAAAATACCCACGGGCGCCTTGCTGCTGGTTTCCGATCAGCCGATGATCCCCGAAGGCGTAAAAACCGCGGAAAGCGATTCCGCGGTGACCGAACAATATGTGGAAACGCACCTGCGCATCGGCATCGAATCATTAAAGCAACTCATCAACAACGGTCTCACCGTTAAGCATTTGAAGTTTTAATGATTGGGTTGGCCCCCAAAACTATCCGAAAGGTTGACTAAGTTAACCTGAATCCGTCTTTCGGACTTTGCGGACTTTCGGACTCAATCAACTACCTTTGCCCTATGTGGTATAACAACATCCTCGAGACCATAGGCAATACACCGATGGTAAAGCTGAATAAGGTCGTAAAAGATATTCCTGCAACGGTTTTAGCTAAGCTGGAAACCTTTAATCCGGGCAATTCCATCAAAGACCGCATGGCGATCAAAATGATCGAAGATGCCGAAAAGAACGGCCTGCTGAAACCCGAAGGCACTATTATCGAGGGTACTTCGGGCAATACGGGGATGGGTCTGGCCATTGCGGCGGTCATCAAGGGCTACAAATGTATCTTTACGAGCACGGATAAACAGTCGAAGGAAAAATTTGATGCGCTAAAAGCCTTTGGCGCCGAAGTAATTGTTTGTCCCACCAACGTCGACCCTGAAGATCCGCGCTCTTATTATTCTGTTTCTTCACGCCTGGAGCGCGAAACGCCCAATTCGTGGAAACCTAATCAATATGATAATCTTTCCAACACACAGGCACATTACGAAACTACCGGTCCCGAAATATGGGAACAAACCGAAGGTAAAATAACCCATTTGGTAGCAGGCGTTGGCACAGGTGGAACGATTTCAGGCATTGCCAAATATTTGAAGGAAAAGAACCCGAATATTAAGGTGATTGGTATCGATACTTATGGCTCAGTATTCAAAAAATATAAGGAGACCGGAATTTTTGATAAGAACGAGATATATCCTTACATCACCGAAGGTATAGGAGAGGACTTCCTGCCGAAGAACGTCGATTTCAGCCTGATCGATCATTTTGAAAAAGTGACCGACAAAGACGCAGCGTTGATGACGCGCGAGATTGCTTTGAAGGAAGGCATATTTGCCGGCAATTCGACCGGTTCGGCCGTCGTCGGCGTACTACAACTTAAACACTGGTTTAAGGAAGGCGACGTGGTGGTCATCGTATTTCCGGATCACGGGTCGCGCTATATGGCCAAAATGTATAATGAAGACTGGCTGCGCGAACGCGGGTTCCTGAAGGACGAAAAACTGACTGCCAGGGATATTGTCAAAAAGAAGGAAAGGCAGGAAATCGTCACCATCGATTGCGAAAAAAGCGTGCTGGAGGCTATAAACGTTATCAAATCGCTTAATATATCCCAGATACCGGTAACGCAAAAAGGCATGGTTATCGGTAAAGTAACCGAAAGCGATATCCTGGATGCGCTGCTCGATAATCCGGCGCTCAAATCTTCACCTGTGCAGACCATTACCACCCCGCCATTCCCGTTTGTCGACCTGAATACATCCATCGACAAAATATCGTCGATGATCAATAAAGATAATATCGCGGTTTTGGCGGAAGACGATGCCGGTAAAATCGAAATCATTACGCAGTACGATATTATTAATGCCATATCGGGTTGAGGTGAAAGGATAGAGGTGAAAGCTAAAAGGATAACGGTAAAAGGTTATACCGTAACTTGCGAAGTTCATTTTCTAAATCCTCTATCCACGCATCTGAATATCCGCGCATCAAAAGAACGGTCTGCGGCAGGTAAAAATTTTGTTCCTGTATCACGCATGTTTCCTAATTATTACCTTAGCGTTAAGCTGAGGTAAAATGAACGTTAATTTGCGCTGGCTTGAATACAGGGCGCTGCTATACCGGTTGTTTTTAGGCTATTTTTTCTATTTCATAGCCCGGATCTTATTTTATGTTTTCAACGCTCACCTTTTTGCAGCGGTCGGCATCCTGGGTTTGATGCGCCTGTGCCTGTATGGTTTGGCGTTCGATAATACCGCCTTGCTATATATCAACGGTTTATTCATACTGCTGAGCATAGTGCCGCTGAAGATCAATATGGAGCCGTTTTACCAAAAAGGATTGGTCATTCTATACTTTGCATCCAACCTGCTGTTCTACGCAACTAATTTTATCGACATCATATATTACCGTTTCAGCCAGGTGCGGACGACAAGGGCCACGCTCGACCTGCTGACCAACGAAGAAAACAAAAAGGCGCTTTTTGGACATTTCTCGTGGGCCTATTGGTATATTATTTTAATGTTCATCCTGTGCAGTATTTGCTGGATACTGCTTTATAGGCTGGTGCGTGTGCAGCCCGCAAAAATTGGCAGCCAGGCTGTTTACTTTTCATCTTCACTGGTTGCGCTTGTTTTGGTTACCGCATTAACGATAGGCGGCATCCGGGGTGATTTTAAACATAGCACCAGGCCGATCAATATGGTCGATGCGTACAAGCATGTTACTATTTCCAATTTGGGCGACATTGTGCTTAATACGCCCTTTGCGATAATCAGGACACTGAACAGCAATAAGTTCAGGCTCGAACAATGGACTACTGCCGCTTATATCAATGCCAATATAAAACCGGTAAAGCAATATCAGCACGACCCGGCCGTCAGGCCCAACGTGATGATCATCATCCTCGAAAGTATGGCGCGCGAATATTGGGGCAGCATGAACCGGAATACGGGTATACCGGGCTTCAAATCCTACACACCATTTTTGGATTCACTTTCCGCTAGCAGCCTGATCTTTACCAATGCCTATGCCAACGGCAGGCAATCGATACATGCAATGTCGTCCATACTGGCGGGCATCCCGTCGTTCCAAACGGCGTTTACTTCGTCGCCCTATGCCAGGCAAAAGATACAGTCCATCGTTTCCATATGCGATAGCCTTGGCTATGGTACATCGTTTTTTCATGGAGCTGCGGATGGCTCGATGGGCTTCGAAGGTTTTGGCAGCATATTGGGTTATCAGCACTATTACGGGCGAACAGAATACAACAACGACGCTGATTTTGACGGCATCTGGGGCATATGGGACGAGCCTTTTGGCCAATTCGTCGGTAAAACGCTGAGCGGGCAAAAGCAGCCATTCCTGGCCACATGGTTTACGCTGTCTTCGCATGATCCCTTTCGGATACCTGCTAAGTACCAAACCAGGTTTACCGGCGGGCCACTGCCTATAGATAAATGTGTGCAGTATTCGGATAACGCCCTGCGCCGGTTTTTTGATTACGCTAAAAAACAACCCTGGTACGCCAATACCATTTTTGTGATCACGGCCGATCATACCAGCCAAACCTATTACCCTGAGTACAGTAAACAGGTAAACCGTTTTGCGGTACCGATACTTTTTTTCAGCCCGGATAAAGCCTACGGTTTAAAAGGCATCAGAACAGACCTGGCATCCCAGATGGATATTTATCCAACGCTGGCCGATCTGATCGGTTACGACAAACCCTTCCGGTCGTGGGGCAGGAGCCTGGTCAGTAATTTGCCCGCCGAAGTTCCGAAAGTGATCAATTCGCTGGGGACTATTTACCAGTTTATGGAAGGGAATTATACCTATTTGTTCGACGGTAAGCAGTTTAATGGAATATTTGCTATTTCGGACAAAGGCTTGCAACATAACCTGCTTACGGGAACTCCCAATGCCGAAATGAGTAACGGTATGATGGATTGCAAAGCTTTTATACAGGATTATAACGATCGCATTATTAATAAGAAACTTGGTCGGCCGTAACGCGGAGCGCGAAAGGTGAAGGATAAACGCGAAGGGTAAAAGCTATAAAAGCCTGGAACCCCTGATAAATCTGAAAGTATTGAAACAGATGATTAAATCCCTTACCTTTATTGTTGACCCATTTATAAACCCTCACAATGGAAAATATTATTCCCCACAAACCGGGCCGGTTGTTGTCGCTCGACGTGATGCGCGGTCTCATTATGATCTTCCTGGCCGGTGAAAGCTGCGAAGTTTACAGTTCGCTAAGGCATCTGCATTCAGGTGGATTGTTTATCTCGATCATGGATCAGTTTGAACATTATCCCTGGCACGGCCTTCATTTGTGGGACTTGATACAACCGGCTTTCATGACCATGGCCGGAACAGGTATGTACATTTCCTATCACAATAAGCTGAAAAAAGGAATAACCTGGGGGCAAAATTTTCCGCATGTTCTTTGGCGCTGTCTCGAACTGTTCATCCTGGGCACGGCCGTGCAATGTTTTTACGCCGGCAAGCTGGTATGGGAATTATGGAACGTATTGACGCAATTATCGGTAACGACGCTGATCGCTTACCTGATCATCAACCGGTCGTACCAATTTCAGATCATTATCTCCATTTTGCTGCTTATTCTTACTGATGTGCTATACCGGACGATACTTATGCCCGGTTTCGATCAGCCTTTTGTGGAGTACCATAATTTCGGCGCTTATATGGATACTGTTTTCCACGAGCGTATCAACCCCGACGGTTGGGTGACTATCAATTTTATTCCTACCGCGGCGCATACCATCTGGGGTTGTTTGGCGGGTAAACTGCTGGTATCCGAGAAAACACAAGCTCAGAAGGTAAAATACCTTGCCCTGTTCGGAGTGATCTGCCTGGCTATTGGTTTTGGCCTCGACTGGACGAATATCACACCCATTATCAAGCGTATCGCCACCAGTTCGTTCACTTTCGCATCCGAAGGATGGGTACTGCTGCTGCTGGCGCTGTTGTATTGGCTTATCGACTTGAAGAAGATCAACAAATATGCCTGGATAGCGGCCGTAGTAGGCATGAACTCGATTTTTATCTACTACTTCTTTAATACCGTAGGTTACCAATGGTTCAACGGGGCGGTCGCCATTTTTGTCAAAGGATTTTTAGGTATGGCCGGATTAACGCCGGCAACACTGGCCGTATTATCGGCTTTGGTCACCTGGTTCCTGGAGTGGTCGCTATGCTACTGGCTGGTAAAGAATAAGATATTTATCAAGTTGTAGCGGCCGACCGGAATTTAAATTAATCAGCATTAAACAGTTTCCGCAGTTGGTTCGGCTTCTGTTTCCGTCATTTTTTCATTTTGTTTCAGCACCGCATCTAATTCGGTTGCAGCAGTTTCGAGCAAATTTTGATACTGGCGTCGTTCCTGCGGATTGTCTGTATGCTTAAGCAGCGAAACCAGGCTGATAATGGAGCAAACCGGCTTGCGCATTTCGTGCGAGTTCGACCATGCAATTTGACGTAGCGTTTCATTGAAATTCTTGATTTTTTGATAAGCGTTTTCGAGCTTTCGCTCCTTTTCAAGCAGGTCGGTAATGTCGGTAGCGATGACTAAGCAGCACGGTTGATTGTTAAAATCTATCGGGTACGATACAATAGATACATCGATAATTCCGCCGCATGCTTTAAGATGTTTCCACTGTCCGGACAGGCAAAAATCACAAGAGTTTTCTTTTACGCTTGCCGTAAGTTTCTTGCGTTCATCAAAAGGTCGTATATCTGCAATTGTCATCCGCAGGAATTTTTCCCTGCTGTAGCCATACCGTTCCACCGCGGCATTATTTACCCGCACGATGCGTAATGTATAGTTATTATAAATCCATAATGGATTTGGGTTCAGGTCGAAAAGCTGGCGATACTGTTCGTCGCAGTTTACGTCGGAATATTCATCTTTTTTGAAAAAGGCATAGGTAGCGGCAGCGGCTAACAAAACAGCCGCCAGTTGGCTGATCCGACCTTCAAGGGATGTCAAAGGCCCGGCGATCAGCATGAGGAGTCGGTCGCCGAATAAAAGCCAACTGATACTTGCCACCAAAAAAACCAATACGGCCTTTGTCGAACGCAACATTTTTAATTAGAAGTATTTTTATAATACTCTTACGCAAAAATGTATTTCAAGGTTGCCGATTAAACTTCAGTAACAGGCAGTTATAAAATGCTTACAGCAGCATCTAACCGGATTATTCCTCGATAATGATCTGGCTTTTCCGTACACCGAGCGACATCAGGTTTTCAACCATGATCTCGATGAATTTATCCGGCCCGCATATATAGAATAGGCTGGTGCCTTTCAGCACTTCCTCCTTTAGCATTTTCATTTCTATGAACTGCGACGCTTGCGGAGGGCTTGGTTCCGAAAGGATATCGATATAGTTCTCCCCTAACATCTGCTGAAGTTCGTCGTGCAGCATAACATCCCGCTCGTTCCTGTTCGCAAAAAATAAAGTGTTGCCCGTAAGTTGGTTGCGCAGCCTTAGTTCGCGGAATATAGCCAGGAAAGGAGTGAGGCCTGCGCCGCCTGCAAGGAACAGCCCGGGGCCTTTATAGTGTATGGCGCCAAAAACTTCGTGGATGATCAGTTCGTCGCCTTCACTCACCTCAAGCAGCTTAGCGGTTACGCCTTCGTGCGATTTATAGATCTTGATCGTAAATTCCAGGTGACCCTGGTCGTTGGTGCTGGTAAAAGTGAAAGGCCTTAGCTCGTTTTGGAGTCCGGGTTTATTGATTGCAACATCGGTTGCCTGGCCGGGCGCAAAGGTATAACCCGCTGGCTTTTCCAGCTCAAAGCGCTTTACGTTATGATTTACAAATTCGGTTTTTAGTACTTTAACGATGTGTTGTTCCATCTGCTCGCCACTTTGCAGGTTTTTCCAGTTTAATAAAAGTGTTAAATAAAAGGGGTTCCAAATAACAGAAGAAATTTCGGAATAATTTTGACAACTATTCATATACCTATGCACATTATTTAAATACCTGTCGGCAATAACCATTAATAACGGGCATGGAAATATTATTCGTCAAATCAAATTAATGGACTTCCGCCGCAAAGAATAAATGCTTTTGATGCGAATAATAAATGCTGATTGATACGCCCTGCACACTGTGCTAACTTGCATCAAAGCTATTTTTATGAAAAGATCCATTATTCTTTTAGCAATATTGAGCGTTATATTCAGCTCGTGCAAGAAAAGCACTACGCAGCCTCAGTCGCCCGCAGGAAGCTATTATATTAAATTGAAGATCAACGGCGCCGCGAAAAGTATGACGATGACGCCCATGGTTATGTTTACCAATGCGCAGCCATTATACATGTGCCAGTTAAGCGGTTATTTTCCAGATAATTTCGGGCAGGGCGCTACTTTTACCATAACCGACGTTGCCGCTATTGCCACAAATAAAACATACACCCAGCAGGTTGTCAATGCAGGCGGTACGCAGATTATTCAAACGGTATTTGTATACAGGGGCGATGACGGTAAACAGTACCTTGCCGAGGGAAACATTCCCGGCACGTCGGTTTCCGTTCAATTTAGTGAAATTGCTTCTGACCATGTTAAAGGTACTTTTTCCGGTACAGTGCAAGTGCAGGGCACCTCGACTTTCGTGCCGGTAACAGACGGACAATTTTATCTAAAAGTTCAGTAGTTGAAGTCATAAGTCTACGGTCGAAAAAAGGGACTTTAGACTCAATGCTTTCGACTTGAGACTATAGCCTGTTTTTCAATCTTTCCTTAACCCCTTGTTCCCATTCTTCTTTCAGAATGCTTAGCACGATGGAGTCGCGCCGGGTACCATCGTCGAGCCACATGTGGCTGCGGATAATGCCCTCTGGCTTGCAGCCGATGCTTTTCATGGCGGCGATGCTGCGTTCGTTGCGTGCATCGGCGCGAAATTCCACGCGGTATATATCCAGTTTTTCAAAAGCGAATTGTAACAGCAGAAACTTGCAGTGCTTGTTCAGCCCCGTGCCCCTGAATTTATTGCCATACCAGGTATAACCCAATTGCAGCATCTGGTTTTCGGGCTGTATATCGTAAAAGCGGGTGCTGCCGGCATATTCGCCGGTTGCTTTGTCTAACACGATAAATGGGTATTGGTTGCCTGCTTTGCGGCCGTTAACGGCTGTTCGGATATACTCGCGCATACCCTGTTCGCCGTGCGCGCTGATCTGTGAGTAACGCCAGGTGTCCTGCTCGTCCAGGGCATAAGGAAGCAAATATTCAATGTCGGTTTCTTTAAGAGGGCGGAGGATCACTCTTTCGTCTTCGAGGATGTATTCGGCCTGCGGGTTGTAATTGGATGGCATGGTCTGTAGGTTGTATGTCGTACGTTACCGCAGTACGTTTAGACCGTCTTTGAAGAACGTAAACGTAAAACGTTCAACGTAAAACAAATGAGCTTAAAATGTTTTAACGCGTTGTTCGTCTGCCTTAGTGTGCCCCTGAAATTATAATTTATTTTATGCACGACCATAGCAATGCATTATTATTTTTGACTTACTGACATTCCAACAACAATAAATCCCGCCTGATGCCTGAAGAAAAGAAACCGAAAACCGAAAAAAAACCGGGTGTTTTCAGCCTTCTGAAGCCGTACAAATGGCTGCTGTTCGTATTGCTCCTATTCGCGTTATTCAGCAATTCAATTAACCTTTGGTTGCCCAAGATCATCGGGCATGGCATAGACGATTATGGACTTAGCGTGCGTATGAAAACGCACTTTGATCTTAATCCAACGCTGCTCAAATTTTCAGTGGCGATATTTCTCGTTTTCATATTCTCGTACCTGCAAAGTATCATTCAAACTTATGCGTCCGAAAAAGTGGCGCGCGACCTGCGCACGAGGCTTTCCTTCAAGATATCGCAGCAAAGCAGCACGGCTATCGATGATTTAAACCCTTCAAAGTTATTAACTAACCTTACGGCCGATGTCGACTCGATCAAGCTGTTTGTGTCGCAGGCGCTGGTTTCTATTGTATCGTCGGTGTTTATCATTGTAGGCGCCAGTGTGATGCTGCTTACCATTAACTGGAAATTGGCGTTATGCGTTATAGCCATCATCCCCATCATAGGCATTACGTTTGCTATCGTGCTCAAAAAGGTGAGGGTAGTTTTTAAACAGCGCTTCGCGGTGTACGACTGGCTCAACAAAGTGATTAACGAAAGCATACTCGGCTCGGCTTTGATTAGGGTGATCAATTCGCAGCAATTGGAGTTTGATAAGTTTCTGAAGGCCAATACGCAGGCAAGGGACCTGGGTTTAAAAATAATTCGCCTTTTCTCGGGCCTGATCCCGGTAATTACATTTACGGCTAATATCGCCACATTGAGCATACTGGCGCTGGGCGGTCATTTTGTGATCGCGAATACCATGTCGCTTGGCGATTTTGCCGCCTTTAACAGTTATCTGATGCAGTTGATATTCCCGATCCTGGTCATCGGGTTTATGAGCAACATTATAGCGCAGGCTACGGCGTCTTATGGACGTATTACGGCTGTAATAGAATCACCTGAGCCACCCGAAACAGGTACGATTACCGAACCGCTGCGCGGCGATGTTGAACTGAGGAATGTAAACCTTCTATACGGACAAAAACCAGCATTAAAGAATATATCCTTCAAAGTGGAAGCCGGCTCGAAGATCGCTATACTGGGCCCGACCGCTGCGGGAAAAACGCAATTACTGTACCTGATGACCGACCTCATCAAGCCGAATTCGGGCGAAGTATTGTTTGACGGCAGGCGAATTGAGGAGTATAACAGCCAAGCTTTCCATAGCCAGGTGGGCTTTGTATTCCAGGATAGTATCATCTTTAATATGAGTATTCGCGAAAATATTGCTTTCAGCGATTCGGTGACCGATGAATCGCTTCAAAAAGCCATAGATACCGCCGAACTGCATGATTTTGTGGAAGCATTACCGGATAAACTGAGCACCATTGTCTCTGAACGCGGGTCGAGTTTGTCGGGCGGACAGAAGCAACGGATCATGCTGGCCAGGGCGCTGGCATTGGACCCTAAAGTGCTTCTTTTGGACGATTTTACTGCCCGGGTGGATGGTAATACTGAAAAAAAGATATTAAAAAATGTGCAGCAAAACTATCCCGGCCTCACGCTCATCTCTGTGACGCAGAAAATAGCGTCCGTCGAACATTTCGACCAGATCATCCTGTTGATGGAAGGAGAGATCGTAGCCACAGGCACACACGATGAGCTAATGCTCACCAGCACCGAATACGTACAGATTTTTAACTCGCAGCAAAGCACCAGCAACTATGAATTACGATCTAAATAAGCTTTCAGAACAGCAGGAAAAGGTATCTACCCTGGCAGGACTGAAAAAGCTGCTGGAATTGATCAGGCATGAGAAGCGGGTCTTGTGGTTCGCGCTGATAGCCATATTGATCAACTCGGGTGTAAACCTTGTCGGCCCGCTGCTGATAGGCCATGCGATAGATAAATATGTTGTACCGCGCGACTATCACGGCGTGCTGGTGTATTCGGCTATTTTACTGGGGATGTACATTTGCGGCCTGGTAGCCAGCTACCTGCAAACGATACTGATGGGCGGGGTGGGCCAGCGGATGCTGTATACCCTTCGTAATGCAATATTCAATAAGATTCAGCTATTGCCCGTAGCGTTTTTTAATCAAAACAAAACCGGCGACCTGATATCAAGGGTAAATAACGATACCGACAAGATCAACACCTTCTTTTCGCAGTCGCTGATGCAGTTTATCGGCAATATGTCGATCATGATCGGCGCCGGTATTTTCCTCCTGGCCATCAATTTTAAACTGGGTCTCGCCACCGTCGCACCGGCAGCGATTGCTTGGATTATTACAAAAGGACTGTCCCCATGGGTGAAACGTAAAAACGCCGCCAGCCTGAAAAGTACAGGCGGTATGAGCGCCGAGATACAGGAAAGCCTGAACAATTTCAAAGTGATCATCGCCTTCAACCGCCGCGATTATTTCCGCAAACGTTTTGACGGTGCAAATGAGAATAATTACAAAGCATCCGTCAGGTCGGGCATTGCCAACAATATCTTTTTGCCTGTTTACTCGCTGCTGGCCGGCGTCGCTCAATTGATCGTGCTGGCATATGGCATCTACCTGATAGCTGACAAGGAGCCGGCTATCACCGTCATGAACCACAAGGACTATGGGGTTTTTACGATAGGATTACTTATTGCATACCTTACTTACGCCAATAGTTTTTATAACCCATTGCGGCAACTGGCGACGTTATGGACGACCTTTCAAACTGCTATGGCAGCCTGGGATCGGGTGTCGAATATCCTTGCGCTGGATACCAATATCGTAACGGTTAAGGACGCAAAAACAGGAAGCTCGGATGCTTTGCTCGAATTCCGCAATGTGCATTTCGCTTACCCCGGCGGTAACGAGATACTGCATAACATCAGCCTGAAAATGGAGCCTGGCAAAACCTACGCGCTAGTCGGTCCGACCGGCGGGGGTAAAACGACCACAGCCTCACTCATCGCGCGATTGTATGACCCAACCCAGGGCACCGTTTTTCTCGACGGCAGGGATATCCGCTCCTACGAGCCGGAGGAGCGTACCAAAAAGATCGGCTTTATTTTGCAGGAGCCCTTGCTGTTCACCGGCACTGTAAAGGAAAATATTCTTTACGGTAATGAACAATACAAGGACTACACCGATGAGCAACTGGCAGATGTATTGAAAGAGGCTAACCTCGGCGAACTGTTAGCCATCTTCGATGAGGGGCTGGAAACCAAAGTGCTGTCGTCGGGCGATGGTATCAGTTTGGGCCAGAAACAATTGATCGCCTTTATGCGGGCCGTACTTCGTAATCCGGAAATCCTGATCCTGGATGAGGCTACCGCTAATATTGATACGGTTACCGAACAATTATTGAGCGAAATCCTGGAAAAACTTCCCGACACCACCACACGAGTGATCATTGCGCACCGGTTAAACACGATCCAGAATGCAGATGAAATTTACTTCGTCAACTCAGGTGAAGTGATCGCTGCCGGATCACTGGACCATGCCATCGATATGCTGCTGCATGGGAAAAGGGTGAGTTGAGGTTAATGATTTGTGATGGATTTACAAAATCTTCAAAAGTTTGTAAATTACACATCCGAATTAGCTTAGTCATTTAACCACTTCACCTTATGGACGCTACGCCTAAAACCAAATCAGGGCAGGATGTTCTGATCCGTCCCCTCGAAGAGGGCGACCTCCAAGCAGCCGATCACATTACACGGCTCGCTTTTGGTACCTTTCTCGGCCTCCCGGAGCCGGCGACTTTTATGGGGGACACGAAATATGTACACACCCGTTGGCGGGCTAATCCCGATGCTGCTTTCTGTGCCGAAATTGACGGCGAACTGGTCGGTTCAAATTTTGTATCCGACTGGGGGAGCGTCGGTTTTTTCGGGCCGCTTACCACGCATCCTAAAATGTGGGATCGGGGCGTGGCAAAATTACTGATCGAACCGGCCATCGAATGCTTTGAAGGCTGGGGAACGAGACAGGCGGGACTAATGACATTTGCGGAAAGTATTAAACACGTAAATCTTTATCAAAAGTTTGGGTTTTACCCGAGATTCTTAACGGCGATAATGTCAAAAGCGGTTGATGCGCATGCGGATGATAAAGGCGTGCACTGGACAAAATTTTCGGATGTGCCTGTTGATAAGCGGACAGAAATGGTTGAAACATGCCGTGAACTGACGGATTCTGTATTTGAAGGGCTTGATCTGAGAAGAGAAATACTTTCAGTTGCCTCCCAGCATTTAGGCGATACGGTATTGCTGTGGGAAGGCAGTAAATTAGCCGGGCTTGCCGTTTGCCATTGCGGCGCAGGTTCTGAAGCGGGAAGCGGAATTTGTTACATTAAATTTGCTGCGGTTAACTCCGGCAGCGGGGCAGCTGAAAGATATGCGGACATAATAACGGCTTGTGAAACATTGGCCGCGCAAAAAGGCTTACAAAAGCTTACGGGCGGGGCTAATACGGCCCGGCAAGAGGCGTACGACCTGATGTTTGGGCTGGGTTTTAAAACGAACAGGCAAACGGTAGTTATGCACCGGCCCAACGATTCAGGTTATAACCGCCCGGGCGTTTTTATTATCGATGATTGGCGATAGCCGCGTGACTGTGTCACAGGCTGGTTTAATTTTGCGGTTCGACAGACTTTTTCTTTGATCAGGCAAGGGAATTTGTGAACGGCAATTTGGGCGTCGAATTTTTTAGTTCAAAACACTATCTTGTCACCAAAATAATTTCTCGAATATGAAACTGAATAAATTTACTTTATCACTTTTGCTGTGCGCCGGGGCTTTGGCGGGCCGGGCGCAGGACACCCCGAAATACGATCAGCATAAAGTATTCGATCCCCTGTTTTATAAAGGGGAACAAGGTAATGAATACCGCACCGGCGGAGGCGCGCCGGGAATAAAATATTGGCAGAACCGCGCCGATTACAAGCTGAGCGTTACGCTCGACACCGCCAAACATCGTGTTACGGGCACAACTATCATCACCTATACCAACAACAGCCCCGATGCATTAGGCTTTTTATGGTTACAGCTCGACCAGAACCTGTTCCGCGAAGATTCGCGCGGACAAGCTACCAGCCCACCGGATGCGGGCCGTTTTAACAGTACCGCTTTTACCAATGGCGATGAGATCAAAAGCGTCTCCATCATCAGCAACAAAAAGGCGTCAAAAGTCGATTATGAAGTGACGGATACCCGTATGCGTATCGATCTGAAAAATGCTTTAAAATCGCAGGGCGGTGTAATACAAATTAAGATCGACTATGCATTTGATATCCCTGAATACGGCATCGACCGGATGGGCCGCGTTAAGACCAAAAACGGCTGGATATACGAAATAGCGCAGTGGTACCCGCGTATGGAAGTATACGACGATGTTACCGGCTGGAATGTGATTCCGTATATGGGACAGTCGGAGTTTTACCTGGAATACGGTAATTTCGATTACACCATTACCGCGCCCGCAAACCTGGTTGTCGTTGGCTCGGGCGAATTGCTCAATCCTGCCGAAGTGCTGACCCCGAAGGTTATGGGTCGTATCGCGGCGGCAAAAAACAGCGACAAAACGGTAATGATCAGGGATTCGGCCGATCTGAAGGATCCTTCCATGTATCCGAAAAAGGCTAGCCTCACCTGGCATTTTTCATGCACCAATGCCCGTGATGTTTCCTGGGCGGCATCCAAAGCATTTATATGGGATGCTGCGCGTATTAACCTGCCGAGCGGAAAAAAGGCGTTGGCGCAATCGGTATATCCTATCGAAAGCAAGGGGATGGGAGCCTGGAGCCGGAGTACGGAATACGTAAAGAATTGCATCGAACTCTATTCAAAAGAATGGTTTGAATATACTTATCCCGTAGCAACCAACGTAGCCGGTACGGTTGGAGGCATGGAATACCCGGGCATTGTGTTCTGTAGTATGCAGAGCCGGAAAGGCGGCCTTTGGGAAGTTACGAACCATGAATTTGGTCATAACTGGTTCCCTATGATCGTAGGGTCAAACGAGCGTAAATATGCCTGGATGGACGAAGGTTTCAACACGTTTATAAATAAGGTTGATACCAAAGTTTTCAATAACGGCGAATACTACGAAAAGACCGACGTGGAAAGCGAGGCCCACGGCATGTTCGCACCTGGCATGGATGCGATCATGAATACGCCGGATGTGATACAGGCGAATAACCTTGGGTATGTGGCTTACGAAAAACCTGCTTTGGGACTAACTATATTGCGCGAACAGATTTTAGGCGAAAAGCGCTTCGACTATGCTTTCCGTACCTATATCAAACGCTGGGCCTTTAAGCATCCCACGCCATGGGATTTCTTCCATAGCATGGACAATGCGGCAGGCGAAGATTTAAGCTGGTTTTGGAAAGAGTGGTTCGTTAGCACCTTCAGTGACGACCAGGCCGTGAAATCAATAGAGTACATTGACAACGATCCGTCAAAAGGAGCGATGATCACTATAGAAAACAAGGGCCAGATGGCGTTGCCCGTTATCCTCGAAGTAAAGGAAGAAAACGGCAATACATCACGCGTGAAGCTGCCCGCTGAAATTTGGGAGCGTGGCGGAAACTGGTCTTTCAAGTATAAATCGACCTCGAAGATCATTTTTGCTTTACTCGATCCTGACCATATACAACCGGATACCGACCCTGAAAACAACGCGCTTAGCGGCCAGCAAATGGACAAGAGCGTTACCGCCTCGTCCGTATTGAAAGCGTATTTCGATGCGATAGGAGGGGTTGAACGGGTTAAGGATATCAAGGACTTAACCACGGAATCGGAAGGCAGCATCCAGGGAACACAGATTACCCGGTCAAATAAATACCAAATGCCCGATAAGTTTGCGCAGGATATTAAAGTACCGCAGTTCGGTAACGCTGTTTTCATGCACATCGCTATCAACGGTGACAGCGTTATAATCATACAACGGGGGCATAAACAACCGGTCGGCCACGAAAAAAGCGCTGTTAAAGCACGGTATCAATTGTTTCCCGAACTGAATTTTACCCAGGCGGGTTACACCATGAAATTGGATGACAAGTATAGTGTCATAAACGGCGCGCTTGCATACTTAATTACGGTATCGCAGCCGGATGGCTTAAGCGTAAAGTACTTTTACGATGCGAAGACAGGTTTAAAGGTTGCACAGTATGCCGTGGCACCTAATGCAACGCACATGGAATTCAGCGATTACCGCGACATCAATACCGGCGTAAAAATACCTTTCGCCGAGGTGAACAGCATTGTTGGTTTCCCGATCAATTATAAGGTTACCAGCGCTACGGCTAACACCAATATACCAGGGGATACTTTTAATAAGTAATATTGATAACAGGCTTACGAAATTTTTAAATTTCGTAAGCCTGTTTCTTGAGAATCACAAATCCCGTCTTACCACCTCACCCGACTTCTTATCCTTCAGGATCAGCTTCTTTTCGCCGTTCGGCAGAATTTCTTCCTTGATCAGGTAGTATTGCTCATCATACGAAGCAAAATCATGACCCTCGGTCACATCCGTGCGGCCGCGCCAGTCGTCCAGCTTCACCGGTTCCCACTGGCGCGATTTCGCGGAGCGGTAAGCCGCGTCGATGATACTGTTCACAACATAACCGTCATAAAAGGTCTCCTGCGGTTCTCGTTTATGCTCGATAGCTTCGAACATGTCGGTAAACATGTGGCTGTAGCCAAGTTCGTGCACTTCGTCGCCCACCGGGAACAGCCAGCCGCTGGATGATTCGGCTTTTTCGGCTACATAGTTGGTTCCTTTGCCGGTGCTGAACATTTCAAAACCGGTGCGGAGGAAGTTGTTGAGCCAGATGGTGCCTTCGCTGCCCATTACCTCGTCGCGCAGGTCCATACCTCCGCGGAAGCACCAGCTTACTTCGAACTGGCCGATTACGCCGTTGGCGTATTTGACCAGCCCGATGGCATTGTCCTCCGCCGCGATCGGGTGCACTTGTGTTGCCGCCCAGCACATCACCTCTACGGGTTTAATGTCTTTCCCTATAAAGTTTCTTGATATTTCAATACAATGGCAGCCCAGGTCGACAATAGCGCCACCGCCTGAAAGGTCCATATTCCAGAACCAATCGCTATGCGGTCCCGGGTGCGTTTCCCTCGATTTTGCCCAAAGCACGCGGCCGATGCTGCCTGCCTTTACGCTGGCAAGGGATTTCAGGAACTTCGGCGTATAACACAGGTCCTCCAGGTAGCCGCCCATAATCCCGGCCTTTTCTACCAGTTCCAGCATTTTTTTTGCTTCTTCACCGGTACGGCCAAGCGGTTTGGTGCACAGTACATGCTTGCCTGCCCTGGCGCATGCTTCAACGGCAGGCAGGTGAAGTTCATTTGATAAGGCAATCACCACCACATCGACATCCGGGTGACTAACTACCTCGTCCATATTATCGCTGTAATGCGGTAACCCGTAATCTTTGGCAAATTTGGCGGCCCTTTCGGCGCTGCGCGAGTAAACGCTTACCAATGTGTCTTTACGGCGCTGTGCGGCCAGCGAATCAGCATAAAAGCGGGCGATAAAGCCCGAACCAAGCATGGCTATTTTCATATGTTGTTGGAATGTTGTAAAGTTTAAAAGTTGGAATGTTTTTGTTTTGTTGTAAAGTTGGAATGTTTGAAGGTTGTAAAGTTTTTGTATCGTAACGGAAGTTAACATTCCAACTTTACAACTTTTCAACTTGATTTTCCCAGCCCGTCTCTTTTAGCGCCGGGTCATTTTCCTTTTTCAGGAAGTCGTTGTTGGATAACGAATCGGCTTCCCAATTCAAAATGGCTTCATCGGGAACGATGCTGACGGGGATGTGCCACGAAGTTGACGTTTCATTATAAGCCAGGTTCGATTGTGACGAATAGCACGATATGATCGACCAGCGGGGATAGTCGGACAGGTTTGCCTCTGAGCGGTGCAGCAGGTTGCTATGGAAGAATAACGCGTCACCAGGCTGTAGTTCGCTGTAGACAAGCTCCATTGTTTTAAGGCAGTTGTTGACCATGGTCATGTCGGCTCCAACCTGTTCGCCGGAGAAGCCGTGATTGACCCTGCCTATTTTATGCGAGCCCTTGATCACCTGCAGGCAGCCATTCTCTTTATTGGCAGGCGTGAGGGCTACCATTACGCTGATAAGCTGATCGGGGAACATAAACTGGTTTTTGTACCAGTAACCATAATCCTGGTGCCATTCCCAGGCGCCGCCCACTTTGGGCTCTTTCTGCATCAGTTTGGAGTGGAAGTGGCAAACCGGTGCGTCGCTGTCAAGCAATTGGGCCACCGAATTGACCATGCGTTCGCTGCGTGTGAGGTACCCGAACACGTCATTTCCGGGGGTAAACCACAGCGACAGACGTGTTTTCTTGCCCGTAAGGTCGTTCAGGTCCAGCGCGTTTTTGCGCATGACGTCATCTTCCAATGCGGTTTTATACAGTTTATTTATCTCGGCTTCCGAGCAGAAATTCCTGATCAGGACATAGCCGTCGCGGTGGTATGCAGCTACCTGTTCCGCTGTTAATTGTTTAGACGACATATAATTGGTTTATGGAGTAAAGCTATGATAATAACGCTTTATTTGTAAAACGTTTATGAAAATTGTTTTAATTTGGCGCGCCGACCGACAAAAAACCTTTGATCGGCCCTGACTTTTACTCAATTACAACGCGGATTTGACCTATGCAGAGATATACCGGCCAGAAAAGAATGTTGGTTGCTGTCGATTGCATCATTTTTGGCTTCGACGGATCGAACCTCAAGCTGCTGCTCGTGCAGCGTGCTATCGAACCGGAAAAAAATAAATGGAGCCTGATCGGCGGCTTTATTCAGCCTACGGAATCGCCCGACGATGCTGCCAACAGGATATTAGAGCACCGCACGGGCTTGAGCAATGTCTACATGGACCAGTTTCATGTGTTCGGCAGGCCCAACCGCGACCCGGTAGAACGTACCTTGTCAGTCGCTTATTATGCCCTGATCGACATACACCAATACGAGAAGCAATTGAATGATGAGTTCCATGCCGAGTGGTTCCCGCTAAACGAACTGCCCGACCTGATATTCGATCATTGCGAAATGGTTAAACTGGCCAAACGGCAATTACGCTATAAGGCCGCTTTGCACCCGATACTTTTCCAGTTGCTGCCCGAGAAATTTACTATTCCGCAATTGCAGGCCCTTTACGAAGGCGTTTACCAGGCGGAGTTTGACGACCGTAATTTCAGCCGCAAATTGTTATCGACCGGTTTGCTGGTAAAATTGCCCGAAAAGGATAAATTATCGTCAAAAAAAGGCGCATTTTATTACCAACTCGATCAATCGCATTACAAAGAAAATTTTGAGTCTTTCCTGAACCTTGTACCCAACCCGGATAAATTTTTCTAACCGGCCGTACCAAGATTTTTCGGCAATGTAATAATAAAAGTCGTGCCTTTACCGGGCTCGGATTGTACGTCGACGGTACCGTGATGGTCCTCGATTATTCCGAATACAATGGCCAGGCCCAGGCCAGTACCTTCGCCCACATCTTTCGTAGTAAAAAATGGTTCGAACATACGCTGTTTTACTTCGGCAGGCATCCCAACGCCGGTGTCGGCTATTTCGATGGTGATATTTTCGGGATGATCGCTCGTGGTTATCCTGAGGCTTTCATTGGCCTGCCTGGACTTGGCTTTTATCGCCTGTATCCCGTTGTTTATCAGGTTTACCAGCACCTGGTTTATTTTGCCCGGATAGCAGTACAGCATCGGCAGCTTATTGAGTACTGGTATAATTTCGATATTATAGGGAATGGTATTTCGCAGCAAGACCAGGGCGCTGAGTACAGCTTTGTTGATATCAGCTAATTTTAAGGCCTGCTCGTCGGTGCGGCTGAATGTACGCAGGCTTTGAACAATTTCGGCGGTCCGGTTAGCGCCGTCTTCTATTCCGTCGAGCAGGCTCTGTATCTCTTCTTTTAAAAAATTGATATCAGTGTTAACCTCAATTTCGTGAGCAAGTTCAAGCAGTTCTTTGTTGTCGGGGTTGTCACCTGCTTCTTTATATTTTTGAAGCAGGGCAAAAAGCTCCATGAAATCGAGCCGGAGAGGTTTAACGTTGGAATTGACAAAATTGATCGGGTTATTGATTTCGTGCGCCACGCCGGCCGTCAGTTGTCCCAGCGAAGCCATCTTTTCAGTTTCGATCAGCTTGGATTGAGCCGATTTCAAATCTTCGATGATCTTTGACAGATCCTTATTGGTTTTGATCAATTCGTGTGTGCGGGCATTGACCTTGCTTTCGAGCTCGATATTTTGCTCGGTGGTCAGTCGTTCGTTCTCTTTGGCGATTGTGAGCGCCAGCACCTGCGAATCGTATGTCTGACGGCGGTAGAAATTGATCTTGTCGGCCAGCGCTATGGAAAATAACGCCAATTGCAGCATCGAACTGTAAATGATGATGTTAGCGGTAAAATCGTTATGAATGATCAGGCCGTTGTTACGCGCAATGGAAATCAGCATAGTAACAAGGAACAAGCCCCAGCCGGTCATGAAGTATTTTGCCGGCTTAAACCCCCGGAAGTATAATAAGGTACCCAGTGAAAGCAAGGTAATTGAAGTGAGCGCTGCAGCTATAGTAATAATGTCGTAGGCAAATGATACCAGGCCAACCGATGTGGCCACGAGGCCGACAGTGTAAATAACATACAATGAATAATAATAGTTGCCATAATACCCCAGGTTGGTTTTGAGCTGAAGGAATTCGGCCGCGAACAATAATACGGAATACCCGAAAAGCGCCCGGATAAAGGGGATGAAATAATTGTTGATGATCATTGCATCATTCGAAAAGAAACTTGTTCCATATCCCCGCTGCAGCATCTGGGAGAGCGCCAGGAATACAATAAATGCAACATAGTAAAGGTAGCTGCGCTCTTTGACAATAATAAAAAGCATGAGGTTATAGATCGCCATTACGGCAGAGATGCCCATAAATGCGCCTAAGAGCAAATTCTCAAAGTCGGCGGATTTAAAGAATGAATTAGCGCTGTTTATATTAATCGGGATAACCGAGGATGCGCTGCTATGTATCCTTAGGTAAACGGTTCTTACCGAGTCGGGGAAAATGATGGCGTTGATAAAACTGTTGGTCTGTTTAATCAGCTTCGTGTCGCGGTAAGGAACTGCCGACGAGAGGTTAATAATCCGCTTGCTTACCGGGTCGACGTAGTAAAGGTCGAAACTATCGATAGCCGCGGGACTGATGCTGATAGGTACAAACGGTCTTGTGGTTTTATTTTTAAGTATAAATTTAAGCCACGTTGTCGATTTCGAATACCTGAATGTGGGCAGCGTAGACGCAACGGTATGGAAGCCGCTTCCCGCCACCACTTCATTTATTTTATATGAACCCTTGGGGTCCTCGAGCTCAAGAAAATACCTGTGAGTTAAGAGTATGGATTCATTTTCGTGAATGGTCAGTGTATCCGGCGTGCTTGCAAAAAGAAAAGTATTTTGGATTAACAGGCATAAGATTAATAATATTTTTTTCATTTTTACAAGTGGCATTTTGTGCAGGCCGGGCATAAAGCAATAAAATTGCACAGAAAAATAAATATTCAATAATTTTTCCGGCTAAACTTAACCGGTAGCCTGCATCTGAATTAATTTGAACCAATGTCGTACGGAGTATTATACATAGATGATGAGATCAACAACCTGAACAGTTTTAAAGCTGCGTTCAGGCGAGATTTTGATATTTATGTCGCCCAGTCGGCGAAAGAGGGACGGAAAATACTTGATACCACCGAAATCGGCGTAATCATTACCGATCAGCGTATGCCTGTAATGACGGGTATCGAATTTCTCGAATCAATCCTTAACATTTATCCCGACACCATCCGTATCCTGCTTACCGGGTTTTCGGACATTAACGCTGTTATGGATGCGATAAACAGGGGACAGGTTTACAAATACCTGGTTAAGCCCTGGCAGAATGAGGAACTGAAACTATACATACAGAACGCATTGGAACTTTATCACCTGCGAAAGGAGAACAAAGAGCTTGCACACAAATTGCAAATGGCAATAGCCGAATTGAATATGCATAATAAATCGCGTTCGTAATATTCGCAAGCAACTTTATTTCAACGCATTTCGTAACTTTAAAAATAGTTTTGTAACTTAAAGTAATAGAGCTGGCCGATTTTTATTATCTAATAAATGCGGGTGAAGGTATTGCGCTGCACAACGATAACCGTGGTAATGCTGTTATGCAGCTTTCTTTGCGCGTACCCGCAGGCAAGCATTTCTAACCTGGGCACCGAATTCTGGACCGGGTATATGGATCATGTGGACGGCGCCGGTTCCGGCGGTAGTACGATGGACCTGTACATAACCTCAAATGTTAACACAAGCGGCACCGTTTCTATCGCCGATCATTCATTTACAACAACATTTAACGTTACCGCGAACCAGGTAACTACTGTAACGATACCACCGGGCGCTTTTTTAGGCGATAACCAGGGTGTATTTTCCAAAGGTATCCATATTACGTCGCTTAAACCGGTTGCCATTTATGCGCATATTTTTGCTGAAGCGGTATCCGGAGCTACTTTATTGCTGCCGGTTAATGCGATGGGTAAGGATTATTACTCAATTAATTATACCCAGCAATCGAACTCAGATGATAACCAGGACGAACGTAAGCCCTCGTACTCGACTTTTATGGTGATCGCCACCGAAGACAATACGACCGTTGAGATTACCCCGTCCGTTTCATTGCTCGACGGTAAGCCGTTCGGGATACCGTTCCGGATCAACCTGAACAAGGGACAACTTTACCAGGGCCTGGCCAATAATGATCTGACCGGAACGCGTATCCGGTCCATCAGTTCCGGTAGTTCGTCATGCACCAAAATAGCCGTGTTTTCGGGCAGTTCAAAAATATCAATCGGTTGCGGTAACCCTGATGTCACGTCTGACAATTTGTTCCAGCAGGTATACCCCACGTCGGCCTGGGGTAAAAACTATATTACCGTGCCGCTTAAAAACCGGCCGTTTGACATTTTTAGGATCGTTCTCAGCGATCCGAATACCAATGTAACAGTCAATGGCGCCGTTGTCGGTAAAACCCAATTCACGAACAATTACTATGAGTTTACCTCGACGGGCCCGAATGTTATCAGTGCCGATAAGCCGATCCAGGTTGTACAATACGCAGTCAGTCAGAATAAAACGCTAGGCTGCGAAATAGTTAACAATGGCGATATCGGCGACCCGGAAATGATCTACCTTAACCCGCTAGAGCAGACGATAGATCACGTCACACTTTATTCAACCAGTAATTATAAGATCGTATTTAATTATATCAACGTCGTCATCAAGACCAGCGCAGTTCCAACTTTTACGCTGGATGGCAGGCCATATACCAATTTCACGCAGGTAGCGGGCAACCCGCAATATTCCTACGCGCAATTGTTTGTAGCCCCGGGCACTCATAATATCAAAGCATCCGATGGATTCAATGCTATAGCGTACGGTTTCGGCGATAAGGAATCGTACGGTTATGCTGCCGGCACCAATTTGCAGGACCTGAATACCTTTATCGTCCTGGAAGATCCTGCAAACAAACAGGTTTTTACCAATGGCTGCTCCGCGCAGAGTTATAAATTGCAGCTTACCTTACCGTTTCAGCCGGGAACTATTAAGTGGGACCTTAAAGACGGGTCGGCGCCGCTGATCTTATCGAACCCGGCGCCTCAAAGTGTCATTCAAAAAGGCACGACAACACTTTATGTTTACGAATATCCCAAAAACGTCAGCTATACACCAGGTGACTATTCGGTTGTGGCGACTGTGTTTGATCCATTGGCCGATGCGTGCGGATCATCTGAGGATGTGGAGTTTGATTTCAATATTTCCGATGCGCCGACAGCCCGGTTCACCTCATCGGACAATTGTGAGGGCGATAGCACGGTATTTAAGGATATGTCGGACGCGGGCACCAACAGTGTTAAAACATGGCTTTGGGATTTTGGCGACGGGCAAACCTCCATTGTTCAGAACCCGGCCCATCAATATCCGAAAGCCGGCGACTATAACGTGCATTTGTCCATTAATAACGAGAATGGATGTTCGTCTGTTTATTCCCAAACGGTTCATATAACCCCGAAACCGGTTGCGTCATTCAAATACAGTGTGCCGGATTGTGCGGGCCAGGCCGTAACCTTTACCGACCTCTCATCGACGAGCACAGGGACTATTAAGCAATGGATATGGGACTTTGATGACGGCAAACCCATGGACACGCTAACAACCAACAAAGCTTTTATACATTCTTTTCAGGACACCCGGGTGTATCATGTTAAATTGTTCGTGGTCAATGATAATGGCTGTTCAAGCGAAGTTTATTCACAGGACATAACCATATCCCCGTTGCCTTCGCCGAATTTCTCCCTGCCGGATGTTTGTACTGCCGACGCGTACGCGCAGTTTACAGACTCAACCACGATGGCCGGCAGCCCGCAGGCCTCATTTACTTATCACTGGGACTTCGGCGATCCCGCGTCGGGCGCGTTAAATAATTCGGCCGATAAGAATCCCCGGCATAAATATTCTCGGGCGGCCAATTACCTGGTAACATTAACGGTAACGTCGGCAAACGGTTGCAGCGTTTCTAAAGCCCGGCAATTTACTGTAAATGGCGATATGCCGAAGGCTGCATTCGCCGTGGAAAATGCAAATAACCTGTGCAGCAGCCAGGATGTAATTTTTGACGATAATTCTTCTGTAGATTTCGGAAACATTACGAAGCTTATTTGGTTTTTCGACTACAATAATCACCCAACCGATAGCGTTGTGTTTGCCAAAGACCAAATACCTGTGGATCACAAGTTCCGTCACAATTACGGTGCTTTCAATACGCCGCTCCAGCAAAATTACGCTGTAGTGCTGCGGGCCTATTCCGGTCAGACCTGCTATGATGTCACGCAGCCGCAAACTATTATTTTGCTGGCGAACCCTGTGGTAAGCCTTGTCCCGGCAGCAAAAATATGCCAGGGCGCAAACCCGGTTCAGGTTGTCGCCAATACAAACGGTTTCACCGGATCGGGTGTTTTTTCGGGGCCGGGTATTACTTCTACGGGCATGTTCGATCCCGCAGCGGCAGGGGTAGGCATCGCCAACATCAGTTATACGTTTACTTCGGCCAGCGGCTGCGACTATACCGCCACCGGGCAGATAACCGTCATGCCGTCGCCGGTCATCACGGCGCCGGCAAGTTTTACCATGCTCGAAGGCGCACAGGTGACTATGAAGGCCAGCGCCCAAAGCGACAGCCTGACATACCAATGGGTGCCCTCAACAGGGCTGGATCATGACAATGTGTTAAACCCTGTAGTAAGCGCAACCGAAGATACCCGATATACGCTAATAGCGACTTCGCCGCAGGGCTGTACGACGACAGCCGAAGTGAATGTAAAGGTGCTCAAATACCCGGTTATCCCTAATGCGTTTACCCCTAACGGCGACGGCATAAACGATATCTGGAATATAAAATACCTGGACAGTTACCCAAATAGTTTGGTTGAAATATACAACAGATACGGAGAAAAGCTATATTCGTCCATCGGATATGCCGTCCCCTGGGATGGGACGTTCAAGGGCTCCATGGTGCCTGCCGGAACTTATTACTTTATCATCGACCCTAAAAACGGCCGAAAGGTTATTTCGGGCAGTGTAACTATAATCAGGTAGAATGAAAAAAACGTTACTCGCAGTAATTATCTTGTTTATAGGTTACACAACGATTTTTGCCCAGCAAAAGCCGCAATATACGCAGTACGTCCTGAATAATTTGCTGATTAACCCGGCAGTAACCGGTATCGAGAACTACGTCGATATGAAGGCGGGCTACCGCAGTCAGTGGACGGGATTGGAGGGTGCCCCCGTGACAAGTTACATTACTTTTAGCGTGCCGTTTGGTACCGACTTTGTCGGCGGCGATGCAGCGGCCCTGTCCGGCGGTAACGAAGCCAACCCCTACAGTCGGCTTTATACGCAGACCTACCAGGCGTCGCCCCCGCATCACGGGATAGGTTTTACTGTCGTTTCGGATCAGGCCGGCCCCATTAATACCACCAATATCGATGCTACCTATGCTTATCACCTTGGGCTGTCCGGTACGCTTAACCTTGCTCTTGGCGTGGCTGCCGGGATGAATCACACCAGCCTCAATACCTCCATGATCACACTCGAGAATCCGCTCGACCCGGCTATAGCCAATGGCAATAACAGCCAGTGGAAGCCCGATTTAAGCGTAGGGGTGTGGGGATACTCATCTGACTATTACTTTGGGATATCCGCGCAACAGTTGTTGTCGCAAAATTTGTACTTCAGCACGAACAATAATTACAGCCAGGCCAAAACGGTACCCCAGCTTTTTATAACCGGCGGATATAAACTATCCCTTTCGGATGATATGGCATTGGTGCCGTCGGCGCTTGTAAAATTTATCAGCCCGCTGCCGGTTACCTACGATATCAATATGAAGCTCGCATTCAACGAGCGTTTTTGGATAGGAGCGTCGTACCGAAATGGCGATGCCGTAGCAGGTATGTTTGGGCTCAATATCAGTTCCCTTATCAATATCAGCTACTCTTACGATTACACCACTTCGGCCTTACGCACCGTCAGCAACGGAACTCACGAATTAGTCATCGGGATCATGCTGAATAACAGGGACCATGTGGTGTCGCCACAGCACGGGTTTTAGGATACAATAATTTTCGTGCAATTATAGCTCTTTGCGTAATCTTGCTACAGGGATATTCATCTGTTCGCGGTATTTTGCAACGGTGCGCCGGGCAATGTTATAGCCTTTTTCTTTCAGGATTTCGGTTAGTTTCTCGTCGGCCAGCGGATGACGCTTATCCTCGGCGCCGATATGTTCTTCCAGTATCTTTTTTACTTCCTTATTAGATACCTCTTCGCCGCTTTCAGTTTGTATCGCCTCCGAGAAGAAGGATTTTAGAAGAAAGGTGCCGTGTTCGGTTTGCACGTACTTGGAGTTGGCTACACGCGAAACGGTCGAGATATCCATGCCGATCCTGTCTGCAATGTCCTTCAGTATCATTGGCCTTAATTTCTTTTCGTCACCGGTCAGGAAAAACTCGTATTGGTACTGCATAATGGCATTCATCGTTTTTAGCAGGGTTTGCTGGCGCTGCTTGATAGCATCGATAAACCATTTTGCCGAATCGAGCTTTTGTTTGACAAACTGAACGGCCTCTTTTAATTTTTTATCTTTTTGCGAGGCTTTGTCATAATGCTCAAACATTTCCTGGTACGAGCGGCTTACTCTAAGCTCGGGAGCGTTCTTGGCATTTAAAGTCAATACAAGGGTCCCATCGTTGTTGGTGATATGAAAGTCCGGTATTACCTGCAGTTGCTTGGTGTTTACTTCGCTCGAGTCGCCGGGTTTGGGATTAAGCTTCAGAATTTCAGCCACAACGCCTCTTAACTCGTGTGCTGACATATTGAGAGATTTCTCAAGCTTATCGTAATGCTTCCGCGTAAATTCCTCAAGGTAGTTTTCGACTACAAGAATGGCTTTTTTTATAATCGGGTCGGTGGTGTCTTTTCTTTTAAGCTGTATCAGCAGGCATTCCTGCAGACTGCGGGCGCCGACACCTGGAGGATCGAAGTTTTGGATCACTTTCAGCATTTCTTCTACTTCCTCGTCCTCGGCGAAGACGTTTTGAGAGAATGCCAGGTCGTCGGTGAGCGAAGTGATCGACCTGCGCAGGTAGCCGTCATCGTCAAGGCTGCCTATGATCTGCTGGCCTATCCTGAAGTCTTTATCCGGCAGCGGAATAAGATCAAGCTGTGCCTGCAGGTTTTCGAAGAACGAAGATTGTACGGCTATCGGAATCTCTTTTCGGTCGTCGTCATCTTCGCCGTTTTGGTCATACCTCGATCCGTACTCGTTTATGTTATCTTCCTGCAAATAATCGTCGATGTTGAACTCGTCTGCTTCGCCGGCTTCCTCATCCTTACTATAGTCGTCGTCGTCATCACGGTCCGGATATTGCTCTTCCGGTTCGTTCAGGTTGGTTAAACTCAGGTCCTCTAATGCAGGATTTTCCTCCAACTCCTCTTTGATACGGGTATCAAGCGAAACGGTAGGCACCTGCAGCAGTTTAATGAACTGTATTTGCTGCGGCGACAGTTTCTGTAAAAGCTTTTGTTGAAGGTTCTGTTTTAACATACTTAGATAACGCCCAAAAATAACTCAATTTAACCTGAAATTGAAAATTTAACTTCCGGTATATGTCCGGCCACACGTTTAACGTAAAAAAATGACAAGTGTTTAATGAATTAGCTGTATAGATGTTTGGCTACGCCAATATTTTGATATATTTAAAAAACCAAAACGTTTTTTATGGCTATCATCAAAGAATTTAAAGAGTTTGCTATGCGGGGCAATGTAGTTGACCTCGCTGTGGGCGTTATCATCGGCGCGGCATTTGGCAAGATCGTTACCTCGCTCGTTAACGATGTGATCATGCCGCCGATTGGCTACCTAACAGGCGGCATCGATTTTAAAACTATTAAGATATTCCTAAAGCATGGTGATCCAGCCGCTAAAGTTCCTGATGTTACCATCAACATCGGCAGCTTTGTTAATACCATTATCGAATTCCTGATCATTGCTTTCTGCATTTTTATGATGGTGAAGGTGATCAATTCTCTGCAAAAGCATGAGGAACCGGCTCCGGCTCCCGCCGAACCCGAGCCTACTAAAGAAGAAGTATTGCTAACACAGATCAGGGATTTACTGGCTAAGGGCAAATAATATTTACCTGCCTTTGGCTACAGGTATATTTTGGATGCTGTTTACTTGCAGGTCGGACGACGCAGTAACCTGCTTGCCTTTCGGCGCTACCAGGATGGCATATTGCCACCATCGGCCGGTAGCAGCGGTAATGTCTGTATCCAGGTAATACCTGTCCTTGCCCTTTAGCGTATTATCGGCATACGTTTCATGATCTGAATAGGGATCATAAATATCATAGTACGTTTTGCCGTCGACTTTTACGTATCCTTTTACCAGCAAAAAATGGCCCCATTCCTTTGTTTTGGTTGGATAAAACTTGTTGGTATGCTCGGTATTGACAGGATTGTACTGTGCATAATACATATCAAGGCAGAGGATAACTACTTCGTTATCATCAATACCGTGCTCGATAACCTGGTCCGAATTTGTGGCCGTAAATGATACCGTTGTATGATTTATGTCGTTCCTGTCCAGGTAGCGGCCGATATCCGAAGTTAGCCACCAGCCGCCTTTTTCAGATATGGCAATCCTGGCGTCAGCAGGTTTTTTGGTAAACGAGGGGTCGGCCCATTTAATGGCCATAGTGGTAACCGCCGGGCCGCAATTAATACTCTGGAATGCGCTTCCATCGAATTGGTCGAAGTAAAAATCGTAGCTTTTATCCAGGCTTTTGTTGGCGGTTTCCTTATTCCCAAGGCCGTAAACTTCCAATTGGGACGAGGTGTTGACATTAATGTTTGCCGGTGCAGTTTTTTCTTTTTTGCACGAAAACAGCATCGAAAAGGCCATGAATGAAAATAGCATATGCCGTTTTAGCCTCATAATTAAAATTTTTAAATAAAAATTACGTACTAATACGTTTTTGGCAGTTTAGGGTTACTTAGAATGATATAATCGTTGTTCTTATTGTATTTGCTCCAATCGGGGTTATCAAAACTATCGTCAGCGTAGCAGGCGATATTGAGTATTTTCACTTTAGGCGAATATTTTCTGAGCTGTACAGCAGCGCCCAGTTTGTCCTCGCTATGAAAGTCGCCATTCACCTGTAATATTTTAAAATCGCGGCGTTTTTTCCAGAATTTGGAGATCGACCAGCCCATAGTAGCGTCCCATAAGTTTTGTGCCTGGAACATTTGCATGCCGCCCATGGCGCTGTGCCCGCCCATCACCTGCAGGAATTTTTGATAATACTCGCCCGTGGCTGTGTCGATGGGTAAGGGCGGCAACCACGATCTCGCCGTTTTGTCGAGCTTGTCGAGGCTCGCAAGTCCCATGCGATCTACCATGTTTACGTATCGCGCAGGCGCGTTCGCTGCTAGCACAGGAATTTGCTGCTCTTTTGCAAATTCTATCAGCGGCCTGTAATCTTTATAATTATGCCAGGCACGGCCTTCAGTAATAAAGTTTTTTTCGCGGATCAAACCCTGCAGATATTCGTCGAGCACCTCCTGGCAGTCAGTTTCGAACATCTCCATGCTCAATGCAACTTTGCCCGGATACTTTTCATTCAGTTTGCCTAAGATCAGGCGTTCGAGCACATGGCTTGTCGAATCGTTATGCTCTTCTCCGAAGAACAATACGCCGGCGCCGTTCATGTCACTTATGATATCGTCAACGGTAATAATTTTTTGCCGGGATGTACTATATATTTTATAGTCCGGCGCTTGCGATGCGGCCGTGAGCGACGTAAACAGGAAAAATATCGCAATAGAAAATCTCATACCGGGTTATGCCCGAAGATACGACTTATATAAATTTCAAGTCGTTATAATTGTGCGCTTTCGGCAAATAATACATTTGTATTTGAAAAGTTTAAAAAATGCGCTAAATTTGCGCTCCTGTTTTTAAAGACTACGAATACAAATAAAAAGCGATGAAAAGAACGTTTCAGCCTTCTCAAAGGAAAAGAAGAAATAAACACGGTTTCCGTGAGCGTATGGCTACTGCCAACGGCAGAAGGGTTTTAGCCGCCAGAAGGGCAAAGGGCAGAAAAAGACTGACCGTTTCGGACGAGAAGCTGCACAAAGCGTAATAATTGGTTGCTTATTTCTCCTGCAGGGAGGCTGGGTCCGGTTATTTATTTAAATTGCGGGTTCGGGCATGAGCAAAACATATACTTTCACGAAAGAAGAACGTTTATGCAACAAAAAGCTTATCGACGAGCTTTTTCATAAAGGTTCTTCTTTTTTATGTTATCCTTTCAAGGTCTCGTGGCTGGTTGTTGACGAGGCGCAACAATTCCCTGCCCGGGTGTTGTTCTCGGTTTCCAAAAAACGATACAAGCGCGCGGTCGACCGGAACCTGATCAAAAGACGTCTCCGCGAAGCCTACAGGCTGCATAAACAGCAGAAGCTATACGCCTGCTTAAACGAAAATCAGAAAAATATCGTTTTTTCAATTGGTTACATCGGCAAAGAAATAGCGGAGTACGGTTTGATCGAAAAAAAAATGCTGAAGCTTTTGGCCGAACTTAGCGGACAGGCGGGGCGATGAAGGTATTGGTCGACATATTGAAAACGGCAATAGGCGGAATATTTATCGTTCTGATAAAAATATACCAATATTTTATATCACCTATGACGGGCGCTTCGTGCCGTTATACGCCAACCTGTTCTCAATACGGTGTTGAAGCAATAAAAAAATATGGCGCCTTTAAAGGTGGCTGGCTTACCATTAAACGCATAGCCAGTTGCAATCCATGGGGTGGTCATGGGCACGATCCGGTACCCTGAAGCCAGAATTCTGAGGTCGGAAATCAGAGCCCAGGTCATAAAAATTTAGAACTCGCAACTCACTACTTATAACTGATAATGAGCCTGATATTAGAAATTGAAACCGCAACAACGGTATGTTCGGTAGCCCTGTCGCAGGATGGTAAGCTGTTGGCTTGCCACGAGATCGAACAGCGAAATGTTCATGCTGAAAAGATAACCGTTTTTATCGATGCGGTTTTAAATGCGGCGCAAGTGAATTATCCCGAGCTTGATGCAGTAGCGGTAAGCTGTGGACCCGGTTCGTACACAGGCTTACGCATCGGCGTATCGGCGGCCAAAGGCTTGTGTTTTGCATTGGATAAACCGCTGATAGCCGTGGAAACACTCGAGGCTATGACAAGCGGTATGATCCAAAAACTAAACGGCGGCCCCGATGAAAACACGCTGCTCTGCCCTATGATCGATGCGAGGCGGATGGAAGTTTTCACGGCTGTATTCGATGGACATGGTCATCGCATCAGGGCAACCTCTGCCGAAATCGTCGGCGAAAACAGTTTCGCCGATCTGCTTCAGAGCAGCAAAATAATCTTTTTTGGCGATGGAGCAGGAAAGTGCAGGGAAGTTTTGGAAGAGCACACCAACGCCACGGTTTTAGACGATTTTACAAACTCGGCGACATTTCTTGTTCCCAAGGCTACAGAAAAGTTTTTAGCAAATGAATTTGAAGATGTTGCTTATTTCGAGCCTTTCTATCTTAAAGACTTTATCGCCGGGAAGAAATCGGCTTAATTATCTGTATGTCTTGAACAGGCGGCTCCATAAACGGCCGATGAATCCTTTTTCGCCGGTGGGAATGGTGCTTGCGTTCATCGGGTGTTCAACAATCGGTCCGAACTTGATCGAAAAACCCAAAAAGAAGTCAGCACCGGTAGATTGACCATTCGAATAAGGTGAACCATTTTTTGTCGCACCCGCAAATTTGACCGTTTGGAACAGCTGCTCGCTGCCGATATAAGCCTCCCAGTTGTAATTCCGGTACATTAGTTGCGCACCGAGGTTAAATATGTTAAAGTTATTGTATGCTGTTACCAGGCTGAAATTATAATAATTGTTGTATTGAAAACGGTTTACCAGGGCTCCGGTAAAGCCGCTGTACCACATTTCTTTTGAAGCGATAAGTGTCGGCGAATATTTGAATTTCAGGTCGTCGTCGAGCCAGTAGGATTTGGTTGCGCTAAGTTCAAATTTGGCATCGGTTGCACTGCTGAACGAGCCCAGTTCCCGTTTTGATTGAACGATCCTGCTGTATTGGTTATAAATACTGTCTTCGCGCTTTAAGGTAGAAAGCCCGGTGATCGTTTCTGAGGTGTTAAAGTTGGACGTGGTGGAAAAATTGTACCAATGGATAAAGCCAAGGTCTTTCAGATTAGCCTGGAAGGTTACGTCGTCATCATTTTTGTATGTCGCACCCAGGCTAATTTGAGCGCCGGGGCTACGATTTGATAATAAAAAGCTTCTTCTATCGAAATTGCCGGGTCCCCTGCTCTGGTAGTACCTGCCCTGCAGCGAAAGTGTGGCTGCATCGTTAAACTTGTCGAAACTGATATGCGATTCGTAGATATCCAACTTGTTGTAGTCAACCCCCATCAGGTAGCTTAACTTAAAACCCAGGGAAAACCGCTTGGTAACGTCTTCCCGGTAGGTGAGGCCGACAGCATCGTATATCTGGTAGTTATAATGGTTATTAAAAATATTATCGTAATTGTCTTCAGGGAAAGCTCCCGGGCCGTTAAAAAGCGCGATTGATTCGTCAGTAAAAACGCCGTGACCCTCTGATTTTGTCTCCAAAAAAAAACCAAGTTCGGAATTGCCTTTCAAGCTGGAGAAAAGTTTGAACATTAGGAAGTAAGCGTTGGCATTGGCATCGACATAGTTGTTTTGGCCGCTGCCGATCTTTAAAGCTGTATTATTGTAATAACCGCTAAAAGCCCGTGTCATCAAGCTGGTTTGCACATCGCCCCTGATGAAGAAGTTGGCATTCATGTTCGGCACCAGGAAATTGAAAGCATACGTTTTGCTGGTGTCGGGCACGAACGCATGTTCGGCAGGATTTTCAAACGAATCGTATAGCGTGCCGGTATTATATTGAGAAAATTGTTGCGAGAACCCCCTTAACGCTGCCCAAAGCAGGCAAATAACAAGTAGAAACTTCTTCATTATATCGTTCAGAGGAATGTGCTAATTGTCTGTTAGTCTTTAAAGATAACCTCAAAAACTAAATTAATAACTAAAAATTAAATAAATACAGCTATGACTTTAAACGAAATTTTTGGTCGATGGTTGTAGACCAACCGAGATTTTTTAAAAATTGTCGGCTGAAGAGGTCGTGTCGGTGCTTAAACGCATGCCAAAATTGGTATAGTAACTTTTCTCGGACGAGGAAAATTGCCAGCATGCGCCATAAAAATTCTTCCATCCCGGATCGACGTTTTTGAAGGTCTCGTAAAATGCGGGTTTCATGTCCTGTTTAAATAACGGCGCGGAGTTACGAAACTGAATCATGAATGATATATTGCTTTTTTCGGTCATCAGGTCGTTAAAGCGATCGTAACCCTCAGTTTTGTTCAGAAACTTTCGGTTCACATAACTGTCGGTATAGCTATTCAACTCCGACAGGCTGTTGGTTAGCACCAGGTAATTATCCATTACCTTGAAGTAAGGCCTTTTAAAGATACCAAAAGCGTCGCCAAGCAATATTTGCGGCAATTTATCGTAATTCAGCTGGCCGCTGTCGTTATTGATCATCCGGCTAATATTGGCCATCAGGGTAAATGCCCTGGCTCCATCGGTAACCTGTATGATCCCGATCTTTTCGCGGTACCGGGTTGTGACTATCGCAAACTCATTGCCCAGGAGCGGCTTGAACTGCGCTTCGAGCGAAATGCCGGTACCTGACCGGACCTTTTTCAGCATTTCATTTCTTTCGGTTTCGTAGTTATTTCTCGTTTGCCAGTCAAACAGGTCTTTGTGAAACTTAGATGGATCTGAAATGGCAAAGCTGGTACTATATGCCGTGGTTGATGGAAAAACGCTTCTGATGCGATTGGCAACCGGCTGCTGATTTCTGAACACGGCCAGGTATCCATCTCCGCTGCCTTCGGGTATTTTACTAAAACCATTGAACATAATCGCATCGCTGCGGTAATTCAGGCTTAGCGCGGCAAACGCCGGCAACTGCCTGAAGCTCCTGAGAATGTCGGTATTCTTAAAAAGTTGTGCAAACAGCGGGCTTAAAGCTTCGTAGTTCACATACAGGTTAGCCAGCGAATTGGTGCTCTGCTGGTCGGGAAGCAGTACAAAGGCCTGTTTCTCCTTTCTGTAATCGTAGTTCGCATAATCTTCAATGATCTCTTTTGAAAAACTGCCGGCAAGGCTCCCCTCATCTTTGCTGATCAGGTAAAAGCGTCTTTTCAGATCGCCCAGGTAAATAACGTAGACTAATTTCCCCCCAATTATATTTTCGTTAACCAGCATGCCGTTTTTAGGCTGTTTAGCAAGTTGTCCGATCACAGCCTGCTGAAAGTCCTTCGAAACGGCAGCGGTAAGCAGAAAGTCGATATTATTGCCTTTTTGCGGATGAAGCGAAAGGTAAATGTTCTGGCCGGTAAAATATTTAGCTAATAGCGGATTAAGAACCAGGTCGCGGCGAACCGCTGCCAGTTCGTCGATCTTGTACTGACCCAAAAGCGCTTTAAACGACTGGTTCCCGGCGAAAATATCGTAAAAGTCCTTATCGTTGTTGAATTCGAAAACAACAGCGGCATCGTTTGGGATCGTGCGCAAAACCTCGCTGGTATGTTGTGTCGTAGTGTTCAGGTTCCTGAAATAAAATACGGTCACCAATATGGTAGCTATAAACAATAATATGGTGGCAAGTATCAGTCGTTTCATTTCCTAATGACATACAAAGGTAGATTTTTAAGGGGCAGGGTTAAAGTAATACTTGCAATTGATAACTTAGCGGTTTATACCCATGAACCGAAAAATAGTTATTACGGCCGCTGTATTTGGCTTGCTGGCGGTAATTGCCGGGGCGTTCGGCGCGCACGGCCTTAAAGCAAGATTATCGCTTGCCGATATCGAAATCTGGCACACGGGCGTTGAATATCAATTCTACCATGTTTTTGCCCTGCTTTTTCTTGGGCTTTTTACCACCGGAAGAAAAAGCCTGGTTAATGTTAGTTATTACCTGTTTACGCTTGGGATAATCTGTTTTTCGGGATCCCTTTACATTCTAGCCGCCGACGATCTGCTCGGATGGCGCATTGCGCACATTATATGGCCTGTTACACCGCTCGGCGGCGTGTTTTTTATAGGCGGATGGCTGGCATTGATTTTGGCAGCCGTCGTCAGAAAGAAGTAATATCATGCTCGAATTTGCCGAAGCACAACATACCGACCGTGAGACGCTATTTGTCGACGTTATCCTGCCTTTGGCCATAGCAAAGAATTATACCTACCGTGTGCCGTTTCAACTGAACGGAGATGTATCGGTAGGGAAAAGGGTAGTGGTGCAGTTTGGCAAAAGCAAGCTATATACTGCCATTATTGCTTCCATAGGAAACAGGCCGCCCGAAAAATACGAGGCCAAATACCTGCTGGATGTACTGGACGAAAAACCCCTCGTTACCGAAAAGCAACTTCAGTTTTGGCAATGGATAGCTGACTATTACATGTGCAGCCTGGGCGAGGTGATGAATGCGGCCTTGCCCTCGGCGCTGAAGCTTGCCAGCGAAACTAAGATTGAACTTAATAAGGATTTTACGTTCGACCGATCGTCATTACATGATAAGGAATTCCTGATAGCCGATGCGCTTGAGCTGCAACCCGAATTGACGGTGGGCGACATAGTTAAACTGCTTGGGCAAAAAACAGTAATGCCCATCCTGAAATCGATGTTCGAAAAGAACATCATTAATATTTCGGAAGAAGTAAGCGAAAAATATAAACCGCGAAAGAAGACGTTTATTAGCCTTAACCCGGAATACCACAGCCAGGACAGCTTAAAAGAACTTTTTACGCTCCTCGAAAAACGCGCGCCAAAACAGGCCGATGCCGTGCTGGCTTATATCAAACTGGCCAGAACGCAAAAAACGATTTCGAAAAATGAACTGATTGAAGAAAGCGGCGCCGGCGACGCCAGCATCAGGTCGTTGATCGAAAAAGAGGTGTTTATTGCCGAAGAACGCAACGTAAGCCGGCTGTATTTTGATGAAGATGAGTTCAGTGATAATTTTCAACTGAATGAAAGTCAGCAAAACGCATTGACGGAAATAAAGGAGCAGTTTAAAGAAAAGGATGTTGTATTGCTGCATGGCGTTACCTCGTCCGGTAAAACACAGGTTTACATCAGGTTGATTGAAGAAATGATCAATTCGGGCAAACAGGTGCTTTATCTATTGCCCGAGATCGCTTTGACTACGCATATCATCGAGCGCTTACGCCAATATTTCGGCAGCAGCATCGGGGTTTATCACTCCAAATTTAACGATAACGAACGGGTGGAGGTGTGGCAAAAGGTTTTGAACCATGAATACAAAGTGGTGCTTGGAGCAAGGTCATCAGTATTCCTGCCTTTCGCCGACCTGGGCCTGATCATTGTTGACGAGGAACACGAAACTTCATACAAGCAGTTCGATCCTGCTCCGCGCTACAATGCCCGTGATGCCGCCATTTACCTGGGAGGCACATACCATTGCAAAACATTACTCGGATCGGCTACTCCGTCGTTTGAATCGTATTATAACGCCCGGACACATAAATATGGGCTTACTGAAATGACCGAACGTTTCGGTGGGGTTGAGTTGCCGGTAACCGAGGTTGTGAGTATTGTCGAGGAAACAAAAAAGAAAACCATGCAGTCGCACTTTACCAGTGTGCTGATGGACGATATCAAAGACGCGCTCGCTAATAAAGAACAGGTAATCCTGTTCCAGAACAGGCGCGGCTATGCGCCGGTGCTTATTTGCAAAGTTTGCGCCTATACGCCCAAATGCGTCAATTGCGATGTGAGCCTTACCTATCACAAAAGCAGTGGCATGCTGCATTGCCATTATTGCGGCTATAAAACAGACGCCCCGGCGATCTGCCCTGCCTGCGGCTCAACCCACCTGGAATACAAAGGCTTTGGTACCGAAAAGATAGAAGACGAACTGAGTATGCTTTTACCCGAGGCCCGCATAGCCCGCATGGACCTGGACACTACCCGCTCAAGGAATTCCTTACAAAACATCCTGAACGACCTGGAGGAGAAAAAGATCGACATCCTGGTAGGCACGCAAATGGTAGCCAAAGGGCTGGATTTTTCGGATGTGACGGTCATCGGTATCATCAATGCTGACAGCTTGCTTAAATATCCTGATTACCGCGCTAACGAGCGCAGCTTTCAAATGCTGGCGCAGGTAAGTGGCCGGGCCGGGCGCAGGGGAAAGCGGGGTAAGGTGGTTATCCAAACCTACGACCCTAACCACCGGGTAATTAAACAGGTAATAGAAAACAACTACCTCGATCTGTACATGACCGAGATGGAAGAGCGGCGCAGCTTTAAATACCCGCCGTTCTATCGCATCATTAATCTCGACATCAAGCATAAAGATCCGGATATCCTGAATAACCAGGCCGACTACCTGGCAACCGAGCTCCGCAAAAATTTTGGCGACAGAGTTATAGGCCCCGAATTTCCGCTGATCAGTCGGATACGCAGTTATTATATTAAGTCCATCATGCTCAAGTTCGAGCGCGATGTGGTGTCGGTAGCCAAGGCAAAAAATCTTATCAAAGACATCATTACTCAGTTTCAGACGACTAAGTTGAGTAAAGGAAGTATCGTTCAAGCCGATGTCGATCCGATTTGAACATGATTTTTAGGATTGTTCAGATGAACAGGATGTGTCATTTTGGCGATATGAACTTTTTATTATAGACTCGTTTAAATTCGAGGCTTAGGCCACCAAAATTTATTAGTAAACCGTCCGCTATATTATATGCTTCAAGATAATTTATAGCCTGAGCCTTGTGAACGTCAAGTAGTTTTTCCATAGCTTTCAATTTGACCATTACCGCTTCTTCAACAAAAAAATCTATCCGCCTCAACCCAATTTGTTCGTCACGATAGTAAATAGGCATTTCTTTTTCCCGTTCAAATGCCAAGCCATTATAAGCCAATTCTATAGCCAATGCTCTTTGATAAATAAGCTCCTGGATCCGCTGCCAAGCGCGTTATGCACGCGCATTGCCGCGCCTATAATTTTATGTGTTATGGTATTTATATCCATTGTGAAAAGGTTTGTGCCCTGTGAAATTATTAATTTAGCCGCATCGAATCCTGTTAATCTTATAAATTCTAAAAATCGTGTTCAAATTCGTTGATAATTACCGTGAGCAAGGGGCCCGGAAGCGATTGGTTGAGACTGTAAAAAAGAAGGGCATAGCGGACGAACGGGTTTTAAAAGCGATAAGCAAGGTGCCGCGCCATTATTTTTTCGACGAAACCTTCTGGAACCAGGCTTACAAAGATATCGCCTTCCCGATAGGTGAGGGGCAAACCATTTCCCAGCCTTACACCGTTGCCTATCAGACCGAGCTGCTGCACATCAAAAAGGGCGATAAAGTATTGGAGATCGGTACGGGTTCGGGTTACCAGGCTTGTGTTTTAATGGAATTGGGAGCGGATGTTTATACCATCGAGCGCCAGGAAAAATTGTACGAACGGACCATACAGGTCCTGCCTTATATGGGTTATAAGGCGCATTTCTTTTTAGGCGATGGTTCTAAAGGTATACCGAAGCACGCACCTTATGATAAGATCATCGTCACCGCTGGTGCGCCCACTGTGCCTGAAGATCTGTTAAAACAATTGAAAGTCGGCGGTATTTTGGTCATTCCCGTCGGCGATGCCGAAACACAAAAGATGGTCACGATCCTGAAAACCGGCGAGAATGATTTTGAAAAACACGTGCTCGACACTTTCCGGTTTGTGCCGCTGGTAGGGGATAAGGCGTGGTGAGTCAGTTTGCAGATTGCGGTAGGCAGTTTGCAGTATTGTGCTAACTGCAAACTCTTAACTGCCAACTATCTTTTCATCGCCCTGTCCATCTCGATCTTCGTATCGCGCTCCTTCATGGTTTCACGTTTATCGAAGGTCTTTTTGCCTTGCGCCAAGCCGATCTCCAGTTTAGCAAAACCGCGTTCGTTAATAAACATCGCCAGCGGGACAATGGTCAATCCTTTTTCCTCGCCGCGGGTTTGCAATTTTTTCAGTTCCTTTTTATTCAGCAGCAATACGCGGTCGCGTTTGGCTTCGTGGTTGTAAAACGATCCATGCGAATATTCGGATATGTGCAGGTTACGCACATATAACTGGTTGTCGATAAACGTACAAAAAGCATCGTTGAGGTTGGCCTTGCCCTCGCGGATCGATTTGATCTCGGTACCCAGCAGCTTAATGCCCGCGACATATTTATCCAGTATCGCGTACTCGAAATAGGCTTTTTTATTTTTGATATACAGATCCTGGCTCATTGCGGGACAAATATCGCTAATTATTGCGGTTTTATCACCAGGACAGGGATATTCACCCTATGCCGCACCGAGTTGACGGTGGTGCCAAAGATAAGGTCCTTAAACGCCTTGTGGCCATGAGAGCCCATTACAAGGAAATCGATCCCGTCCTCTTTTACTATGCCGGCAATGGACTTTGCCGGGTTGCCAAAGCCTATACGCCCTTTGGCACGGTACCCGAGGTCGACCATCGATTGCACGTATTGCTGCAGGTTATCGACGTCGCTCTGGGTTTCGTGGTCCATCACTTCGGTGCCATAATATTGCGCCGCCGCCGTCTCAACCACGTGGATGAGTGTATAATTCGCGTGTTTGTCGCCCTGCATTATAGCGTGGCGAATACAGTCTTCGTCGTTTTTTGAAAAATCGATGGTGATGCCAATGTTTTTGTACGAGATAGCTGTGAGATCCGTGATCTTCGTTGCCAGGCCGTGCGGAACGCGGGCGGGCTCGTCGCGGTGCTTAAATAACAGCGGCCTCAGGAATACGTAGACCAGTAAAAATGCAACGGCAATGGAAACGGGTATCACCAGCGCGTATATCCATATTGCTTTATCCGGGTACTGTTTTATCCAGTCTGATAGCTGGTCGGTCACCAGCTTGGCGTTCAGTCCCAGGATCAGTACGGCACAGGCCCACGACAGTATCCTTACCCGGATACCAATACCAAATTTGCCCATGCGTTTCCGGTCGGAAACAAAATGAATAAGAGGAATTATCGCAAAGCCCAACTGCAGGCTTAATACTACCTGGCTTAGGATGATCAGCTTGCCCAGCCCGTTCTCGCCCCAGTAAATAATCGTAAATACGGCCGGTACGATGGCCATCAGGCGCGTTAGTAACCGGCGCAGCCAGGGCTCTATACGCAGGTTGATGTGACCCTCCATGATGATCTGCCCGGCGAGTGTTCCGGTAATAGTGGAGCTTTGGCCGGACGCGATCAACGCGACCGCAAACAGCACCGGCGCAAGTGATCCAAAAATATGCTCAAGCAATTTATAAGCGTCTTGTATCTCCGCAACGTGGAAATATCCGTTCTTAAAAAACGCACCCGCAGCTAGTATCAATATGGCGGCGTTCACAAAAAATGCAAGGTTAAGCGCGATAGTCGTATCAAATAAATTGAACTTTATTGCCGAACGCAGGCCTTCGTCCGAACGGTTGATCTTGCGCGTTTGCACCAGCGACGAATGCAGGTACAAATTGTGCGGCATCACCGTGGCGCCGATGATACCAATGGCAATATATAACATCTTATGGCTTAGCTCGTCGCCTTTAAACAGGTTGTTTGGTACGAAGCCTTTGGCTATGCCGACAATATCGGGCTTGACGATAAACATCTCGGCCAGGTATGCCACGCCGATGACCGAGATCATCGAAATAATAAAAAGTTCCAGCTTGCGCATGCCCCTGTTCATCAGGAAAAGCATCAATATCGTATCGGTAAGGGTAAGCGCTACGCCCCAGATCAGCGGGAGATGAAAAATCAGGTTTAAGCCAATGGCCATGCCAATCACCTCGGCCAGGTCGCATGCTATAACAGCGATCTGAGCTAAAATGTAAAGCCCAAAGTTAACGTATCGCGGATAGGTGTTTTTTGAAACCTGCGCCAGGTCCAGTCCGCGCACAATACCCAACCGGGCGCTTAAGGACTGCAACAGCAGGGCGATGAGGTTCGATGCAAATAAAACCCATATCAGTTGATAACCAAATCCGCTGCCACCGGCGATATCAGTCGCCCAGTTGCCGGGGTCCATATAACCTACACTTACCAGGTAGGCCGGGCCCAAAAAAGCCAGCAATTTCCGCCAGCCGAATTTGGTCTCGGTTTCCACGGTACTGTGTACGTTGCTTAGCGAATGGGTTTGTTCGGTATTCATAAGGCTATTAGCAGATTGTTTGCCACCTCGCGGCTAATGTGCGTTCTCTTGTCGCCCGACTGCACAATAACCGAGTGGTCATAAGTATGTATTTCAGCTACTTTGATCTTTTTGCCGATCGTCAGTTGTGTTTTTTCCAGGTATTGCAGGAAAGACGACGAATGGTCGCGCACGCCCGAAATCACTCCCTCTTCATTAACACTAAGACCGGAAACGGGTTTCAGTTCGTGCGCCTTAAATTCTCCTTTGCGGTTCGGGATCGGGTCGCCATGCGGATCATATTTGGGATTTCCCATAAAATCATCCAGGCGGTCGACCAGCTCCTTTGATGAAATATGTTCCAATTCCTCGGCTACATCATGCACTTCGTCCCACTTGAAATTTAATTTTTCGACTAAAAAGTATTCCCAAAGGCGATGCTTGCGGATAATACTTAGCGCGATCTTTTGCCCAGCCGGCGTAAGCGTCACCCCCTGGTATTTGGTATAGTTGATGAGCTTTTTTTCCGCCAGCTTTTTTAGCATATCAGTTACCGAAGCCGCCTTGGTGTTTAATGCCGCGGCTATTTCATTCGTGCTTGCACTTCCGCCATTGGCCGCACCATGGTAGATGGCCTTTAAATAATTCTCTTCGGTGAACGTATTCATTTAAGCAAATCTAATAAAAAATTTAGATAAGTCTAAAAATATAGTGGAATTTATTTCGGTTTTAGTAGTTTTTTGAAAAATTTTATTCTGTGAAGCATTGAAAAATTATATTTGTACTTATCATGGCTGCTGAACTTGACAAAATAGACCTCCAGATACTCAGAATTTTACAGGAAAACGGGCGTATAACAAACCTCCAGCTTTCCAATGAGATCGGTCTTTCGCCTGCTCCGACGCTCGAACGCGTACGGAAACTGGAGAATGCTGAATTCATCAAAAGTTATCATGCGCTCGTCGACGAAGAGAAATTAGGGCTTGGCATCAAAACGTTCATCCAGGTATCGCTCGATTTTCACAAGAACAACACCATCCAGGTTTTTCTCGACGAGATACAAAAGATAAAAGAAGTTACCGAGTGTCACCACGTAACCGGGCAGTGCGATTTCTTGCTGAAGGTTTATGTTAAAGACATAAAATCGTACGAGCAACTGATCATGGAAAAGATCAGCCGCATACCGGTTGTGAAAACCTTCCAGACCATGATGATCATGTCGACCAGCAAGAAAGAACCAATCGTGCCGCTGGAGTATTGATTAATTTGAAAATTAATCAATGTGAAGATTTGATGAAGACTTAATTTTCAAATTGTCGCATTTTCAAATCAATGGATCTGCCAATCAATCGGCTTTTTCCCTTCCTGTATCAAAATTGCATTTGTTTTTGAAAACGGCTTCGACCCAAAAAAGCCACGATCGGCTGAGAACGGCGAGGGGTGTGGCGATTTGATGATGAAATGCTTTGACTGATCGATCAGCCCGGCCTTGGCCTGTGCGAAACTCCCCCAAAGAATAAACACGACCCCTTCCTTTTTATCAGAGATAGTTTTTATCACATGATCTGTAAATTCTTCCCAGCCCCGTTTTTGATGTGAGGCCGGACTGTCGGCTCTTACCGTTAAAGTAGCGTTTAACAACAATACGCCCTGTTCGGCCCATTCGGTCAGGTCGCCATGGTTTGGAATTATGAAACCCGGGATGTCGGTTGCGAGTTCTTTATAAATGTTTTTAAGCGAAGGGGGCGTCGAAATGCCCTTCTGAACCGAAAAAGACAATCCATGCGCTTGGTTAGGCCCATGATAAGGGTCTTGTCCAATTATAACCACTTTTAGGTCATTAAACGGCGTCTTCCAGAAGGCATTGAATATGTCACCGTTTTTAGGATACGTTTTATGTCCGGCGCTTTGCTCCTGTTTCAGGAATTCCCGCAGTTTCACCATATAATCCTTGCCGAATTCGTCCTGTAAAACTTCCAGCCACGATGGCTCAAAATTCACTGCCATAAAAATTGATCAAATATTGGTTAAGACTACAAATAAACGGATATTTGCACTCTGTTTTAAGAGCCAGGAAATTATGTCAAATATAGTTCGGTTAATTATCGCATGTGCGGTTGCCGCGGCCGGAGTGGCCATGTGTGTGTTCGGTATCTGGGGCTGGGGGATACTGGTATTTTTTATAGGCGGCCTGATACTGCTTACTTACTTTTTTAACGAAAATATGATCATCGCCCAGTTTTTCCTGCGCAAGGAAAAGATGGACAAAGCCGAACAGTGGCTGAACAAGATCACTGATTATGAAAAGCAGTTAAAGAAAAGCCAGCATGGCTATTTCAACCTGTTGCTCGGTTTGATGGAATCGCGTAAAGCGCCGATGAAGGCTGAAAAATATTTCAAGAAAGCATTATCGCTCGGTATGACCATGTCGCATAATATAGCCCTGGCCAAACTTAGTCTTGCCGGCATAGCGATGGCAAAACGCAACAAGCGCGAAGCACAAATGTACCTGCAGGAAGCATCAAAGGACGATAAAAATAAATTGCTTGCCGACCAGATCAAAATGATGAAGGCGCAGATGGCGCAAATGGATAAGCAAGTGGTACGCGGCGGTTACCGCCAGTTTTAGGTAAAAAAAGGGCTTTAAAAAGATGATTTTTAAAGCCTACTTTTCTTCAATAGAGCTGTAATAGTCGGGTTCCGATGAGCGGCTATCCGATGAAACATGTTTATCGTGAAATACCACCTGGTCATCAGACGATGGATTCGCGACCTCCACGATTTTCAGCAAGCTCCTTATAAAAGACAGGTCGAAATTGCTCCTGTTCAATTTTATAAGGTATTCGTTCTCAGTAATTTCCAATATCGAATTAGTCATAAAATTTGCATAACTTGTGTAATTATAAAGTTATACAGTCACTCCGATACAAAAGTTTTATTTATTTTATGATTTTATTAACAAATTGTAAAGTAGTTCATGGCAAATGGTTCATAGTTCATAGCAAAACCCGTAATTGGCTATGAACTATGAACCATGAACTAAAAGCTATTGAAACCAGGCCATCACCACATCCTTTGCAGGCATTGTAATATCCAGCTTCAGCTTTTTGCGCATTCCGCCCAGGTCATTAAAAACTTTATTCGGATTAGCGGCCTTTAATTCTTCAACCGTATTGAATCCCATTTTACTCAATACCTGCACCCACTCAGCCGGTACGCCGATATTGATAAAATCGTCCGCCGAAGCCACTTTTGCCTTCTTCTCAGGCCGCATTTGCGGGAAGAACAACACTTCCTGTATGGTATGCTGATTGGTTAAAAGCATTACCAGGCGGTCGATACCGACGCCGAGCCCCGATGTGGGCGGCATACCGTATTCCAGGGCACGAAGAAAGTCTTCGTCCATGGCCATAGCTTCTTCGTCACCGCGCCCTGCCAACACCAATTGCTCTTCGAAACGGGCACGTTGATCTATAGGGTCGTTCAATTCCGAATAGGCATTAGCGATTTCCTTTCCATTGACGAACAATTCAAAACGCTCCACCAGTCCATCTTTGCTGCGGTGCTTTTTGGCCAAAGGCGTCATTTCAATCGGGTAATCGGTAATATAAGTCGGTTGGATCAGGTTTGCTTCCACTTTTGCGCTGAATATCTCGTCGATCAGTTTGCCTTTGCCCATGGTAGCGTCGGTCTCGATGCCCAGCTTTTGGCAAACTTGCAGCAAAGCGGCTTCATCCATGGCCGAAACATCGATGCCCGTAAATTTGTGGATCGACTCATACATCGATAGTCTTTCATACGGACCGGCGAAATTGATCTCGTTGTCACCAACCTGTACTGCGGTAACGCCATGCACAGCGCGAACTACATACTCCAGGCAGGTTTCAACCATTTCCATCATCCAGATGTAGTCCTTGTAAGCGATATAGATCTCAACCGAAGTAAATTCCGGGTTATGGGTACGGTCCATACCCTCGTTGCGAAACATCTTTCCGAACTCATAAACACCGTCAAAACCGGCTACGATAAGCCTTTTGAGGTACAGTTCGTTAGCAATACGCAGAAAGAGCTCCATATCCAGCGTATTGTGATGCGTTTTGAACGGACGGGCCGCCGCACCCCCGTGAACAGGCTGCAGGATAGGCGTTTCCACCTCCATCCAGCCCTGCTGGTTAAAGTAATCGCGCATCGAGCTGATCACTTTAGAGCGATTAATAAATATCTGCTTAAATTCGGGGTTAACGGTCAGGTCGACATAACGCTGGCGATAGCGCAATTCAGGATCGGTAAAGCCGTCGTGAATTGTTCCGTCCTCTTCACGTTTTACCACAGGCAAAGGCTTGAGTGATTTGGATAGCAGCTTCAATTCCTGTACATGAACCGATGTTTCGCCGGTTTGGGTAATAAAGGCGTAGCCCTTTACGCCGACATAGTCACCAATGTCAAGGAGTTTTTTGAATACCGTATTGTACAGCGTTTTATCCTCGCCGGGGCAAATCTCATCGCGTTTTACATAGATCTGGATGCGGCCTGTCGAGTCCTGCAATTCGGCAAACGACGCGCTTCCCATAACCCTGAAGCTCATCAAGCGGCCCGCAAGCGTTATACCCTGGTACTGGTCGGTATTATTAGGATTGAAATTATCTTTTATATCCTTCGCGAATGCGGTCACTTGAAAGGCCTCTGCCGGGTAGGGGTTTATACCCAAAGCCCTTAACTGTTGTAACGATTCGCGGCGGATGATCTCCTGTTCGGATAATGCAGTACTCATAGTTTATAGTAAGGCTGCAAAAATAGCTTTTTTTTGGATATGAGACGTGGGATTTGAGACAGTGTATACCGCTTTGACGAGAGCGAAGGTGAATTTTTGAAACAATGTAAGTAACTGATAATGAAAAGTCTATTGACATAATTGTATTTTTTACTTAAATTGGTTTTATAAAACCTTTTACCAATGAAACGCTTGTCGTGCCTTCTTCCGGTTTTGGTGATAGTATTAGGATCGTGCGGCAAAGACACGCATGTTACTCCCAAGGTCACCCAGGATTCAATAAAGTACCCCGGTACCTGGACGATGCTTTCGCCCTTTTCAGGTGGTGCTACCGCCGGCTCTTTTTCGTTTACCCTTAACGGTAAGGCTTACCTGGTTGGCGGTCAGCAAATCAATACGATGTGGGAGTACGACGCTTCAAGCGATAAATGGACGCAAAGGGCCAGCTATCCTGGCCTGGGGCAGCAGTTCTTGTCAGGCTTTACAATCAATAACAAGGCATACGTGGGCCTCGGATATGGTTACGATCCCGCCACACAGCATGTTCAACATACGGACTTTTATTCCTACGATCCGTTAAGCGATACCTGGACTAGAATAGCAGATTTTGCTGGCGGCGAAAGGTATGGCGCATTTGGTTTTGCAATCAATAACCAGGGATATGTAGGTGCGGGTGCAACCGCGAATTCAGACAGGATCTATTTTGATATGTGGAAATATGACCCTGCCAGCAACTCATGGTCGCCGGCGGCGGATTATCCCGGCATTGGCTATTTTGGCGATATGAGCTTCACCGCGAACGGAACCGGCTATGTAGGATTGGGCCTCAACGTTTCAAGCCAGATCACTTTTGATCTGTGGCAATATGACCCATCGGCAAATAAATGGACGCAAAAGACCAGTTTCGCCGGTAAGTACAACGAAAATTCGCCACTTCATTTCATGATCGGGACTGACGAGTACGTCGGCTTTGGGTCCTCTTCACTGGCATTTTGGAAATATAGCACTGCAACCGATAATTGGAGCAGGGTGGCTAATTTTCCGAGCCAGCCGCGCCAATTTGGGGTGGGATTTGCAATTGGCAATACAGGATATATCGGTTTGGGCGCAACGCCGAGTTTTTCGCAAACGTTCAACGAGGTTTGGAAATTTCAGCCGCAGCAATAAGCTACGTTAGTCGGCCTCCGCTTCCTGTAAATACATCTCGTCAATATCGGCGGCATATTTCTTCTCAATCACTTTTCGTTTGGCTTTCATCGTAGGGGTGATCTCTCCATCATCCATACTGAAAGGATTTCGTTTAACCTTAAAGTTCTTGATCCTTTCGAATTTAGCCAGTTCGTTTGACAGTCGCTTGATATCCTGGCCGATCCATTCTGCAATCTCTTTGTCGTCGATGAAAATCTCCGGTTTTTCAAAAAAGGAATCGTCCAGTTTGAAGGTCTCTTGCAAAGCCTCTCGGCTGGGAACAATAAGCGCTGTTATGTATTCACGTTTATCACCGATCAGGAATACCTGCTCGATGCGGGGGCTTTTCAGGTAGGTGTTTTCGACGGGGGTAGGATAAACATTCTTGCCATACGCATTTACGAGCATGTTCTTCAAACGATCGGTTATCTGGAGGTTGCCCCTATAAAAACGTCCTATATCGCCTGTATGGAACCAGCCTTCGGGGTCGATGACGTTAGCGGTTTCCTCAGGTTTGTTCCAATAACCCTTCATTACGCAATGTCCGCGCGTAATGATCTCGCCTTCTTCCGACTCAAAGTCAGGCTTAAAAGACTCATGCGTTTGGATTGTATAGATCTGTTTGGTATCTACATTTTGTATGGCCACCTCGATACGCGGTATAATACGGCCCACTGTTCCGTATATCACCCGTTCATTTTCAGTTACCGCCATCACCGGTGAGGTTTCGGTAAGTCCAAAGCCTTCCAGCACCTTGATGCCAAGGTCGCCAAAGAATTCGCCGATGTTTTTGGGCAGAGCGCCGCCGCCGGAGATCAGGAATTTCAGGCGCCCGCCGGTTCGTTCCTTGATCTTGCTGAACACCAGCCTGTCAGCTATTTTTTGCTGGTTGCGCAGTACCAGTCCCGGCTTATTGCCACTTTCGACAACCAGGCGGTATTTGCGGCCGATGCCAAGAGCCCATACGAATATTTTTGTTTTGGCTCCGCCTGCCGACATGCCGTTTTTCATCGCCCTGTCATGGATGCGCTCCAGCAAACGCGGCACGCAGCACATAATAGTCGGCCTCACTTCGGCCATGTTTTTGGCCAGCAGGTCCAGGCTCTGAGCAAATGCTATGGTACAGCCTTCGAACAGGCAGATATGATAGGTTGCCGTTCGTTCAAACACATGCGAAAGCGGCAGGAACGACAGAAATTTATCTGTTTTTTCCAGGACCTGTATCTGCTCAAGACTGGCGCGGACGTTTTCCGTCAAATTATAATGTGTCAGCATTACGCCCTTGGGTGTGCCCGTTGTACCCGAAGTGTAGATCAAGCAGGAGAGATCTGACGGCAGGATGGCTTCACGGGCGCTGTTGATGGCGTGACGATATTGGTCGAGCATTTTAGCGCCTTCTTCGATCACGTTTTTCAGGCAGGTTATCCCGGGGTTCATGGCCTTGCCTTTTTCAGCATACTTTTCAAGATCGTCGAAGGCCAGTATGATCCTGATCAATGCGGGACAATTATTAGCGATCTTGTAAACCTTTCGCAGCAAAAACGGGGTGCCGACCAGGATGGTCTTGGCTTCAGAATCGTTGAGGATGTATTCAATTTCGGCTTCCGACAAGGTGGGGTATATGGAAGTATTGACTGCCCCGATCTGCTGTAAAGCCTGGTCGTAATAAACGTAATCGGGACCATTTTCGATAATGAGCGCCAGCCGGTCGCCTTTTTTTACGCCGATCTCCAGGAACCATGCCGAAATGGCATCAGCTTTATCGATCGTGTCCCTGTAGGATATTTCAACCCACTCGTCTTTTACTTTGTGGGTCATAAAAGTATGGGTATCAGGATGTATATTGGCGACAACGTTGCGGATTAAGCTCGGTACGGTCTTTCGCTCAGCTACTAAATTCATTAAAATTTATAATTGATTACACCGATAAATATAGGAGGATTACACCGATTATAAAAAGAGGATTACACCGACTATAGAAAATGATTGCACCGATTATAAAAGACGATTGCACCGATACTCTTTTAAAAAATATCGGTGTAACCACACCAAAATCGGTGGAATCAAAAAATAAACAATTATACGGAAAAACTCTCGCCGCAGCCGCAGGTACGGCTGGCGTTGGGGTTGTGGAAGTTAAAACCTTTGCCGTTCAATCCATCGCTGAAATCAAGCTCGGTGCCGGCAAGGTACAGGAACGACTTCATATCCAGGGCCATGCGGATGCCCTTATCTTCGAAGAACTGGTCGCCCTTTTTTTCTTCGTTATCAAAATCAAGGTTATATGATAAGCCCGAGCAACCGCCTCCTTTAACGGAAACGCGCAGAAAATAGGATTCATCCAGCCCCGCATTTCGCATCAGGTCGTCCAGTTTTCCCTTCGCCTTATCTGTTATTGTTACCATTTTTTGAGATTCGAGATTTGAGATTTAAGATTTAAGACCGAAGCCCAAATTCAAAAATCAAATCACAATAAAACCATCAGACATGAGTCTCACATCTCATATCTAATATCTCACATCTATTAATGATGTGCCTTAGCCGCTTCTATTGGCTCCATGCCGTTTTTTACGCGGTAGTCGTTGATAGCTGCTTTAATAGCGTCTTCGGCCAGTACCGAGCAGTGGATCTTTACCGGGGGCAATGACAATTCCTCAACGATGTCCATGTTGTCGATCTTCATCGCATCATCGATGCTTTTGCCTTTAAGCCACTCGGTAGCCAGTGAAGAAGAAGCGATAGCTGAGCCGCAGCCGAATGTTTTGAACTTGGCGTCGGTTATCACATTGTTATCGTCAACCTGTATCTGCAGGCGCATCACGTCGCCGCACTCAGGTGCACCCACCAAACCAGTACCAACCTTGGCACTGCTTTTATCCAAAGTACCCACGTTGCGGGGGTTGGTGTAGTGGTCAATTACCTTATCTGAATAAGCCATAGCTTTAATTTTTTAATTTGTCAATTTGAAGATTTGAAAATGAATTCAAACCGGTTTATATATTGAGGTAATTTTCAAATTTTCAAATCACCTCATTTTCAAATTCATTAATGTTCCGCCCACTCGATCTTGCTCAAATCAAGACCTTCTTTAAACATTTCCCACAGCGGAGAAAGCTCACGCAGGTGGTTTACGGCTTTTTTGGTCACATCGATAGCATAATCGATATCTTCGTCGGTGGTAAATCTGCCCAAACCATAACGTATCGAAGAATGTGCCAGATCGTCCGAAAGGCCTAAACTTTTTAATACATACGACGGCTCCAGCGAGGCCGATGTACAGGCCGAACCCGATGATACTGCCAAATCCTTCATCGCCATCATTAAACCTTCGCCTTCTACGTATTTAAACGAAATGTTGGCTACGTGAGGAAGACGGTGTTCCTGGTTGCCATTTACATAGCTTTCTTCCAGTTCAAGCAACGATTCCTGTAACCTGTCGCGCATAGCCGAAAGGCGTTTTGCTTCGCTTTCCATTTCCTGTATGCACAGTTCGGCAGCTTTGCCAAAACCCACAATACCCGGAACATTCAGCGTGCCCGAACGCATGCCGCGCTCGTGGCCACCACCGTCCATCTGGGCGGTAACTTTTACCCTCGGCCCCTTGCGGCGAACGTATAGTGCGCCAACACCTTTCGGACCGTATATTTTATGTGCCGAACAAGCCAGCAGGTCGATACCGTCGGCATTTACATCCACGGGTATTTTGCCAACTGCTTGCGTAGCATCGGTCATGAACAACGCGCCATGTTTATGCGCAATAGCTGATATTTCCTTAACAGGCTGTATCACACCGATCTCGTTATTGCCATACATGATCGAAACCAGGATAGTTTCCGGCGTCATGGCGGCTTCCAGCTCGGCCAGGTCAATTAAACCATCGGCTTTAACCGGCAGGTATGTAACCCTTGCGCCCAGCTTTTCAATATGTTTGCAGGTGTCCAGTACCGCTTTATGCTCGGTAACCGCAGTAATAACATGGTTGCCTTTGTCTTTATACATTTCGAAAACGCCCTTGATGGCCAGGTTATCGGCCTCGGTAGCGCCTGATGTGAAAATGATCTCCTTTTCGCTTGCACCAATCAGCTTGGCTACCTGTTCGCGCGCATAGTCCACAGCCTCTTCGGCTACCCAGCCAAAGGAGTGGTTACGGCTTGCCGCGTTCCCGAATTTTTGTGTAAAATAGGGGATCATCGCCTCAAGCACCCGCGGGTCCATCGGTGTCGTAGCGTTATTATCCAGGTATATCGGAAGGTTCATCTCTTTCAAAATATTAACAGCGCAAAGATAAGTAAAGTTTTTATTTATAATTAATCCAAACAAGGTTAAATAATCAGATAAACGTAATTATTTCCAATATTTGGGTATGAACAAAATCGAGCATATCGGCATCGCGGTAAGGGATATTGGGGCCGCGGGCAATCTTTATGAAAAACTGCTGAACACACCAGTCTACAAGACCGAGAATGTTGATTCAGAGGCTGTTAAAACCGCGTTTCTTCAGTCGGGGCCCAATAAAGTCGAATTGCTCGAAGCCACATCGCCCGATAGCCCAATAGCGAAATTCATTGAGAAGAAAGGGGAGGGTATCCATCATATAGCCTTTGATGTTGAGGATATTGAAGCCGAAATGCAACGTTTGCGTGCGGAAGGCTTCTTATTACTAAATGACGAACCGAAACCGGGCGCCGATAATAAACTGGTATGCTTTATTCATCCTAAAAGCGCTAATGGCGTACTGATAGAGCTTTGCCAGGAGATCGGTTAGCAGTTGGCAGTTGGCAGTTTGCCGTGGACAGTTAGCAGTTGGCAGATTGCGAGAATCCCGGAGATGAAATAAACCTCTTTATGAAATATCGTACAACGATCAGATATTTTTACAGGTTGCTGATAGCTGTTATCGTAGTTTTTGCTTTTTACGGTCAGGTTTCGGCGCAAATTGATTCATTGCCGGCCCGGAATGATACGGCGACATTGATCAAATCGAAGATCATGCCGGAAAGCCGGACCATTTGGATTCATCTGCCGCCGGATTATAATACCACAACCAATACTTATCCGGTATTATACGTTCTTGATGGCGACAGTCATTTTCAGCAGGCGTCAACAGCAGCCGATTTCCTGGCCGGTTATGACCGTGACCGAATACCGGAGATGATCGTAGTTGGGATCACCAATGTTGACCGGGGCCGTGACCTTACGCCGATACATCCGCAACTCAGCAGTTCCGAAACCGACAGTGTCACCGTACTAAAAACATCAGGCGCGGGTCGCTTTTTGCGATATATTGATGAAGAAGTAATTCCTTATGTCGATTTGCATTACCGGGTGGCGCCTTACCGGATCCTGATGGGGCATTCTTTAGCAGGGTTATTCGCCTTGTATGTTAAAGAAACAAAACCCGATCTTTTCCATGCAATGATATTAGTCAGCCCGGCGATTGGCGGCGTGAACGACCATATGATAGCAGATGTGGGAAAGGTGTTTTCATCACGACATCCTCACAACGGAAAGTTGTTCATCACCTTAGGCAACGAAAATCCGCAGAAAGTGGATGCCCTTGCAGCACAGTTAAAACACTTATCCCCAGACTGGTTTGCCTGGGACTTGCGGAAATACGACGATGAAAACCATTTTTCGGTTCCTTATAAAAGCCTTTTCGATGGATTGAAGTTTATTTATAAAGACTGGTTCATCGATTTTTATGGCAGCGCCAGCCTTTCTTACCAGGATATGGTAAAGCACTTTGCTGTTTTATCGGCCGAGTTTGGCTATTCCATCAGTCCAACCGAAGATTTTATCAATAGTTGCGGTTACGCCCAATTAAGGTCGAAACATTTAGACAATGCCATCGACCTGTTCGCCCAAAATGTTAAACTGCATCCCAATTCCTTCAATGCGTATGATAGTCTCGGAGAGGCCTATATGGACGCCGGGAATAAGACTTTGGCTATAAGTAATTATAAGAAGTCGCTTGAATTGAATCCGCATAACGATAATGGCCGGGCAATGCTAAAGAAGCTGGAAGGCGGGAAGAAGTAAAATTATGCCGATACAAATACTCAAATACTCGTTTAAGAGTTAGCGCGGCGGACCCTTAAATGGAAAAAGTAAATGACGCACTCCGTGCGTGGTTATATTACTGGTTACGAAAGAAAAGCAAGTATAATTACCGGACAGAGTCCTCCTTTTACTACGTTAGATTTAAGTCGCCCTTCGGAAGACTTAAACCAATTTGAGGGTATCATCATCGGACAAACAATGAATAAATTATTTAATTCCTAAATAAAGAACGATACTATTATAGACGCTAAAATTAAACCTATAAATAAGTATGCTTTCCATACTGCAAAATTGAGACTCCAACCAAATGAGCGATTCCTTTTGGGAACCACTACCCGTGAATCTTCCTTGTTAAAATAAAACATTCCATATTTATAATTATTGGGATTGTCTACTGGATCCATAATACATAGATGGTTTAGCCAATTGAAAAATGGTATTAAATTATTTATTAATTAATGATTTAAACTTTTTAATTTATGGTGACGGCCACGCGCTTTAAGTTCAAGTATTTGTTTCCGCCCGGCCAAGTATCTGCGCTAAGCCGCAATAACGGAAGCATAATAGAAGCAAAAGGCGTGGCCATACCAAAGCCCGTTGTCCTTACAAATCAGCATCAACATAGGGAAAGCTGGAAGAAATAAAATTATGCCGATACACCTGCTATTTGTCGTTCCGGCAATTCAGCCTCGGCGTAATCGTTTATCTTACTCAGATCTAATACCAAACGCCCGTCATCATCCCTTTCAAATGCCGGTTTAAAGCGCGCGCCCCATACGATATCGTGATGCTGGTAAGACGTGCGGTTATGTACGGTTTGAGAGAAAGTGTCGTCGAAAGCTTTTAATAACACGGCAAAACTGGCCTGTGTCCGCTGCAGATCTTCCTCTGTCATGTCTTTCAGGGGGCTTTTTTCGTCCAGGGGGTGAACTATAGTCCAGTTCATGGTCAAGATACTCACGCGTTTTCTTTCCAGTTCGAGCTGATAAAATCGCCTTAGTATTTTGCCGTTTACATCTTCGTTGTACGAGAAAATGATCTCGATCTCAAGGTCGATCAAGGTAGTAAGCCGCAGGTTGGCCAGCCGGAACATCAGGCCCCGGCCTGTTTCAAGATAAGGCGCGACCAGCAGGTTTTTGCTATAGACGATCTTGGCCGACGGCCTGGAGAAGCGGCCGTAAAGCAATCCTGTAGCCAACGCGAAGGCCAGCAAACCCATCATCGATTCCAACGCGGCGACGCTGTTTGCCGCCATTCCGCTCGGACTGATATGCCCGTAGCCTACCGTCGATATAGTTTGTGCCGAAAAGAAGAATGCGTCCCAGAAATGCCCGTAAACATCAGTGCCTTCGGCTCCGTTAAGATGATTTACACCGATGGCCAGGTAAATGAAGGCGAATGCGACATTGATAACCAGGTAACACGACAGGATAAGCAGCCAGAATTTACCCCAGCCCATCGTGATCAGTTTATGGTAGTTGTCATAGGGGCGAAAAAATGGCAGGCCCTTGCGCTTCACATTGACCGAGCCGTCGTGTTTGATCAGCGGCTGGCTTTTGATCACTGGCTGGTAGCCGGCGCCCAGGTCGTCTTCGGGGTTAAATTTTCGCTTTTGGATGGACATTTGTTAGTTGATTAAGTTGATAGAGTTGGATTAAGTTGAATAAGTCTAGGCTTTGGGGAGATTTAACCTAAGCAACAATTTAACTTAGTCAACCAATCAACTTTTATCAAAAATACTATTCCCCTTGTTTTTGGGAAAAACAATTTCCATATTTGTGCCACAACGATGAAGACAATAGTAAACAACAACTGGTGGTGGCTTAACGAGTAATCGTAAGGCAGTCCTGTTTTTGTTTAAAAAATATAAGTGAAGGGTTGCCATAAGGCGGCCCTTTTTTGTTGACGATATTTGACCGGAAATGAAAGCGATTTTAAACCATCTTTTTGAAAATAAGACTTTTACACGCGAGCAATCGCGTGATATCCTGACCCGTATTGCGCAGGGCGAGTTCAATAATTCGCAAATGGCTGCGTTTATGACAGCCTATTGCATGCGTAGCATTACGGTCGACGAATTGGAGGGTTTCCGCGATGCGATGCTTGATCTGTGCCTGCAAACCAACCTTGAAGCCGATCAGCTGATCGATCTTTGCGGCACCGGCGGCGATGGCAAGGACACTTTCAATATCTCCACGCTGGCGTCGTTCGTGGTGGCCGGGGCAGGGTATAAGGTGGCCAAGCATGGCAACTATGGCGTATCGTCGGGTTGCGGCTCGTCCAATGTGATGGAGTTTTTGGGCTATAAGTTTACGAATGATACCGATCATCTGAAAAGGACTATCGACAAAGCCAATATCTGCTTCCTGCATGCGCCGTTGTTCCATCCGGCAATGAAAACCGTGGCGCCGATACGCAAGGAACTTGGCGTGAAGACTTTCTTTAATATGCTCGGCCCGATGGTAAACCCGGCAAAGCCGAATAACCAGATGGTGGGGGTATTCAGCCTGGAGCTGGCCAGGGTTTATGCTTATTTATATCAAAAATCGGCCGTAAAATATACTATCCTAAATGCGCTGGACGGTTATGACGAAGTGTCGTTAACCGGCGATTTTAAAACCTTTTCAGCCGAAGGTGAAAAGATCAATGCCATTGATGCGCTTGGCTTTGAAAGGCTTAGCCCCGAAGAAATTGCAGGCGGCAGCACAGTAAAAGATTCGGCGGATATATTTATGAACGTTTTGAGCAATAACGCCACATCGGCCCAGGCTAATGTCGTGTTATGCAACGCCGCGCTTGCCATCCGTACGATGAAGCCGGAAACAACATTCGGCGATTGTTTTTATGAGGCCGAAGAGTCGCTTGCAGGCGGTAAGGCGCTTAAAAGTTTCCATACGTTGGTCAGCAGTAATTGAGCGATGAAAATAAAGGTTTGCGGTATGAAATATCCTGGTAATATAAGCGCGGTTGCGGCTCTGCAACCCGATTATATGGGGTTTATCTTTTATTCGCAGTCGCCGAGATTTGTGGCAGAATTGGACGTCATGGAGATTCCGGCATTCAAGACCGGGGTTTTTGTCAACGAAAACATTGGGAAAGTGAAGAAACTTACCGGTAAATACCAGTTAGATGCTATACAGTTGCACGGCAACGAAAGCCCGGATTACTGCGAGGTGTTTAAAGATAAAGTGATTGTAATAAAAGCTTTTGGCGTAGACGAGACTTTTGACTTTGGAACGCTTGAGCCTTATGCCGGGAAGGTTGACTATTTCTTGTTCGATACCAAAACCAGCAAACATGGCGGATCGGGACAAACGTTTGACTGGTTGCTTTTAGACCGGTATAATTTGGATGTGCCGTTCTTTCTAAGCGGAGGGCTCAGCCCGGAAAATATTGCAGAAGTGCAATCGATAAACCACCCTCAATTTTATGGGGTCGACCTGAACAGTAAGTTTGAGATCGAACCGGGATTAAAAGACATTGATAAACTGCGAAAAGCATTTGACATATTGAGATGAAATACGGAGTAAACGAACAAGGTTATTACGGCGACTTCGGCGGAGCGTACATCCCCGAAATGTTATATCCGAACATCGAGGAATTGCGGCAGCAATATGCCAAAATACTCGGCGATGCGGATTTTAAAGCCGAATACGACCAGCTTTTGAAAGATTACGTCGGCCGGCCGTCCCCTTTGTATTATGCCAAAAGATATTCGGAAAAGTACGGCGCCAATATTTTCTTTAAGCGTGAAGACTTGAACCACACCGGTTCGCACAAGATCAACAACGCTATAGGCCAGATATTGCTGGCTATCCGTCTCGGCAAAAAACGCATCATTGCCGAAACCGGCGCTGGTCAGCATGGTGTGGCTACGGCTACAGTTTGTGCGCTGAAAGGTATCGAATGTGTGGTGTACATGGGTGAAGTGGATATGGAACGGCAGGCACCCAACGTGGCCCGTATGAAAATGCTCGGGGCTAAGGTAGTTCCGGCTACATCAGGCAGTAAAACCTTAAAGGATGCCACCAACGAAGCCATGCGCGATTGGATCAACAACCCGGTGGATACGCATTATATCATCGGATCGGTGGTGGGACCATATCCATATCCGGAAATGGTGGCGCAATTCCAATCTATTATTTCGCTGGAAACCAAAAAGCAATTATTGGAACAAACTGGTAGTGAGCTGCCGGATTATGTGATGGCCTGTGTTGGAGGCGGCAGCAACGCCATGGGTATGTTCTACCATTTTTTGGACGACGAATCGGTAAAGCTCATCGCGGTGGAAGCAGCCGGGCAGGGCGTGGACAGCGGGCATTCGGCAGCCACGACTTATTTGGGAAAAGAAGGCGTTTTACACGGCAGCCGCACCATCCTGATGCAAACCGAGGACGGGCAGGTGGTTGAACCTTATTCTATTTCGGCGGGTTTGGATTACCCCGGTATCGGCCCGCAGCACGCGCATCTGTATAAAATAAAACGGGCAGAATATGCCAATGCTACAGACGATGAAGCGTTAAAAGCCGGACTATTATGCTGCCAGCTGGAAGGCATCATTCCGGCGATCGAAACGTCGCACGCGTTAGCTCACCTGGAAAAAATGCAATTCAAAAAGAATGACAACGTGGTGATCTGCATTTCGGGAAGAGGGGATAAGGATCTGAATACGTATATTAAATATTTTGGCTATTGATCAGTTTATAGTCCATGGTCGATAGTCCATGGCTTGAATAATTTAACTATGGTCCATGGACCATTGACCATCGACTAAAACATGAATCGCTTAAACAAACTTTTCAATTCAGGCAGGGACCGTTTATTTTCCATCTATTTTACCGCCGGTTACCCGGCTTTGAATACTACCGTGGCTATCGCTGAAACGCTGGAAAAAGCCGGGGTTGATTTTCTCGAGATCGGTTTCCCGTATTCCGATCCGGTTGCTGATGGGCCGGTCATTCAGCAGAGCTCACAAAAGGCGCTGGAAAACGGCATGACGGTGTCCAGACTATTCGGTGAATTGAAAGACATCCGGAAAACGGTTAAAATTCCCATTCTCCTGATGGGTTATATAAACCCGATGGTTCAATACGGGGTAGAACGTTTCTGCAAAAAGGCTGCTGAGGTGGGCGTAGACGGCATTATCGTACCCGATTTGCCGATGTACGAGTATGAGCAACTCTATTCCAAACACTTTAAGGACCACAACCTAAGCAATATATTCCTGGTTACTCCGCAGACGTCGGAGGAGCGCATCCGCAAAATAGACGAACTAAGTAACAGCTTTATTTACCTGGTTTCTTCATCAGCAATTACCGGGAAAAATTTGCAGGTATCCAATGCGATAGAAGATTACTACAAACGCGTTAAGGCGATGGACCTTAAAAACCCCTCGATCATTGGTTTTGGTATATCTAACAACGAAACCTTTGATAAGGCCTGCGAGTACGCGCATGGCGCTATCGTCGGCAGCGCCTTTGTTAAATTTTTGGGAACAGAAAACTTTATTGACAGGATACCTGAGTTCGTCAGGTCAATCCGCGGCTGATACGAAAGGATTGTGCTTCCTTACTGCTTTAACAAACTGTTGTATAGCGGCGCTATCGGCGGGGTAGAAGAATAACCCATCTTCAACACCATTTTCCGTATAGTTTATCTGCCACCTTTTTCTCAGGATAACAAAGCCTGAAATGGGCCTATTGCTGTGATATTTTTCAGGTCGATAATTCTTTCGGTTTTCCTGTCGGTCACAAAAGCAAGCGACTCGTCGTAAGCGATATTAAGATGCGACATATAAATGGTATAAATACTGTACGGAACCAGTATCAACATTAATATGAGCATCAACAAAGCTATCATCGGTTGCAAAGCGGCCCAACTAAAAAAGACAATCGGCGGAACGACAGCGATAGTTACTTTTTCGGGAACCAAACTGGACGATAATTGTGTTTTGAACATCGTTTAAACTTACGAAGTTTCTAAAACTAAGTAAGTTTTTAAAGGTACATTTCAAGTTCGCCTTTACCTTCACGCACCACTTCAAATTCGCCGGAAGTACAATCGATCACCGTCGACGGGATATTTCCCCCATAACCACCGTCGATCACCAGGTCGACCTGGTCCCGGTATTTTTCATAGATCAATTCAGGATCGGTGGAGTACTCAATGATATCGTCTTCATCGTGAATGGACGTAGAAAGGATAGGGTTGCCTAGTACCCTCACGATTTCCCGGGCAATATTATTATCGGGTACACGGATACCGACCGTCCTTTTGTTCGGGCTCAGCAATTTGGGCACATTGTGGTTTGCATTAAATATAAAAGTAAACGGTCCGGGCAGCGCCTTTTTAAGGACGCGGAAGGTGGCGTTATCGATTGGTTTTATATAATCGGAGATATGGCTCAGGTCGTAGCAGATGAAGGAAAAATTAGCCTTTTCGGGCTTTATACGCCTGATTTGTGCAATCCGCTGTATGGCCTTCTGGTTGGTAATATCGCAGCCCAGCCCATAAACCGTGTCGGTAGGATAGATGATGATCCCGCCTTTGCGCAGCACATCAACCACCTGCTCAATGGCTTTAGGGTTAGGGTTTTCAGGATATATCTTAAGTAACATATAACTATAGCAAATATACAGGCCATTAGTTTAAACGGGAAAGCCATCTGCATCAGCAAATGGCTTTCTATCAAAATAAATCCGAAACCCGAAATAAAATTATGCTTGTTTAGCCAATTGGATATTAGCGGTAAGCTTGATGTCTTCGCCTACCACGACAGAGCCGGCTTCTGTTACTCCGTCCCAGGTCAAACCGAATTCTTTACGGTTTATCTTGCCTTCAATCTCAAAGCCTGCTTTGGTATTGCCGTAAAAGTCGTTAGCTACGCCGCCGTGTTCAACCTTTAGCATTACCGGTTTGGTTACGTTTTTAATAGTCAGGTTTCCGGTCAGTTTATATTGGTCGTCGTCTTCTTTGATAATCGAGGTCGACTCAAATTTGATGTGCGGGTATTTTTCGGCGTCGAAAAAATCGGCGCTTTTCAGGTGATTATCCCTCATTTCCTGGTTCGTGTTTATACTGCTTACGTCCAGGCTGAAATTGATCTTCGCGTCTGTAAAATCATCGCCCTCTGTTTCAACGGTTCCTTCAAAATTCTTAAACGAACCTGTAACGGTTGATATCACCAGGTGTTTTACCTTAAACTGTACTTCCGAATGCATGGGATCTATTGCCCACTTGGTTATTGCTTGAGTTTCCATATCTTTTATGATTGCTTTTGAATAATAGGACAAATGTACGAAATATATGTTTAAACATCTATTGTTAAAACAGCAAGTTTACATTTAGTCGACAATTCTTATAGACTTTAACCTGTGGGAAATAAATTTGTTCTTAAAAGAAATAAAAAAAGCCCGCTTGGCGGGCTTAACTGACAATATTTTGATATTTCGGAAACTAAAGCTAAAGCGCTAAAACTTCTTTTACTCTTTCTGCGGCTTCCTTGAGCAGGATCGCCGAGTAAACCTTAAGGCCCGAGTGGTCTATCAATTCTTTAGCTTCTTCGGCATTGGTACCCTGCAGGCGAACAATGATCGGAACCTGGATATCTCCTAATTCTTTGTAAGCATCGATAACGCCCTGGGCCACACGGTCGCAGCGAACGATACCCCCGAAAATGTTGATCAATATAGCTTTTACGTTAGGGTCTTTCAGTATGATGTTGAAAGCGGCCTTTACCGTTTCGGCATTGGCCGTTCCGCCCACATCAAGGAAATTCGCAGGTTCGCCGCCGGCCAGTTTAATGATGTCCATGGTTGCCATAGCTAAACCGGCGCCATTCACCATACAACCTACGTTACCGTCGAGCTTAACATAGTTCAGGTTCGATTTGCTGGCTTCAACCTCGGTAGGATCTTCCTCGTTCAGGTCGCGCAGTGCGGCAAAGTCCGGGTGACGAAAAAGCCCGTTATCATCCAGGTTCACCTTGGCGTCAACTGCTAATATTTTATTATCCGAAGTTTTCAGAACGGGGTTGATCTCGAACAGGGACGAATCGGTAGCGTCATAAGCCTTGTAAAGCGCGGTTACGAATTTTACCATGTCTTTAAGAGCATCGCCGGACAAACCAAGATTGAAAGCGATCTTACGCGCCTGGAAGGGTTGAAGGCCTACTTTCGGATCGACCTCTTCTTTAAATATCAAATGTGGCGTAGTAGCGGCTACATGTTCGATATCCATACCACCCTCGGTAGAATACATGACGATATTGCGGCCTTTGGCGCGGTCAAGCAGTACGCTGATGTAGAATTCTTTAGTTTCACTCTCACCGGGGTAATACACGTCCTGTGCAACCATTACTTTATGCACTTTTTTACCTTCGGGACCGGTCTGCGGGGTTATCAATTGCATACCCAGGATAGCACCTGCCTTTTCACGAACTTCGTCCAGGTTTTTGGCCAGCTTTACGCCACCGCCTTTTCCGCGGCCGCCGGCATGTATCTGCGCCTTTACCACCACCCAGCTCGAATTAAGATCTTCTTTTAATTTTTCGGCGGCGGCTACGGCTTGTTCAACGGTTTCGGCAACGATGCCTTCCTGTACCCGTACGCCAAAGCTTTTAAGGATAGCTTTGCCCTGGTATTCGTGAATATTCATATCGGATGTAGAATTTGCGCCAAAGCTACGATTTTGTTTCACAAAATCAGTGAATAGTGAATTGTGAATAGCGATAAGTTTAAATTTCTGTTTGGCAGTAAACTTTAAACCGACTATTCACGAATCTCTAATCCCTAATCGCTAAATTCGCCCCATGCTCAAAGCGCAAGGCATCTATAAATCATACGGCAACCTTCAAATCTTAAAAGGCGTCGACCTGGAAGTTAAAAAAGGCGAGATCGTAAGCATTGTTGGTGCATCGGGTGCGGGAAAAAGTACTTTTTTGAATATTCTCGGCACGCTTGACAAAGCCGACTCGGGCAAGGTGATTATCGGCAATACAGACACAAGTAACCTCAGCAGCACGGAATTGAGCGTATTCAGGAACCATAAGATCGGATTCGTATTCCAGTTTCACCATCTCCTGGCCGAATTCAATGCAATCGAAAACGTTTGTATTCCTGCTCTTATAGCGGGCGAAAGCCGCGGTGCAGCGGAAAAGAAAGCCGGGAAACTCCTCGACAGGCTTGGTTTGAGCAGTCGTATGACCCATAAGCCCAACCAATTGTCGGGTGGCGAGCAGCAACGAGTGGCCGTAGCCCGCGCGTTGGTGAACAAACCCGCGTTAGTTTTTGCTGATGAGCCGTCGGGCAATCTTGATTCTACCAATGCTAATGAGCTGCACCATTTATTTAAAGAATTGAGGGACGAATTTGATCAGACATTCGTCATTGTGACTCATAATGAACACCTGGCCGACCTGGCCGACAGGCGCGTACTAATGAAAGACGGTTTGATCGTATAATAGAATTAAATGTATACTTTGATCACTGCGGCAACTTCTGCCGAAGCATATCACCTCAGCAAGAAGATCAGTGTGGAAAATATATTGCTGGGGGACTACGCCGACCTGCCGGAAATATTGGTCAGCCTGGATAAAATAATACGTTTGCCTGATCCTTCCGGCCCGAGCTATGCCCATAAAATGCTCACTTTATGCCTTGACCGGAATATTACTGCTGTATATGCGTTACGGGGTGAGGAATACGAGTTGCTAATGGAGTCAAAACAATTGTTTTCCGAGTACGGCATTCATATTTTTGCTTTATAATGCTGAGATACAAAAATTTCGACTCCCGGAAATGCGCCTTTATATTTGAACTGGACGATGTGCTTTACCCGGAGAAAGACTATCTGTACCAGGTCTACTATCTTTTTGCCGCCCTGCTGGAATATGCCCTGGCAATCGACGCATCCAAGGCAACGGCGCACATGGTAAATACGTATCTGTCTGTGGGTAAGGATGGAGTTTTTGATAATCTCAGGGAAAAATTTAACTTTGAGGAAAAGTACAGATACAATTTTGATCTTTTAAGCAATACGGCGCGGTTACCCCTGAAGTTACTGCTTTATGAGGATATGCTGAAGTTGCTGCAGGAGGTCGTGGTCGATAGGAAAAGGATATTTATTGTGACGAACGGAAACCCGGGCAGGCAGCTTAACAAGATCAAGCAGACCGACTGGAACGGCCTTGAGCCGTATCTCACCTGTTATTTTGCCGATGAGATAATGCCCAAACCGGCTACCGATACAATAGAACGGCTGATGAAAGACCACGATCTGAAACGCCGGGATATCGTGATGATCGGAAACTCGGAAACAGACGAGACATGCGCCGAAGCTCTGGGAGTGGACTTTGTAAGACCGCCATCGTTTTAGCGTTTCAGATATAACATATTGACGTATATTTCGTTAAACAAATTCGTTAGGCATACCATTCAAAAAATTGACATGAAAAAAATATTTTACGCTCTTTTTGTTCTTTCCGTGTTTGCGATCTCCGCTTGTCATAAGGACAAAAAAATTAAGCCGAACCCTGGTGATACAACCACCACTACCGAAACTGCTTTGCAGAAAATACAGGATTCGGTTTACATGTATGCTAAGGAGGATTATTTGTGGTATAACCAATTGCCCGCCTCCCTCACTAGTTTTAATCCTCACCGATTTACAGATCCGGATGATCTGACCGCATTGACACATGAAGTCGACGCCCTTTCGCAATATGCTATCAACCCGGCAACGGGCAAACCTTACGAGTATTATCAGTACTCTCCGGGAACGGCAAAATATTCGTTTATCGATAACGGCGCAGTTTCATCAGAATTAAACGGCGTTCGTGGAGATTTTGGTTTCGATGTCGGATACCAGGCGATAAACGATCTGCGTATAGCATACGTTTACCCCGGTTCTCCCGCCGACCTCGCAGGCTTAAAAAGAGGATACAGGATTACCACTATCAACTCAAGCAGCAGCCTGGCCTATGACGGTGGCTCCAATGTAAATTTCATTATCAACGCGATACACTATAGCAATACAATATCGCTTACAGCATTACGGCCCGATGGAAGCACGCTTACAGCCAACAACATCAGCACCTCCAACTATACCGTTAACCCGGTTTTAAAAGATTCGGTTTACGACGCCGGTAACGGGCATATCCTGGGCTACATTGTATTTAACAGTTTTACATCAGACGCAAATGCCGATCCTGCGCTGAACGCCGTGTTTACTAAATTTGCCAACGCCGGCGTTACCGACGTAGCTGTCGACCTGCGCTACAATGGCGGCGGTTATGTTTCTACGGCGGAATATATTGATAACCTGCTCGTTCCGGCGGCCAAGTCTGGTGGTTTAATGTATAATACCTATTATAATTCTAATCTGCAGGCCGACAAAGATCCGCTGCTTTCCAAATTGTATTACATACCTGCAGGATCGTTTTCGGTTCAAAATAATGCCGTGAATTTTAATAAGATCGGTAGCTTAAATGCCAGCCGTGTCTTCTTTATCATGACAGGCAATACGGCGTCGGCCAGCGAGCTAACTGTCAATAATTTGCGTCCGCAAATGGATGTGCAGTTTGTAGGCGACACCAGTTACGGCAAACCTGTCGGATTTTTTGCGATTAATATCAATAAATACCAGTATTATACGCCGGAATTTTACACAATGAATTCAGCGGGGCAGGGTGGTTATTATAATGGTTTTGCTCCGGGAACTGCCAATTACCCGGGCGTGGAAGATTATGACGACTATTCCAAAGATTGGGGCGATTTGAGCGAAGGTTTGCTTGCGCATGTTTGGAATTACCTGAAAACGGGAACCTATAGCGTTAAGGGGCCGGTGATCCAAAGTTTGCAGGCGCAGAGAGCCGGTTTCTCTATTTATAAACAAAAAGCAGCATCTTTAAGACTCAGCCCGAAGAAATTCAGGGGTATGGTGTATAACCGCAGGCTGCTTGTACCGAGGCGATAACATAAGTGATTAATATAGCACAAGGGCAGGATGCGGATAGCTTTCTGCCCTTTTTTATTAGTCGGCAAATTCGCGCAGGTCGACTGGAACCACCCTCGATACGCCCTGTTCAACCATGGTAACGCCATAGATCACATCGGTACTCGCAATGGTTCGCTTGTTATGCGATACGACGATAAATTGTGACTGGGCCGAAAATTCACGAATAATGTTGTTGAACTTATCGATGTTGGTGTCGTCGAGAGGAGCATCAACCTCATCGAATATACAGAAGGGGGCGGGCTTCAGCAGGTAAAGCGAAAACAGAATTGCTGTCGCAGTCAAGGTTTTTTCGCCGCCCGAAAGCTGGTTGATTGATAGCGGCCGTTTGCCTTTTGGCCGGGCCACGATATCGATTTCCGATTCCAGCGGATTATCGGGGTCCATCAGGATTAGGTCGCAAGAATCCTCGGCATTGAACAACGACCGGAATACTTTGATAAAATTCTCACGTACGGCATTAAACGCCTCCATGAATTTTTCACGCGCCGTATCATCGATCTCCTGTATCGTTGTAAGCAATGAAGCTTTGGCTTCACTTAAGTCCTTCTTTTGTCCCAGGATAAATTCATATCGCTGGTTCATCTCGGCAAAAGCTTCCAGCGCCAGCGGATTTATCGGTCCGAAGTCATCCAACTGGCGTTTTATCTTGCCGGTTTTCTCGCGCAGGTCGGCCTCGTTTTCATCTGCCGGCGGTTCCGCGTCGAGTAACCCCCCGATGTCTACGTTAAATTCAACCGAAAGGCGTTCCTTCAAGGCGTTCAGTTCAAGTTTAAGGTTGTTTTTTTGGTCTTTTAATTCGTTTTCTATTGTTTCCGCCTGTTCTTTTTTGCGTCTTAAAGCATTGATCCCGTTCTCTGTTTCATTTATTTTATTGCGCCAGGTGTAATATTCCTGTTCGGCCTGCTGGGTCGCTTTCTCCAGCTCTTCCTTCTGGCTGTACATTTCAAGCAGATCCTCGTCCGAATGCCCTGCTTGGGCAAGGTTCGCGCTGATAGCCTGCTTTACAGTCTCCAGTTCGGAGCTGTTTTGGGCTATACGGCGCTCAAGACTTTCCCTTTGGCTGGCGCGGTAATCGAGATCCTTGATTAATCCCGAGACTTTATTTTGCTGCTGATGATACCGGATGTTTTCCTGGTTGTAGGCATTCGATTCGACGGATATTTGCTCGTTTAGTTCATTAAAGGCTTCTTGCCTGGCCGAAAGTATATCGGCATGTATCTGCTTTTGAGCTTTCAGATCAGCGAGAAGAGGCTGTAACCTGCTCATTTCAGCTTTAATCGACCCAATTTTCTGGGCGATGTCTTCCTTGCGGTTGCGGCTGTTATCTATAAATGCCTGGTATTGCTCCTGCCGGGTTTTAACGGTTACCAGTTCGGTATTCAGCCGGTTAAGGTCCTGTTGTTGTTGCTGTATCTGCGGGCTTTTGTCTGAAGCCTTCAGCGCCGAAAGCGTGCTTTGCAGTTCTTCACCACGTGCTCGCAGCCCGGCAAGCTTAGTCTCGATATTTTTTAATTCTTTGGAAAGATTCTCCAGGTTCTTGACACGGCCTATGCGTTTTCCTTCGAACAATCCAACCGAACCCCCGGCCATGATGTGCTTTGACTTATTGAATTTGCCGCTTTTACCGATCAGAACGATGTCGCCGTCAACCGTTGCACCCAGGTCTTTCTCTGCCGAATCATTCACAAGGTAAACGTTACGCAGCAGGTAATTGCAGAGATTTTGGTAGCGTTTTTCCACTTCAATAACGCTTAAAGCGGGAACGGCCCCCTCTAAATTTCCCCCGGAAGGGCGGGTTTGGGTAGGGTCTTCATAATTGCTCAGCACAAAAAACTGTGCCCTGCCTTTTGATGAATTGCTTAACAGGTTAATGGCTGCAATA
>DASZVE010000037.1:0-73451 GCA_035547095.1 Mucilaginibacter sp.
GTAAAGCCGTCGTTAATTACCGAGCTATTTTCCGACACCACCCACAAAAAGGCTGTGGCTAAAACCAATCCGGCGGTTAAGCCTCATCACACAACTAAAAAACCTGCAAAGGTCATTACTTCTGAAGAAAACGGTGATTATTACTATAGTGATGATCCCAAAATGAAAAAGTTCTCGGAGGACATGAACAAATTCGGCGAAAAAATGAACAAATACTACAACAGCGCCGAATGGAAGAAGTACAGTCAGGACATGGAAAAATACGGCAAAAAAATGGAAGCCTATTACAATAGCGACGCCTGGAAGAAGTATTCGCAGGAGCTGGAGGAAGATGGCAAAAAGATGGATGCATATTATAACAGCGACGCCTGGAAAAAGCTGAATGACCAGATGCAGGCCCAAAGCAAGATAATAGAAGATTATTATAACAGCCCGCAATGGAAGGAGATGACCGAAAAGCAGGAAAAACTAGGGCAAGAGTTTAGCAAGACCTGGGGTGAAACAGCCGAAACCAAGGCGTGGAGCCAGTCAATGGAGAAGATGGGCAGGGATCTGGAGCATTACTACAATACGCCCGAGTTTAAAGCACTGGACGCACGGCTCCGGAAAAAATATAACCTGCCGGCGGACAAATATGGCTGGAACAGCGATGACCTGAAAGACGAGAACTACCGAAAATACCAGGACGAACTGAATGACAATTTACCGCAGTCGATAAAGGATGAAACTAAAGAATTGAAGGAACTGGGACATAAGATGCGCGATCATTTCAATTCGCCCGAGATGCGCAAGCAAAAGGAGGAAATGAGGCAGATGGGCGACAGCATCCGCAATATGCAGCATAATGGTGCGCTGAAGGATGCGCAGGACAAAATGCGGGAATTAGGCCGTCAAATGCGGGAATACCAGAATAATCCGGAACTGAAACAGCTACAGGAAAACATGCGCAAAGCCAGCGCTGGGATGCGCACCTATCAGAATAGTCCGGAACTGAAACAACTGCAGCAAAATATGCGCATAGCCGGCAGGGCCATGCGTGCTTACCAGAACAGTCCGGAGTTTAAGAAATTGCAGGAAAATATGCGTTTAACCAGCCAGCAGATGCGCGAGTATATGAACTCGCCCGCATTTAAGGTACACATGGACATGCTGAGGAACATGAACTACAACTTCAACTATAATTTTAACGACGACGACAAGATCGAGAAGCCGGAAAAACCTGAAAAACCTGAGCAACCGGAAAAACCTGAACAGCCGGAAAAACCGGATACAACGGGGAACCAGTAAAATGGTGAATAGTAAATAGTGAATGAGGCACACAAGGTAGCGATGGGTTGAAATCCATCGCTATTTTATTTTATCATCTGTCGGTCAATCAATGCTATCAACTAAAAGCCTATTTTAGCATCCGGGAATTCATATGCTTCAAAAGCTCGCTATAAGTAATTATGCATTAATTGACGACCTGGAGATCAGCTTCGATAAGGGACTGAATATCATCACTGGCGAAACCGGTGCGGGCAAATCGATCATCCTTGGGGCGTTGTCGCTGATATTGGGGCAGCGGGCCGAGAGCCGTTACTTTTTCAACCAGCAAAAGAAGTGCGTGATCGAGGGTACGTTTCTCATCAATGGCTTTCACCTGAAAACCTTTTTTGAAGAAAACGACCTGGACCATGAAACTGAAACGATCCTGCGGCGTGAGATCACTGCCGACGGCAAATCCAGGGCTTTTGTGAACGACACGCCGGTTAACCTGGCGGTGTTGAAGCAATTAGGCGAAAAGCTGATCGACATCCATTCACAGCATGCGACGCTGGAGATCAATGATCCCGATTTTCAATTAATGGTGGTTGACGCCGTGGCCGGTCATGCCGTCTTGCTGAGCGAATACCGGGCTAAGTTCAGGGCCTACAAGAAGGATTCGGCAAAGCTTCAGCAGCTTATTGCCGACAGCGATAAAGCCAAAGCCGACCTGGATTACTACCAGTTCCAGTTTGATGAACTGGAAAAAGCCACGTTGAACATTGATGAGCAGGAAAAGCTGGAACAGGAGCTTTATACGCTTAACAATGCCGAAGAGATAAAACGCAGCCTGCAGGGCGCCTACTATTTAATGCAGGACGGGGAAACAGCGGCTATTATCCAACTGCGTGAAGCGACACATCATCTGTCGGCCCTCGAAAAATTTAACCCGGCAATTGCCGAACTACATGAACGGCTAAAAAGCACGGTGATCGAACTGAAAGATATTGCGTCGGAAATTGAAAATATCGAACAGGGCACGCATACGGATGAAACACGGGCGGCCGAAATAAACGAGCGGCTGAACTTGGTCTATACCCTGCAAAAAAAGCATCGTGTGAACACGATCAGCGAATTACTGCAATTGCAGGATGAACTATCAGAAAAAATAGCGCAGGCGGTACACGGTGATGAAGAAATAGAAAGGCTGCAAAAGCAGATCACCGCCGAAAAGAATGAGTTGGAAAAATTAACGGGCCAGCTTTCGGCTAATCGTGCCAAAGCTATTCCAAATATTGAAAAACGGGTTGTGGAAGCATTGGCTGAGATGGGAATGAATGGCTCCGCACTGAAAATAAATAAAGCGTCCCTGGCAGCTAAAGGGGGAGACGCAATCGGGCCCGATGGTTCGGATGTAGTTAGTTTTCTTTTTTCCGCCAACAAAGGCCATGCTTTAGCCGAAATGAGCAAGGTCGCTTCCGGCGGTGAGCTTTCAAGGCTTATGCTGGCCATCAAATCGCTTATTGCCAGTCATACCTCATTGCCGACCATCATTTTTGATGAGATCGACGCCGGTGTATCCGGCGAGGTAGCTAACAAGGTGGGCATCATCATGGAGCGCCTGGCCCAAAACCTGCAGGTGATCGCCATCACCCACCTGCCGCAGATAGCGAGCAAGAGCGGCAGCCACTATTTTGTGTATAAGGACAATTCGTCGGCCACAACCTATACCCAAATTAAACTATTGAATGAACACGAACGTGTAGTGGAAATAGCCAAAATGCTGAGTGGTGATAAACCTGGCGATAGTGCACTGCAAAATGCAAGGGAGCTTTTAGTGAGTCCTAAGTCTTGAGCCCTAAGTCCTCCATCGTCATGGATTTGGCTATGGACTATCGACTATGGACTATGGACTATGGACTTTAAATTATAACTTTACGACCTCAATTAAACCAAAGAAAAATGGCTTATAACTTATTAAAAGGCAAAAAAGGTATCATTTTTGGTGCGCTTAACGAGCAATCCATCGCCTGGAAAGTGGCGCAGCGCTGCCACGAGGAAGGCGCGGAGATCGTCCTGTCAAACTCGCCGCTGGCATTACGCATGGGCGAGCTGAACAAGCTGGCCGAAGAATGCAATGCGCCGGTTATCGGCGCCGACGTGACCAGCAACGACGACCTGGAAAACCTGTTCGCACAAACCAAACAGCACTTTGGCGGCGGTGTGGATTTTATCCTGCACTCCATCGGCATGAGCGTGAACGTTCGCAAGAACATCCCGTACTATGAGAATAATTACGAATTTACCCACAAGGGGTTTGATATATCGGCATTGAGCCTGCACCGCATGCTGCAGATCGCCATGAAACACGATGCCATTAACGAATGGGGCTCGGTTGTAGCCTTGACGTATATCGCCGCACAACGCTGCTTTCCGGATTATAACGACATGGCCGACAACAAGGCAGTACTGGAAAGCATCGCCCGCAATTTTGGTTATTACTACGGCCTGAAAAAGAAGGTACGCATCAACACCGTTTCCCAGTCCCCTACCCGTACTACTGCTGGTTCGGGCGTTAAAGGCTTTGAAGGCTTTATCCAGTATGCCGAGAAGATGAGTCCGCTGGGCAATGCCGATGCCGACCAGTGCGCTAATTATTGCATAACGCTCTTTTCCGACCTGACCAAAATGGTAACCATGCAAAACCTGTTCCACGATGGCGGCTTTTCATTCACCGGCGTTACCCAGGCGGTGATAGAGCAGATGGAGAAATAGGAAACCTCACCCCAGGCCTCCCCAAAGCAGCGGACTTTAAAATTCTTTAATAAAAAAGGTGCGCTGGAATCAGCGCACCTTTTTGCTTGATGCAATTTCTTTTTAGTTGGTAGAGATCAGCGTGATCTTCACCTTGATGTTGTCGGTGGGCTGAATAGCTGTAGTACCATCGGCAGACTGTGCATACAAGGTTACATTACCCTGGTTGTAGGTGAAGCTGTAAGCCACATTATTATATGTCTCGGGCACTTGCTCCCAAACACCGTCGCTGAAAGAAATAGACACAATGACGTTGCCCGTTTGCGCAAAATTAGGATCGATGTCATTGACGTTGATGGGCGCATCATACGATTTGCCATCGCTGTACAATGTCCAGTCGCTTGGGGCAAGTGTTGCATATACTGTCGCGGTGTTGTTAGGGGTAATGTACTGCTTGGTGCACGAAGAAAACGAGAATAATAGCCCTAAGCAGCAAATGATAGTCAGGATTCTTTTCATAGTAATGGCGTTGTTTATTAATAAGAACAAAAAAACACAAAAAGGTTTAAAAACCAGGTAAAATTTATTTTCAATAATTTATCATTAGTAACGCGCATGCTTATTCTTTTATTGCTGCGCAAAATAATGCCACAAAAACTACCGACGTTATTATCTGCTAATTATTGATTCATTGCTATATACAATTGTGACAAAACTATTACAAATTAATTATTGGCTAAAGCTAACTCTAATTCTTAATCCGCCGCTTTAAGAATCGTCTGGTTTATTTTCTCATAAATTACAATAAATTTTCTTCTTTACAGCGCCTTAACACTCGCGTAACAAGTCAATGTTCTAACATTTGATGTTATTGCATTTATTTTCTAACTTCAAACAACAAATTTATAAATGTCTGAAAAACAGCTTATTAACTATTAATAACCTTATTTTCTTAATACCCCTATACTTATTGAACTGGTAAAAAAATTAGCTTATAAGTATGGATCCTTTTAACTCGCGCTTCATCTTAAATGAAGACAGATGGCCCTGGATCGATTATGACAAGGGCATCAGTATCATCCTGGTAGGATACGGCCATTGTTATGGCGCGCTCATGGGTTATAACTTATCCCTCAGCGCCTTTCCCTTCTTCAATTATTTCAATGTCTTCTTTTTCGGCTTCAGGATGCCATTATTCTTTATCGTATCGGGCATGCTGGTATCCCGTAGTTTTAACAAGAAGGGGCTCCGCAATTACATTGCCGACCGGATCAACAACATCCTCCATCCTTTGATGGTATGGGGCATTTTGGAGATCACGCTGCAAATATTGCTCACCCGGTTTACGCATCTGACCAACTATGGCCACATAGGTCCTAAAACCTACCTGTACCTGCTCATCGATCCCGGTAAAACCGGTCATTTCTGGTACCTGAACGCGCTATTTTCGATTGGAGTGCTGTATGTATTGCTTAAAGCCGTCATGAGGCTAAAGGCCATGGCACAGATCATTATTGGCATTGCATTTTATTGTATATCGGCCTATATCCATGTAAACGATATCAACGGCGGCATTTTGAGCTACGTGTTTGAATATTATATCTTTTTCGCGCTTGGCGACCTTGTATCCACGACCATGCTGGATAAGAATAACCGGGAAAAATTCTCGTCCTGGAAAACGTTTTTCCCGCTGGTCATACTGTTCGGCTTTCTACAATATTATTGCGCCCGGCTGATACTGCACAATCCCAGCTTTGGGATTTATTACGTGGAGCGTAAGCTGCCTTTCCTGTTCCTGGCCGAAGCCCTGGTTGGGTGCACCTTATCGCTCAATTTTTCCTTCTTGCTGCAACGCTACAACGTATTCAAATTCCTGCGCATTGTGGGCTTCCACTCTCTCTTTATCTATTGTATGCAGATCATCGTAATGCAGGTAGCAAGGATATTTTTCATGGACGCGCTGCATATCACTTACGTACCGGCCCTGATATTACTTGTGTGGTCAACAGGCATCATACTGCCGGTGTTTGTTTACAACTATTGCATGAAACACGGTATGTGGTGGCTGTTTACATTCCGCAAACCGGCGCGGCAGGTGGAGTACCTGCGGTACCAGAATATATTCAGGCCCAAGCGGTTTGTGGATCGACAGCGGCTGCGCAACCAACAAAAGCGAAACACAGCTGCCAAGGCGTTCGAGGAAGTAATGGATTAGGTAAAAAACAAAAACGCCCCGTTTTCACGAGGCGTTTCCTTTATTAAGCGTTAGCTTATTTCTGCTCTTCTTCTTTCGGGGTTTTGCTTTCGCCTTTGTGTTTGGCGGCAACCTTTATCTGGTCGGCTTCTTTGTCGTAATCCACTTCCATGGTATCGCCTTCAGCCAACTCGCCTTTCAGTATCTCTTCGGCGATTGGGTCTTCCAGGTACTTCTGGATTGCGCGCTTCAACGGACGGGCGCCGAACTGCGAGTCGAAGCCTTTGTCAGCGATGAACTCCTTGGCATTGTCGGTAAGCTCAATCTTGAAGCCAAGCGTATTCACCCTGCCGAACAGGTGAGAAAGTTCGATGTCGATGATCTTGAATATCTCTTCGCGGCCGAGCGAGTTGAACACGATCACATCGTCGATACGGTTCAGGAACTCGGGAGCGAAAGCGCGTTTCAAAGCGTTCTCGATAACGCCGCGTGAATGCGCATCAGCCTGGTTGGTTTTGGCGGTGGTAGTAAAGCCTACACCCTGCCCAAAATCTTTCAGCTGGCGTGCACCAATGTTCGAGGTCATGATGATGATCGTATTCCTGAAATCGACCTTACGGCCTAAAGAATCCGTCAACTGACCTTCGTCCAGCACTTGCAGCAAGATGTTGAACACATCCGGGTGCGCCTTCTCGATCTCATCCAGCAGGATAACGGCGTAAGGCTTGCGGCGTACCTTTTCGGTCAACTGTCCGCCTTCTTCGTATCCTACGTAGCCCGGAGGCGCGCCTACCAACCTCGATACAGCGAATTTTTCCATGTATTCGCTCATGTCGATCTGTATCAGGGCATCCTCGGTGTCGAACATAAAGCGGGCAAGCTCTTTGGCAAGCTCCGTTTTACCTACACCGGTTGGTCCTAAGAATATAAATGAGCCAATAGGCTTTTTCGGATCTTTCAAACCGGCGCGGGTACGTTGTATAGCACGGGTAAGCTTTTTAATGGCTTCTTCCTGGCCGATAATCTTGCTCGAAATGGTTTCGGCCATGTTTAGCAATTTCTGGCTATCGGCCTGGCCTACGCGCTGTACCGGGATACCGGTCATCATGGCCACAACTTCGGCTACATTCTCCTCGGTTACGGTATAACGTTTAGATTTGGTTTCGGCTTCCCAAACGGCTTTAGCCTGTTCCAGCTCCTCGAGCAAATGCTTTTCAGTATCGCGCAGCTTGGCAGCTTCCTCGTATTTCTGACTGCGTACCACCCTGTTCTTTTCGATCTTGATCTGCTCAATCTTCTGCTCGATATCCAAAATGTTCTGCGGAACATGGATATTGGTCAGGTGCACGCGCGAACCGGCTTCATCCAGTGCGTCGATAGCCTTATCGGGCAAAAACCTGTCGGTAATGTACCTTGCGGTCAAAGTTACGCAGGCATTGATAGCCTCGGGAGTATAGGTTACGCCATGGTGATCTTCATATTTATCCTTAATGCGCGTTAATATCTCGATGGTTTCGTCCGGTGTAGCCGGCTCGACCATTACCTTTTGGAAACGACGGTCCAAAGCACCGTCCTTCTCGATGTACTGACGGTATTCGTCAAGCGTGGTAGCGCCGATACATTGGATTTCGCCCCTTGCCAAAGCAGGTTTGAACATATTCGAAGCATCAAGCGAGCCTGATGCACCGCCTGCGCCAACGATGGTATGTATCTCGTCGATGAATAAAATTACATCGGGTGATTTTTCCAACTCGTTCATCACGGCCTTCATGCGCTCTTCAAACTGACCGCGGTATTTGGTACCTGCAACCAATGAAGCCAGGTCGAGCGTTACCACGCGCTTGTTAAACAATACGCGTGATACTTTACGCTGAACGATACGCAATGCCAAACCTTCGGCGATGGCTGATTTACCTACGCCGGGCTCACCTATCAGTATAGGGTTGTTCTTTTTGCGGCGCGACAGGATCTGCGATACGCGTTCGATCTCTTTCTCACGTCCAACGATCGGATCCAAGCGGCCGTCTTCGGCGGCCTTGGTCAGGTCGCGGCCGAAATTATCCAGCACCGGTGTTTTGGATTTGATATCGGATACTTTCTTAGGCTGGCTGAACGAATCTTCTTCCTTGAAGTCGTCTTCGCCGCCCGTAGGTGAACCCGGCATTTCGTCGGTCACATCGGTTTTGTGCGATTCGACTTCCGCTTTAAAGATTTCGTAGTTCACGTTAAACTGAAGCAATATCTGCGAAGCGATATTATCTTCATCACGAAGGATCGAGAGCAGCAAATGCTCTGTTCCGATCACATCGCTTTTAAATATTTTTGCTTCCAGGTAAGTGATCTTCAGTACTTTTTCCGCTTGTTTGGTAAGCGGTATGCTGCTGATATTAGGACTCGCGCCAACCGTACCCTTAACAGCATCTTCTATAGCGCGGCGAAGTTTGGCGGTGTCTACGTTCAAGCCTTTCAATAGCTTGATGGCTATGCCATCGCCGTCGCGGATAAGCCCCAGGAGCAAATGTTCGGTACCGATATAGTCATGGCCGAGACGCAACGCCTCTTCCCTGCTGTATTGGATCACATCCTTAACCCGTGGCGAAAATTTAGCTTCCATATAATACCTTTCAAAAATTATGTACGTCCCTGTATATTGTTTAGTTTTTAGCGGGTCGCACTTATCGTATCTGCAACAATACTGCCAACTTTTCTCGCCCCACAAAATCCGACATTTTTATGATGTGCAATCTATTAAAGATAAACTTTATACAAAGAAAATAATGAACAAAATCCGTTAAAAAAGTTACAATTCTTAGTAAACGGCTGACATTTACTTATTTTGACCTTTTCATTGGGCAAAAGGTTTAAGCCTTTCGCGGTGCTCAGCCCAATTTAGCTGTTATAACAGGCATTTCGTCACTCGGTGTATGACATTACGGCATTAATAAAAGAACGTTAACAGATTGTACATTCTTTTATACGCAAAGCAATTAAAAATGATTTGAAATATCTTAATTAGTTTTCAAGATTTCCACAAAAATCGCCTGCTATAGATATCATCCTCAAAGTAAGGAACATAACCACTGACTGCCCCAACTATTGTGCCATTTATATGACGATTTGGTGGCGTGAATTGTTACAGTTTTTAGTCCGAAAGTCCGCGTAAGTCCGGAAGTCCGAAAGATTGATTTAAGGAATAAATTGGAATGTTGGATCGGATTCATCTTTCAAACTTTCCGGCCCCGGACTTCCGGACTAAAAAGTATATTTGTGCCCCCGATTAATACTCAATAATTCAATAAATCGATAATTCAATCATTACATATGTCCGACGAAAAAATAATTTTTTCCATGGCCGGTGTCAGTAAAATTTACCCGCCGCAAAAACAGGTTTTAAAGAACATCTACCTCTCCTTTTTCTACGGCGCCAAAATCGGCGTGATCGGTCTGAATGGTTCGGGTAAATCATCGCTGCTCAAGATCATCGCCGGGATCGACAAATCGTTCCAGGGCGAGGTGGTTTTTTCGCCGGGATATACCGTCGGCATGCTGGCACAGGAACCCGAGCTCGACCCCAATAAAACCGTACGTGAAGTAGTGGAAGAAGGCGTTTCGGAGATCACAGCCATACTGAAGGAATACGAAGAGATCAACGAGAAATTCGGCCTGGAAGAGGTATACAGCGACCCCGACGCGATGGACAAGCTGATGGCGCGGCAGGGCGAGCTGCAGGATAAGATCGATGCGGTAAACGCTTGGGAGCTTGACAGCAAGCTGGAACGCGCGATGGATGCGCTGCGCTGTCCCGAGCCGGATACCAAAATCTCGGTACTATCCGGTGGTGAACGCCGCCGTGTAGCGATGTGCCGCCTGCTTTTACAGGAACCGGATGTGCTGCTTTTGGACGAACCTACCAACCACCTGGATGCCGAATCTATCGACTGGCTGGAACAGCATTTGAAACAATATAAGGGAACGGTTATCGCCGTTACGCACGACCGTTATTTCTTAGACAATGTGGCTGGCTGGATACTGGAGCTCGACCGTGGGGAAGGCATTCCATGGAAGGGAAACTATTCCTCGTGGCTCGACCAGAAAGCCAAGCGTTTGGCACAGGAAGAAAAGACCGAAAGCAAGCGCCAGAAAACGCTGGAACGCGAGCTGGAGTGGGTGCGGATGGCGCCGAAAGCCCGCCAGGCCAAAGGCAAGGCTCGTTTGGCTAATTATGAAAAACTGGCGTCGGAAGAAACTAAAGAGCGCGAAGAAAAGCTGGAGCTGTTCATTCCGCCGGGGCCGCGTTTGGGTAACGTAGTTATCGAAGCCAATGGTGTAACCAAGGCCTACGGCGACAAGGTGCTTTTCGAGAACCTGAGCTTCTCGCTGCCGCCTGCGGGTATTGTAGGTATCATCGGACCGAACGGCGCGGGTAAGACCACGTTGTTCCGCCTCATCACCGGCCAGGAAAAACCCGATGCAGGTACTTTCCGCGTAGGCGAAACCGTGGCTTTGGGTTATGTCGACCAGATGCACGACGACCTCGATCCGAACAAATCCGTTTGGGAGAACATTACAGACGGGCTGGACAACATAATGGTCGGCCACAAAACGCTCAACTCAAGAGCCTACGTGTCCAAATTCAACTTTAACGGCGCTGATCAGCAAAAGAAGATCAGTGTACTTTCAGGCGGTGAACGAAACCGGGTGCACCTCGCTATTACGCTGAAAAAAGGATCGAATGTGCTGCTGCTCGATGAGCCAACCAACGATATCGACGTGAACACCTTACGCTCATTAGAAGAAGCGCTGGAAAACTTCGGCGGCTGCGCTGTCATCATCAGTCACGACCGTTGGTTCCTCGACCGTGTGTGCACGCATATCCTGGCTTTTGAAGGCAACTCGCAGGTTTATTTCTTTGAAGGCGATTATACGGCTTATGAAGAAAACCGCAAGAAGCGTGTTGGTGATATTACGCCGCATAGGTTGAAGTATAAGAAATTGGTGGGGTGATGTGCGAATATGCAAATGTGCAGATGAAGGAATAAGACTTGCGAAGTTTTAGAAACTAAGTCTCTTTATCACTGAAAACTATGCTGGTAATCCACTCGGTAAGTGCCAGTAGCGCCTGCGGGTATGTACAGGCTATCCATACGGGAGACATGAATACCGTTACGCCACATGGAAACCGGTATATGCGTATATTGGTTACCAGCAGTGATGGCCGTATAAGTGACGCTGTCGAAGGGATGAAGGCCGCTAAAAAAGGATGTATTGTGATAATCGACCGTGGCGAACGAAGGTGGAGTTGCTTCACTGCCGTAAGTATCATAGGACGGCATTGCGCCAAAAGCATCGCCGGACCCCGTCGGATCGTAGTTTTTAAAAATGATCTTCAGGTGCGCCAGGAACGGCATGTGCACCGAGGTATTCAGCGTCGTATCGGGATTGCGAATGCCGCCCAGCACCCGGGACGATGCGATATAATTGGACGGCCCGGTGACGTTGATCACAAAGTAACCATTGGTAAACTCACCCCCTTCGGCTTTGAATTTCGCATTGATCACTCCCTGGACGTCTGTATAGCCTTTTACGACGTCGATACTCGAACCACCGCCGCCAAAAATCCCCTTCGACCCCTGCCAAACCAGGTCGACTTTCACCCCGCTGACCGGGGTAGCAGAATTTTCTCCGGCACCTACGCGGATGTTAAAGACCGCGCAGCCGCTGTTGCATGATTTGTTTAAATAGGATTCGTCTTCTTTGTGGCAGCCGGCAAGCAAAATCAGGGCGGATAAGGCAAATAGCAGGTTTTTTGACATAAGGGGGGCTGTTTAAAATTATTACGCAAAGCAGCGGCAATTCGCGACAAGAACCAAGACTTTTGAAGTTTAAAAAACTCCTAAGTCTTTTTGTTTACTGAAAACTATGCAAATAATCAAGCGTATAGTGTCCGGTGTCTCCTTTGAAAATGTATAAGCTATCAAGGTGATCGATACGTTTGCCGTTCCTGTCTATTATAACCTGGAAATAAGTGTATGCATTGCCGGCGGTATTGCCAACGTAAGTGAGGCTATCGAAGGGCTTTTGATAGATATCGAAAAAACTATTGGGGTGATCGATTGGGTCGGAGGAGGTAAGTGATAAACCCATCCAGATATAAGGAAGTCTGTAATATGGACCGGCGCTGAAAACGTCATCCTGGGTGTTGGGATCAAAATTTTTATAGATCAGATTCAGATGTGCGATGGACGGCAACGCAAGCATGGCCTTTAATACTGTATCGGGCTTACGCACATTGTCGAAAATTTGAGAAGTTTTGAAATAATCCCCGGTGCTTTTGGTTGTTGCCGTAAAATAGCCGCTCGTAAATTCATTTCCTATGGGTCGGAATGAAAACGATATCTTGCCCTGTGCATCAGCATAGCCGTTGGCAATATCGATGCTTGGACCGCCAAAAGCTTCTTCCTTAGGCCCCTCCCAAACCAGGTCGACATACGCGCCGGGAACAGGCGTTGTAAAATTTCCGTCGGTCATTACGCTAAAATTAAATACCGCGCAGCCACGCGCGCATTTCTGGTTAAGATGCGTTTCATCGCGCTTGTAGCACCGGGTGAATGCTATGAGGACAAAAAGAAAGCACAAAATACGTTTCGACATAAGGTTCATTTTTATCGATCAAAAGCCGTTACGCAATAAATCAGCCATTCGCTACTAAAATAACAACACTAATTCTTAGTAATATTTACAGGTAAAATTAGCCGGATGACCAGATTGACGATCTGCTTGCATATATTTGAGAAACAGCGTTCCGCATCGTCTTACAATTATGAAACCGTTTTCCTTTTTTGCGATCTACTGCCTGGCGGGATTATTGGCCGTGGCACAACCTAAGCACCTGCCGCGTATTGCCATCGCAGGTTTGGGCATCGAGTCGAGCACTTTTTCGCCGGCATTAACCAACGAGGCGGCATTCCATGCCAAACATGGCGACTCTATCTTCTCTATTTACCCTTTCTGGGCGCCAGACTCTGCGGTCCGCAAAGCGGCCGTATGGGTTCCAACGATAGACGGGCATGCTTTGCCAGGCGGCGCGGTTACCAGGGCAGCTTATGAATCGCTGGTTAGGAAGACACTAGATTCGCTTAAAAAGCACTTACCTTACGACGGGTTGTTTTATGACATTCATGGCGCCATGAGTGTGGTCGGGCTGGATGACCCCGAAGGGGATTTCCTGGTCCGGATAAGGAAGGTGGTTGGTAAGAAGACCATCATTTCGACAGCTATGGACCTGCATGGTAACGTGTCGTGGCGGCTGGCCGAAAACAGCGACCTGATCACCTGCTATCGCATGGCGCCACACGAAGACGCTATACAAACCAAACGACGCGCGGTGACCAATCTTATCGAGCGCCTTGAAAGCGGGAAAGGCAAACCCAAATACAAAGCCTATATAGCTGTACCTATTTTATTACCCGGTGAAAAGACCAGCACGAGGATCGAGCCCGGCAAAAGTTTGTACGCGAAAGTATGGCCGGCTGCTGTACAGCCGGGTATCGTCGATGCTGCGATATGGATAGGTTACGCCTGGGCCGACGAGCCCCGTAACCACGCTGTAGTAATGGTTACCGGCGACGACAAAGCCAAGGTGACAAGCACGGCTGAATACCTGGCCAAAAGCTTTTGGAACGTGCGCAAGGAGTTTAAGTTTGTAGCGCCCACGGGCACATTAAAAGAATGTTTGGATAAGGCGATCGCCAGCCCGAAGCACCCGTTTTATATCAGCGATTCGGGCGACAATCCCACAGCCGGCGGCGCAGGCGATGTGACCTGGACCTTGACGCAGATATTGAAACGGCCGGAATTTAAAACGAATAAAGGGCCGTCGCTGATCTACGCCTCTATTCCCGGACCGGACCTGATCAAAAAAGCCCTGGCGACAGGTGTCGGCGGGCACGTGGATGGGTATGCCGGTGCGAAAGTCGACGCACGGTTGGCGCCGCCTGTACATATCGTCGGCACCGTTGAATCGATCGTGAAAGGCGACGTAGATGCCGAAGTGGAAGCGTCGATAAAAATGGGCAGCGTGCACATCATAGTCACGCAAAAGAGAAAGCCTTATCACCACGAAAAAGATTTTACCAGGCTGGGGCTCAATCCCCGGACCGCTGATATTGTTGTGGTAAAGATCGGCTACCTCGAACCGGAGCTTTATAACATGCATGCCGACTGGCTGCTGGCATTAACACCGGGTGGTGTAGACCAGGATATTGAACATTTACCTTATAAGAGACTTAAGCGTCCTATTTTTCCCCTGGATAAAAATATGAAAGACCCTGACCTGACAGCTAAATTAGTGCCTTTGTCGGACCAGGTAAGGTAGTGAAAAGCCACCGGACAACGACCGAGAGCTAAATTCCGAATGGGGAAACATTTCCCCCAATTTCCATTTAACTACCGGGAAGATTGTTTTGCTATGGTTAATTTTTTTTCTTGGCAGAACGACGGGCCGGGAGTTCTTTTCCACAACAAATTTCCGCTCAGCATATACAAAAACGCAATTTTTACGATTTTTCTTAACAGTTATAAAAATATTTCGTCAAGCGGTCATGCTGCAAATGAGGCAGGTCGGTCCGACGTGAATTAAGTGGTATAATAATTGGCTGACAGTTTACAACCCTAATTATTTACCTGAAATGAAACAGATAACAAACGAAACAAAAATTTACACAAAGCCATTTTTAGCGATTGCGCTTTGCATCGCGATGGTATACACTTCGTGCCGCAAAACTGAGAATAACCCTCAACCGGCATCGGCAAAAGTAGATTATGCCACTATCAGTAGCCAAATAGCCACAAACCTCTCGCAATCGGTATCGGGTAATTTTGGCGGCGTGAACCTGATGGATGGCGTCGACTCGGTATCTCTTTCGGGCCACTACGGTCCCCGTCACGATTTGAATGCCAATTTGCTTTGCGGTTTTTATACCGATTCGGTAGTTAATTTCGATAAAAAAATGGGCGACACCACTTCGCACACCGGTGGCGACCTTACTTTTTATTTTAACTGCCAAAACGGACAGGCGAACGGCTACACCGCTTATGACTCGTTAGCCACCACCCGCACTACCCCTACGTACACCGACCAGTATTATGTGAAGCAATATTATACGATCCAGGCGCTCACCAGCGACCACCAGTTCATCGGTGTTAACGGCGATATTTATTTTTACGATCAGACTATCCTGAAATGCGGATGTCACTCGGTTGAAAACGCCAATTACGTATTGAAAGACCTGAAAGTGAATGTTTGCGGCTGCAGCCGCGACATCCTGAGCGGAACGGCCACCTTCAAAGCCTACGGCCACAACTGGAGTTTAACAGGCAGCATGACCTTCCTGGGCAACCACATGGCAGATATTATTTTTGACGGAAACCCAACAGTTTACCACATCAACCTGCTGACAGGAAAAGTAACTTCTTAATTTTATAAAAGCCAAGGGACCAGGAGCCAGGACGATAATTGCTATCGTTTTGGCTCTTGTCTTTTTTTCCTGGCGTTATTTAGAACACTTCATTTAAATTCAGGAAAAATCCCCTGTTGCCGAACTTACCGAAGGCGTAGTCCAGCGCCAGGTTGGTGCGGGTTACTTTGTTGAACAAGATACGTAAGCCCGCGCCGTAGCCGGGTTGAAACACCTGGAATGACCGGGTTCCCTGTTCGTCATTGGCAGTCTGCAGATTGCCGAATATTACCCCGCTGACAAACTTATTGGCCAGTATGAAGAAACGGAACTCCGCTTCGGTGTCGTTGAATTGAATTGCTTTTAAACGACTGCGCCTTTATCATCATGCGCCGCTGCAGTACACAATAGGTCGAGTCAGACCAGGAGCAACTGTCAGGCGGAAAATAAGGCGGATAAGAAAGCGTGGCTTCGAAGTGGCCCTCCGAGATGTTGATAGTGGCCGGATTGCCGGAAAATGTACGGCCTTTAAATGAAAAAGTGCCGCTGATACGATCGCCGTCAAAATAGTTGATAGTCATTGTGCCGGTGTCGGCGAGGAAATCAGTTCCCGAATCATCATCGTAACCAGCCGCGGCTCTATCGCTAACGTTTTCAAAATGGTAGGTTCGCTGTTCCGGCATGGTATCGATATAAAGCGATATTTCGTTTTTCAGGTCTCCGCCCGCAGCCAGGAAAAAAGTACCGTCATAGTCATTGTAAGCATCGGGTTTGATGATTTTATAAATCCCGTTTAACTTGAATGAAATATAATCGCCGGGTTGCGGGTTATCTTTTTTACAGGCGCTGAGTGCAACTGCACAGCCGGCCGCGATCAGTATTTTTTTAATAAGGTTCATATCGTAAAGTTGTTGGTTGACGATATATAGAATAAAGTTTGGTCCGAAGGTTTAACCGAAATACTAAAAATTTTAGCCACCGGCTTAGTTCTTAACAACGGTCGTTTTGAATACATAGCCTTCCTGCCCCGCATAGGATATTTTGCAATAAACCTGCCCTGTTTGGAGTACCCGGACTTCGACGCCGCCGGGCAGCTTGGCCATCACCGGCGAATTATAGTCGGCCGACTGATGGAGGTAAACAATACCCGTTATGTTGGCATGCAGGATAGCTGTATATGACGAGTCTGCCGTAGCGAAACCGAGTTGCTTAGACATATCAGTAACCCCGCTTGTGCGCAGTGCGGCGGCGATTGCTTTTTTTGTGACGCTATCATTCTGTACCGGCTGGGCAACAGGAGTTGTTTTCCTGTGATTCTTTAGATGCACCGGCGATGCCGCTTTCAACACCTGCGGTGTTACTGCGGGCATGGTCTTTTTAGCTTCGTGACCGCGGATGGTTTGGATGACATAAAATCCAAAAAGTGCCGTAACTGCCAGGAATGTTATTGTAACCGCCGTATTAAGGTATTTGAGCCGGAACACGGCTATCTGCTTTTTCTGGCTGCTCCTTAATGCAGCGTCGTATTTTTTTCGGCGACGGGAATCGCGCAGAGTATCGTACGCTTCGGCGATTTCGCGAAAGTGCGCATCCATAAATTCGTCCTGTTCGTCATAAAACTTATGGGCAAGCTTCTGGTAGGCAGCTTCTATTTCAGGAGCTGTTGCGTCGGATGAAGTTCCGAGGATATAGTAAAAATCCTTCATACAGGCTTGAACAGTTGTTGGACGTGCACGGCTGCATGAAGTTTAATAAGAAAAAAAAATCCGGGCTCAATTCGCCAGGGTTATCGGTAATTGAAAAGTAAATAACGATCCTTTACCCGGCTCACTTTCTACCTGGATGCTACCGCCATGGCGTTTAATGATCTCGGACGAAATAAACAATCCCAAGCCAAGGCCCTGGAAGTGCCGGTCGGAGTTAACGCGGTAAAACCGGTCGAAAAGCTCGCCGATATGCTTTTCGTCGATGCCAATCCCGAAATCCTCGATCGTCACCATCAGATGGCCGCCAATAAGTTCGGAGCGTATAAGTACTTTATCGGCCCCCGGAGAATACTTGACCGCATTATTAAGCAGGTTTATGATCACCTGCTCGATCCGGTGCCTGTCGCCGTGTACGATTACCGATGCCGAATGCTCGATAACGAGTGAATGATCCGGGAATATCTGCTGAACGCTATCGACAGCCTCCCTGAGGGCTTGCTGAAAATCAAAATCTTCCAGATCATACTGCATTTTCCCCGAATTGATCTTTGAAACGTCCAGCAGATCCTCGATCAGACGCTCCATTCGCGTCAATTGCCTTGAAGCACGGTGAATAAGGCTAAAGGTTTTGAACTCGGGTTGCATTTCTTTTACCGCAAGTTGAAAAAAAGCTTTAATGGTAGTAAGCGGGGTCTTCAGTTCGTGGCTGGCTATGCTGATAAACTCGTCTTTTTTCTTTTCGTTTTCTTTCTGGTCGTTTATGTCCGTTATGGCGGTCTGAAGCTCTTTCTCTGTTTCTTCCACTTTTTGTTCCAATCCTTGCTGAGCCTCCCGCACCCTGGCGGCCATGATATTGAACGACTCGGCGAGCTTACCGATCTCATCCTTTCTTTTAACGTCCACTGCCGACGAATAATCGCCCTCAGCAATCGCCGACGCGGCGTTGCTCAAGTCTTTGATCGGCCCTGTTATACTGCGCGACATGATCCATCCACCCAGACTGCCCGCGACGACCAGCACGATACCGATAATAGTCACCCAGCGCAAAAACACGTTTGCCGTTTCAAGAAATGTCCTGCTGGAAAACTCGACCAGTATCAGCCAGCGTGAATCGGGTATCCTGCGCATCGCTCCTACAACCGGATCGCCGCTTTGCCGGCTGTATTCCGCCACCTGCTGTAATTTTACCAGTTCGACTGGCGGCCCAGCAACCGGCTGTAGCATATTAGTCCAGAAGCCGCCGTCGTCGTTGCCGAAAAAAAGACGGCCATTGGCACCGAGTAACTGGCCCAATTGTTCGACGCTCTGTTTTGTATTTTTCAGCAGTTTCCAGTCGATCACATATCCTATAATTTTGTTGCTGTCGATAACCGCAGCGGCTACCGGGTAATACATCGAGCCTTTATATAAAACAAACCGGCCTGCGCCTCCCATATTAGCAACGCTTACTGCCGACATCGGCATCGAGTCGATATTCAATTTCAGATCGAGTGATTTGCTTCCCAGACGCACTATAGTGTTTTTCCGGTCGTCAACTATTTCGAATAACTTGTTTGTCGTATCCTTTTTGAAAAGGTTCTGAAGCGCCACGACCGATTTAACAGGTGCGGTAGCGCTGTGAGTCTTAAGCAGATCCTTTATGTTCTTACTATTTGCCACCTTGCCCAGGGTGTCGACAAACTGATCGACCGAGCCCTTAAACATTACCGTGAGCTTATCGGCCAATGTAGTTACGCGCTCGGTAGCGGTGGCCATAGAAGCATTTTTCACTTCGATATACGACACCCAACTGAAAACGGTAATGACGATCAGTAATAAAATGCATATAAAAAGCGGCAGGCGCTGCTGGATAGACAGATGCCCAAACAGAAAAGCTTTTCGCCTGCGTTGCACTGACGTTCCCACTTCGGACGTTTTTCAGTTACCAGATAAATGCTAAACCAAATTTAGTAAGATAAATAAGGTGTTGCAAGAATATCTTGTTCTACGCGGCGCCCGGCTCGGAGGTTTTTATTTTTTTAAGGAATCAGGGCAAACGGCTACCGCTATTTTGGAGTCGGCAGTACCATAGTACACGTACCATTTATTGTTAAAACGGGTGAGGCCCTCTAAAAAGCACACCTGGTTTACCTGCCCGGTTATCTCGTAGGGTTTGTCGGGCTTCATGAACCAATGATCCAGGCGTTGAACAATTTTTGTGGGATCATTCTTATCAAAAAGCGCCTGGCCCGCGGCATACGAATCCTTGCCCAATGATTTGTCGCCGGTTGCCGGATCATTGCCGCTGTTATAAATCAGCAAGATACCCTTGTCGGTTAACATTGCCGGTGGGCCCGATTCGACTAAATCGCTGTCAAATTTTCCGCGACGAGTTGGAAGAGCGATCTTAAGTTGCGGAACCTGGGCCGCCACGCCGACCAAGGGCACGGGCGCTCTTTCGCCGGGCTGCATTTCTACAGGTGTCCAGTCGACCAGGTCGTCCGACGTTGCGGCCCAAATGTCTTTGTCGCCCCAATACATCCAGTACTTACCGTTGATCTTAGTCGCCACCGGCTCCCCGTTTTGGTAATCAGACACTATAGAACCCGATTTTGCCCAGGCATTGGCATATTTTCCGCCGTACGCCTTTGCGAATGCATTTCCGTGCTTTTGCCAGTGTACGAGGTCTGTCGAGGTTGCCACAAACAATCGGGCCTTGTCGCCGTCGTACGCAGTATAAGTCATGTAGTAGGTACCTTTATCATCCCTTACTACACGAGGGTCCTCACAACCGCCTTGCCATTCAAATTTTTTCAGGGAATCGTTATCGGGGTAAAGAACAGGCTTGGGCATCCTGGTAAAATGCATCGCATCGCTGCTCACGGCCAAACCGATACGTGAAGTGCCGGCCGGCTTCCCGATCTTATCCTGGGCGCGGTAAAGCATATACACTTTGCCATCACGGTTGACGATAGCCGGGTTAAAAACATCTTTTTCTTCCCAATAAACGGTCTTTTTTAGTATTGGATCTGTAAAACTGCCCGTACCTGGTTTTAAAATGGGGTTTACACTATCGATCTTGGTAAATGGCAGCAACGCCCAATCGGGGTTTACAGTTGTTGCGGTTGTTTTCTGCTGATTTTGACAGGCGGCAAATAATGCCGCACCTGCAAAAAGAAATAAAGTGATCCGGTGTCTCATATAATTGGCGAACCGAATATACGAAATCAAGTTCAAACAACATGAGTGGTCATTCCAGCCGCTTCATCCATATAGCCAGCATCACATTGAAGACACCGGTAATAATTAGCGCGAGTGCGGTCCATAGCACGACGGTCATCGCGCCGAAAACAGGATTAAATAGCACCATAAGGGCGAATATGATCACAATTATTCCTCCTGCGATCATCAGCCAGGAACGGCGCAACAAGCCGGAAAAACTCAACAGCGATATACCCCTGAACAAAAACCAGATACCCAAAATGATACGGAGGATGGTCGCGCTTGCCCATACATGACTCACCAGGATAAGCCCGAGAATGATGTCGATTATACCAATAAATAAATGCCAACCGCGGTTAAAGGCACTACGGTCGCGCACGACATGCAGCAATTCGGATACGCCGGCCAAAAGGATCATCAGTCCCAGCAAAAAGCCCAACGCTGCAAAACCAGATGCAGGCCGGGCAATCATATAAATACCCAGGAGGATAAAAATCAATCCGCGAATTAGAAATACCCACCAGTGCCTAAGCCTGCGGTCGACCGTGATTTCCATTATTTTATATTTTTATGAAACAACTTTTCTGAACTAAAATAGTTTGCACGCCGGTATTTTAATGACTAAAAATGTGTTCCGGGACCCATCGCCAGGGCGTATCGCAAACCCAACCGCTGAAAATTTGTTTTACCTTTCGATGGCCAAACCGGCTGTCACTTAATTTTTATACTAATAAATTTATTATGAAATTTTCAAAAAACATTTCCGTACCTATTATTATCTTGTCCGCTGCTATATCCCTACAGGCATGTCATGCGAAAAAGAAAGTTATAAACTATTCTACGCCACCAGACACTACAAAGGCAACACCGCCACCGCCGCCGGCTCCTGCACCACAACCTGCGCCGGCTCCGGCGCCAGCCCCGCCTCCCGCGCCTGATTATAATTTCAGTAATATTCAATTCGAATTCGACTCAAGTATATTAAGAACGAGTTCGTACCCGGCGCTGGATAAAGCCGCCGCCGCAATGAAACAGGATACTTCGGTAAAATTCATGCTGAGCGGTTACGCATCCGCTGAAGGTACGCCAGAGCACAATATGGTCCTTTCGCAGGATCGGGCTAATTCAGTAAAAGCTTACCTGGTAAACACCGGCGTTAGCGCAAACAGGCTTATTACCAAAGGATATGGCGAAGCCAACCCGATAGCGGACAACACAACCGAAAACGGACGAATACTGAACCGCCGGGTCGAAATTAAAAAGCAGTAGTTCATACCATAAATACCGCAATCCAGGCCGTCCTTGTGGGCGGCCTTTTATTTTTACGCCCCGGTAATGCGCAGGCTTTTTATAGAGTCTGTTAGGAAATTAAGCATTACAAAATTTAACTTAGCTGCATGAGAAGAACCGTCCTGGCAGCATTTATCCTATTATCCTCTATTTCATTTTCCAGAGCCCAGTTAAAAACCGCAAAAATATTTGGCGACCACATGGTTTTACAGCGAAACCAGCCGGTTCCGGTATGGGGAATAAGCGCTAAAAAAGCACAGGTAACCGTACGCTTCGACGGCCACCAGGTAAATACGCGGGCCGATGCACTGGGAAACTGGAAGGTGGTTTTACGACCAATGAAGGAAGGCGGTCCCTATGCCATGACCATCACTTCAGGCAAACAAAAACTGTCATATACCGACATCATGCTGGGTGAGGTATGGCTGTGTTCGGGCCAATCTAATATGGAATTTGTGCTGAATAACGCACTGGGGTATAAAACAGAACTTAAAAACGCGGAAAAGGAGCCTATCCGGCAGTTCCTGGTGCCAAAAAAGATGAGCCTGGCGCCGGAAAAGGACCTTGACGGCGGTCAATGGCTTAAAGCCGATACCAATACGATAGGCAACTTCACGGCAGTGGGCTATTATTTCGCTAAAAAACTGGCGCAGCAACTGCATGTAACCATCGGGCTTATACATAGCAGTTGGGGCGGCACGCAGGCCGAATGCTGGATAAGCAGGGATGCTATGCTTACCGACCCTAACCTCGCGGCAGAAGTAAAAAGGGTGCCGCCAACATGGACCGGGGTTAGGCTGCTGGTGGATAGCATCATTAAAGCTTATGCATATAGGAATAATCCTGTAACTTATTTTAAAGCCAATGAGCTTGCCGTTGAGCCCGTTTCGTATTTTGATAAATGGCAAAAAGGCGGCATCGGCGCATGGGAGTGGCAGGGCCGATGGGCAGCGTACCGCGGCAGCGTGTTCATGCAGCGCACGGTAAAGCTTGACAGTAGCTATGCCCGCAAAGCCTCCCAATTGCAACTCGGGCAAACCGACGCGGATATGCTGCTTTATATCAATGGCAAACCGGTTGTGCCGGGAAACGCTCAAAACAACTTTATCGCTAAATTGCCTGCCGGGATATGGAAAGACGGCGACAATAGCATTGTATTGGAACTGCTGTCGGAGGAAAAGAACCCATCGTGGTTTGGGGTGGGTATTTACGGCCAGTCCAACACGGTTTATGCCAGCTTTCCGGATACCGTGATTAACCTCGCCGACAACAACTGGCGCATGATGCCCGACTTAAGCAAACCTTATCATTTCGATTTCAGCCCGAATAATACCATGTCCACGCTGTATAACGGCATGGTCGCGCCGTTCGTTCCCTACGCCATCGCCGGCGTCATCTGGTACCAGGGTGAGGCGAATGCCGGCAACGCCTATGAATATCGTACGACGTTTCCGCTGCTGATCAACGACTGGCGCAGCAAATGGAACAGGCAGTTGCCGTTCTATTTCGTCCAGCTTTCGTCATGGGGCACAACGCCGAACAGCAACCAGGGCAGCGATTGGGCTGAGCTGCGCGAAGCACAGGCTATGACGTTAAAGCTGCCGGCCACAGGCATGGCCGTAACCACCGATATCGGCGACGCCAATAACATTCACCCAAGAGATAAGGCCGATGTCGGCTATCGCTTAGCTTACGAAGCATTAAGCGGCGTTTATGGCGAAGCTAATGAAAATAAAAGTCCGCTGTTCAAGTCGGTTGATTTTACAAATGGTTATGCCGTCGTAAATTTCACCCATGCCGATAGCGGGCTGATGGCAAAAGACCCCTACGGTTATATCAAAGGTTTTGAACTGGCAGGAGCGGATCACAAATTCTATTTTGCAAAAGCCGATATTTCCGGCAGCCAGATAAAAGTATGGTGCAGCCAGGTACTGCAGCCGGTAGCCGTTCGGTATGGTTGGACCAATGCCCCCGTCGAGGCTAATTTATTCAACAAACAAGGTTATCCCGTCGGGCCGTTCCGGTCAGACAATTGGAAAGGAGTGACGGAAAAAAGATAACCGGCGGAGTTTGGAGCGGATGCGTACCGGCTTCTTTTTACCGTACTTTTTTCGTCAAGCGAATCGCCGTTTAAAAAAATTTTAATTTTTTTTCCGATTCATAACATCCTTATTAACTTACCACTATGGGCCTCTATTAAACAAATGTCTGTCCACACGGAAAATTTAGTCCTGCGGAAGCAAAACATTTATCGGCTTTAAGAAGTTATTATCTTGCTATTTTGCCGCTAACACCCTGACTAGTAACTTCTATTGATTTCAATTTCAGCATCTTATTCATTAAACTATATGAAAACATGTACTATTTATTGCCTCATGGCAGGCATTGCTTTATTAACATTTGGAAGCTGTAAAAAGCTCAGGTCAGATGGCTCCGGCGGTGGCGGCGGCTCAAAAGACCCCGGGTACACCGTAAACCAAAACACTGCTCACGTTATAGCCGATTACGATTTTAACGATACCACACTAACTAACCACGGATGGACGAAGGCGTTTGAGGACAATTTTAACGGGGATTTGTCTAATTGGTACGTCGAAACCGGGGGCGTGAGGGGCGAGTTGGAATGTTACGAGCCCGCCAATGCATCTGCCGCAAACGGCATACTGCAAATAACGGCAAAACATCAAGATGTTACAGGGCCGGCTGTAGTCGACAGTTCAAAAACGCAGAATTTTAATTACACCTCGGCCTGGCTGTTAAGCAAACAAACTTTTTCAGCCAGCAGCAGCACGCCCAAAGTGCGGGTTGTGGCAAGACTAAAGGCCACGTCCGGCTATGGACTAACTACAATTCTGGTAACTTACGGCGAACAATGGCCGATCAACGGCGAAATCCTGTGCGCGGAAATTCCAGGATACAAGACGAAGGAATTTGGTACGACGTACTCGTTTGGTAACCTGCCCGGCAAGAATATTGTGAAAGGCGCCTATCAATTCAATCCTACGGATGGCGACCTTGCGGCTGGTTATCACGTGTACACGATGGAATGGACGCAGAATTCGTTAAATTATTACATCGACGGCAACCTGGTTGAAATGAAAACAGCAGGCAACGACGTACCTGATCTGTTTGGTAAAAGCCATCGTATTTCTATAAACGTCCCCGTAGGCGCGCATGATTATACCGGCAATTTAGACCCGACTAAAATACAAGACGGCACGATATCAGTCGACTACGTTAAAGTATTCACATCAAACTAGCCAGCCCCGGCTACGCTGAATAACCGGCTATACAAGCGTTAATGCGCTTGTTAGCCGGTTGCTTTTTAAGAAAATTTCGCTTTTAACAAAAATTAACATTTATTCTTTTTGATTCCTAATCTTTTAGTTTTACCTTAGGGCTCCTAACAAAGCCTTATGCGATTCATCTGCCTGTTCTGCCTTTCATTTTTTCTTTTATCCGCTAAAGTATTTGCACAAAACAATTATTCAGTCAAAGGTGTGGTGGCCGACAGCGTCGAACATGCTAAATTGGGCAATGCTTCGGTAACCGTGCTTGAAGCAAAAGATTCGATACTCGTCAAATTCACCCGGGCGGCCGAAAACGGAACATTTTCGCTAAGTGGCCTGTCCAAAGGGAAATATATTGTCCTCGTCGCTTATCCCGACTACGCGGATTATGTTGAATCATTCAGCCTCGATTCGGCACACGCATTACATAGTTTTGGCCACATTAATATGAGCCTGAAATCGCGCCTGCTGAAGGAAGTGATCATCAAGGGTACTATTTCCCAAATGAAGATCAAAGGCGACACCACTGAATTTAACGCCCGTGCCTATGTGCTGCAGCCCAATGCTAAAGTGGAAGACCTGCTGAAACAGCTGCCCGGTATTCAAGTTGATAAGGACGGTAAGATTACGGCACAGGGACAGCAGGTAGCCCATGTGCTGGTAGACGGCGAAGAATTTTTTGGCGATGATCCAACGCTGGTCACCAAAAATATCCGGGCTGATATGGTTGATAAAGTGCAGGTATATGATAAAAAAAGCGACCAGGCGACTTTTACCGGGATAGACGATGGCCAGAAGGAAAAAACGATCAATATTAAACTGAAGGCAGATAAAAAGAACGGCATGTTTGGCAGGGCCGAGGCGGGTGACGGAACGGAAGGGATATACCAGAGCCAGTTGCTATTCAATATGTTTAAAAACAAAGAGAAGTTTTCGGTTTATGGAACAATGGGCAATAACGGGAAAGTCGGCCTCGGCTGGGAGGATAACCAAAAATACGGCTCAGGCAGCAACCTGCAATTCGGCGACAGCGGCGAGGTGTTTATTTCATTTGGCGCCAACGACGATCTCGACTCGTTCAGCGGTATGTATAACGGGCAGGGCCTGCCACTTGCCCGTAATGGCGGCGTGCATTACGACGGGAAGTGGGACGATGACAAACAGTCGATCAACACCAACTATAAGATCGGTTCGCTTAACGTAGATGGCACTCAGAACAACCTGACCCAAAATAACCTGCCGGGAAATATTCTGAATTCAAGCTCGGACCAGGTATTTCATAATTACATGTTCAGGCAAAAGCTTGATGCTACTTACCAGGTGAAACTGGATACCGCTTCGAACCTTAAAATTGCATTCGACGGTACGGAAAAACACAGTACAACCAGCAGCGATTACACTGCCAATGAGTTGCGCAACGACACGCTGGTAAACAATAGCACCCGTAACCTCACCAACACCGTCGACCAAAAAATATTCAACGCCAGCGCATTGTACACCCATAAGTTCAAAAAAACCGGCAGAACATTTTCATTTAGTATTACCGAGGCTTACAACCAAAGCCAGGCAAATGGATATTTAAAATCGACCATCAATTATTATAATGCCCAGGCACAAGTGGACAGCTCGCAAAACATCGACGAATACAAAACCAATAACCTGAAAAGCAACGCGCTAAATACCAACATCACTTATTCGGAACCATTCTCCAAATATTTTGCTGTGGTGGTTAATTACGGCTTCGGCATTAGTAACAGCAATGCCGACCGGCAAACGTTCAACCCCACGGCGCCGGGCGTTTACAATTCGCTGGATAGCGCTTTAAGCAGCAATTATAAGCTGGACCAGATCATCAACGCAGGCGGGGCCATATTCAATTACAAGCGCGGAAAAACGATCGTCAATTTTGGCACACGGGTTAACGATGTGAGCTTTCACCAGGTTGACGAATTTACGGGGAACCCACAGGACCGGAACTTCGTTAACTGGGCGCCCCAGGCTAATTTCCAGTACCGGTTTTCACAGCAAAAATCGTTCAATATCGGCTACCGCGGCTATACCACACAGCCTACGCTCGACCAGATACAACCCATCCCCATCAACAACGATCCGCTGAATATTGTGCTAGGTAACCCCGAACTGACGCCGTCGTTTACCAATAATTTTAACGTCAATTACAATTCCTACAAGGTTATCACCGGGCAGTACATTTGGCTTTACGCAAACTATTCGTTCACTACCAATCCTATCATGAACGATATTACATACGATCCATTGTCGGGCAAAAGCACAAGCCAGTATTTCAACCGGCCCGGGAAACAGAATTCTAATTTTTTTATAGGAGCTAACTTCGACCGCAAGTTCGAAAAAGCAGATTTCAGCGCAGGCTTTGGATTGAATGCCAATGGCAATGTTTATTATAACCTTGTCAATGATGAGGTGAACATGACCAAAAGCTACACCTTTAATCCCCGGATAAATTTTTCGAAATACAAAGAAAAAAAGATAGAATTCTATCTTAATGCCGGTCCAACATATACCATTAGCGAATCGTCGTTACAGCCGCTGGCCAACAACAATGGCTGGGGTGCACAGGGCGACAGCCATATTGCGATTTTCCTCCCCTGGAAATTCCAGATCGGCACCGACGACAATTATCAATACTCAGCGCCTACACAGTCGTTCAATACGAGTTTCAGCAAACTGCTGATCAATGCATTCCTGATCAAAACCTTCCTGAAGCAGGATAACTTGAAATTTACGCTTTGGGGCAACGACCTGCTAAACCAGGACATCGGTTTCCGGCGGAGCGCTAACGCAAACCTGATCACGCAGAACAGCTATACCACCCTGCGGCGCTATGTTATGTTTACGATAGATTATGAATTTACTAAAATGGGCGGCGCCCAAGCCAAAAAATAAGTTATGAAAAGGTTGTTGTTTACTATCACGCTAAGTTTCCTGACCTGCTGCGGTGCTTTTGCCCAGCACGCGCATTTTACGGTTAACGGCACCATTGAATTTGAAAAGAAAGTGAACATGTATGCCATTATCCAAAAGTCTATCAATAAGGACAATGAGACCTGGTACGGTCCAGCTCTTGACGCGTACAAAAAATCACAGCCGCAATTTAAGGTGCTTAAAAGCACGCTGTCGTTTGAAAATAACAAGACTATTTTTACTCCGGCGGAAGAAGATATCGTGTTAAACAACGGCTTCTTTTCCAATAACCCGATGGTTACGCAAAACAATATTGTGTATTCGGATCTGACGAGTCACACCGTCGTATCGCAAAAAAAAGTTTTTGACGAAACCTTCCTGCTGAAAGACAGCCTTCGCAAAATCAAATGGAAAATAACCAACGAAACGCGCGAAATTGCCGGTTATACCTGCCGCAGGGCGAACGGCCTGATGATGGATTCGATCTACGTAGTTGCATTTTACACGACTGAAATACCGGTGTCGGGCGGACCGGAGTCATTCAATGGCCTGCCCGGCATGATCCTGGAGGTTGCGCTGCCGCATGAGAATGTAATTTGGATAGCTACCAAGATAACGGATATGACGCTTGCCCCCAACATAGTGGTACCTCCTAAAAAGGGCAAACCCGCCGATGCTAAAGGCTTCAGGGCGACCCTTCAGTCCGCCTTTAAGGATTGGGGCGACGAAGCGCCGTTTTACTCAAAAGCATTCTCTTTGTAAAACACGCAGCGACTTGCTGAAAAATATTATTTTTGTTTAGAAGATGCTGGTTAACAGCGCCTAAGCGAAATTTGCAAGCCCATGCGAATTACACGAACATTTCTCGCAACGATTATTGTTATAATTTTTGCCAGAACCTCATTCGCGCAGGATCAGCAACCGGTTTATGTAGGTATCCGCAGCGAAAACTTCAGCTACTTCGCCTCGTCGCAGCGTAATTCCAACTGGTGCTGGGCGGCATCGCTGCAAATGATCTTTAATTATTACGGCGTCAACATTACGCAAGAGCAGATCGTCGCGCGTAGTTACGGCGTCGACCCTAACGGTGAACTACCCAATTGGACCGGCAACTGGCGGGTGATCACCGCCAACCTGAATAACTGGAGCGTTGATAACAACGGCCGGCAATACATTGTGCAGGCCGTGTTTAACCAGGGGCCACCTAACCCCTCTTATCTCATCCAGCAGCTTTCCCAATATCACCCGGTGTTGATCGGGTACCGGAGCGGTCCCAATTCGGGCCATGCCGTAGTTATAACTGCCTGCAGCTACATACAAACTTATCATGGCCCGGTGATCCAGTCGATCGTGGTGCGCGATCCATGGCCGAGCGACAAAAATATTGCGTCCGGCGGGAGAAGGGAATACACCGGCATCAGCCTGGCCAACCTGATACAGGCGCACTGGTTCATCTACGTCCAGTGACTTCTTATTACGGCAAAAACTATCCAAATGGATTATTGACCAGCCGCTTAAATGACGGTAATTTTATTTAATAGAACATGCCCGATGATCGTTAGTTAGTAAGTTGACCGGATGCCGGCCTTCCCCAGGGCCGGTATTCATTTTTTAAGGGCGACACAGCTTCTTAACATATTTTAGCCGCTTCTTTTCGTATTGTAACAGTAATATGCAAAAATCATCTTATTACTGTTTTACTTATTAACTTAGGCCGACGGACAAACCCTTCATGAAAAAGACACTTTCCCTGTTGCTCGCTGTAAGCCTGCTGCATACTTGCCTTTCTGCGCAACTTTTGGAAGAAAAGAAGAAATTTACCCGCGCGGATACATTGCGCGGTATGCTCACACCTCTGCGCACTTGTTACGACATTAATTACTATCACCTCGACGTTAAATTCGATATTGATAGAAGGTTTATAAGCGGCAGCAATCTTTTCAAATTCACCGCTACGCAAGATTTCAAAAAACTGCAATTTGATCTGTTTGCCAACCTGAAAGTTGAAAAGGTGGTCTATAAGGATCATGAATTGCCCTTTAAACGCGAATTCAATGCGGTATTTGTTACCTTCCCCAAAACCATAAAAAAAGGGAGCCGGGAGGAATTTACCGTTTATTACTCGGGCCATCCAACCGTTGCCAAAAATGCGCCCTGGGACGGCGGCGTAGTTTTCACCATCGATTCAGCAAGCGGAAAGCCCTGGGTAGCCACCGCCTGCGAAGGCATTGGCGCCAGCATCTGGTGGCCGAATAAGGATCATTTAAGCGACGAGGTGGACAGTATGCTCATCAGCGTAAGCGTACCGGCAGGATTAAAGGATGTGTCTAATGGTCGGCTGCGCAAGGTGACCGACCTCGGCGATGGTTATACTCGGTTCGATTGGTTTGTAGATAATCCTATCAATAATTATGATGTAGCCGCCAACATTGCCGATTATACCGAATTTACGGATAGCTACGATGGTGAAAAAGGTAAACTCGATCTGGATTACTGGGTATTACCTTCCGATCTGGATAAAGCGAAAAAACAATTCGCTGCCAATGTAAAACCCATGCTCAAATCATTCGAATACTGGTTTGGACCCTACCCTTTTTATGAAGATAGCTATAAATTGGTGGAAACGCCTCACCTGGGTATGGAGCACCAAAGCGCAGTTGCCTATGGCAACCATTTTCAGAACGGATACCTGGGTTATGACCTTTCAGGGACTGGCTGGGGAAAGGATTGGGATTACATCGTGGTGCATGAAAGCGGGCACGAGTGGTTCGGCAACAACATTACGGCAAAGGATCTGGCTGATATGTGGATACATGAAGGATTTACGTGTTACTCGGAATCGCTTTTTGTGGAAAGCCAGCATGGCAAGCAAGCCGCACAGGAATATATACACGGTTTGCGAAGAATGATCGAAAACAAGCACCCGGTCGTTGGGATCTACAATGTGAACAAGGAAGGCTCGGAGGATATGTATCCCAAAGGAGCCGTATTGCTGAACATGGTCCGTACCATTATCAATAATGATGACAAATGGCGCGATATACTCCGGGGCCTGAACAAGACTTTTTATCACCAGACCGTTACGTATGACGACATCATCGGCTACATTAACAAACAGGCCGGCATGGACCTTTCGCCGGTGTTTGACCAGTATTTGCATTATGCTAAGCTACCGACGTTACAGGTTAACTGGCAAAACGGCAAGCCGTCGATCAGGTGGGTAGCTAACGCAAAAGGCTTCAACATGCCGGTGCGGGTAAGGGTGAAAGGGGGCGAATATCAATTTATTTCCCCTACTACGATGGCGAAAACTTTCGATATACCAGGCGCGACGAAAGAAAACCTGGAGGCGGACAACTTTAATTATTATATCCAGCTTTCGGGAATTAATAAAGGCTATTAATTAAACCACCATGATAAAAAAAGTCTCCCTTCTCACATTAACAGGGGCATTAATCTGCTCGATAGCCTCGGCACAATTGGGCGCTGATAAAGAAACCTTTACGCGCGCCGATTCGCTGCGTGGATATATGTCGCCGCTGCGCACCTGCTACGATATTAACTTTTATCACCTCGACATCAAATTCGATATTGATAATAAGTTCATAAGCGGCAACGTACTGTTCAAATTCACGGCGACAACCGATTTTAACAAGCTCCAGTTCGACCTTTTTTCAAACCTCAAGGTTGAGAAAGTAATTTATAAGGGGCAGGAATTACCTTACACCCGCGAGTTCAACGCGGTGTTTATCACGTTTCCGCAAACGATAGAAAAGGGCAGCAAGGATGAGTTTACCGTTTACTATTCCGGAAATCCGACCATTGCGAAGCGCGCACCCTGGGATGGCGGCATGGTGTTCACGAAAGATTCGGTGGGTAATCCATGGGTGGCTACTGCCTGCCAGGGCATGGGGGCCAGCGTATGGTGGCCCGATAAAGACCAGCAGGAAGATGAGGTGGACAGCGCGCTGATCAGCATCAGTGTGCCGAAGGGATTGCAGGATGTTTCAAACGGCCGCCTGCGTAAAGTCACTAATTTGAAAGATGACTATACCCGTTATGATTGGTTTGTGGCCAATCCGATTAATAATTACGATATCGAAGCCAATATTGGCGTTTACGGCCATTTTTCTGAAGTCTATAACGGCGAAAAAGGAAAACTGACCATGGATTTCTGGCCGCTGAAATCCGATTTGGAGAAAGCCAAAAAATGGTGGCCCCGGGATGCCAAGCGTATGCTTGAGGCTCTTGAATACTGGTTCGGGCCATATCCTTTTTACGAGGATGGTTACAAGCTGATCGAGGCTCCGCACCTGGGCATGGAACATCAGAGCGGCACGGCTTACGGCAATCACTTTCAAAATGGCTACCTGGGCCGCGACCTGTCCGGCACCGGCTGGGGCCTGAAATGGGATTTCATTACGGTGCACGAAAGCGGGCACGAATGGTTCGGCAACAATATTACTTCCAAAGATTTGGGCGATATGTGGATACACGAAGGGTTCACCAACTACTCAGAGTCGCTGTTCATCGAGAAGTTCTATGGCAAGCAGGCCGGGCAGGAATATGTGCACGGCACACGTTTCCTGATTCAGAACGACAAGCCTATCGTCGGCCCATACAACGTAAATAAAGAAGGCTCAAGCGACATGTATTACAAAGGCGGCAACCTGCTGAACATGGTGCGCACGATTATTAATGACGACGAGAAATGGCGCGACATCCTGCGCGGTCTGAATAAGACTTTTTACCATAAAACGGTTACATACGATGATATTATCAATTACATCTGCGACCAATCCGGCAAAGACCTTAAACCAGTATTCGATCAGTACCTCCATTACCGAAATTTGCCGATACTGGAATTTATGAACGACCGTAAAGGTGTATTGACCTGCCGCTGGCAATCGGATGTCAAAGGATTTAACATGCCGGTGCGTGTAAGGGTGAAAGGCGGCGAGTACCAGTTCATTAAACCGACTACGCGTTTTACACCGGTCAATATCGACGGTGCTACGAAGGATAATATAGAAGTGGACACCTTCAATTATTACATCGGGGTGTTGGTGGACTAGTGCCTCACCCCAACCCCTCTCCACGGGAGAGGGGCTAAATTTCTTTACTATCCCTGCAACCTTTTCCATAAACCGGCGTCTTATTGGATGTAAAACAACCAAAGACCATGAAAATATTGATCAGATCAATGCTGGCGCTCCTGTTCGTTGCGGGAACGTCGTATGCATTTGCGCAGCGGGTGGAAGACCGTCATCTAAGCGGTTTTACTGCTATTGATGTAGGCGGCCCGTATGATGTACAGCTTACCCAGGGAAATACGGAATCAGTAAAAGTGCAGGCCCCCGACGAGGTAATGGACCATATCATTACCGAGGTAGTAAACGGCACGCTGAAAATTTATAATAAACATGACGATGGTTTCCATTGGAACGACCTGTTTGGCCATCACAGAAAGGTTTTGGTATACGTTACCGCCAAAACGGTGAACAGTATAGTAGTTTCAGGTTCGGGCGATGTGGCCTTCAGGGATGGCATTCACAGCGATAAAATGACTTTGCGCGTATCAGGCTCGGGCGATGTGAATGGCAGGTTAGAAGTAAAGGCGCTTGAGGTCGGTATTTCCGGCTCGGGCGACGTAAATATATCGGGGCATGCGGAAACTTCGGCTGTGCGTGTAAGCGGTTCGGGTGATTATAAAGCACATAACCTGATCACCTCCAATACTGACGTTCATGTAAGCGGCTCGGGCGATGCATCGATCTACGCCAGCAATAAAGTAGATGCTTCCGTATCCGGCTCAGGCGATATCCGTTATGCGGGCAACCCGAAAAGCGTGTACAAGTCCAAATCAGGCAGCGGGGATATCGGCGGGGATTAATTTAGATAATCCATGTAGAGACACAAGATTTTGTGTCTCTGCTATTTTATCGTCGCAATCTTCCTTCTTCCCAAATCGTACGTCACCCTGAAGGCTTCCTGGTTGCTGGTATAGCCGGGCGTGCGGTGTATGCTGAGAACGAATTGCCCGGTTAGTCCTCGTGCCCTGAAGGCGTCCCAGATCATATCCAACCTGTTGTAGAATTTCTTTTCGTAAAAGGCGTCGCCGTAATAAATGGTGCTCCCCTGCCCGGCATAGAATTCATCAAATAAGGCGAACTGGCGCCAACCCAGGTAAGCGCTGGCTACGAAACCCTTGGGCAGGTTAAGCCCTGTTAAGCCGCGTGTCCGCTGGATCGACATCATGGCGCCTGCCTCAACCGACAGCGAATCAAGAAAAGTTTTGTGACTGAAATCCATACCTATACGCAGTTGTGCGCCGCCGTTATCGGTTATCGGGTCGGCAACTGAGGCCGAACCGGCATCGTGCAATAACAGAAAATAATAGGTCGCATAAAAGGGATTAAAAGCCGACGGTCTGTACCTGCCCTGCGACCCGAACAGGAACTGCTCGCGTGCGGTTGCCGTTTGCCGGCTCACCCAGTCTATCCAGCCCATTTCCATCCAGTGGTCGTCCTGGTACCGGACCACCATGCCCTCGATATTGGGCCGGTAATACATCAGCGTGTCGTTAAGCAAGGCGCGCGGATAATTGGATACCAGCCCCTCGCGCGGGAACTCACCGGCGTCAAAAAGCCAGTGCCTGCCGGTAAAACTATAGTAGGCGATCGGGTTTGCTTTTAAAAAATAAGGCTGCGCCCCAAATTCGTGGATCGCGTCAGTACCCACGATAAAGTGGTTCATACTGTCGATGTTCAGGCCGAAGTCCAGCGCTGTTCGCGTGCCTGAATAGGTGCGCGATCGCGCCACAAAGTCCTTGTACTCCCGGTTATCCAAAAAGCCGAGGCCCCTGAAATCAACGTCTAGCGTGGTTTGCGCCATCGCTGCGGCACCCGTGAGGAAAGTAAGAAAAAAGAGTAAGTATAATTTTTTGATCATGCAATAATGCTTATTCGACGGTTAAATTTATGATCCGGCTGTTTTTGCTCCCGCTAAAAGGATCGGTACGCAGCGAAAACAACACGGTGTATTTACCTCTCTGCGCCGGAGCGGCAAATTTAAAGGTATAATTTGCTTTTTGACCCGACTGAAGCGCAATTCGGTGAAAATCCTCGCCCGATGGCTGCACTGATATTTCTGCACCGTCTTTAAACGTACAGGCTTCGAGCGCCACATGATGTTCATAACCCGTATTGCTGAAACTTATTGCGAATGGATACGGATTCGTCATTTGCAGATTGAACGTCACTTCGTTCCCGGCAGTGGTATGCCGATCGGTCTGATCGGTTTCTATTTTTACCTTCTGGTAAGTGCGCACATCGTTTACCCAGCCGCCGTACCATTTGCCGGCGGCGGTATTCAGCGTGTCGGTCGATATGCCGTTTACCGGGTGCTTCGTCAGGAAGTAGGCTTTTTTATGCTGCATACTATCCTCGATGGGCCAGATATCGAACTGCGTCAGCCGATAGTATTTTGAGTCGTAGTCGAAGCCTTTCGCGCTATTGGTATAAAAATCGTACTTCGACGGATTCTGAAAGCCTTCGTCCATGATCACATAGTTATTTCCGGCTTTTTCTCTTACGGCTTGCGCCCACTGCTTAAATCCATACTGACTTTTCACCTGCCCCACCAGGCTGATCGGCGGCAGGCCGGCGATTATGGAAACCCGCACGAAAACAATAAATACAATATTGATCCATGCCAGGCGAGTAAACCATATGCGTTCTTTTCCCTCCTGCTTAAAATGGATAAGTGTAAGCATGGCGAGCGGTGCAAAGGCGATGAGCGTCCATTGCGGCTGCACTTCGCCATGGGCGCTGCTGACCAGGAAAAATACATAGGTTCCGATACCATTTACCAGCAGGCAGCGAATGAACGCATCTTTTACCTTTACCGAAAACGCTTTATAGAACAGGAACCAGCCTATCAGCGGACCGGCCATCAGCAGTTGGCCGGGGAAATAGGTCCAGGTTTGGGAAAAGCTGTAATGGGCCGTGGACTGCTCGAACAAATGGTAATTGACCGATGGATAGCCATGCGATACCTGCCACATGATATGCGGAATGAACAGCGCCACCGATACCAAAACGATCAGCCAGAAAGACTTCCTGCCCAGCAGCTTTAAATTAGCCAGCAGCGTAAACCCGACCAGCAATATACCGTGGTATTTACTGTACAGCAGGCAGGCAATAATGACCGCCAGCAATAGCGCCCATTTGAACTTGTCATCCCCAATGTACTTCTGATAGACGAAGTAGAATAGCACCGTGAACAGGAACAACGGCGCATCGGGCGTGGTCATAAAGCCGTAGAGGTGGAAAATGAATATGCCCGAAACCACCAGGATAAACCATTTTGCCTGAACGCCATATTTCTTGACAATGAGCCACAGCACGTACAACGATAAGGTGCTCGACAACACCGTCATGATTCGCACGCCGAACTCGCTGTGCACCAAACTGTCGCCGATGCGGATAAAGATGGCGACCATCGGCGGGTGGTCGAAATAGCCCCAGTCGAGGAAGCGTGAATACAACCAGTAGTAAGCCTCGTCAGCGTGGATCTCCTGCACGTACGCCTGCAGCAAGTTTAGGGCCGTCCAGCACAACAGGAAAGACAGGATAGGCTTATTTGATCGTGGCGCTGTATCGGTTGCTGACAATGGCATGGCGTTATTGTGCCCAAATGTAGCGATTGTAGGCGATTGGTAGCGCCTGCCGCTCCTGAGATGCCATTTTGGGGTGCTTTTGAGCACATTTGGAACACTTTAGAGCGTTTTTGAAGCACTTTTCGTGCACTTTTGAGCCATTTAGCGCACTTTTGGACCTGAAATTATACCGCAGTAAACTATATTACAGCAACTTACGCTAAAATCAAAGAACTTTGCCTTTTGTTATTTTTTCTGCGGTATACAACAGGCCCTAACCTTACAAGATACGAAAAAATTACGGGATTTGGAAGGGGAAGTTTGTGTCAATGGTCGGGCGCAGCCACTTGACCGGGCGGTAATAAAATGCTCATCAAATTGCACAACAACATGACAAAGGCGCTTGATACCCACAGCCAATATCCTAAGCTATGGCTAACGATTTTACTTGGAAGGCCTGCTTCATTAGTAGTTACTGTATGGAAGAACAAAAATGAAACAGCGATCAACCTGCGAACAGGCTGCTCAATAATGATAGTTTTGGGCTTTTATTCCATTTGACCATGAAACCAGAAGAAGGGGATTTGCAAGCCATATTAAATTACTCACGCCCGAAGTTAGCCCTAGCGGGCCAAAAACTAAAGCTAAAAAACCTAATCCGCAAACCCCGGCATCTGTACAAAACGATGGAGAAAACAGAGCAAAAACAAAAAGAGCAATGCTTAACCACCGGAGGCCTTTTATAACGATTTGGTGCATTTTGTTTGGCGATAGTTTTTAAACCGCAGATAAAGTTCCTCTCCGCTGTCCATGGTCTCCAAAGAAGACTACATACATGCTAGACCACGTCATTTTTCTTAGTTCCTCTTTTGGGGATTTTTATAAATGCAAATATAATTAGAACAGCACCGCCTAATTGAATAAGATACTTATAGATGCTTTGATATTGTGGAAGCCAATTTGGTATCACAAGGAGCGTAAGTCCAACCCATAAATTTGCCTTATTGTAAATTTTCATACCGTCAATAAAGAATTTACTTCCCACCCACGCTGTCCGTAGTCTCCCGACTACGGACCTATATGCATGTAGTCTCAGACTACATGCATAGTCATTCGAAGTCTCTGACTTCGAACAACGTCAAATAATATTTCATTTCCCCAGCGCAAACGCCACATAACTATCGCCCGACTGCGTCTTTAGCTTCCCTCCCCCGCAGGCGATCACCAAATATTCCTTTCCTGCAATATCATAAACTGCGGGCGTGGCAAAACCGGCCGCGGGCAGTGTGGCTTCCCAAAGCAACTTGCCGTCGCGCTTGTTAAAGGCCCGTATTTTGCCGTCTTTGGTTGCCGCGATAAACACCACTCCTCCGGCCGTCACCACCGGGCCGCCATAGTTTTCGGTGCCGGTATTGGGGCGACCGGGCTGTGCGAAGGCCGGGTCGTTGCCCAGCGGTATGCGCCAAACCATTTTGCCGGTATTCAGGTCCACGGCGTTCAGCGTGCCCCAGGGCGGCGATATGGCCGGGTAACCTTCCTTGCTCAGGAATTTGTTGTAGCCCGCCATCTCGTACGGTATATCCTGGTACGGGTCGATGTTCTTGTGCTCGGGCACAAAGGCGGTTTTCCCGGTAGTTTTGTTTTGCGTAATGAAGGCTATGATGGCCTGCCGTTCCTGCGCGCTCAGTTGTTTGAACGACGGCATCATGCGGCGGCCATTTTGCAGTAATGAGTCGATCTGCTTGTCTTTATACTTTTTTTCGATACTGATCAGCGAAGGGTAATTGCCCGATCCTTCGCGATTACGGCCGTGGCAGGTCATACAATTGGCCAGGAACAGCCGCTGCCCCGCCTGCGCAAAATCCTCATTCTTGGGGGCATTAGTGTTGCTCTGCGACTCGATCATACTCATCACCCAGGCCATTTCGTTGGCGTTGATGTACATAATACCTGTCGACGGATCGTATGCCGGACCGCCCCACTCGGCGCCCCCGTCGAACCCGGGAAATATGACCGACGGCTTTTTACCCGGCGGCAAAAACATGCTGCCATAGCGGTAGCCTTTCAGCCGCTGCAACACCTCTGCTTTGGATCCGGTGGAAAGGTAAGGATTGATGTCCTTGTCGGTCAGCGTTTGCCGGGCGAAGGGCACCGGCAAGGTCGGTATGGGCTGCGTCGGCCAGGGTTTTTCCCCTGCCAGCTCGGAATTGGTGGGTACCGGCGTTTCCTTCACCGGGAACAGCGGCTGCCCGGTCAGCCTGTCGAGCACAAAAATAAACCCGTGCTTGGTGGGCTGCGCCACGGCGTCGACCATTTTGCCGTCGTGCTTCACCGTCACCAGCACCGGCGCGGTCGGCAGGTCCTTGTCCCACAGGTCGTGGTGTATCACCTGGTAGTGCCATATCCTTTTGCCGGTGGCGGCATCCAGCGCCACCACGCAATTGGCAAACAGGTTTGATCCCTTGCGTTTTCCTCCATAAAAATCGTATACCGCCGACCCGGTCGGCACAAAAAGCATCCCGCGTTTTTCGTCCATGCTAAAACCCGACCAGCTATTGGCCGAACCGATATGCTTATAAGCCTCAGGGTCTTCCCAGGTATTATAACCAAATTCGCCGGGGTAGGGTATCGTGTGAAAAATCCATTTCAGCCTGCCGGTACGCACGTCATAAGCGCGTATATGGCCCGGCGCGGCGTCGGCAGTCTCGTTCACCCGGCTGCCAACTATGTACAGGTCCTTATAAATAATTCCCGGCGAGGTAGCCGTGATGTACATATTTTTGGTATCGCGGCCCAGGTCGTTGTGCAGGTCTATCTTGCCGCCGTCGCCAAAAGTGGTGATCAGGTCGCCGGTCAGCGCGTTTACCTCGTAAACGGCCGAACCCGCGCAATACAGTATACGCTTATCCTTGCCATCCTCCCAATACGTAACACCCCGGTTATTGTTCATCCCAAAGCTCCCCGCCGCCGAGTTGGTATTGCCTGTCGGGTCGAATATCCAGCGCTGCTCGCCCGTAGCCGCGTTCACCGCGAACAGCCGCAGTTTCGGCGTAGTGCCATACAAAAGGCCGTTAGCTACGATTGGGCTGCATTGTATCTGTGAAAAATATTTTACGTCGGCGTCGCCGGTATGATACGTCCAGGCTACCTGCAGGTTTTTTACATTGGCTGTGTCGATCTGGGTTAGTTTGGAATAATGCTGGGCCGCCTTCGAGCCGCCGGAAACCCGCCAGAAACTGTCACCCGAATATAAAACCGAATTGTCCGAAGTATGCGATCTGCAGGAAAATAAGGCAGCGGCGATCAGAAAAAGAGCCGCCCGTTTAAGGATGATCATTGAAATGTCAATTAAGGTAATTGGATTGACGCTAATTTAGGATATTAATTAGTATTGTAACATCATTTCGACCAACATGGCTTGAAAGATCGAAAAGAAAAGAAATAAGCATTGGGCAGAGCGATTCCTTCCCTGGGGAAGGAGGAGGAAGGGGTCACGGTTTACTATAGGTGAACAATTTATACAAGTTTAACAGAATTGTTTCCGTGAAGATACAGTATCCGCACCCCACCCTACACCCGCCCCAAGGCGGGAATCGCACAAATACCGCGCTTGCTTCAAACACCCCAAAAATTCAACCGTTATGAACCCACAGATCGACACCATCAAAAAAATACGCGCCTTTTTACTGGAAGGCATTAAGGACCTGACCACCGAACAACTGAATAAAATACCCGCGGGTTTTAACAATAATATCATCTGGAACCTGGGTCACCTGGTAGCCGCACAACAGGGCATGTGTTACAAAAGGGCGAACCTGGCGCCGCACATCAGCGACGAGTTTTGGGAGAAATTCCGCACCGGCAGCAAACCTGGCAGTTACATTGGCGCCGATGAGATCGCAAAGATCAAAAACCTGTTCCTACACACCATGGACGAGTTGGATGCCGACTATAACAAGGGCGTTTTCGGAAACTATACTGCATGGAGCACCCGCTACGGCGTTGAAATAGCATCGATAGAAGACGCGTTGAAATTTCTGCCTTTCCACGAGGGATTGCATTCGGGCGTGATTTCGACGATGAGGAAACTGGTAATATGAGAATTACAAAGATAGAATAACAGCCTGCAGGTCTGTTACTTTCTTGAAACCTTTATCCATGGTAAATAATGGAAGATCATAATATATTGCAGTTGCCGCAATAACCGCATCAGGTAGCTTTATCTTAAACTTTGCGCGAAGGTTAATAGTAATCTCTTTGATGGCGGGTTCTATGTCAACAATATAACACTCAGATAGAAAGCTTCTCAGCAGTTCAGAATCTTTAGGAGTGATGTCCGGAAAACTTAAAACCTCGATTTCAGAAATAATGGACACAAATAATTCCCGGCCTGTTATTAATTCCTGACCTCTTTTATGCCATTAAAAAGGTTAATTATTAAGGAAGTGTCAACGACAATCCTATCTCCAGTCATTTCTTACCTTCAATTGATATTCTAACCCATCAACGCCAAAGTCTATCTTACCGAAATATTTATCCAGGTTGATCGGCGCTTTCTTTTTGGTAAGCTTGTGCAATTCTTTGTCCAAATCGGTACGTCCTTTAGACTTATCAACTTCAATTACTCTTGCCATATACAAATATACTTTTTATCCGGCATATCGTACCAGACAAAAAACCCAGTATAACCGAGTTCGACTTTTAAAGACTCTCTGCTGCCCGATCATTTTACTACAATGGCCTCATTCAGCACTACATCGCTTAAAAATCCGGTACACACACCCTTCACCATTATCGTCGAATCGTGCATGCGTGGTTTACTGCCGGGCTTCAGCGTACAAAATACATTAGCAAACGGGTCGCCGCTTTTTAGCGTCAGGGTAATATCGCCGGCCTGGTCTTTTTCCTTTTTCAGTACCACACCCTTTATCTCGATGGCCTTGTTTAAATACCTGGCATTGGCGCTTTTCTCATTAGCCTCATAGTCTTTTACGATACGCGCGGCTGATACCACCAGTGCATTTTCATCGGCAACATTTCGGTGGTGCGTTTTTGAATACTGAAAAACATAATACCACCCGCCTGACAACACGACCAGGAACAGGGCCGCCAAACCTAATAAGATCTTTTTCATAGCTCTACCATTTATTTGATACGTTATTGTGTTTCGCCACGGTAAACACCCTTGATATATTGAACCCGAAGTGCACGCCGCCGTTGGCCCAGCGTCCGTCGGTTTGTGTAATAAAACTCTTTTCGTTGATGCCCGTCGAGTTGGTAAAAAATAACTGGAATACGTGCCCGCCGGTCTCGATGTCGAAGCCAACCGATGCCGCGTTATAATATCCCGTCAGGCGCTGAAATTGGTAGTAGTACTCGCCGGTAAGGTTTACCCTTTTGGATAGCCGCAGCCGGAAACCTGATCCGACGGAATAATAGTCATTCGGCATGCTTGAGGTTGCTACAATATTGTAGTGCACCATAGTAGGTGAAAACTGCAATGAAAAATAATCGCCGAATTTGCGGGCCAGCAATACCTGGTTCACGTAGGCCAGGTGGTCCGAATAATTGACCTGGTAGGGTTGCGGCTGATCTTTCAAAGTCGTAAGCACAGCCGTCGATACGATGCTCACCGACAGAGGCATATTTACCTTACCCGTCGACTGGCGCAATACCCGGTATTTAAAAAACCCGTCGAACTCTTTATTGTAAGTGCTTCGGCCGAGCCCGACCTCAAGCCTGTTGGATATCCCGTAATCCATGCCGATGCGCAAAGTGGCCTGGTCGAGGCCATAAAAATTGTACGAACCCGAATTGACCATGCCAAAGCGGTGCGATATTTTCAGATCTAATATCCCCGCACCCGTATTCTCGATGGATTGCCCGTTGATGATGCGGGTGGTCTTAAATATCGACGTCGTAATATCCGTTTTGTCCTTCTTTTCCTTTTTATCCTGGGCGTCCTGCATTTTGAACAGGTCGACATTTTGGCCATGCAACTTCAAAAAAGTAACGACCAATACAAGCAGCATCGCCCCTCCGCGACGACTCACCGCACACCGCACCGCTCTCATACCTTACTCGTATTTGCAATTAACCGAAATCTCAGCCTCTTCCGCTATTTTGGTACCGATATACAGGCCGGTTATACCGTAGTCTTTTATCTTTATCTTAAATACTCCGCTTATCGCCGGCTTACCCCCCGAAATTTCCATGACGCCCGTGGTCGCCACTTTTTGTGAAACACCGTGTATGGTCAATGTCCCGTCCACATTCACCGGGTATTTGCCGTCCTTCGAAAAATCGATGGTAGAAGCATTGGTCACATAACCCCTGAATTCTGCCTTGGGGATCTTCGAGCTTTCTAAGTAGTTCTCATTAAAATGATCCTCCATTAACTGGTTTGGAAACTTGAAACTTTTGATCAGTGCGCTAAACACGATCTGGCCGGTTTTGTCGACCATTTTGCTGTCGACCTGGTTATTGACGGCTACTACATTTTCCAACGGACTGCTTGCGTTGAATTTGATCTGGCCGGTTTTGGTCGAAAACAGTTTTTGGGCATGCACCTGCAGGCAAGCGCCTGCCAGGGCTAAGAACAGGATGGGCTTTTTCATAGTTTTAGGGTTCTAGTTATTAGGGGTACCGTTATTGATCCATGTCTGAACAGTTTTTATCTGGCACGACGAAAGCTGTACTGCGTTTAAGGGCATAGCCGCTATCCCGCCGGTATGGCTGATCGAATTCATTAACTGGCCGTTAGCTGCATAAACCTTTAGCCCGGCGTAGGTATCAAGTTTTATCCCGCCGCCCGCCGCAGCCGAGCCGCCATGACAGCTATAACAATTGGCGCTTAAAATGCCGGTTACGGTGGCGCTATAAGTAACGCTTGCTACATTACAGCCGCTGGTTGAATTGGATTGCGGGTACGACAGGTTCGCATGGTCGTAGTAACAACCCGTGCCGAGCAGCGATATCGATACGAGGATGATCAAATATTTCATTGCCACGATCGTTATTGCGGGCAGCCGCTGTTCAACCACTTAGTTATCTGCGTTACCTGGCAATCGGGCAGTTTACCCGACTGCGGCATGTTCATAGCTGAGCTTGCCGAGGCATAATTAATGGCGTTAAGGAATGTTGCTTTTAATGACGTGCCTGCCGCTTTTGCACTGGCGTAGTTACTTAGAACGACGTTACCCGAACCGGGTGCAACGCCATGACAGCCATTGCAGTACGTGGCGAATATCTGGGATATCCCGTTGGTGTACGTAGTCTTGGTCGTGTCGCAGGTGGATACCGTGCAGGCACTGTTCGTAGCGCCTTCAGTTATCCATTTGGAGATGGTAGCGAGTTGGGCCGATGTTAATTGCGGCGAATTTCGCGGCGGCATTTCACCATCGGTGATGATCTTGTAATACTTGCTCTCGTTGGGATTACCCGCCGAGATCCCCCGCATGATGTTGTTGTAGTTGGTTAACACCAGGCCTTCCTGTGCTGAAGCCGCGTCGTGGCAGCCGGGACTTGCGCAATAGGTTTGAAATAAAGGCAATACGTCGGTTTGAAAACAAATAGCGCTGGAGGGAGGCGTACCAGAACCCGTTCCACTGCCGGTGCCGGAACCACTACCCGAATTCGAGCCGTTGCCTGATGTATTTCCTGAAGTGCCGTTAGCGGAGGGTTTGATCACATCGTGCGTACAGGAATATAGCACGACAAATAAAACGGCAATCAACGCCGTTAAAATTAACAGGGGCTTTTTCATTGGTTTTCGTAGGTTAAATTCTACATGTATCCCTCCCAGTCGATCCCGGTTGTAATACATTTAGAATAAATGTATTACGGGCACCGTAACAGGAAAGTTACAATTTAACTAACGAAACATTTTTTACTAAATTATGCCAGGTGATAAAATTTGTTAATTGCAGGATAAAAAACTGATTCGAATAGGTTAAGGGCAAATTATTTCGATCAACTGAGCGTGGTTTCCCCCAAATAAAAAAACCCGGCATAACCCGGGTATTAATATTTTAAAGTCTCCCCAACCGGGGGAGATTAGAGGGGGCTCGGTCAGACACCCAACAGCAGCCTCGCCGGATCCTCCAGCAGTTGCTTCACCCGTACCAGGAAGCTTACCGATTCGCGGCCGTCGATGATGCGGTGGTCGTATGACAGCGCTACATACATCATCGGCCTGATCACGACCTGGCCTCCAACGGCCACGGGCCGCTCGATGATATTGTGCATACCCAAAATGGCCGACTGCGGCGAATTGATGATCGGCGTAGACATCATCGAACCAAACACCCCCCCGTTGGTAATGGTAAACGTTCCTCCTGTCATCTCCTCGATGGTCAGCTTATTATCACGCGCCTTAACCGCTAAAGCGGCCACAGCTTTTTCGATATCCGCCAGGCTCATGCTGTCGGCATTGCGGATAACCGGTACTACGAGTCCCTTCGGCGCTGAAACGGCTATCGATATATCGGCAAAATTGCTGTACACGACTTCCTCACCCTCAATACGCGCGCCTACCGCTGGCCATTCCTTCAATGCCTCGCAAACGGCCTTCGTAAAGAACGACATAAAGCCCAGGCCCACGCCATGCCTTTCCTTGAATTTATCCTTGTATTTGGCGCGCAGCTCCATTATCGGCGACATATCCACCTCGTTAAAAGTCGTCAGCATCGCCGTTTCATTCTTCACCATAACCAGCCTGCGTGCCACTGTTTTGCGCAGTGGCGACATTTTCTCTCTGCGTTCTCTTGAGTCCGTTTTCGGAGCAGCAACTTCCGGTTTCTGACCTCCTACTTCCGACTTCTGACTTCCGGCTTCCGACTTCAATCTCCCCCCCTGCGGATTTTCGGATACCATGTCGGCGGTAACCGCGGTCATCGCATCGGCCTTCGTAATCCTGCCGCCAACGCCTGTACCGGCTATATCTTTAGCAGCAATGCCTTTTTCATCTAATATCTTCGCAGCCGCAGGCGATGGTGTTCCTGAAGCGTAAGTCTTTTCTGTCGTAGCAGGTGTAGTGGCGGCCGCCGTTTGCTGTACCGGCGCCCCTGTCGTTGGGGCCGGAGCGGCTGCAGCACCTGCACCTTCAATGGTGCAAACTACAGCGCCAATAGGCAGCACATCGCCTTCTTTCGCAATAGTTTTTAATGTTCCGGCTTTTTCGGCGGTCAGCTCAAAAGTAGCTTTGTCCGATTCGAGCTCAGCAATGGCTTCGTCCATAGCTACCTGTTCGCCGTCCTTTTTCAGCCAGCGCGACAAAGTCACCTCGTTGATCGATTCGCCAACAGGGGGTACTTTTACCTGCAACGAACCGCTCTCAGTAGCAGGAACGGCGGCAACGGACGCAGGGGCCGGCGCATTGGCCACCACTTCGGGCTGAGGCTGCGATGCAGCAGGCTGTGCCGGTGCGGCTTCCTTAACCGGGGCAGCGGCGCCACCTTCGTCAATGCTCGCCACTACGGCGCCGATAGCCAGCGTGTCGCCCTCGTTGGCCACAGTTTTCAAAGTCCCCGCTTTTTCGGCAGTCAGCTCAAAGGTAGCCTTGTCCGATTCGAGCTCGGCAATTACCTCGTCCATAGCAACGCTGTCGCCGTCCTTTTTCAGCCAGCGCGAAAGCGTCACCTCGGTTATCGACTCGCCCACCGGCGGAACTTTTATTTCTAAACTCATAGTAGTGTAGGTTTTACGTATTACGTTGGACGTTTTACGTTTATGGGTCGTAAGTTTAATAATGTTCAGTCAATTCAACGTATAACGTACTACGTCAAACGTTTAACGTATCAATCAGCGGCTACTTTAGCCATTTTAGCGGTTGTTCTTTTTACGTTTTTTTCCAATTGCTCGCCTGCAGGCGACTCGAACGCTTTACTGATAATGTGCAATTGCTGAGCGGCATGCTGTTTGGCGAAACCGGTAGCCGTGCTGGCGCTCGCATTGCGCGATATCACGTCCAATTGTAATTCGCTTTTCCGGAAGGTACGGCACATGTACGGCCAGGCGCCCATATTTTCGGGCTCTTCCTGCGTCCAGAAAAATTCGGTCGCTTTGCTGTATTTGGCCTTGATCTTCAGCATCTGCTGCTCGGGGGTTGGATAAAGCTGTTCCACACGTACTACAGCCACGTCCTTCCGTTCATCGGTCTGCTGTTTCTCCAGCAATTCGTAATACAATTTACCGGAAACGAACAGCACACGTTTCACCTTCTTCGGATCGGCATAATTATCGTCGATCACCTCCTGGAAATGGCCTTCGGTAAAATCTTCCAGCGGAGATACGCATTTTGGTGCGCGCAGCAAACTCTTCGGCGTAAAAATGATCAGCGGCTTGCGGAATTCGCGGTGCAATTGCCTTCTTAAAACATGGAAGAAGTTGGCCGGCGTGGTACAATTGGCAACCTGGATATTGTTGTCGGCGCAAAGCTCCATAAAACGTTCGATGCGAGCCGACGAATGCTCGGGCCCCTGGCCTTCGTAACCATGAGGCAGCAGCATCACCAAACCGTTGCCGCGCTGCCACTTGGTTTCCGCGCTGGCCACGTATTGGTCGACAATGATCTGCGCGCCGTTAAAAAAGTCACCGAACTGGGCTTCCCAAATGGTCAGCGAGCTCGGATTTGCCAACGCATAACCATATTCAAAACCCAAAACGCCATATTCTGATAACAGCGAATTGTATATGTTGAATTTAGCTTCGGCACCCAAAGTTTCCAGCGGGGTATATTCGTCTTCCGAGTCAACTAAAGTCAGCACCGCGTGCCGGTGCGAAAATGTCCCGCGTTTTACGTCTTCACCGCTCAATCGGACCGAATGCCCTTCTTTCAGCAGCGTTCCGTAAGCCAGCAGCTCGCCCATAGCCCAGTCGAAACTATGCGTTTTATTGACCATTTTACTGCGCTCGTCGAAAAGTTTCTCTATCTTTTTAAAGAATTCCTTGTCTTTGGGCAGCGTGGTTATTTTTTTGCCGATGTCGAGCAGTTCTTCTGCCGGTACAGCGGTTTTAACCGGCGTACCAAAATCCTGGCTCGTTGCCAGGTGCAGACCCTCCCAGGCACCCTCGAACATATGGATGCTCTCGGTGAACTTTTCCTCCGCCTTGGATTCGTCCAGTTTCTGCTGCAACAGGTCTCGGAAGTTCTTTTCCATTATTTTGGCCTGGTCCGCGTTGATAGTTCCCTGCTGCAGCAAGTGCTGGTAATAAATATCGCGCGGGTTAGGATGCGCCTCAATAGCCTTGTACAATAAAGGCTGTGTGAATTTCGGCTCGTCCGACTCGTTATGACCATACCTGCGGTAACACAGGATATCGATGAATACATCGTCGTGGAACGTTTGCCGGTATTCCATCGCCAGGTTTATGGTATAAACCAGGGCTTCTACGTCATCGCCGTTTACGTGAAAAACAGGCGAAAGTACGGTCTTGGCAATGTCGGTACAATAGGTACTTGAGCGTGCATCCTTGTAATTCGTGGTAAAACCGATCTGGTTATTGATCACCAGGTGAATGGTGCCGCCGGTGCGGTAACCTTCCAGCTTTTCCATCTGCAGCACCTCGTAAACAATACCCTGGCCGGCTACGGAGGCGTCGCCATGGATCAGTATCGGCGCTATGCTTGAATAATCGTTGGCGTATTTAAAGTCGATCTTCGAACGAGTAAGGCCTTCCACTACCGGGTCGACCGCTTCCAGGTGCGAAGGGTTCGGGCAAAGGCTTAAGTGAACATTTTTGCCGTTCTTTGCTACTATATCTGTTGAATAACCCAGGTGGTATTTTACGTCGCCGCCCATGCCTGCTTCCGCATCGTAGTTTTTACCTTCAAACTCAGAGAATATCTCCTTATAGGTTTTTTCCATGATGTTCGCCAGCACGTTCAATCGCCCGCGATGCGCCATACCGATCACAAATTCCTGTATGCCAAGTTCCGCTCCTTTTTGGATAACGGAGTCGAGGGCTGGTATCAGGGCCTCGGCGCCTTCCAGTGAAAAACGTTTCTGTCCAAGAAATTTGGTGCCCAGGAAGTTTTCGAATATTACCGCGTGGTTCAGCTTATCCAGCATGCGCAGTTTTTCTTCGGTAGTAAACGAAGGCGTATTGCGCCTGCTTTCCATGCGGTCCTCGAACCACTTGGTCTTGATAGGATTGCGGATGTATTTGTATTCGGCGCCGATCGACTGGCAATAGGTTTGTTCCAGCACTTCGCGGATATCGCGCAATTTGGCAGGTCCTAACCCCAGTTCGACGCCGACATTGAACACGGTGTCCATATCCGACTCTTCCAGTCCGAAAGTTTCGAGCTCTTTTCCCGGATAATACTTGCGGCGTTCGCGTACGGGGTTGGTTTTGGTAAACAAATGCCCCCGGCTGCGGTAGCCGTTGATCATGTTCAGCACATTGATCTCCTTCAGGATATGCTCCGGGGTTTCTCCGCCGGCGGCTGCTACCGCGGGCGTTTCGTGACCGAAATCAAAACCTTCGAAAAACTTTTGCCAGCCGTAATCGACCGAAGCGGGGTCTTGTTTGTACGATTCGTATAAAGAATTAATGTAGGCAGCGTTGCCGCTGTTAATATAATTGTGGGAATCCATGTCGAATCCTGTCTAAAAAATCGCTACAAAAGTAACTATATCCGATTGTAAACTTGGCAATTTATTTTTCAAAAGGCAAGCGTAAGCAGGTTTTTGAGGCCAAATACTCAAATATTTTATACCGATTGGTACGATTTAACTGTTTTTCGATGCAGCCTTAGGGCCGATCAAAGCGAAGACGTCTTGCCGGTCAGTATTTTTGAGGGAATTTAACCGAGCCCGTATTCGGGAGTCAGACGGTTACCAGTTGGTCGCTGCTATCCGGGAGCCAGGTATTAATAAAGTCGCTTTCAGTTTCCAGGTCATCGGCTTCCTTTACGCCTGTAAAGAATTTGCTGTCCCGCGTATCGTTGGCAACACCGGCCACAAACGCCCAGTTACCCCAATTGCTCGCCGGCGAATAGTCGATCAGCTTTTCTTCAAAATACAACGCGCCATTCGTCCAGTCGACCTTCAGGTTGCCGATTAAAAACGCAGCCACTGCCTGGCGTCTAAAATTATTGATGTAACCGGTGGCGTTCAGTTTGTGCATGGCGGCGTCCACAAAAGGCACGCCTGTATTACCGTTTTTCCATTGCTCGAAAAGCTCCTGCTGGTTTGGAGCCACTTCCGGCGCTTCGTCTTTAAATCCCTGCGGTCTGAAAAACTGCCTGCCATATTTTTTAAACATGAAACGAAAATAGTCCCGCCACAGTAACTCCAGTATCAGCGGCAAATTGGAGGCATGCGTATGATTGGTCCGCTTCATGGCTTCGTGGTATACCATCCGCTGCGAAAGACAACCCAGCGATATCCATGCCGACAACCGTGAAGGGTTGTCATTATGATGCTTTGAATATCTATTCGGTTGATTAGGCTCCAGGCCTTCGATATAATGGCGCAATTGATCTAATGCCGTTGTTTCGCCGCCCTGGTAACGAAAATCCGCACGGGGATCGTCGGCAGGTTCGGTCAAACCGAGGTCGGTCATTGTTGGAATTGCGCCTGCGTCTGTAATCTCCGGCACGCTGATATGTACCGGCGTTTCAAAACACGGTCTCACCTCGCTGTCGCGTTCCACCTTCTTTTTAAATGTACCGAAGCTGTCGGGTATGTCCTTAATAGGAAAAGGCAGGTCCTCCTTATGATAGAGCGTATGGCCGATAAAGTGTTTCAGGTTTAGTTTGATCTTCCATAGCGCGGCTTCTACCGCCTCAGATATTTCGGTCTCTTCGTACGCCACCTCGCGGTGATGGTAAACCTCGCTTACCTGGTATTGCTGCGCCAACCCCGGCAATACCTCAGCAGGGTCGCCGATGCGGACCACAAGATCGCCGCCGAGCTTCCGGAGGTTGTCGCGCAGGTCCGCCACCGACTCCAGCAGGAAACGGGCACGAATATTGCCCGTCCTGAGCGTTCCGGCTGGGGTGCGCTTAAAATAAAATGGGTCGATGCAATATACCGGGAGCACTTTATCGGCTTTGCGCAAAGCCTCTGACAATATTTCGTTATCATGAACCCGCAGGTCGTTTCGAAACCAAACCAATATTGTTTTCTCACTCATAATACCTTAAACGGAAGATGCGCCGATCGGTTAACCCGCAAATTTGCATTTTTTTGAACGAAAGCATAAATACGTTCGATTATTTGACACGGGAGCAACATTTGAAAGTACATTAGATTTGATAATTATTTGCGAGCGCATAAATTGCGAATGAACCGCACCTCGTCGGCCCGGTCAAATATTTGATACACAATATTCTCTTTAAGTAAAATGCTTACCTTTAGCCATAGTCATATCGCAGCTTTAGTTAAAGGCTTGTTGCAGGCAGCTTCTTCGGAAGCATGCCGATGGATTCAGAAAAAACGACATCGCGTTGGCGGCATGAATACCTATGGTGGTCGCGGTTTTTACGGGCTCGGTTTTTACGCATTTTTATAAAACAGCAATACATTTTTTATTGTTGAGCATAAATGAGAATATTACTTGCCGGAGTAAACAGCTATGTCGGCCGACGCCTCATCCCCTTTTTAGCAGAAATGGGGCACGATGTAATTTGTCTTGTACGCGACAAGAGTCTGTTTGATTTGCACAAGGCCGTCCCCGGTAAAGTAACGACCATTGCCGGCGACTTGCTCCGCGCACAAACGCTCGCCTCTTTTCCCAAAGATATCGATGCCGCCTTTTACCTGGTAAACAGCTTGTCGCATACATCAGGGTTTGCCGGGTTAGAGGCGCTTTGCGCCCGTAATTTTACCGACGAGCTAAACAAGACCGAATGCAGGCAGGTGATCACCCTTAGCGGGATACATCGTCATTCGTCACCGGCTGCTTCGTCACGCCAGCATGTTGAAGAAATTCTCGTTACCGGTAAAGCGGCGCTTACCGTGCTGCGAACAACTATGGTGATCGGTCAGGGAAGCATGGTCATGCAGCTGCTGAATGCCATCACTGGTAAGGATACCATCATCGTGTCGCAAAACTGGCTAAAAGCATACAGCCAGCCTATTTTTGTGAATGATTTGCTGGCATACCTGGAAGCCTGCGTGCTGAATGAAAAAACCTACGACCGTAAGTTCGAGATCGGCGGCCCGGATGTTTTACCTTTGCGGCAAATGATACTGACCTATATCGCTTTTCATAAACGAAACAAACCGCATATCATTACGGTTCCGCTGCTCACACCGGCCATGTCGTCGTACCTGCTGAACATATTGGCGCCGGTTAGTTATACCATGGCCAAAAGCATTGTCGAAGACCTGGAGTACAATAATATTTGCCGCGATAACTCGATAAAAACCATCATCCCCAGGCATTGCGTAAATTTTAAAAGATCGCTTAGTTTGTCTGAGCAAGCGCCCGAGCCGGTATATAATTAACGTTTCTGTCTATGCCTGTTAAGAGTTCTGCTAAAAAAAAGCCGGGAATCCTGATAACCGGCGGAAGTGGCCATATCGGTAAGCTGCTAACGGATGAATTGCTTTTGCGGGGTTATGAGGTCAGTCAACTAAACCGGAAACCGGGTACCGGCAATAGGGTTAAGAACTGGGTATGGGACGTGGCAAAAGGCCAGATCGATGAGCGCTGCGTCGAGGGGATCGACATCGTGGTGCACCTTGCGGGCGAGAGTATTGCCGGTAAAAAGTGGACCGGCAAGCGCAAAAAGGCGATCGTAGACAGCCGGACAAAGTCAATCGAACTGTTGTACCGGGCTATGCAAAATAAGGCGAACAAGATAAATACCATTATATCCGCTTCCGCCATAGGTTATTACGGCGACAGGGGCGATGAATTATTAAGCGAGGATGCCGCGCCGGGCAAGGGTTTTATGGCCGATTGCTGCATCGCCTGGGAAAAAGCTGTCGATGAAGGGCGGCCGCTCGGCGTGCGTATCGTAAAATTCCGCACTGGCGTGGTACTCGATAAAAACAGCGGCGCTTTGCCCCAGTTAGCCAGGCCTGTTAAACTGCTGGCCGGCTCACCCCTTGGCAGCGGCCGTCAATGGGTACCCTGGATACATTGGCGCGATGCGGTAAAAATGTACATTTACGCTATCGAAAATATTCATCTTACCGGAACTTATAATATGGTATCGCCGGAACCGGTTACTAACGCAACCCTGGTAAAGGAAATTGCCCATCGGCTGCATAAACCGCTGTGGCTTCCGAATGTCCCCGCTTTTATGCTGAAGCTGCTGCTGGGCGGAATGAGCGGCATGGTTTTGTACAGCACCAAAGTATCGGCCCAAATGATCGTGAGCGACGGTTTTCAGTTTGAATACCCAAACCTGGCGGGCGCGCTTAAAGAAATTTATGGCTGATAAACCGCTGATCAATATTTTTTGGTTCAGGCGCGACCTGCGGCTGAACGACAACGCCGGCTTGTACCATGCCCTGAAAGGCCCTAACCCGGTGCTGTGCCTGTTCATTTTCGACCGCAATATATTGGATAGATTAGAAGACCGGGACGATGCGCGGGTAACGTTTATTCATCAAACCATTGAGGAACTGAATAATAGCCTGCGCGGCCATGGCTCCGGCTTGCTGGTAAAATATGAAACGGCCGAACATGCCTGGGAAGAAGTTCTGCAAGACTACAGTATAGGGACCGTTTACACCAACCACGACTACGAGCCTTACGCACAGGAGCGCGATGACGCGATAGCGAAAAAACTGGAAGATCGGGGCATCGGCTTAAAGACTTTTAAGGACCATGTGATCTTTGAAAAAGACGAGGTGGTAAAAGATGACGGTAGGCCATATACCGTTTACACGCCTTACCAGCGCAAATGGCACCAAAAGCTGGAGGCGTTTTACCTGGAATCTTATCCTACTGAAAAATACCTGCGTAATCTTTATCAACACGAGCCGCTGCCCATCCTGTCACTCCGGTCGATGGGCTTTGAAAAAAGCGAACAGCAATTTCCGGACAATCATTATGAGGACATAATAAAAGATTATGCAAAGACCAGAGATTATCCGGGCACTCGGGGAACGTCGCACATCGGTTTGCACTTAAGGTTCGGTACGGTAAGTATCCGGGAACTGGCAGGCAAGGCGAACCGTTATGCCGATAAAACCTGGCTGAACGAACTGATATGGCGTGAGTTTTATATGATGATCCTGTACCATTTCCCCAAAACGGCCGGCCATGCATTTAAACCGGAATATGACCGGATAAAATGGGTAAACGACGAAGCGCAATTTAAGGCCTGGTGCGAAGGGCGAACGGGCCACCCGCTGGTGGATGCCGGTATGCGCGAGCTTAACGCAACCGGCTACATGCATAACCGCGTGCGGATGGTGGTGGCGAGCTTCCTGACCAAGGACCTGCTGATCGACTGGCGCTGGGGCGAGCGTTATTTTGCGCGTAAGCTGCTGGATTATGAGATGGCCAGCAACGTGGGCGGCTGGCAATGGGCGGCCGGCTCGGGAACAGATGCGGCGCCATATTTCCGCATATTTAACCCCGATTCGCAGCTAAAAAAGTTCGACCCGGAACTGTCCTATGTTAAAAAATGGGTCCCGGAGTATGCTGATTTTAGCAAGTATCCGAAACCTATTATCGATCACGCGTTCGCGCGGGAGCGATGCCTAAAGGCGTTCAAAACTGCGCTCGGACAATAAGTGCCGCGTTAAGGCGTAACATCAGTAATAGTAAATTCAAAACGAAGGCATCCAAAGACCGGAACTGAGCCTGCCGTGCCCGATTGTGAGACATTTCCGTATCCAAGCCGGGATGGCACTATAATCGAGATAACGGCACCCTTGGTTACTTTCTCCAAACACTCCTGAACTCCGGGGACAGCTTCGGCAATAACTAATGGCGTGGTGTTCGTTATATACGTATTGTCTACCTCGCTATTGTTGAGTAAACGCAAATTATACGTGCAAGTAATGGTAGAATTTTCAGTTATCGGATCGGTACCCGTGCCGGCGGTTGTGACTTTATACCAAGCCCCATCGGCGGTTTTCGTGTATCCGGTCAATCCCTGTGAAGCCATATAACTTTGTATCACCATGTCGTCGTACGCAGCCTGGTCGTTAATGATCTCGACCGTTACATCCAGGCACTGGTTGCCCGCTATCCTGGCATTTGTCACTGAACTGCTGCCGCTTCCCACCCCATTACGGCCATAAGCCAGGTGCGAGGGTATCAGTAACCGCGCCTTAGCGCCTTTATACCTTAGTATGTTATGAACGGCCAGCGCCAGTCCGCTGGGCACTATGTGGCCGACGTAACCAAAATAGTGGTTAACCATAGTGTCGGCAACTGTGTATTTGCCATCGAACGTCCTGATGGTGTACACATACGATATTACGCTTGGCCAGTCGAGCGCAGGTCCGCTGCCGGCATTCATCACCTGGTAATAAATACCTGTAGTATCGCCGCCGCTGGTATCTCTCTTCATCGCGCCGGCCAGGCCGTTGGCGGCCATATAGCTCTGTATCTGCTGCTGGTCGTACTGTTTTATATCAGGCTCAACCTTGTCCCTGCGGCACGAAACCAAACCAATAGCAAAAAGTGATAAGAGGGTAATTAGCGTTTGTTTCATTTATATCAATTCGTTACACCGTAAAGTTGTATATTGAAATCAAGTATGGCATTGGCCGGCAAACCCAATTGCGGCTGGGGATACGGGCCGTAGGCATACCGCGATGGTATCAGCAGCCTGACAATACCGCCCGGCTGTATCTTGGGGATCCCAAGCTGCCAGCCAAGTATCACCTGCTGAAGCGTGTATGAAGGATGAAAATTGTTCGTCGCCGTAAAAACCTGCTGCGTAGTAAGCAGCCGGCCGGTATCGCCCACGGTTATTTGCGTCGAATTGGTAAACAGCTGGCTCCCCTGGCCGGGTTGCAAAACGATGTAGTAAACACCGCTCGTATCCGAAACCCGTTGCGCCTTGCTTGTCAAATTATTCTGCGTTATAAAATCCTGCACAATCTTGTCATCCTTGGCCGCCTGTATTTTGTATTGCGCCAGGTCGCTGTTTGATTTTGTACAACCAGCGATAACCACGCACATAAACAATATCGGTAACAGCCACTTAACCATCTAAATTTTCAACCGGCAAAGTTATTGTTTTATTCTGCAAAAACGACAGGTTAACACTTTTTAACAAATACGCATAAAACATGCCTTTGCTACACCCAATCGCAGATTTTAAACGCCTGGAAATGTGATTTATTTTGCCCGGAGACCGTTATAAAATAACGGGTTGCGGCTATTCCGGCTTATAGTTATTGGTGAGCTTATTGATCTTTTTCAGCATATCCACCAGGTACTGCTTGTCGCTGTCGCTGATATGCCGGTTCAGGTAATTGTTGAACTGCTTTACCACTCCGCGCGCCAGGTGGCGTTTCTCCTTACCCAGGTCGGTAAGGTATATCTTCACCGAGCGTTTATCGCCCTGGTTCGATTCGCGGTAGATCAGCCCGGTTTTTTCCAGTTGGTTCAGCATCCGCGAAAGGCTGGTCGACTTTAAGCCGAGCAGCGCCGCGGCCTGGGAAACCGTTGTGCCCTCGGTTTCGTCGATGTTGATCAGTAAATAACCGATGGATTGTGTAATGCCGAAGTCGGTAACTAACTGGTTATAACGGTTGGCCATGGTTTGCCACACAATCTTTACCAAATAGTCTATCGTTTCCTGGTGTCTGGTATTCTGGGCCATAAAGTCCAAACATATCGATTAAGCGATTATTATGCAAATGGTTCGTGGTTATTGTAGTCCATAGTCCATAGTCCATAGACCATGGTCGATAGCCGACAGCGTACAAGATTCATAACTGCCCCCAATTTAGCCATGGACTATGGACCATCGGCCATGGACTAAAAACTAATACCCCATCACTGTATCATCCCCGCGCGGGTCGGCGCCGCCCTGGTAAGTACCGTCGGGCATCACCAGGATCGCGTCCACCCGGCCGCTTGGTCCCTCGGGTGTTATTTTATAGCCCTTTTGCGCTAATATGCTTTGGGTGGCTTCGTTCAGCGCACCCCTTTCGATGTAGACAACATCGGGCAGCCACTGGTGATGGAAACGTTTCGAGCTTACGGCCTGCTGCATATCCTGTTTAAACTCGATTACGTCCAGGATGGTCTGAAAAACCGATGTAATGATGGTGGCGCCCCCGGGAGTGCCGACCACCATAAACAGCTTGCCATTCTTTTCCACGATCGTCGGCGTCATGGACGAGAGCATGCGCTTGTTTGGCTGTATGCTGTTGGCCTTACCCCCTACCAGGCCGAACATGTTGGGTACGCCCGGCTTGGAACTGAAGTCGTCCATTTCGTTATTGAGCAAAAAACCCGCGCCCTTAACGAATATCCGCGAACCGAAAGATCCGTTGAGCGTCGTTGTGATGGAAACAGCGTTCCCTTCCGCATCTACTATTGAATAATGCGTTGTCTGGTCGCTTTCATACCCGGCAAATTTGCCGGGTTGTATGCTGGCGCTTGGGGTCGCTTTATCCCAGGTAAAAGTACTCATGCGCAATGCATTGTAAGCCGGGTTTAGCAGACTGTCGACAGGCACCTTATAAAAATCCGGATCGCCCAGGTATTTTGACCGGTCGGCATATACCCGGCGTTCGGCCTCAACCATCAGTTGTACCGTCGAATCGCGGTTGTAACCCCAGCGGCTCAGCGGGTACTTTTCAACCATCTGCAGTAGTTGCAGTAAGGCTATGCCCCCGCTTGACGGCGGCGGCATGGTTATCATTTTGTATCCCTTGTAACTGCCGGTAAGCGCCTTACGCCATACGGCATGGTAGTTTTCCAGGTCCTGTTTTGAGATGAGGCCTTTGCCGCTTTGCATTTCGGCCACTATTTCATCGGCCACCTTGCCGCCATAAAAGCCCTCACGGCCCTTGTCACGTATTTGTTCCAGCGTTTTGGCAAGGTCTTCCTGCACCAGCAGGTCGCCTTCCTTCCATGGGCTATCCTTTAATAAATAATTCTCGCCCGGGTTGCGCATTTTAAAATCTTTGGCGCCTGAGTTAAGATCATCGGCCAGTCTTTCGGTAATTCGAAAACCATTTCGCGCCAGGTCGATGGCAGGCTGCACAAGTTGTTCCCACTTCAGCCGGCCGTACTTGCGATGCGCCTGGACCATACCGTCAACCGAACCGGGCACGCCCGATGCCTGGCGGGTCGATAAGCTCATCCGGTATCACGTTACCGGCCGTATCGAGATACATATTCCGGCTTGCCAGGGCAGGCGCTTTTTCACGAAAATCAAGCGTGTTCGGTACACCCCTTGCCGAACGGTAAACCATAAACCCGCCGCCGCCGATATTGCCCGCCTCGGGATGGGTTACTTCCAATGCAAATTGAACCGCCACCGCCGCGTCGACGGCGTTACCGCCCTTCTTCAATATATCCAGGCCTACCTTTGAGGCGTCAGGATAAGCACATACCACCATACCCTTCCGGTAGCCTTGCGCATGCGCGAGGGTGGTGTAAGTGAAAAAGCAAATGCATAAAAACAAGGCCGGTACAGCCCTGCGGCTAAAAAGATATCCCATAAAAAGGTTTGCTAACTGATCGCACAAATTAAATATTTTTCACTTAAATGCAACCTTTAGCACCGGGCGATCGTCTGTTAAAAACATAAATATCATTTTACGTGTTATGTATATTATAATAATTTTTACGCTTGTTTATCAATAATTTACATATTATAATTACGACTATTAGCCAATAAATCTCAGAAACTGCCGTTATTTGCAATAAACTATTATTATGAAAAAAGCTATCTTCTACCTTCTTATTGTAAGCACATTTTTACTGATCGATACCCGTTCAAAAGCGCAGGAATACAAGCCCAACTACCAGTATGCCGTCGGGTTGAAATTCGGGGGTTATGAAAACGGATTGTCGGGCAAATATTTCATGACCGATAATACCTCCCTTGAGGCCGAACTTGGCTTTCGCTCACATGGCCTGGTTGTAACCGGGTTATATGAGTTTAACCAACAAGCGTTTGGCGTGGAAGGGTTTCGCTTTTTCTATGGCTTTGGCGCGCATGTCGGCGGTGTCGGTCCGGGTTATTACCGCAGGTTCAACGGCGACTCCGAATTATATGTAAACAACCAGATATTGCTCGGCGCCGACGGCGTTTTGGGCCTGGAATATGTGATACCCAAATCGCCCATTGCTGTTAGTTTCGATCTTGACCCGCGCATCGAACTGGCGACGGGACCATTTTTTGATATAGCGCCCGGCTTAGGGATAAAATATTGCTTTTAGTTGGAATAAGTTGATTGAGTTGGATTGAGTTAGATTAAGTTGATTAGGTTAGCCAACTATTCAACTCAGTCAACTACTTAACCCAATCAACTCAATCAACTTAACCACCTACCTTCCAATGATCACCTTCTTTGTATAGACTTTGCTGTTCAGTAATAATTTCAGCACGTAGGTTCCGGGCGGAAGGCTGCTTGTATCGATCGTCGTGCTGAAATTTCCCTGCGATAAGGACTGTGTAACAGAGTAGCTGTTCTCACCCTTCGCGTTGATCATCGACAGTACCATATCTTCAGCCTGTTTTGCCGCGAAAACAATGTTGAGCTGGCCATTTGCCGGCACGGGGAATACCGCCAGGCTGATATCGTTATTTGAGCCGGTGTTGGGGGATACATAAACGAAATTATCCGATTGCGCCACGCAGCCGTTATCAAGCGTAACAAAAACCTTGTAATTACCGCTTTGCATGGGCGAATAAGATTGTCCGGTTGCACCGTTAATCGGCTTGCCATCCAGGTACCATTGATTGTTCGATGAAAAATTCGAGTTCAAAACAGTACCGTTTTGAGTTATAGACGGTTTTATCACCTGTACCGCCTGTTTTTCTGCCGATGCGCAGCCGGGGCTGCGTAGTTTCATGTCGTAGAAAAAGTAATAGAAGTTCTTATAATAAGCCGTGTCCGTTGCCGAAGTAGCGGTGTTGCCGGTAATGCTGAACACATCGCCTATTTTGAAAGGATAGCCTGTTACGCCTCCGTTGCTGCGGTAAATAGTGGCATTGGCATCGTACGTGGCGGTGATGGAATAACTTCCGGCCGCGGGCAGCAATAAGTTGAGATTGTACACCTGGCCCTGGTCGGTCGGATCGTTGGTTTGAACGCCGGGTTGCGGATTGCTGCGCGTTGCCACCGCATCGATAGTCGCCGATGAAACGACCTGCCCGTTCGGGTCGGCTACGCTGAAAGTGATCTGCCCCGGGTAGCCGATATATAAGCGGGCGCTTTCAATAATAACAGGAATGCGGGTAAATACGTTTACCGATGGCGTAAACTGGTTATACCCGCCTGCTGGAAAAGCGTTTTTCGATATCGGGCCGACCGACCCACTGAAGTCATTCAGGCCGGCATAATACGTATTGTTAACGGGCGCCTGCGTTGTTACTGCGGGCGAACCGTAGGCGAATGGAATAGTATCCGTAGCGTTATGGTACCACAATACCTCGCCGTCGCCCGTACCTTCCAGTAACCAGGAATTGCTGCTGTTACAATAATTTGCGGTAAGCGCGCCTGCAACGGTTGAGGCCGGGGTGGTAACTGTGTCCGTTATGGAATTATTGGCGGTTACAGGGTCGTTCGAAAGATTGGTTGCGGCTTTAATAATATAAACTGAACCTGGGCTGATGTTGAAAGTATTGGTAAAAGTAAAATTATCGGTGGCCGCCGGTGCGAGCGTTCCGCTGTAGGTTTGGTTAAATGTAGTGACCGTATTATTGGGGGCCGTTATAGTAACAACCACGGGGATATTGTTCAACGCCGTACTTCCATAATTTTTCAGGGTTACCGTAACCGGCGCCGCACCGGAACATTGGCCGTTTGAGGCCGGGCTTACGATGGCAACAGCTCCGGCATCCACACTCGCCTGTACGAATTGCACACGGTAATCCTGCGTCTCGCCTTTGGAATAGCTGCCGCAGGCTTTTATGGTTGAGGTATCGCTGGTTTCGGTGAGCACAACGCGCATCAGGCTGTAGTTTCCGGCGATTACCGAACCGGGAACAGTGATATTAGTTGTATAGATGCCGGTTCCGTTAATCACACCGGTCGTCGCCACAAGTTCCGCCGGTTCAAATACGCCGTCTCCGTTCCAATCGATAAACACCTTTGCCGCTTTATTAAAATTTGCGCCGCAGGTACCCAATGTTAAACTCAGCGGATATGTTTTGTACTGCTCAAGCTGTACCGTCAGGTTGGTATAATCGGAATAAGTTGTACAGCCCGCGGGAGGTGTATTGCTGATATTCGACATGGTGACATTATTGATCCTCGAATCTGCGCCCGATAGCGGGGCCGACGCGCAAAAAGCCGAACCCCCAATGCCCGTTACTATAATCGAATAAGCCTGCGAACCCGACTGGAGGGTGCCTTTGTGCGACACGGTAATGGTATAGGCCCTGCCCGGCACAGCGCCGGCGACATAAACCTGTTCGACATTATCGCGGATATTATCGCCGGTGGTTGCCGGCGCCGCTGGATTGTTGTAGTCCAGTACCCATGGAGAATAGGTGTTCACGCCATCACTGATACGAATATCCAGGTCGTTTACCAATTTTGGCGCACGGCTGTTGACCGTGCCGTCAGGCGTCTGCGATCCAGGTGGATCGGTCCATGATATGGTTGCCATCAGCGGGCCGTTGCCCGACGCTACCACGTTAATGGTTTGCGTTTGCCCCTGCGACAGTGTATTTTCCTTCACCATGCTTTTGGTACCGTTATCCGTTAGCACCTGGGCCGCCTTTTTTGTATCCAAAAGTCCCCATCCGTAGATATAATCGGGCCCGGGGTTTCCCGCATCAAAAGCGGTATGACAAGCCAGCCCCTTCAGCGTAGCGGCGCGCATAAAACTGCCCGCATTTTTTTCCGCATAATATTCCTGCAAAAGATAAAGCGAACCCGTAATGTTAGGCGTTGCCTGCGACGTGCCCGAAAAGGTAATATAGTTTGCCGGCCCGGCGCTGCCGGTCGACAGCACGTTAAGACCATTGCCCACAACGTCGGGTTTAATACGCCCGTCATCGGTGGGTCCTTCACTGCTAAAATAGGTTATGCTGACGCCGGAAGAACTGACCGGGCCGTTAGGCAACGGGTTTACAGCGCCTACCGTCAGGATATTTTTAGCATTGCCGGTACTGCTTATACAATCGTAACTATTATTGCTGCTGATGCCGGCCGGCCGCGGGCCTTTATCGACAATAGTCGGGTCGGTTGCACTTTTATATCCGTAATAATCCTGTCCTACAGGCGGGCCAGTGTCGGCCCTTGCATTACCGGCAGCCTCCACGATAAGATAATATGGAGCGCTATAGGCTATCTGGTCCCATTGCTGTGTGCGCTGGCCGTAAAAGCCGAAGGTATAGTCAACCGTGTCGCCGGGCAGTCCGTACCACTCCCAGCGGCTTTGTGCATCATTGTAGTTCCAGCCTGCCTGGTCGCCGTAGGAGTGATTGGACAGAAGCAGGTTTGGTGCTTCGCCGCTCATTTCAGCTACGTCGTTGTTAAAGTCATACGACAAAAGAGTCGACGCATTGAAGGCCATACCTTTCGCCGGCGGATAGACACCTTTGGCCAGCATAGTGCCGCTAACGTGCGTGGCATGATCGATGATGGTGGAAGAATCCTTCCAGGTAATGGTTTTGCCTGCAAACTCCTGGTGCTGTTTGTAAACAGATCCGCCGTCCCATATCGCTAATTTGTTGTTCAAAAATGAGCTTGAACCCGACAGGTTTAAACCAAGCGCGCCGCCGGGCTGAACCGCGTTGGTGCTGGTAGTAGCTGCCGAAATAACATTATCGTCGGTAGCAAGAAATACCGGGAAACCCCGTTGGTTTACTCCCTGCAAAACCACGATACCGCCTTTTTTGGTTTTTCGGCTAACCATCCAGTTATGGATCCGGGCCAGGTTAAGCGCCCTTTGATGAGCATCGGTATAGGACGCGGCGGCTTTTGCCGAAAGATCGTTAAGTTTTCGCCTGTTAGTATCGGTAACCAGTTTTTTCTGCTGGCCGAAGGCCCGGCCGCAGATGGCCGACAGGGATAACAATATGACCAGCGATGGTAAATATTTCCTCATTTAAGCTGCCGGATAAAACAAATTGTAACCCTTCTTCGTAAAATACGTTTGCTTGTACTCATTTTCCATAGATAATGTTTCTATTTCCGTTTGCCGGAATAGTTTTTGCATGACAAGATAAGGAACGCGGGCTAAAGTATTAAATAAAAGAGTCCGGCCGGAATAGCTAATTAATCAGTAATGCGAGGAAAAAACTTTGTATTAATATTACGGCAGGAATAATTAAATTTGTAACATTGATTACTCAATACTCTGAAAAATGAAACTGAAGGCCGGACTTAGTGTGTTAGTGTTGATCCTGATAAGTGTCGCTACGGCTCATGCCCAGGGTTTGCCCTGCGGCGGTGACGACCCGGACGCTACTTGCCCGCTTGATACCTGGGTGATCGTGCTGGTTATAGCTGCTTCTGTTTTCGCAGCTTACCGCTTATTTCGCAAACAGAAAGCTGCAGGTTCTCCCGGCAATTAATCGTATATTCCTTTCTGTAAATCTCCCTTATCACGGACATCTGTGTGTCATCAAAGGGTATGTAAGCCATATCTGCTAATGGGCAAATCGTCGCTTATAAAAAGCTATAACGCAACCTCTCCGCGCTGTTTTCGAAGAAAAAAAATCACGAGATAGCCTTCGGGCTGTTAATATCGCCGGCTTGTCTTTTTTATATCACACTTATTATCAAGCTATTATATTGCCTATTTAACTTAAAAGAAATTTCTTTACTCAAATGGAACATTTTACGTAAATTTATTCGTATAAAAACATCGTTAGATTATGTGCGAATGATTAGCGGTAAGCGAGTTTTTGCAGGTACACCGATATACGATGAAGAGAGTTTTACTTTTTTTACTGTTATTCCTTTTTGTATTTTCAACCCAACGGGCCCGGGCGGGCACTACCTATACCTGGGCAGGCGGCAGCAGCGGCGCCTGGACAACCTCGGCAAACTGGTCGCCGAGCACGGGGTACCCCGGCAGTTCAGGCAGCTCCGATATCGCCGTAATTAACACCAGCAACGCTACGATAACTTTGAGTAGCACTATTACCATCGCACAGCTTAAAACAACCAATTACGGCGTAAGCGGGATAACGATTAGCGTAAACAGCGGCATAACGCTGAATATTGGTTCGGGCGTCAGCACATCGCAGCCTTCCAGCGCTGCGGTTAGTTTTACATTCTCCGGATCGGGTGCTTTCGCAATCAGCGGAACGGTAAGCGCGGGCTATAACTCGTCCTTTGCTATTTCGTCGGGCACCACCGTCTACTTTAATTCGAATGCAGTGATGGACGAGAGCACCAGCAATCCCCATGGCAATTTGACCAACGCCGGTACGCTCAATATCATGTCGGGATGTACCTTTAAGTTCGGCGATTTCTCGTCGCTAACCAATTCGGGCACCATGCGCTCCTATGGTTCGACATTTAACTTCAGCGGCAGCGGAACCCCCGCCAACCTGATGACCAATACAGGCACCTATACCGACCATGGTTCCACATTTACCATCAGCGGTCAGAACAGCGCCTTTCAAAACTCAAGTTCATCGTCGTTAGCCTACCTGCATGGCACTAAGATCAATTTTACGAGCACCAATAATAACATGAGTCTGACCAACGCGGGCATGGTCATTGCTGATTCCTCGGCTTCTATAAGCCTGGGTACCTATAACTGCCCGCTGACTAATACGGGCACATTTTATGCGGGCGGATCGAATAATCCATGTACGATCAACCTAACCGGCCAGGGTTCCAATATCAACAATTCGGGCACCTTTTACGTTGGTTCAACCTCAGGCATTACCATATCAGGGTACCAGGCGTATTTGAATAATGCCAGCACAGGCTTTTTTATATTTCAGTCGGACAGCTACGGCTCGGGCTACCTGGGTGCCGTTCCATCAACATCGGTGGGACTAATTACCGGCACCTACCAGGTACAACGATACATTACCGGCGGCAGCTCGACTTATCGCGGCTACCGGATGTTTTCATCGCCAATATACACGAGCACGGTAAGCGGCAACAACGTTTACAGCCTCAACTATGTGAAGTCATCTTCACTGGTTACCGGCAGCGGCGGCACTTCCGGAGGTTTTGATAAAACCGGCAATCCAAGCCTGTACCTCTACCGCGAAAATATCGCCTATTCAAACGCCACGTTCATATCGGGCAACTTCAGGGGCATAGCCAATATTGCGAGCGCGCCAAGCTATACCATGGATACCGATGGCGGGTCATATAATATCCCGATAGGCAACGGCTTCCTGTTCTGGTTCAGGGGCGACCGGACTACCAACCTCGCCAATAAATATACACCCGGAACATCTGCAGAAAGCGTAACCATGACCGCTACAGGCAGCCTGAACCAGGGTTCGTATACGGTACACGACTGGTATACGCCCTCATCGTCTAATCTCGGCTATACAACCACCTCAGGCAATACGACCGTGCGGGGCGACAACCTGGTCGGCAATCCTTACCCAAGTTCCATCGACTGGGAAACATTTCAAACAACCACTTCGACATCAGGCATATACGGCGTAAACGTTGGTAATACGATCTATGTGCTTAACCCGGTGAACCAAAACTACGGCGCCTATATCAAAGGCGGCGGCGGGGTTGGGACCAATAATGCAACGAACGTCATTGCAAGCGGCCAGGGCTTTTTTGTGGTGGCTACCGGAACAGGCGCACAACTGATCTTTAACGAGACGGCCAAAACTGCCACGCAAAATACCGGTGTGCAGCTTTTTATGGGCACACCTGCGGGCAATTTAGCAAGCAATGCGTTCATCCGGCTAAAGATGAGCCTGGATACCGTCAATACGGACGAGTTGCTGCTGCGGTTTGATAACAGCGCATCGGCGATTTATTCAGGAGCTTACGACGGTGAATATAAGCAGGGATTTGGCAAGGTAAGCCTGGCCAGCCTGTCGGCCGATAGCGTAGCGCTGGCGATCAATACTGTGCCATATCCTAAAACAAGCGAAGCTATAAAACTATCGGTATCGGCAAAAACCGATGGGATATACCGGCTAAGCCTGGTACAGGTAAACCAGGTGCCGCAGTTGTATGACATCTGGCTGAAGGACAATTACACTAAAGATTCGGTCGACCTGCGGCCCAACCCGGTGTACAGCTTTAACATTTACACTGCCGATCCGGCAAGTTACGGGTCTGGGCGCTTTAGCCTTGTTATACGCCAAAACCCGGCTTATGCTTACCAACTGATCAATTTTAACGCTGCGAAAGTACAGGATCAGCCGCAGGTGCTGGTAACCTGGCAAACCATGAACGAGGCGAATTATACCAACTTCGCGGTTGAGCGCAGTACGGACAATGGGAAAACATTCAACATCATCGGCAACATAGCTGCAACAGGCGCCGGGAACTATAGTATAACCGACAAGTTTCCCGTTATGGGAGCGAACCTGTACAGGTTGAAACAACAGGATATAAACAGCACTATTACCTATTCGGACGTGGTGAAAGTCATGTATCCCAACCCCGCAGGTTTGACTGCAGGCAATTTTTCCGTATATCCTAATCCTGCCGGAAATACCCTTAACCTGGCTATCAACACCAGCACTGCAAGTACGGGAAGTTATAATATCAGTATCGTCAATGCACTTGGGCTTACAGTAAAACAAGCAACCGTTTCTCAGCCTGCATGGCAGGGCGCAGTAAACGATCTGCCTCCGGGAACCTATACGGTTCGGATACTGGATAACAAGAACAACACTGAATTAGGCAGCAGTCGCTTTGTTAAACTATAAGCGATTCTTTTCTGCGGCTCGTAATCGGTGCAATCCAACACTTCCGGTTTGATACCTAATATATCTCCTTCAAAGCTTAGGACGGCCAAACCAGGGAAGGCCTGCAATGCCGCGTTTACTATATTCTGACCTCGCTTTAGCCGCGCATTCCTTAGCGACATTTCGCGCCGGAAACAAGGAAAGGCACACTTGGCCATGGCTTCGGGCTATTTTTTTCTCAACATATTAACATTAAACACGTTTTGCAATTCTGAAAACTGACTGGCAAGTTTTTTCGTAGCGGGAAAAAAAACCGGAACAAATTAACTATTATTATAATATTAACTAATATTATCCATCTGTAATAATCAACTTAACATATACGAAATAAAATACATTAATACAGTTAGTTAAGTTTCAGCGAAATGGTATTACATATAACCTAAAGCAAAAAATAATCGTACAAAAAGGATATATTTGGGTCCAAATACTCAAATCGGGTTATATTGAAAAGACTTTTTTTGTATTTGGGGTTCTTCAACCTGCTCTTATCGGCCCCCGGTTTTACATTCGGGGCGGTGCCTAATATCAGGTATACTCCATCAACCAACACCTTAACACTTGGTACGGCATTTTCTATCACGCCTTCCAATACCGGCGGATCTGTTACAACCGGCAGTTATGCGCCTATTTATTCGTTTGCGACAGTGTCAAGTCCGTGGGATGTAACGGTGGATGCTTCAGGGAATGTGTACACTGTCAGCGAAAGCGGAAATACCCTCATCGAAATATCGCCGACAGGCACCAAAACGACTTTATATTCAGGCTTGAGTACGCCTACCGGTGTTGCAATCGATAGCAGGGGTAATATCTATGTATCCAATTTCGGCTCGGGCCAGGTGTTGAAATTTGACTCGTCGGGTAACCTGTTGGCCTCTATCAACGGCTTTAACCAGCCTTACGGCATTTCCTTTGATTCCTCTAACAACGCTTATGTCGCTGATGCCGGCGATAATACTGTATACGAAATTACCGCAGGCACTACCACGGTCAGTACTTATGCAAGCGGGTTAACGAGTCCGTATGGGACAGCCGTGGATGCATCGGGAAACCTTTACGTGTCCCAATATACTGCAAACAACCTTGTTAAGATCACGCCTGCGGGTGTAAAAACAACTTTTGCAGCCGGTTTTAATGCGCCGCGCCAACTCGGCATGGACGCATCAGGAAATATTTATGTAGCGGATTATGGCAACAATGCCATAAAGAAAGTGACATCTGCGGGAGTTGTATCAACGATAACCCAGGCAAGCGGGCTCAACGCGCCACGCTCTGTACAGCCCGACGCGTCCGGGAGTTTATATATCGCCGATTATGGCAGCGGCGCCATCAAAAAGGTAGCCGTCACAGGCTGGACGATTAGCGCGACGCTGCCCGACGGTCTGACATTTAATACATCAACAGGAAAGATCTCAGGTACGCCAACGGTTACATTCACTACGACTACTTATACGGTTATTGCATACAATACCAGCGGGAAAGCGTCAACAACAATAACCTTATCGTGTTCGCAATCCACAATGGACTGGAAGGGTACAACATCGAGCGCATGGGCAACTACCACTAACTGGAGCCCGAACGGAACGCCCAATCAGTACACTGCTGTACGTATCGGATCAAACGTAACCTTTACCAATCAGCCTACACTTAGCGCAAGTACAACGGTAAGCTCGATAACGTTCGGTACTACCAAGACGGCTACTTTAACAATAGCATCGGGAGCTACGCTGACGATAAATGACAACCTCACCGTTAACTCGACGGGTACACCAACTATAACCGGCAGCGGAACAGCGGCGGTTGCGATGGCGCCCGGCTCGATCATTAACATAACTAATGCCAGCGCTAAACTCACTTTAACATCACCGCTTTCATTTACGCTTCAATCGGACGCCACGGGCGATGCGTCGATAGGCCAGCTTGCGAGCACGACTGCTATAACGGGCAGCGCAGCCAGCTCGATCAATGTCGAACGCTACCTCAGCGGCGGCAGCCTGAGCTACAGGGGATACCGGCTTTTATCGTCGCCGGTATATGTCGGCCAGGATACCCACAGTAACAACGTGGAAGGGCTGAATTACCTGATCAGCTCCATGTATCTTACCGCAACCACTACTACAGGAGGGTTTGACAATACGGTTGCCGCTAACCCGAGCCTGTACCTGTTCAGGGAAAACCTGGTCAGCCCGACAAGCACTTTTACCGGCGGCAATTACCGTAGCGTCAACGCAATTAATAATACACCAAACTACAATTACACACTTGACGGCGACGGCACCGGAAACTATGTCCCGGTTGGAAACGGCTATCTATGCTTTGTTAGAGGCAACAGGGCTTCGACTTCCTTCGCTGGTGAAACCTCGGTGAGTTATGTGCCACAAGCTGTTACCCTTAGCGCCAGCGGAACGTTAAATATGGGCCAGGTAACCGTGAAGGACTGGTTTACACCAACGTCATCGAACTTAAGCTACACAGCCGCTTCACCCTACGCGGGTTTCAACCTGGTTGGAAACCCCTATGCGAGTTCTATCGACTGGGATAATTTTCAAACAAGCTCATCCACGACAGGCATTTACGGCAGCAATGTCAGCAGCACGATATACGAGCTCGACCCGATCACAAAAAACTATGGGTCTTACATGTCTGGCTCAGGCGGCATCGGAAGCGCTACCTTTGTAAGCAATATAATAGCAAGCGGGCAGGGTTTTTTCGTATTGGCAACATCCGGATCGGGACAGTTAGTTTTCAACGAGTCAGCCAAGACAACTTCACAGAATACGCAGGGCTCGACGTTGCTGATGTCCAAACAGCCGGTAGCGGCAGCAAACATGCAATACCTGCGCTTACAAATCGGCGAAGGCAGTGTACGGGATCAAACCCTGATAAGGTTTAACAGCCAGGCCAGCACCGATTTCAGCTACGCTATCGATGCACCATATAAAACCGGTTATGGAGCCGTAAGCCTCGCAACGCGATCAAGCGATAACGTCGATCTGTCGATCAATACCGTGCCACTGCCGAAACTGAAAAGCGAATCTATCAGGCTGAATGTAAATGCCAGTAAAGACGGTATTTATAATTTAGCAATTATCGACATCGTGTCGGTTCCGCAGCTCTTCGACATATGGCTGATGGACGCCTATACAAAAGACTCGGTCGACATGCGCCATAACAAAAGCTACAGCTTTAATATTTATAAAAGCGATAGCGCAAGCTTTGGGCCAAAGCGTTTTACGCTCGTGATACGCCAAAACCCGGCCTATGCCTACAGGCTGCTCAGCTTTACAGGCCAAAAAGTGCAGAATGAGCAGCAAACCGAGCTTTTGTGGAAGACCGAAAACGAGGGCAATTATACCTATTTCACCGTTCAGCGAAGCATCGACAACGGGAAGACTTATGACGACCTTGGCTCGGCTAATGCTGCCGGCAGCGGACAATACAGCCTTATGGATAAAAATCCTTTTGCCACGGGACCAAATTATTACCGCTTAAAGCAAATTGATTTCAACGGCGGCATTACTTATTCTAACATTGTTGTTGTGGGGTTTGCCAACCAGGCTAACGGCATATATACAGATAATCTGAGCATATACCCCAACCCGGTAAACAGCATGATCAATTTGTCCATAAAACAGCAATCACCTGATAATACCACAAATTACGACATTAAGATCACAAACAGTTCGGGGCTTGTCGTAAAAGAGGTAATATCTTCACAACCTTCATGGCAGGGCAGCATTAATAACCTCGGGCCCGGCACCTACATCGTTACCGTTGTCGACAATAAAACGAAAGGCGCGATAGGTCAAACCAAATTTATTAAGCTATAATTTCCCGTCAAAACGCCTTTTACCGCTCCCCGAATCTTACAAAAACGCTTTAAAAGCGTCCGTAAGCCACTAATTAACTGAAGGTTAAAAAAGCCGTAACCATAACGCAACATTCTATAAATCAGTAGCTAAACATGCGCTAACAGCCAATAATTTTTCCGAATTATTCAAACCTAATCATGCTTCACCACGTAAAAAGAACCCGGTGCTGCTGATATTTAGTTTTGAAAAAGGTATTAAATAAAATCGTGTTCGCCGCCCTGCTGCTGGCCTCTATTGCGGGGAAAACTTTTGCTGCAACCTACGACTGGGTAGGCACAAGCGCGACAAGCGGTGTTTACAACTGGAACAACAGGCTGAACTGGCAGATAGGCGGCGTAACCGCGACGACTATTCCCGGTCCTGCCGATATAGTACGGATAGCTGTCAACGCTTATACGAACGACCCGACTATTACGGATGCGGAATCCTGCGCGTCGATCATCTTCGGCGTTTACGACAATTTTACGCTGACTGTGAACGGCACCCTGACGGTGAGCGGCGATATTACGCAGAATAACGACCCCAACTTTTACCAGTACACTACTTTAGCCGGTACAGGCACCATTAGCTGCAAGAACTTTTACCTTGGCGACAACACCATGCCCAGTACCGGTATTGGGGTAGTTAACAACGTAAGCTGCCAGGTAACTCAAATGACCATCAATGGCAACCTGGTTTTAAACGCGGTTGGCAACAGCACGTCCGACGGCATTGTGTATCCATACTTCTCGCTGGATGCGAATAAGCTAACTTTATACGGCCAAGTTAAAACAACCACATACAGCAACCCGCTTTCGGAAGGCGTTGGCGACCCTAACTACCCAGGCATCGGCCTGTTCCAGATGGATAGCGGCACCGCGGCTACGACGCTTGAATTGCTGAACAACGCCCCTATTCTGACTCCTGTCACTACCGGCTTTACCGTCGACTTTACCAACAACGGAGCCGGAGCGGGAACCGTGATCTATGATGCAACTTCGGGAACGCAAACGGTTTATACTACCGGAACCAGCGGCCTTGGCATTAACAATTATAATTACGATTACCTCACTTTTGCCGGGGCAAGCACCAAGACCGTAGTAGGCGGCGCCTTAACGGTAGGCGCCGACTGGACCACCGGCGGAACGGGTACAGTCGACCTTGCGACGAACAACCCGAGCATAACCGTGTCGGACAACTGGGTGAACTCGACCAATGTTACGCAGGGATCAGGCAGCATAACGCTGACGAACATCCTGCAAAACAACAGCAATACCATAACTTTGGGATCGGGCGGCCTAACCGTGGGAAATATTCTTCAGATAAATTTTGGGGCCGTTAATGCCGGTTCAGGTACGGTAACCGTAAACGGCATCTTTCAGAACAACAGCGGGACATTTAAGTGCGGATCGGGCAACGTCATCCTTAAAAGCACCTATCAAAACAGCGGCACTTTTACGGCCGGAACAGGTACGGTATATTTTTCCGGCGCATCGCAAATTCTGCAGGACAACAGCGCCGCCGGCACAGTATTTAATAAAGTTACTTTTAATGGCAGCGGTACGGCGACCATGAGTGCAGGAATCGGGAATTTCGCGGTATCGAGCAGCGGAGTGCTTACCGTTACCAGCCCGGCCGCGTTATCGGCCGGAAGCGCTTCTGCCGCTTATCTTACCTTAAAATCAGACGCTACAGGGTCGGCTACCATCGCGGCCATGTCGGGCACGGCCAGTATCAGCGGATTTGTAAATGTTCAGCGATACATAACCGGCGGCAGCCTCACCTATCGGGGTTATCGCCTGCTTTCCTCGCCCGTAAATGCGGGAACTGTAGGTACAAACAAGGTTTTCAGTCTTAATTATCTTAAAAGCTCGTGCTATCTTACCGGATCGACAGGAACAACAGGGGGCTTCGACAAGACGGGCAACCCTACGATCTATTTGTATCGCGAGAATGTGACCCCGACCAACAGCAATTTTATTGCCGGCAATTTCAGGGGCATTAACAATATCACGGCCTCACCGGGTTATCAACTGGACGGCGAGATCGGAACTTTCAATATTCCTGTTGGAGACGGCTATTTATTTTATTTCAGAGGTAACCGCAGTACAAGCCTGGCCAGTAAGACAGTCTCGCCTTATGCTACGCCCGAAAACACCACTTTAGTCACAACGGGCAACCTGAACCAGGGACAGGTGACCGTTAAGGACTGGTATACGCCGACCTCCGCGAACCTCGGATACACTGTTTCGGCCGGGAATACAGCCGTAAGGGGCTTTAACCTGGCAGGTAATCCCTATGCCAGCTCCATTAACTGGGATACTTACAATACGACCTCTACAACTACAGGTATCTATGCTTCAAGCGTCGGTCCAACCATTTACGTGCTTGACCCCGTCACCAGGAACTACGGTGCCTACACCAAAGGAAGCGGCGGTATCGGCACACACAACGCCACCAATGTATTAGTTAGCGGACAGGGCTTTTTTGTGCTGGCCAGCAGCGCCGGGGCCAAACTGATCATCAATGAATCGGCAAAGGTAAATACGCAACTTACAGGAGCCAGCCTGCTGATGGGCAAGCCGCCGGTGGATGTTGGCAATATACAGTATGTGAGGCTTGATATGATTAAAGACTCCGTCAATTACGATGATATACTTATCCGTTTCGACGGAAGCAGCACGACTGCGTACTCGCCCGATGAAGATGCGGAATATAAACAGGGTAACGGACAGGAAAACCTGGCGAGTTTATCGAGCGACAACGTGCCGCTGGCCATAAACGTGCAGCCATTACCCAAAAATGGTACCGTTGTACCGTTGTCAGTATCGGCTGTGAGCGATGGAAATTATCAGATGAACCTCAAAAGCGTTACCGGGT
>DASZVE010000038.1:0-4757 GCA_035547095.1 Mucilaginibacter sp.
AACAATAGTGGCCGTTTTTTTTAGAAACATTAAACGTTATTAGTCGTAACTCCAATTATCCCGCGAAACAGTAGCCGCAACCATGTTCCTGCGCGCGGCCAACCGCCCATATACCCGACGGCATAACCTGCACGCCCGGTAGTATACCTGCCAGCCATTCCTTTTTAATGGCTTCCGGGTCGCCCTTTGAACCCATAGCAACCACCGCGCTAAAGACCGTTAGCGCTATGTCGCAGGCGCCAAACAGTACGCCATCTTCCTGCAACTCGTTTATACCGATCTTTACTTCACCCAAACCGGGGGCTTTAAATGTTCCGGCGGCCGGCTGCCAGAACGGATTTGCCGTGGCTGGTCCCTTGTTCTCGGCATCTTTGATCTTGAACATTTCGCCGAACTTATACTTTGCCCACAGATCGTTATTCATCGCGTAAGGAATAGCGTTATGCCTGAAGATAACTACTGCCGTGGTGTCGTCTTTAGATGCGCCCGTTGCGGCATTGGTCATCATATACACTTTCGGCCAGGCGAATGGCATAATCTCGTGCGGTTGTGTAACGTCAAAAACCATACGGTGTTTGCCTTTTATCTTGTTGAACCATTCATCGGCATCCGAAACATTCAGCGACGACAAGTTCGCCGCCGATGCTGCCAGCGGAGCAGAAAGGATTCCGGTACCTAATACAGCAGCGCCCGTTGCAAATTGTTTTAAGAAATTGCGGCGCTGGTTTTCGTGTAATTGATCAGACTTTTTCATAACAGCAAAATTTGGTTTGATAAAATAATTGGTTACAAAGCTTTTAAATCAAGACCGATGAAGACTTATCCCAAAAGTTCTTTCGTTAAATATTCGCTATCACTAAACCGGACCGGGGTATATGAGGGGTATTGAAATATGATATAAAGCTATATATAACTTATTGAAATTGAATTAAAAATAAATTACAATTTATAATTAATAATCGGCCAGTATAATAATATTATCGCTAATGTGTTTTATACGTTCGATGCCGTTCAGGAAGCCCAGCCCTACCACAAAAGCAAAACCTGCTACTGTTCCGCCCATTTCGTATACCAGTTCACTTGCTGCCAATACGGTACCGCCGGTTGCCAGCAGGTCATCATGTATCAGCACATGCTGACCCGGATCGAAGGCGTCGGTATGCATTTCGATAACCGCTGTACCATATTCAAGGCTGTAAGCCTTCTGCCTGATGGTATAGGGCAGCTTGCCCGCCTTGCGAACAGGCACAAAAGGCACTCCCAGTTTGCAGGCCAGCGATAGTCCGAACAGGAAACCCCGGCTCTCAACGCCCGCTACCACGTCGACCCGCGTATGCTTCAGTTTCCGGACAAATGCTTCCAGTATCTCATCGCATAATGCAGGGTCTTTCAGTATGGGCGTAATGTCTTTAAAAACAATACCGGGATTCGGAAAGTCGGGTATGTCGCGTATTGCGGCTTTGATCTGCTGCTCTATCATTTGAAAATTATGTAGGGTTTGATCTTTTGTATGGTGTTTTTGTCCATGATCGCTATGTTTTGCAGATCGGCGAGCGATTCATACTGACCATGCTGCTCGCGAAACTGGATGATAGCATTCGCCTGCTTATAGCTTAAGTACGGAAAACGGCTTAACGTTTCAAAATTAACCGAATTGACCGGAATCTTTTTAATATTTGAGGGATCGACACTGACCTCCGCCTGCAGCCCGGCATACCGGTCGGAATCCAGGCCGTAAACTTCAAGCAATTGTTCCTTCCGCCAAAAGCCGCCCAGGCGGTTCCGGTAACCAACGATCCGCCGGGCAAAAGAAGGGCCGATACCTTTCAACTCTGTAAGCTTCGCCGAGTCGGCAGTATTCAGATCCACCACTTCGCCCGGTGCTGCTTTCTTATAAAAAGTTGTAGCTGCTGCATGGCTGCCTGGTTGTTTCTTTTGGGCCTTTTCCAGTATGGCGACGGCCTTGTTGAACTCTTTAGGGTCGATTATTGTTGTATCTTTGCGGAATAATTGGAAGACATAGGGCGCGGCAAATATCAATGCGATCAGGATAACCAACACTACCATTCCATTCCATTCTTTTTTTGATACAGAGAGGTAATTCCTGATGCGCGATATCATTTCAGACGGCCTTATTTACCGTAAATTAAAATAAATTTTAGGATATTTAGGGAATGCGGCAAATGTATTGTTAAAGTACTCATTTCGACCGCAAAACAGGCCCCTATTTAAACTCAAGGACGCGCGAGGCATAAGTTAATCGGGCGTAAAACCAGACAGTAAACCTGCAACTGAACAAATGAAGATCATCACCACCGAAGAATTTGCTAAAGCTACCAAACTGGATAAACTAAAAATGCCGGGGCTGGCCGCGCTACTGATGGAGGTGATGAAAATAAACCAGGTAAATAACCTGTTCGCCCAGGCGCAACCCAAACAGGGCCCTGAATTTGTAGATGCTATACTGGAGGGCTGTGGCATTGAAGTAGAGTTCGACGAAAAGGACCTGAAAAATATCCCCGAAACCGGCAGCTTTATTGCGATAGCCAACCATCCTTACGGCGGTATTGAAGGGATGGTGCTGCTCAAGGTGTTATGCATGGTGCGACCCGATGCTAAACTGATGGCCAATTTCCTGCTTAAAAAAATACCCAACCTGAGCGACTATTTCGTAGCCGTGAATCCTTTTGAAAACATCGAACATTCGTCAAGTATCAGCGGCCTTAAAAACACGCTTGAACTGCTGGCAAACGGTACACCGATAGGCATATTTCCCGCGGGCGAAGTTTCGACCTTCAAGATCGACAAACAGCAGGTTACCGACCGTATGTGGCACCCGGTTGTTGGCAAACTGATAGCCAAAGCCAAAGTACCGGTTGTGCCCATATATTTTCATGGCAATAACGGCGTGCTTTTTAACCTGCTGAGCCTTATCCACCCGACACTGCGTACCGCCAAATTGCCTTCGGAACTCTTCAACAAACAAGGGCGCACGATAAAGCTGCGTATCGGTAAACCGATAAATGTAGAAGAGATACCTGATTATCAGAACGCGGGTAAGCTGCTCAATTTTCTTCGTGCGCGGACCTATGCTTTAGGCACCGGCCTGGAGGAGGAAAAACGCGTGATAAGACCACGCAATATTTTTAAAGTAAAGAAAGAAGCGGAAGAAATCGTACCGGCCGTACCGGCAGACCTACTTGAAAAGGAAATTGAGCCGCTGCGCGAAAATTACCGGGTATGGGTTGAAAAGAATTATGAAGTGTTTATCGCTCCTACGGCGTCGATCCCGAATATTATACGCGAAATAGGCAGGCTGAGAGAAGTTACTTTCCGTGAGATCGGCGAGGGCACCAATAAGAGCATCGACCTGGACGAGTACGATATCTATTATCACCACCTTTTCATCTGGGATGTGGATGCTAAAGTAATTGTAGGCGCATACCGCATAGGCATGGGCGATGAGATATTTTACAGCATGGGCAAAAAAGGCTTTTATGTAGCCGAGCTTTTCAAAATAAAGGAGCAGTTTACGCCCGTACTGAAAAGAAGCCTTGAACTGGGCCGTTCTTTTATACGCAAGGAATACCAACAGAAGCCCCTCCCCTTGTTCCTGCTATGGAAAGGCATTCTAAAATATCTGATCGATAACCCGCGCTACCGTTACCTGATCGGCCCGGTGAGCATCAGCAACACTTTTTCCAAATTTTCCAAGTCGCTCATCGTGGATTATATCAACCGCAACCATTTTGATCATGAAATGGCCCAGTATGTGCGCCCGCGTAAAAAGTTCAAGGTTGATTTTTCGAGCATCGACAAAGACCTGCTGTTGGCCGGCGAAGACAGCTTCAAAGGATTGGACAACCTGATATCAGAGATCGAAAGCGGCACTATGAAAGTGCCTGTGCTGCTGCGCCAATATATTGCGCTAAACGCCAGGATCATCTGCTTTAATATCGACCCCAAATTTGCCGATTGCCTCGACGGGTTCCTGGTGCTCGACCTGCAAAAGGTGCCGCAGGATATTTTGGATAAGCTGGGAAAGAACCTTTAAAATAAAAAAGGCAGACCATCGCAGCCCGCCTTTTCAATCAATCAAATTAAACGTGTTACTCTTATTTCTTATCTCTTGCTGCGCCTGAGTGCTTTAGTATTTTGGCTTCAACGTAGAAAATTATCTCTTCGGCAATGTTTTTCGATTGGTCGCCGATACGTTCCAGCTTGCGAATGATCGAAAGCATAAACAAAGCTTCGTTGAGACCCACCTTTCCGCCTTTGATAACCTCGCCGATAATATTGGTCGCATTTCGATTTACGGCATCAAGCACCTCGTCGCGCTTAAATATACTGCGGGCAAGCGCCGTGTCTTCCGTCTCAAATGCTATGCGCGTATCGGTTACGATGTTTATCGCCTCATCATACATCCGTAGGATGGATGTACTGTCGAGTACTCCGGCATCAAAATTCACAGGCGATTCAACTACATATTTGGCCACGCCGGCCGCAATATCACCGATGCGCTCCAGGTTAGTGTTGATCTTTAGCGCCGCCAGCAGAAAACGCAGGTCGATAGCAACGGGGCAATGTAATGCAAATATATTTTCGCAATCGCGGTCGATCTTCAGCTCAAACGAATTGACCCGCTTCTCTTTCACCAATACTTCCCGCGCAAGATCCTTATCAAAATTTACCATTGCATCTTTGGCCTTGTTCAGTTGCGACTGAACAAGTATCCACATGTTGATCAGCTCTTTTTT